>NZ_FCNT01000027.1 GCF_900021155.1 Alistipes sp. CHKCI003
GCCTCGCAGTCGCCCCGCCGGCGGGAACTGCTCGCCGCCTGCGGCCTGCCGTTCGAACTCGCACCGAAATACGACTGCGAAGAACGCTACCCGCCGACGCTGCCCGCCGAGGAGGTGCCGCTCTACCTCGCACGCCTCAAGAGCGACGCCTATCCCCATCCCCTCGCGCCGCACGAAATTCTGCTCACGGCCGACACGGTGGTCGTCTCGGAAGGCGCCGTGCTGGGCAAGCCCCGCGACCGCGACGACGCGGCCGCGATGCTCCGGCGCCTCTCCGGCGCGACGCACACGGTCGTCTCGGGCGTTACGCTCCGCACCGCGGAGCGCAGCCGCTCGTTCGGCGCACGCACCGACGTCCGCTTCCGGCCCCTCGCCGGCGAGGAGATCGCCTACTACCTCGACACCTTCCGACCCTACGACAAGGCCGGCTCCTACGGCATACAGGAGTGGATCGGATATGCCGCCATCGAACGCATCGAAGGCTCGTTCTACAACGTGATGGGGCTGCCGGTGCAGAAACTCTACGTCGAACTGAACGAATTTCTCGGATAATCCGACGGAATTCCGTATCTTGCACGACAGAATCCGCAACCCCGCTCCGACCGCACTCCGCGCGCATGCGGGAATGTGCCGAAGCGATTAAACGACTGTAAAACACCAAACCCATGAAACGCACACTGTTCGCCGTACTCTGTACGCTGCTCGCACTGCCCGCTCTCGCAGACGAGGGCATGTGGCTCCCGAGCCTCATCCGATCGCGCATCGGGGACATGCGCTCCAAAGGATTCCGCCTCACGGCCGAAGACATCTACTCCGTCAACCGCGCCTCGATGAAGGACGCCGTCGTTTCGTTCGGCGGCTTCTGCACGGGCGAGCTGATCTCCGAACGCGGGCTCCTGCTCACGAACCACCACTGCGGCTACGACGCCGTGCAGGCGTTGTCGAGCGTCGACCACGACTACCTCACGCACGGATTCTGGGCCATGTCCGCGGCCGAGGAGCTGCCGGCCGAGGGGCTCTTCGTGCGCTTTCTGGTGCGCATGGACGATGTAACGGACCGCATCGCGGCGGGCGAAACCGCCGAGCGGATCATCGCCGAAGCCGAGAAGGAGGGCCCCAACTACCGCGCGACGGTCGAGCAGATGTACTACGGCAACCAGCAGTTCCTCTTCGTCTACCAGCAGTTCGACGACGTGCGGCTGGTCGGCGCGCCGCCCTCGTCGATCGGCAAGTTCGGCGGCGACACCGACAACTGGATCTGGCCCCGCCACACGGGCGACTTCTCCCTGTTCCGCATCTATGCCGGTCCGGACAACCAGCCGGCGGCCTACTCGCCCGAGAACGTCCCCTACCGTCCCCGCCGCCACTTCGCCGTCTCGACCCGCGGCGCCGAGGAGGGAGCCTTCACGATGATCTACGGCTTCCCGGGCAACACCCAGCAATACGTCCTCTCCGATGCGGTCGAATACGCGCAGAAAATCTCCGATCCGACCAAAATCGCCATCCGCACCGCAAGGCTCGATCTGATCGGCCGGGCGCAGGAGACGGACCCTGCGCTGCGCATCTTCTATGCGGCCCGCCACGCCAACATCGCCAACGCATGGAAAAAGTGGCAGGGCGAAGTGCTGGGCCTCGAACGGCTGCGGACCGCCGAGCGCAAACGCGCCTATGAAACCGCGTTCGAAGCGTGGGCCGCCGACAAACCCGAATACCGCGACGTCGTGCGCGAGCTGAAGGCCGAATACGCCCGCATCATCCCGATCTTCTTCAACCTCGAAGTCCTCTCCGAGACCCTCCGCACGCTGCCGATGCCCTATCCCGAAGCGGAACGGACCGATCCGCTCTTCGCAGCGCGCCGCCCGACCGAACGGGCGCTCTGGCGGCTCGCCGTGGGCGAATACGCCTCCCTCTGCCAAGGCGACCGCCTGCTGCCCGCCGTGCGCGAAGGCATCCGGCGCGCAGGCGGCGCCGAAGCCTATGCCGACCATCTGTTCGCCCTCGCGGCGGACGATCCCGCGAGCGAAGAGCTCGCCGCACTCGAAAGGGACATACGCCAGAACGTCGGCGAACTGACCGCCGCACTCGGACTGCGCCGCCTGCGCAATCTCGGCAGCGCCCGTCTGGAGGAGCTCTACAAGACCTACATGCGCGGATTGCAGGAGTGGGACACCGGGCGTGCCTTCTTCCCCGACGCCAACTCCACGCTCCGCGTATCCTACGGCACCGTGGCCGGCTACCGCTATGCCGACGGCGAGCGCCACAAAGCGCTCACGACCCTCGACGGCATCATCGCCAAGGACGATCCGACGGTCTACGACTACGACATTCCGCAAGCCCTGCGCGACCTCTACGCCTCGAAAGCCTACGGCCGCTGGGGCACCCAGATCGAAGGCCGGCGCACGGTCCCCGTCTGTTTCCTCGCCACGAACCAGACCACGGGCGGCAACTCGGGTTCGCCCGTGCTGAACGGGCGCGGCGAACTCATCGGCGTCAACTTCGACCGCACGTGGCGCTCGACGATGAGCGATCTGGAGTTCGATCCCGAGATTTGCCGCAACATCGCCGTCGACATCCGCTACGTGCTCTTCGTCATCGACCGCGTGGGAGGCGCGGGCTATCTGCTCGACGAGATGACGCTGCGGAAGTAGCGGCCGCCGAAAGGCGTCTGCGACCGACGAAAAAAGAGATTCGGCCGGGGAGGCTCTGCACCCGATACGGACAGAATCCGCACGGAATGAAGCGAGAAATCCGATTTTTTTCACCGGATATTTTGCAGAAACCGAAATAGTATCTATATTTGCACTCCCGAAGTCCGTATTCGGGAACGCAAGCCCAGGTGGTGAAATTGGTAGACACGCTACTTTGAGGGGGTAGTGAACGTTTAGTTCGTGCAAGTTCGAGTCTTGTCCTGGGCACAGATAGGGGCCGTCTAACAAGCCCCAAAAATCGGAAATCACCCCTGCCGGAATTCATTCTGACAGGGGTGAAATCGTTGAAATCGGATTTGTCAGACAGCCCCTTCGCTTTTCCCGGCGCGGAGCAGGAGGCATCTGCATCATTTACCCCTGAATCCGGCCGCCTCCGAAGACCGAACTCTCCGGCGCTTCTTTCGTCGGCAGGACCGGAGCGCCGCGCCGCATCTGCGCCCACGGTTCCGCCGCACCCTGCGTCCGGTCGGACCGCAAATCGGGTCCATGGGGAAACGATGCCTCCCAACTCCTCTCGACGGGTCGTCAGGCCGATGTCGATTCCGCAGCCCCTTCTCCAGCGGGTTTCGCGGCTTCGTTTCCCGGGATTGCTCCAACCGCATCGGACCGTTGTCCGCCTCCCGATTTCACTCCTCCGGCACCGGCTCCGCCAGCAGCTCTTTCAACTTCCCGACGATCTCGGGAATCCCGACTTCGCTCGTGTCGAGCGCCAGCTTGTCGGCAAGCGACGAGCTGTAGGCGGCCACCTCCTTTTTCGTTACGCCGTGCCACAGCGGAAGAATGACCTTCACGCCGTCGATCTCACGGGCCACCATGCCGTTCAGCTCGTAATCGGGCCAGTTCTTTTTCATGAAGTTGCGGGATATGACCACGATGCCGTATCTCGAATTGGCCAATCCGTGATCGATTTTCCTGCGGAGGCTGTCCCCGAGCTTCAGTTCGGATTCGTCGTACCAGACACGGCATCCGGCCGCCTTGAGCGCTTCGGCCAGCGGACGGACAATGTCTTGTTTGTCCTCCGAGGCGTGGGAGATAAAGAAGTCGAATTTTTTACCCCTATTATTTTCGTCCGGACGTTCCGCGGGCGGCGTCCGCCCTTCGACCACATCCACTTCGGCCGGAGTGAGTCCGTAGAGGTCGTAGACCATCCGGTCGATTTCAGCTTCGAGGGCCGAGGTGTCGGCGGCGGGGTTCTCGCGCTTGGCTTCGAGAATCCGATCGACAAGGGCGATAAAAGGTTGCTGGTTTTCAGCAATTTTAATCGGTAAAAGTTCCAAATCAGACATCAAAATCTGCGGAAAACCTTGCTGATTCGTAATAAACAACTGATGATTATAATAATCTAACAATCTTGAATTAAGAAGACTTATTAAATATCTATTCGAGACATTTGTTGTGGTCGACCAGCACGAATATAATGTACTTTCTGTAAGTGCTGGGACTTCAAGAAACGCACAACATAAAGCGTCTCCTGTGCGTCGAATAAGAATTCTTGGAACTTGCTGATGTTTAGACAACTTTTTTGTACCTCCAATGATCGATAAATTTTTATAATCCGTATGATTTTGTGATTTAACAACCCACTTAGAAATATTTTTCCCCAGCAAGAATATATCTGGCAAATTCCTTTTTTCTGAAAAAATACATTGAGACCGGTTCTTAACGACCATCCCCTTGAAAATAGTAGTTAGTTCGGCGAGCGGAGTTGCACCACTTGAAACTTTAGATAAGATTGGATTATGGGTTTCGACAATCTCTTTCAGATGATAATTAGAATCAAAATGGTATTTTTTTGTAATCGAATCATCATGTTGCTTACGATAAACAAAAATTAAACTACCCGTTACCGCATTTTCAAAAACATAATCCGTGAAAGTAACAGTTATCAATGTATTACCATACATCGACATAACTCCGGTACAACCTTCATAACTTCTCGTTTTGAACAAGCCTTCTGGGATAATATATGCAATAATAGCTCCCTTTTTCAGTAATTTAGTTATACCTAATTCTATAAAAAGTGTAAAAAGATTTTTAGAATATGAATTTTTTATCGACTCATAATCTTTTATATAACAGAACAATTCAGAATTATCCGTATTATTTTTAGTCAAAATTCGGTACGGCGGATTGGCGATCACGATATCGAATCCCCCGCGGTCGAACACATCCTTGAAATAGGTGTGCCACAGGAAGAACGGACAGTTCGTGCGGTCCAGATGCCCGATGTGCACGCGGCTCGCGCCGACCTTTTCGAGCTTCTCCTGCGTCCGCTTCAACTTGGCCTCCTCCGATTTCAGGTTTTTCTCGTACTTGCGGCGGTTGCCTGCGGCGGTCGAAGGGTTATCGATGAACTCGCGGTTCTCTTTCACCGCCCGCATATGCTGCGCCTCTTCGGCCAGCAATTCCCGCTCCCTGAGGTCGAGCGCATTCCCGATATGGCTCCGGATGATCGCGTCGATCTCTCCCCTGATCCCCTCCTTTTCGGCATGGTCCGTTACCGAGAAGTGTTGCCCGATCAGAGGTCCGAGCGCCCGGCGGGTCTGGGCATCGGCCGGCGAACCGAACAGCAAGCCGTCCGCTTCGGGCTGCACGGCGAATCTGCTCAGGTCGATCCCCTCGAAACTTTCGAGCAGCGAGTTGCCCTGCATGATCTTGTAGTCGAGGTTCGGAAGCGGCTGCGGCTCCTCCTCGTCCACCACCAGCGACAGCCAGAAGCGCAGGCGGGCGATATCGACAGCACCCTGTTCGATATCGACGCCGTAGATGTTCTTCTGGATGATTTCGCGCTTGACCTTCGACGGCGAGAAGGCCTCCCGCCGCTTCGTAAAGCCGTACAGCACCCGGCGGCACTTGAAGATTTCGCCCAGCACCCCCATCGGGAAAGCGCCCGAGCCGATCGCCGGATCGCACACCTTGACCTCACGGAGCAGCGTGTCGAGCCGCGCCGCGACCTTGGGGTTCTGCAGCGCAGGATCGACCTCGCCCGTGCGGATCAGCCGGCCGACAGCGGCGTGAACCGCTTCGTCGGTATGCGTCCGCAAATACTGGATCAGGCTCTCGCGGCTCATGTACTGCACGATCTCCTTCGGGGTGTAGAACGTCCCCTTGTCCTTGTTGTCTTCGAGCAGATTCTCGAAGATGTGCCCCAGCATTTCGGGATCGATGCCCACCTCGCTGTCGTCGGGGTCGTTTTCGTCGATCGTGAAGTTGTACTGGGCGAAAAACTCGATCAGCTCGTCGAAATAAGCATACGGGAAGTCGATCCGGTTCCGGTCCAGAGCATCGCGGTCGAACAAACCGCCGTTCAGATAAGGAATGCGGATGCGGTCGCCCAGCAGCGGATCGGCCAGATCGTCCTCCCGCTTGCGGTTGAGCGTCTCGAAAAACAGCAGTTCGAGCACCTCGGCGAGCAGCCGGTCGTTGCCCTTATGACGGTCGAGCAGCGTGCGCATGTAGTTCGCATCGCCGCCCGTCCACCCTCGGGCTTCGGACGGGACACCCATCCAGCCCTTCTTCTGGAGGAATTGCAGGAAGACGAGCCGCCCCAACAGCTTCTTGACATAATCCCGCTGCCACTTCTCCCGCCCGCCGATATACGCGCAGAATTTCCTGAACTGGGCCTTGTAGCCGTTGAAAAAGTCGGCATTCAGTTTCTCGACCGAGAATGCCTCGTATATGTTTTCGGGCGTAACCCCTTTGTTCCTGAGCAGCAGAAACCGATCGACGGGCGTGCGGTACGTCTCGTCGGGATTGCCGAACAAATAGGTAAAACGCTTGGGAGCCGTCTTCCCGTCGCGCAGATTGCAGATGTACGACAGCCGCCACTGACGGTCGTCGTAATAGACCACCAGCGCGGCCTCGACATCGTAGGCCGTATAGCTTTTGACCAACGAGCGCAGACCGACACGATTCAGCCCGATGCGGTATCCCCTGATCTCGAACTCATACAGACCGATATCGAACCCCGGCAAACGGAGCTTTCCGAGTTCGTAACCCGTAACTTTCTCGTCGTGCTCCGAGGTCAGCACGCGCGCCTCCCGGCGCATTTCCGTCGCACCGAAAAAATCGATCAGCATCCGCTTCCATTTCTCCGAATCGTAGGGCTGCCGGAACAGCTTTCTCAATTCGCTTCTCGGTTCCTCCTGCTGCATAGGTCAGTCTCTTTTTATTCGAAATATTCGGCCAATACGACGCACGATCTGGGATCGCTCCCGGCGCCCGACCTTTTCTCGCTCTTATGATAGCGGATCACGAAAGCCCGGATCGCTTTCTCCACCTCTTCGAACCCGATCTCAGACCGGCGATAACGGCGTTCCAGACGGTTCAGCTCGCGCGAAAGCTTCGTAAAAGTTCCCGCTTCCACGTAATGACCCAAAATTTCGCAATGCTCCTTGGTCGCAGGGTGCTGCCCGCTGCGCCAGATCCATTTGAGGAATCGTTCGGCCGTTTTGGTCGTCTTATCCTGTTCGCTCGACGAAGGTACGGCGTCGTCGAGCATATCCGTAACATCCTTGTCGAAGCGCCTTTGGGCCGCCGACACGCTCTGGTAGTGCCGCTCCGAAAGCGGAAGCGGCTTTTCATCCGGCGCCGCCCGGAACAATGCCGCCGCTTCGAGGAACCCGAGCGGCGCGACCGTGAAGCGCTCCTTCTGCACCGTGAATCCCGGCCGGTCCATACCGGCCGGCTTCGCCGGCGGGGCGTCGTTCGGCTCGACTTTGTAGAACTCCTGTTTGTAGGCCGAACGGACATACACCAGCGCCGTGTCTTTTTTCGGCCCCCCGGTCCGCGACGCGCAGCGCCCCGTGCGGGATTTGACGGGCAGGTTCCGCACGCGCTCGAAATCCGCCGGATGCGCCTTGCGGAACCTGCGCACCTCGTCCAGATATTGCAGCATCTTATCCACATCGTCGCCGATGTTCGGATTGAACAGTTCGAAGCTGCAGAGCACCTCCTCCCGCGAGAAGATCTGCGAGTCCCCGCCATAGGCCGAATGGAAACCCTGCAACTTGGCCAGAATATTCCGGTAGAGCCGGATCTCGGCATCGCCCTCGGCCGACGGATAGAACAGATAGTTATAGATCGTGTCGGCCACGCTGCCGATGCGGTTCACGCGCCCGTTGCGCTGCATGAGGCGCGTGGGGTTCCACGGCGAGTCGTAGTGTACGATCACATTGGCGCGGTGCAGGTCGACACCTTCGGCCAGCACATCCGTCGAAATCAGAATATTGAAGTCGTCCTTGGGCTTGCAGCCTTTCGGACGGGGCTTGAAGTTGGCGAGGATCGTCTCGAAGAGTTTTTTGCGGCTGTCCGACGTCGCGCTCAGAATATCGCTGCGGCCCAAGCGCTCTTTCAAGGCCCGCTCCAGATAGTGCACCGTGTCCTTGCTCTCGGAGAAGATCACCAACTTCCCGGTCGGGTTTTCGCCGGGAGCGAGCATTCGGGTCTCGATCTCTTCGACGAATTTGTCCAGCTTGGGGTCTTCCGTAACCCGCTCCCACTCGTCGATCAGATCGTCGAGCAGAGCGATATCGCTCTTCAGATCGTCGATGAACCAAGGATAGAACGCATCGCGGCGATAGACGAAATCCTCCTTCGAACCGCCGAACTTCTCGATGCCCTTGTCGATGATGTCGTCCAGCTCGAATCCCTTGTCCTGCAACTCCTTCACCTTGAGGTCGGGAGCAATGACGATCTTGTCGGCCTCCCACATGTCGACCATGCCCTGCGTATTCCGCCGGAGGTTATGCAGCGAACGGCGGAACGCCTCGAAGCTGCTCTCCAGACGCTTCACCATGTGAACCCGGTAAATGCCGGCCAGCGCCGCCGAAATCTGCGGCGCATTCGCATAGCGGGCCGCAAAAGCCGGGGTCAGACTCTCGATAGCCTTATAACGCGCGTATTTGAGCCGTTCGGTGAGCACATCCATCGAGGCATTGAACAGCACTTTCAACTTTTCGGGAAGGTAGTAGACCAATCCGCGCGGCTTCTCGATCTTCGGGAAAACCACCCCCTGTTTCTTGAGGTCGTCGCGGTATTCGGCATAATTGAGGATATTCTCACGGGTGCGGCGCACGGTTACTTTGTCGATCACATCCCGACGGATCTGCTCGTAAATCGTCTTGATCGCTTCGATGTCGATCACCTTGTTGGTCGGGGACATCAACTTGGTATAGAGGCCGATGCGGGGTGCGAAATAGTTCTGCAGATTGGGAACGCCCTCGATGCTGCCACTGCGCTTGTCCTGAAACAGCAGCAGCAGATTGTACAAATCCCGGGGACTGATGTTGAGCGGCGTCGCCGACACCAGCATCACCAACTTGTGCACCCCTCCGACACGTCCGATGCGGATGCGGTCGGTCTTGCAGACGCGCTGCAAGTTGTCGTACATATTCGACATATCGCTCCGGAACCGGTGCGCCTCATCGACGACGATCAGGTCGTACTCCTCAAGCGGCAGATAATCGGTCTTTTCCCCGAAAAGTTTCTCCAGATTGCCGCAGGATACGAAATCGGCGTATTTCAGAATGCCGAACGTCTCGAATGTCGAACGCCAGTTGTCGAGCAGCTTCGGCGGGTGCACCACCAGAATTCGGGAGCTGTGCAAGCTGTTCTCTTCGACGAAACGCCGGGCGGTCATCGTGGCAATGACCGTTTTGCCCAAGCCCACCACGTCGGCCAGAAAATAGCCGTTGTATCTTTTCAACATCTGATAACCCTGCCCGACGGCATCCCGCTGATACTTGAGATCCATGAACCCTTCGGGCACATCGAGCGAAAAATCATCTTCGATCTGGTCGCCGAAATAGTCGATCAACAGCTTCATGTAGATTTCGTAGGGCGTAGGCGCCTGTCCCAAGTGCGTCTTCGCTTCGAACCGCTCGATATCGTCGGGCGTAACGGGCAGCCCCTCTTTCCACAGTTTCTCGAACTCGGCTTTGCAGAACGCCACGTCGTCGAAATCCTTCATCGCCACATTCAGTTCGTAGCGCGGCGGCTGCGTAAGACCCAGCCCCGATTCGGAGAAGTTGCTCGATCCCATAATCACCCAGCCGTCGGAATGCGGCGTGTGTTTTTCCGGAAGGAACAGATAGAATTTAGCGTGAAGA
Source organism: Alistipes sp. CHKCI003 (assembly GCF_900021155.1). Classification (GTDB taxonomy): domain Bacteria; phylum Bacteroidota; class Bacteroidia; order Bacteroidales; family Rikenellaceae; genus Alistipes; species Alistipes excrementavium. Next base: position 9,818 of record NZ_FCNT01000027.1, read on the forward strand.
TCCTTCGTGGCATGAATTTTCATTTCCACCTTGCCCGTCCGCAGATCATCCGCAAGCAGGGCGACCCCCTCCTCGATTTGCCGGTAATAGCCCGCATCGCGTATATCTTCGACAAAATCGTTCTGAAACCGTTCCCGCGCCTGACGATATACCTTATCCCCCGGCAAGAACATCATCGATTTGTTGTAGCGGTGAAAGATATCGTCGATATTGATGCCGACAAGTATCTGAATCTTACCGAGTCCCTGCAACTTTTCACGAATGGCATAATATCCCGAAGACCGGAAATACCCCGCAACGGCATGAAAACTATGGAGCCCCCGCATCTCGGCAAGTATTCCGCTGAACTTGTCGAAAAGGGTATTGGTCAGGTCGTTGGTAAAGAATTTCGAATCTCCCATAATTAGCTCGTTAGCACTTCCAAAATTACACATTTTTCACAAAATCTCGAATCCCGCACCCGATCGATGCGACAATATTCGGTACATCCGCTTGAGCTTCATACGGTATAAGCAAATGCCGGAGGGTTTCCATTTCGCGAGCCGGGATGAATACGTGTACCCCCGAAGAGCATCGGCCGCAGACGAAGAACGGCCCATCGACCGGTTCCGACCGCTCGCGTTCCTCTCCCGCAAGCCGGAACGGCATCGAGGCCGTCGGACCGGAATCCGCTTCTCGACCGCAATTCCCCGGAGCCGGGGTTGTCCTACACATTTTTTACCCCTTTGAGAATTGCCATTCGGGAAAACTCCCGAAGAGCAGTACGGATAAAAAAGGGCTGTCTAAGATTTGTCAGACAGCCCTCTCGATTCTTTTTTTTATTCGTCCGTTTCGATCTTCCCGTCTTGCGCCGCATTCTGCAAGACACGCAGCGGAACATAGAACTTCGTTTGCGTCGGAGTGTAAATGCCGCATGTGATTCCCGAAACGAGCAGATTCAGAAAACTCTGATTGGTCTTTACCACGAAATCGGGCGCATCGTTCACATATTCCGCAGCTTCGAGTTTGTTGCAGCCGACGGGTATCAGACCGCCGATCACATGGTGGTTCCACTGTCGGTTGATTTGCACCAGCGGTTCGTTGGGCTCAACATCCCCATGCAGAACCCGGGTGGAGTAACAGGAGGGCATAATCAGTGCGATGAGAAATCCCCCCCCAGCATAAAAGTCTCTTCATACCTGTAATTGGATTGGTTAGGTTCTGCAAATATAATAAATTTTCTCGTGCTGCACACAAAAACCGTCCGAAACGACGGCCGCATGCCGAATCGGGAGCGGCGGACCCGAAAAGGTCCGCCGCCCGTTCGCTGCGGCTATCCCCCGGCGGATCGCCGGTACGTGCCCTCCCTGCGCATTGCGCGTCCGGAGTGCGGGAAACGCCTCGTCAGAACGTCGTGGTCATATCCTTCGGCACGCAGATGTAGAAATCGGCGTCGCCGAGCTCCTCCTCGTTCAGCCGCTCCGCATCGTCCTGCCGGACGACCTCTACCGTCGCAATCCGCAGACCGGGCCGGAAGCGGTCGAGGTAGGTCAGGATGCCGGCATGAGCCGTCGAGTGGAAGCTTCCGTTCAGATGCACGAGACGCCCTTCGCCGATCCGCTGCGCGATCGTCCACGCCATCGTGGCGTCCTTGATCGCCTGCGCCTTCGACAGATTCTCGGCCTGCCCGGCCTTCATGCCCGGCATCCGCATGGCCGCGAAATAACGGTCGACGCTCTCGTTGGGCACGTAGTCCAGCGGCAGCGGCACGATATACCCCCGGGCCTCGTCCGTCAACCGCTCCAGCGCTTCGAATCCCCCGCGTGCGACCATGTTCGCATAGCGCCGCGGAATGTTCGTGGCGATGACGGGGATACCGTTCGCCTTGGCGAATTCGACGACGGGCGCGTAATCCGTCTTATAGTTGTCCCACAACTTGGTCTCCTTGCCGAAGCGGTCGGCCGAAATCAGGCCGCCGAGGTATTCGTCCAGCACCAGCTGGTCGTCGCGTTCGAACATCTCGGCGCCGACCGCCAGCCGCTCTCCGTGGAGGGCATAGAGGTCCTTGACGATCTCCAGCTCCATCCAATGCGCGACGGGACAGTTGTGGACTTCGCCGATGAAGACGACGTCCCGCTCGCCCAATGCGCGGAGCATCTCTCCGTAGTCGGTCTTGCGACCCTCGGCATCGAAAATGGCGTAGGCCTTCTTCTCCTGCGCCGTCGCCAGCGTCGCCGCGAGGCAGCACGCCGTCAAAACGATCCATTTTTTCATGTTGCTCTTTCTGTTATTCGGGTACATAGATAATTTCTCCGTTTTCGAGCTCATAGGCGATTCCGACCCGTTTGCCCTTGGCGCCCGTGCTCTGCTCCTCGGAGGGCGTGTATTTGTTGATCTTGTTGCCCTCCTTCATGATGATCTCCATGTTCTCCTTGCCGGGATTCTTCACGATCGTGAAATCCTCCTGCGTGAAGACCTCGGTCATGTTCATGTGCATGACCATCGCCACCATCAGCGCGACGGCGAAGACCATCGCCACATCGAACAGGTTGACGACCACGCTCAGCGGATCGGAATCCTCATCCCCGGCAAAGCGGCTCTTGCGACGCGTCGTACTCATGCCTTTCCGTTTTTTTCGTTGAGTTTACGCGCCACGTAATCGAGGTTGTTCACATCCTTGGCATACCAGCGCTGTTTGAGTTGCAGCGACACCAGCCCTACGCCGCTGACGACCAGACCCACGACCGTCGTGGCGAAGACCACCTGCATGTTGTAGGCCATGCCGCCGATATCGCCCGTCGAGAGCCCCACCAGCGCGGGACTCATGGCGATCAGCGTGCCGATCAGACCCAGCACGGGGCCGATCTTGGTCAACAGGCGCGAGAGGATCACGTCCTTCTCGGCCTCGTTCTCGAACTCCGAGATCAGGAAATCCGCATAGTCGGTGCTGGGCGGCGTCGAGAGCAGATCGCGCAGGTAGCGCACGAAGAGCGAGTTGTCCTTCGCGGGCAGCGCCCCGGCCAGTTCGCCGACCGTCTCGGGGGTCAGCTCCTTGATCCGCAGGTTCAGGCGGCTGTCGTTGCGGCGCTTGGTCATGTACTGGTTGTAGATGCCGCCCACGAGCAGCAGCGAGCGGATGAACAGCAGCAGCAGCAGCAGAATGTCGGGAATGAGCAGGCTGTTGGCCACCCAGAAAAGTGCTTGAGAAATTGTTTCCATAAATTTGCGTTCGGTTATTTTTTATTGATTGTCGTTTGTCCGGCACCGGAATGAGACCGCCTCTTCGCGGACATCCTCTGCAAGAGCGGCCACTTGATCCGCCCCCAGCCCACGCCTGCGAGAAAGAGCGCGAGGAAGAGCCCGAAAGCGAAGCCGAGCGCCTTCCAGTTCATCGGCTCGCGCACGGCGGCGTAGGTTACGTCGCCGTTGACGGTCGTCAGCAGACCGATGATGCAGACGAAGAGGCTTGCGAGGAAGTGGATTTCGAGCCGCATCTCCCCCTCGGGCAGCAGACGCAGGAAAAACAGGCGCAACAGCGGCACGAGTACGACGACGGCTCCGGCGAAAACGTAGGAAATCGTCGTGAAATCCGCCCCCGGGAAACCGAATATCAGTTCGGTCTGCAGGTAGAACAGCACGGGAAAGAGCAGCAGGCTCGGATACCACTTGAGCAGACGCATCCACCACCGCTGCCGCCGCGCGCCCTGCAACACGGCGATGCAGTAGGCGAAACAGACGACCGATTCGAGCGTAACGATGACGGCCATGTTTTTCAGCGCCACGGTATTTTCGAGATAGTCGGCCAGCTGCGTCTTCGATTGCAGGATCGCATAGGGATAGGTCGCCGCGACGAACACACCGCAGACGAGGCCGAACACCGCAGCCTGCCACCCCCGCCAGAAGCTGAGCTTGAGAATGCAGTTGACGACGATGAACAGAACGAGTATGCTGATGATGATTTCCATGAGCCGTCAATCCTCCTTTCGTTTTTTGCGCAGGACAAGCAGCAGCACGACGAATGCGGCGAAGACGCCGCCCGCGATCCATATGCCGTCGAGCGCATTGCGACCGCTCTCTTCGCCCATCGCCATTTGGTCCTTCTTCAGCACCATGCCGCTCTGTCCGGCCGAGACGTCGGCCGTCTGCATCGCCCGGAGCTGCTGCCGGTAAGCGGCCGCACGCTCCGGCGCCGTCTTGCCGGCGATGTACTCCTGCAACTTGGCATTGCCGCCGGAGAAGCCGGCGCCCGTCGAACCGAATTCGCGAACCAGATCGGTGTGCAATCCGGCCAGCGTGGCGATTTGTGCGTCCGAGGCGTGCCACATGCCTTTGCGGGCGGTTTCGAGCATCACGGCCGTGATCTCCTGCAAAGCCGCGGGATTCTGCTGCCGGAAGAACCGCTCGGTCCCCAGACCGTAGCTGTCCTCCACGTAGACATCGTAAAGACGGTCCCACATCGCATCGTCCACCACGTCGGGCTTCGTAACGTTCCAGCCGTACGTGTTGGTTACGACCTCCGTGATCTGCGCGGCGCTCGAAGCGCCGCCCTTCATCACCTCCTTGATGTATTCGGGGTTGAAGACCGTGGCGCGCGACTCGACGCCGATCGCCTCCTTCAATTCCTGCATCTTCACACGGTTGCGGTTGCGGTAGTCGGCGAAGTAGGCGTCGGGATCCTTGCCCGTAACGTTCCGCACGGCGAGGTTCATACCGCCCATGAATTCGTACACATGGTCGAGGCTGAGCGCACCCCACGTATTGCTCTGGCGGGGTTGCACCACGGCATCCGTGTTGTGGAGCACGGCACGCAGCAGCCCGGCCTTCATCTCGCCCCACTCCTCTTCGCCGCCGTACACGGCACCCATGTTGTTGAGGTACGTATCGGCGATCTGCGCCTCGTCCTGCCACTTGTCGCCGCTGGTGACGAGTTCCTGAATACCCGTGCCGTACATGCCGTTGACGCCTCCGAAGACGCGCTTGGTCGACAGTTCGCGGGCCTCCTTGGGCGAGACGCCCTGCCCCACGAGCAGGCGTTCGGTCTCCACCGTACTCTCGGCCACGCGGTTGCCGTTCGCGTCGCCCGTCGCCGAGGCGGCCATCTCCACGGCCCGCGAAATCAACGCGAGACGCGAAGCCGCCAGATCGCGGAACTGGCCCGAGGTCTGGACCACCACGTCGATGCGCGGCCGCCCCAGCTCCTCGGACGGAATGAGCCGCAGATCGCTCACGCGGCCGTAGGCGTCGCGCACGGGTTCGACGCCGAGCATGTAGAGCACCTGCGCGATCGTCGCACCCTCGCTCTCGATGAACTCGCTGCTCCAGAAAGTATAGCTCACCTTGCGCGGATAGTCTCCGTGCGTTTTCCGATATTGTTCGAGCGTCTGCCCGGCCAGCTCTTTGCCCCGCTCCCACGCGCGTTCGGAAGGTGTGGCCTCGGCATTGACCGCATAGAGGTTCCGGCCCGTGGGCACAGCCTGCGGATTGGCCACCGCATCGCCGCCCGATGTCGGGGCCACGTATCCGCCCGCGAGCGCATTGAGCAGCGAGCGCATCTCCGCCTCGGGGCTCTCGCGCAACGCCTTTTCGTAGGCGGCGACGTTCCCGATCGTCCGTGCGACCTCCGCGATAGCCTGCGCACGCCGTTTCTGTTCGCTCGTATAGGCCGCCGGCTTCCGCTCGCTCCGGGACATCATCATGCCCCGCTTGGGCGGTGCGAGCACCTCCCGGGCCTCCGCCAGTTCGGCAGGCGTGATCCCTGCCGTGCGGCAGATCAGAGCTTCGTCGGCCTGCGCTCCGTCCAGAATCCGGACGACCAGCCGGCGGGCCGGCTCCAGATAACGTTTCGTAAAGTACGGCTTGCTTTTCAACTGTCCGTCCGTTACTTTCCCCTCCTCGCGGTCGAGCGCAGCCAGTCCGTAGGCGATCGGATCGACGCTCATGGCCAGCACCGACGAACGGATCTTCGCGGGGCTGTAAGGCACGCCCGTCGTGTAGAGTTCGCCGGTGATCTTCTCGCCCGCGATCTCCTCCGCGAAGTTCTCGATCCGCACGATCTCCTCCTCCGTGTAGGGACGCGAAGGCACGCTGTCGAGCCTCAGATCGCGGTGCAGACCCATTTTCAGCGCGATCTTCTTCACCGCCAGCGACGCCTTCCCGCGCCCGTTTTCCGGAGCTTTCCAATAGTCCTCGATCCGGTCCGTCAGCTCCCTGTACTGGCCGCGGGTCTTGCTTTCGGTGAACGGAGGGGTGAGGTAGGAGATCGTCGCGGCATAGGAGCGCCGCTTGGCCATCATGCTCTCGCCGACGTTGCCGATCGTATAGTAGTAGAAGTGCGGCACGGCGCCCACGAGGCGGTCGGGCCAGTCGTAGTTGCCGAGCGCCACCTGTTTGCTGGGCGTGAACTCCAGACTGCCGTGCGTGCCGAAATGGATCACGGCATCGGCTCCGAATGCGTATTGCGACCAGAGATAGGCGCCGATGTAGGTGTGCGGCGGCGCGGTCTTGGCTCCGTGGACGATGGCGAACGCATCGTCGCCCACGGCGGCCATCGGCTGCGGCAGCAGCACGACGTTGCCCAAGTCGATGCGGGCGACGGCCAGCGAGGGCACTCCGCCGCGCACGGCGCTCATGTAGCTGCCCGGCGCTTCGCCGTACTGCTTCACCACGTCGGCATAGAGCCCTTCGGGAAGCGCCCGGCGCACCCACGACTCGTACTCCTCTTTCGATACCCATGCGGGACGGCCGTCGCGCATGTAGTCGTCGAACGCCCCCTCGGCATAGGTGCTGAGCACGGCGCCCTGCGTCATCAACAGCCGCTCGAACTCCTCCACGGTCGCCGGCAGGCCGTCAACCCGATACCCTTCGGCCCTGAGCCGCCGGAGCAGATTATAGAGCGACGGCACCGTTTCGAGCCCCTGCGCCGTCAGAGAGGATTGTCCCGCACCCTTGAAATAGTAGATCGCCACCCTCTTCTCGGCATTGGGCTTCTCCTTCAGCCGGACGAAGTTGCGGACGACCTGCGTGAACCGGGCCAGCCGGTCGGGCATGGCCCGGAAGAGGTAGACCCCGTCGGCGTCCATCACCTGATCGTTCACGGCATAGGGCCAGATGGCGCCGTCCAGCTCGGGGACGACCACGCTCTGCGAGAGGAAGCCGCCGAACATCCCCTGCGGGTCCTGCTCCCACTCCTCGCGCGTCGAGAGGATCGTGAGGGGCGAGAAGAGCGGAATATTCCGCTCCCGGAGCCATTCGACCGCGGCATCGCCCTCGCCCATGGCCATGCGGCCGTGCGCGAAATAGATGACCGCGTCGGGTTCGATCCCCTTCAGGAAAGCCAGACGTTTGCGATAGGACGAGATGGGATAGACGTTCATTCCTGCCCGTTCGAGCGAGACGATCAGACTGTCCGTATTGGCGCGGTTGCCGCTGAAAGGGTCGTTCAGACCGCCCACGATCGCCACCTTGGGCGCTCCCGCGCGGAAATGGCCCGCCTCGCGCAGATAGGATTCGTATTCGGCGACCGTCTCGAACGCACGCTCCTCGTCGAGATGGTACAACACGTCCGAAGCGCTCTCGACGGCCGCATCGGCCGCATCGGCGAAGAGACGCTTGCGGTCGATCTCGCGGCGGATGTAGCGCGCCATGTTGCGGTAGTTGCGCTTGTTGCCGTTGCTCAGGTAGGACTGCAAGCCCGCCTCTTCGAGGCTGTCGAGCGTCGAGATGTCGTTCTCGGGATTCGTCGCGGCATAGATGTAGACGGGCGTCCCCCGGTCGGCAGCCTTGCGGATCAGGGCCCGCTGCTCCTCGGTGATGTGCAGGCCCATGCCGAAGCCGAGAACGAAGTCGTAACGGCTCAGCCGGTCGAGCCGGTCGAGAGGCACCGTCTCGTATTCGACGAAGCGGTCCTCGTTGGACTTGACGAAGCTCGTGGTCTGGAAATTCTGGAAATTCACCAATCCGATGCGCGTCGCGGAGCCCCAGCGGCTCCATGCGGCCCAGAGGCATACCGCCGCAATCGCGGCAGCCAGCAGGACGATTGCTGTTTTTTTGCGTATCATGTTGTCGATGGACATTTCGGTCCGGATTTTCACACCGTTTGGCCGGCAGTCCCTCCACACGGTTCCGCCAGCCAAACACCTGTTCCGTTATCCGGTTCCGGTTTTCTATTTGAGCAATTCGTATTGGAGTTCCGGACGTCCGCGCTCGCCGCTGTCGCCCGAGCCGAAGCTGAGGAACTGGAGCTTGTAGTAGTTTCCGCCGCAATCCTTGATTACGAAGAAACGGTCGGTCTTGACGCCTCCCGTCGATCCGGGCATGGCAGGCGTACGCCACGTGGTGCCGATGGCATTCGCCGCGGTCTCGAACTCGGCCGAGGCGACGTCCTCGTACTTGAAATCGGCATACGTCTTCGTTTCGGTCATTACGGTGGCGACCTCCACGCCCGAGAGACGGTTGATCGTGATGACATCCTGCGAGAAGGAGAGCATGGGGCCCGAGGCCATCACCGTCGAAGCCGCGGCATAGGACCACATGAAATCCCACTTCTTCGCCTCGGCCTCCGCCTCGGTCGTCTTGCCCGTCGAGAGCGAAAGGCCCACGTAGTTGTAGAGCGGATCCTTGGCGATCTCCACGATCTTCGGTGTCGTGTCGCCCACAGTGCCGTATTCCACCTTATAGCCCTCGCCGTTGCGCACAACCTTCACCTTGTACCACAGCGTGCGGTCCTCCTGCCCCTCGGCATCCTTCTTGTTGTCCTCCGAGGCGACGAAGAATACCTTGGCTTCGTCGTCCGACGAAGCGATCCGACCGAAGACGGTCTTCGTCGGGTCGCCCTCCACATCGTCGATGAGCGACGTGATGTCGTCCGTCATGCCGCCGAGCAGACTCGGCGCCTTCTCGGCGTCTTCGAGCCCGACGGATGCGAAATCGCTCTTCTCCGTCGCCACGGCGAGCGTCGCGTAGGAGGAGTTGAGAATCACGCGGAACTCCTCGCCGCAGCAGAACCCGAGGTTCCAGCTCTTGCGGTCGATCTGCTGCTGGGTGCTGTTGCTCAGATCGACATAAACCATGTTGCGGTCGTTCTCATCACCGACCTTGCCTTCGAGTTGCATCTCCGTACCCGTGGAGACGATCGCCGTGAACGACAGCGTCGTCTCGGTCGTGGTTCCGATCTTATAGCCGGAGGTCGCCGAAAGCGATTCGATCCGGAATTTCACCGTACCCTCGGGATTGCGGCCCTCGGCTTTGGAAATCGTGAAGGAACCCGTAGTCTCGCCCGCAGCGATGGGCACCACGAGCATATCTCCGTCGAGCGCGGGGTCGGATACGATGTCCTCCGGAGCGACGTCGGACGAACTCATCCGGATCGTTACGGTGAATGCTTCCTTCGCCGCCCGGCTCAGTTTGAGTCCCACTTCGGCGGCATCGCCCTCCATGCCGATCTCCGAGACGGCGAAATCGACCGTCGTCTCCTGATAGGTCAGATCGCTGTCGTCGTCGCTGCAACCGCCGGCGACGACGACGGCAGCCATACAGCTCAATGCATAAAACAGTTTTTTCATTTTCTTATAGGTTTTTTGATTCGTTTATTTTTTGAATTTTCCGTTCAGCAACAGCTTCAGTCCGATCGACCAACTGCGGCCGCAGCCCAGATAGCTCGTCGAAGGAGTGTCGTCGGGCGAATCGGAAATCGTCTGGATCGAGGTCAGATCGAACAGATTCTTCACGCCGGCATTGATGCTCAGATAGGGCGTGATCCGCTGCGTTACGACGATCTCGCCCGTGTTGTAGCCCGGCAGACCGCGCAGATAGAATTCGTTCTGCTTCGAGCCGTCCGCCGCCGTGTATTCACGGTAGTAGTACTCTTTCCGCTGGCCCGTGTATTTGTAGAAGATATTGATGTCCGTCCCGCTCTTTTCGATGTGGTAATTGATGCTCGCGCTCACCTCGGGCGAGAAACGGAAGCTGTCCATCCCGTCGGCATCGGCAGAGTAGCGGTTGTAGCGTCCGATGAGCGAGAAGTTCACGCTCGCACGAAGACCGCCCCAGACGAGCGAATTTTCGAGCGATCCGCCGACCGTCTTGTAACGGTCGATGTTGTAGTAGGTGTAGAAGTTCGGCCGCGAGACATTCTCGACGAGACTGATCTTATCCTTGAAATCGTTGTAAAAACCGCTGAGGCTGGTCGTGAGACGAATCCGCTCGTTGTGCAGGATGCGCCATGTGAACGACCCCGTAACGTTGTGGGAATATTCGGCCTTGAGATCCGGGTTGCCGTCGATGTCGTGGTTGTCGTTGTGGTAGGACATGTACAACTCCTGAATGTTCGGCGTCCGGAAACCGTAGGCGTACGAAAGACGCAGGTCGAGCGAGGGCGCGAGGTTGAACTTGGTCAGCAGCGAGGGGATCGCGGCCGGCGTGTGGTAGTCGGCGAAGAAGAACGAGCGCACGCCCGGACGCAGACTCATCCACTCCCACGGCTTGTATTCGGCCGACAGGAACCATGCGGCATACGAAATCTCGGGACGGCCGGCGATCCGGTCGCCGTAGCCCTGCGTCCACTGGTACTCGACGCCGGGCTGGAAACTCAGCTTCGGCGAGACGACCCATGCCGCGGTTACGCGGGCGACCCATGCCTTGTAGGTGGTGGTGTCCTGCTCGGAGGGCAGGTCCGACAGCCAGCGGTCGCCCGTGGACTGGTCGGTGATGGTGGTGAACGTGCGGCGGCGGTAGTTCTGGAACGAGAACGCCCCGTTCAGGCTCAAGCACCGGGAGAGTTTCCAGTCGGCCTGCAGCTGGTGCGTATAGCGTTTCGAAAGATAATCCTTGTCCCGTACCTGCGAAGGGTTTTTCGGATCGTTGCCGTTCATGGGACCGTAGATGGTCTCGTCGAGGAAGTCGAGACGATACCAGACATTCAGGTTGCGCGCGTGATAGCCTACCGTGCCGTTGGCCATCGACTGATCCTTGGGATGCCAGCGTTTTTCGCGCCCCGTGAGATCGCCCGTCCAGCCGCCGTAGTCGTTGCGCGTGTAGCCGCCGTTGACGTAGAATCCGCTTTTGTGGTTGTAGGCCAGATCGACGCTCTCGTTGTGCAGACCGTCGCCGTGGAAGAACTCGTACTCCTTGCCCGCCGACTCCTCCTGCACGCGGGCGCCCACGCGCCACGTACTTACGGAAGTGTCCTCGCTGCCTTTACGGGTGATGATGTTGATGACGCCCGCCAGTGCGTCCGTGCCGTATACGACCGACATGGGACCTTCGACGATCTCGATGCGTTCGATGCTGTTGACGTCGATCTGGCTGAGGCTCGACTGTTTGTCGCCGCGGTCGATCATCGGAATGCCGTTCAGCAGAATCTTGATGTTCGAACCGCTCATGCCCATCAGCTCGAACGAAGTTTCGCCCAACGCCATGTCGTTCGAAAGGCGTATGCCCACCTCGGTGTTGAGCAGCGACTCGACGCTGGTCGGCGTCTTCTGGAGTATCTGTTCGCTGGTGATCGACCGGACCTTATAGAGCGAGTTGCGCATGGACTGAGGCGAGAATTGTCCCGTAACGACCACCTCGTCGAGCTGCGAGACGTTTTCGCGGATGGCGATGTCCGGGAAATCGTACCGGCGTCCCGCTTCGATGTGCACCGGAAACTCCTCGCGGTGGGCGGTGATGGATTGTACGACCATCGTATAATCGCCTGCGGGAGCCGTGAACTCGAACCGTCCGCGGGCGTCGGACGTACCGCCGTAGGTCGTATTCTTCAGCTGGACGGCGATGAACGGAGCCGGAGCGCCGTCCGAAGTGATGATGTTGCCCGCAAGGACTGCCTTGACATCCGATTGTCCCATTACGGCGAACACGGGAGCTATCGCAAGGATCGTGATGAACCAGATTTTCCGTATCATATTTCGTTCCGTCTTTTCGGCTGCAAAATTACGACACGGCCGAGGGTCCGTACAATCACCTCTTTTCGGTATTTTTTCAGCGTACAACTTACCTAAAAGGATACATTGGGGGGGGGCGGTCCCGGCCCGCCGACCGACCGGACACAAAACACCGGGAGCGGCCCCTCCATCCGGTCCGCTCCCGACACGCCGAAAGCGCCCCCCTACCGAAGCAGCACCCCGTCGATCTTCGCCCTCAAAGCGTCTTTGGGCATCGCGCCGGCGATCATTTGCGGCATACCGCCTTTCGGGACGAAAAGCAGCGCAGGAATGCTTCGGACGTTGAACCTCGCGGCAAGCTCCCGCTCGTCGTCTACGTCGACCTTGTAGACGTCGATTTTCCCCTCGTACTCCCCGGCGATCTCTTCGAGCACGGGCGCCATCATCTTGCAGGGTCCGCACCACGATGCATAGAAATCGACCAACACGGGCTTGTCGCCCTTCGATTCGAACTTCGAGGGCGAAGCCTCGTAATCGTACACGCGGCTCAAAAACTCCGCTTTCGTCAAATGCTTTACTTCCATTTTTTCCGGTTTTTCCCCGCTGCCGCTCCCGCGAACCGTCTGAACGGCTCCGACAGCAGCATCGGCATTGAATAAATAGACCTACAACCCTTATGTTCTCGGATGGCCGAAGACGAGTTTTTCCCTCCTCGCGGGCCTGCGCCGCCCCTCCTGCGCAGCCGCCGCCGTTTCCGTCGCCGCCACGGAGGCGGCCGCCTCCGGCTGCGAGCGGCAGAACGCCTCCTACGAACGGCATCCGAACCTCCCGGCGCCTGATCGCCGGCCAGAACGGGCGGGCGCTCCCTTCGAAAACGGGCTTCGTCTTCTCGCCTCCGCTTTCCGCACTTCACCGTGCAAAGATCGGGCATATCCGCTTTCCGGAGAGAGCCATTTTCACGGAAAGCGCGCAACTCCCCCTCCTCTTCCGATACGGACGGGCACAAAAAAGCCGGCGCACGAAGCCCCGGCTTTCCGTCCGCGCCGCAAGCTCACTTGCGGACATCCAGCGTCAACACCTCCGGATCGTTTTTCGTATAGGGCTTCCACAGAGGCAGCCCATCGGCATTCGGGTCGCCCGTGCGGACGAAATTCGTCCAATAACCGATCATGCGGTCGCTCAGCTCCCGGTCGGCGGCCGTAAACGGACGCCAGCTGCGGTCGAGCGTACCGAAAAGATACCACAGTTCGGCGGAATGGAACGCTCCGGCCCCGTCGCCGGGCAAAGCCCGCGCAAAGGTATAGAGATAAGCGGGCCGACGGCCCAGACTGTCGAGCAGCCGCCCGAAATCGGGTACCGACGCCTTCATCGGCTCCGGGTCTCCGGCGACGGAACCCACCAGATAAGGAATATCGGGCAAACGGCCTGCGAGCGCCGTTTCCTCGAAGCCGGCAGGCAATAGGCATCCGTCCGCATTGGGAGCCGGCCGGAACCCTACGGCGGATTCGGCGGCATATTGCGCCGCGAGTGCGCACAGTCTTTCGGCGGGACAGGCCCGCATCCGGTCGAGCGTACCCAGACCGGCGAACTCCGTGAAAGCCGCACCCGAGGCTTCGGCGTCGGCAAGCTTCTGCCACCGGCCGAGCCCCCGAAGGCCGCCGCCGCTCTGGATCGCGGCGCCGGCGATCATCCCCTCGCACGAGGGCGAAGCCACCAGACACTGCACGCTGCCGGCACCGGCACTCTGACCGAAGACCGTGATCCGGTCGGGATCGCCTCCGAACTGCGCGATATTGCGGCGCAGCCACGCGAGTGCCGCCCGCTGGTCGAGGATGCCGTAGTTGCCCGAAACTCCGCGAGGACTTTCGGCCGACAACAGCGGATGGGCCAGAAAACCCATGATTCCCAGCCGGTAGTTGACCGTTACGAGAATCACGCCCCGCCGTGCGAACGCCTCGCCGTCGAACTCCGTTTCGTGGCCGTAGCCCTGTATGTAGGCGCCGCCGTGAATCCACATTGCCACGGGAAGCTTCGCCTCCGGCTCGCCCGCCGCCGGAGTCCATATGTTGAGGTAGAGGCAGTCCTCGCTGCGAACGGGGTCGCCCATCCAGAAAAACTCCCGCTCATAGAACGATCCGACTGACTGGTCGGCCTGCACCGCAGCCGGGCCGAACGCATCGGCACTCCTCACGCCGCTCCACGGCTCGGGAGGCTGCGGTTCGCGCCAGCGCAAATCGCCCACGGGAGGCGCGGCATAGGGGACGCCCTTGTAGACGATCACCCCTTCGGTCGCGGTTTCCACACCGCGAATACGGCCGCTCTCGACGGTCAGTACGGGATTGTTCGCGGGGCTGCCGCAAGCGGCCAGCAGCGCCGCTCCGCACAGGAGTACGTAAAAAACGGGTGGTTTCATAGCAGGATTCGTTTCGTTTCAGGCCGCAAAGGTAACGATTTCCCGGGAAACGAACGCATCCGGAGCGACGATCCCGCGGCGGAACGGGGCATTCCGCCCGCCGCCCGCATCGGTGCAGCTCCCTCTGCCGCTGCGGCATAACGAACGGCCGGCATGCGCCGAGGACGCCTCTCGCGAGGGAAAAAGTTGTTTCGAAGCGGAATTTGCATTATCTTGCCGAAAAAACCACGCCATGGAGACGAACATACGATTCATACCCTTCGAATCCCCCTCGGACAGGGGGTGGACGGAGGCTTGGGAACTCTACGAGAACGCATTCCCCTACAAGGAGCGCCGCTCGCTCGCCGATCATCTGCGGGCGCTCGCCGATCCCCGCTTCGAAGCCGACGGCATCTGGACGGGCGACGCACTGGCCGGTATCATCTATCATTGGGACTGCGGCAGCGGCAGCCGCTACGTGGAACATCTGGCCATATCCCCCGCTCTGCGGGGGCAGCACATGGGATCGAAGGCGCTCGCGGCATTCTGCGAACGGGTCGGCCGCGTCATACTCGAAATAGATCCGCCGGTGGACGAGATCTCGATCCGCCGGCTCCGCTTCTACCGACGGCTGGGATTCGTCGAAAATCCGCACGAATACCTCCATCCCTCGTTCCGCGAACCTTTCGTTACGCACAAACTGGTGCTGATGAGTTATCCCCGTCCGCTCGACGACGGCGAAGCGCGTCGTTTCGCCGATTTCGTCCGCGAAACGGTGTTGAGCTACTCCGGACACAAAGAGCCCCGACTGCCGAGACTGTAAGGGAAAACCGGCCGGCGAGACAGGCATCCGCATCGCCTGACGGGGCCGTCCGCATCTGGCGCACGGCCAATGCCGCCGGCGAAACGCCCGTTCTGCACCTCCGCGCACCGACCGCCGCGCCCCCTTCGAACCGGACGCAACGGATGCGGCGTTCTCTCTTCGGTTCGATCGCACCGCGACGTGTCTCCGCACCCGGCATTCACGGACAACGCAGGTGCGATCGGATCCGCTCCCGCGGCGTCAGCCCAACCCGCCCGCTTCGGCGAATTCGCGGACCGACCGGACATAGTGGGCGATGGTATCGTCCATCGAGACGAACGACTTGCCGCCGGCCGCATTGCGGTGGCCGCCGCCGTTGAAGTATCTGCGGGCGAAGAGATTCACGTCCACGTCGCCCCTCGAACGCAGCGACACGCGGATGAACTTGCGGTGGGCGAGGAACATGGCCGACATCTTGACCTTCTTGATCGTCAGTGCATAGTTGACGAACCCCTCGCTGTCGCCCTGCTGGAACTGAAACCGACGCATCTCGCTCTCCAGCAACGACATATAGGCAACGGTCCCCTCTTCCAACAACTTCATCTTGCGGTCGATGGCATAGCCGAACAAACGCGCACGGCCCTCGGTATAGGCATTGTAGACATTGTTGTGGATGCGCGGAATGTCGATCCCCGTTTCGGCCAGCACGGCCAAAGCGCGGTAGAGCGCAGGCGTAAGATACGAGAACGAGAAGTTGCCCGTGTCGGTCATCATGCCCACGTAGAGCGCTTCGGCCATGGCCGGCGTGATGATCTGCGTGCCGAACATCTTCTCGATCAAGGCATAGACCACGAAGCACGTGCTCGACGAATCGGGATAGGAGAACATGAGATCGAAATCGGGATCGGGCGAGAGGTGGTGGTCGATCAGCACGCGCTTCGCGGCGGTATTGCCGGCCAGCGTATCGCTCAGGATTTCGAGCCGCGACACGGCATTGAAGTCGAGGCAGAAAATGATGTCGGCCTCCGCGATCGCGGAGGCGGCGACCCCTTTCTCGTCCGTCTTGAAGGTAACGATGCCGTCGATGCCCGTCATCCAGTCGAGGAAATAGGGATAACGGTTCGGAACGACGCACGTTACGCGGTGTCCCATGCGCACCAGCACGTCGCGCCATGCGAGCGACGAACCGACGGCATCGCCGTCGGGGTTGGTATGCGATACGATGACGATCCGCCGTGCGGGAGTTTCGAGCATTCGCCGCAAGCTCTCGGTCTGTTGTAAGGTAATCTCCATAATACGGTTTCGCTTGAGGGGTTGACAAAGATACGAAAAAGTCGAGCGCAAAAACAAATTTATTTGCATTTCGCCGAACGGGAGTATCCAAGACGAAGTCAAAGATACGAAAACTCGCGTGTAAAAACGAATTTTAATCGTTTTCGCCGAACGGGAGTATCCAAGGCAGCGTCAAATATACGTAAAAAGGGCGACATTCGGAAATGCCGCCCTCGATTTTGGGAATCGCACCGCTACTGCTCGTCGAGCAGGACCAGCGAACCGACCGGATGCCGCTGCGGGAAATCCGCTCTGTAACGTTGTTTCACGACCATGCTGCGGCTCTTCCGAAGCGAGGATGCAGCCCCGGGTTTCTCGCCGGTCCTGATCCAGCTCGCCGCACGTGAGAAGAGTCCGTCGTCCAACGTACCGAAGTCGCCCGGATAGTAGTTCGCATCGTCGAAAATCACATCGGGCGTGAATCCGTCGCTGTAATCCTTGAAGCCCACGGCATTCTCCGAGTAGAACGTGATGGGGAGAAAATCGTAGTAGAGGTTGCCGACTTTGCGGTTCACGTATCCCTCCATGCCGACGTTCTTGCCCTGCGTCTGCGTGCCGATCAGGCGCACCTCGATGCCCATGCCGCGCAGACCGTTGATTATCAGCTCGCTCGCCGAAGCCGTATTGACCGAGCAGATCACATAGATCCGCTTCAGGCCGAGCGAATGGTTCAGCGCTTCGGCAATCAGCGAATAACTGCTGTCGCTGCCCGAAACGACGCTTTCGCCGATCTTGTACAGGGCGCCGGTCTGCCCCGCAGCCGTGCGCGATGCGTTGTACGTCGTTTTCACGTATACCTGCCCCTTGTACTCCTGCCCTGCGATGAGGGTCGCCAGCAGCGTACTCGAAAGCACCTCGCCGCCGCCGTTGTAGCGCAGGTCGAGCACGAGTTCCTCGGCACCCTCCGCCTTGAAGCGGTCGAAAGCCTCGAACAGGTCTTCGTCGTAGGCTCTCGAAAAGCCCATGTACAGCAGATAGGCGACTTTCCTGCCGTCGATATCGACCACATCCTGCTTGTATATCGCCGGATCGACGTAACTGAACGAGCTGAGGGTCATCTCGGGCAGGGGCGTGAGCACCCAATCTCCGTTGTCGCCTCCGCTGACCTCGTTGGCGACGATCCGCACGTTGTTGCCCTGAACCAGTTTCAGGAACATGTTCTGTTTGACGTCCGCCGACAGGTTTTTCGTGTATTTCACGCCGTCGACCTCCGTAACCATGTGTCCGCGCTTGAGTCCCGCCTCGTCGGCCGAGGAGCCGGGAGCCACGCCCATGATGACCAATCCGCCGATGTAGGGCTCTTCCTGCAGATAGCCGCTGATCACATTCAGAATACCCGTATCGTTGTAAGTCTCGCCCGCACGGGTGCTGCGGCTCTGTTCGTTCAGTTCGATGTACGAATAATACTCCTGCCGCACGCCGTTCTCCCAATACCCGTCGTCGTAGTTGACCGGGCGGCCGCTCGCGTCTTTCTGGGCGGCCACGCCGTCCAGAATGCTCTTGAGATATTCCTTGAAAGAAACCGTGTTGTCGAGCGCCACCTGATCGATGGCCTCGTTCCACAGATAGGCCTCCTTCATGTACTCTTCGATCCATTCGTTCACGGCCGTATCCGAACCGCTTCCGGCACCCGACTGAGTGAGCGTGCAAAGCACGGCATCCCTGTAACCGCTCACACGGATCGCCACCGTTCCTCGGCGGCTGGTCGCCGCGGTGTTCTGCGTGAACGATACCGTGATCTTGTTCGATCCCTTACCGCCGTCGGCGGGCACGATCGTAAGCCACGAGTCGTCGCTCGATACCGCCTCCCAGTCTCCGACCGCCGTGAAGGTGATCTTGAAACTGCCCGCACCGCCCGTTACGCTTTTCGTATTGCTGCAATCCTTTTCCGTCACGCCACCGTCCGGAAGATCGCTCCCGTTTTTGTCATCGCTGCATGCGACGAACGCGAATGCGGCGACAGCAACGAGCAGCGTCTGCAAATAAGAAATTTTCCCCATATTCCCGACTTTTTTTAAGTGTTCAGGGACAAATATATGATTTTTCCGGAGATTCGCCCGATCTTGCGCCTTTTTATTTGCTGCGGTTGTCGGCGGCGAATTTCCGGCACCAAGGGGAAATGCCGCACTCCGAGCACTTCGGCGAACGGGCCGTGCAGACATAACGGCCGTGCAGGATCAGCCAGTGATGGGCCACGGGCAGCAGATGCGACGGGATGTTCCGCTCGAGTTTCAGTTCGGTCTGGAGCGGCGTTTTCGAACCGGTCGTAAGTCCGATACGCTCCGAGACGCGGAATACGTGCGTATCGACCGGCATCACCTCCTTCCGCCACAGCACGGCTCCCAGCACGTTCGCCGTCTTGCGGCCCACGCCCGGCAACCGCTGCATCTGGTCGAGGTCGCTGGGCACCTCGCCCCCGAACTCCGAACAGAGCATGCGCGCCATGCCCGCGAGGTTTTTCGCCTTGTTGTTGGGATAGGATATGCTCTTGATGTAGGGATAGATCTCTTCGGCCGTGGCGCGAGCCATGTCCTGCGGCGTCGGGAAAGCCTCGAACAGCGCCGGCGTGGTCATGTTCACCCGTTTGTCGGTACACTGCGCCGAGAGGATCACCGCCACCAGCAATTGATAAGGGTCTTTGTACTGCAATTCGCTCTCGGCCGCGGGCATATGCTCGCCGAACCAGCCGATCACGCCTTCGTAACGTTGTTTGGTCGTCATGGTTTCTCAGGTTTTTCAGGTTTTCGCCGCAATAAAAGTTTCTTCACGAACAGTCCGTATCCCGCCGCATCGAACAGCAAAGAGGGACAGGACCGCACATCCTTCCACCAGCGCGCGAGGTACGCCGCGGCCGTTCCGTTCCGCGAGAGCACCCAGAGCGCCACCTCGCTTTTCCGTCGCAGAAGCCGCTGCCGGTCGCGGCGCGCGCCGTAGCGGTCGTCGAACCACAGGCCGATCTCCGCCACGGAATCGCAGAAGGCGATCCGGCGCGCGTAGTCGGGGTCGTGGCTGACGCTGCGCTCCAGCACCCGATGCACGGCCGCCACACGGTCAATGAAGGCGATTCGCGCATGGGCCGCCACCCAGAGCCACATCGGCACGTCGCCCGTGAGCCATTCGCTGCGCAGCTCGGGCCGGACCTCGGCATAGAAGCGCTCCAGCAGGTCGCGGCGGCCCATCGCCGAACAGTTGCCGATCGTATAACTCCGCAGAAGCGAGCGGAAATCCGTCGAAGGTTCTCCTTGGGGCAGGTATTCCCGCACACCGCGCCGCCCGTCCGCCTTCTCGGTCCGGGTATAGCACATGCCGCACGACGGATCGGCCTCCAGCAGTTCGGCCTGCATCTGCAATTTGAGCGGGTCGCACCAACGGTCGTCGCCGTCGCAGAAAGCGACGTACTTGCCGCGGCAGGCTGCGACCGTGCGGCGGTAGTTGGCCCGCCAGCCGACGTTTTCCGGCCCCGCGACCAGACGGATGCGACCGGGATAGCGCGCCGCATATTCGCGGCCGATCTCCGCCGTGCGGTCCGTGCTGCAATCCTCGCCCAGCACCAGCTCCACGCCGAACGCGGTGCGCTGCATCAGCACCCCTTCGATCGCCTCGGCGAGGTAGGCTTCGTGGTTGTAGGCGGTCATGCAGACCGAAACGAGCGGCGCATCCATCCGGCGTCAGAGTTTGGTCAGTTTTGCGAACTTGGCCAGCAGCGTCTTCTCGCCGCAGCTCCCGAAATCGACGACCAATTTCTGATCCGTATCCAGCATTTCGATCCGCCGGACGGTCCCCGCGCCGAACTTGGGATGTTCCACGCGCTGCCCGACGGCGTAGTCGCTTCCCGCGGTCGCAGCGGCCGCGGGAAGCGCGCCTTCCTGCCGCATGCCCAGCCTCCGCATCCCCTCGGTCGAGGGACGGGTGGGCCGTATCAACGCCGGATCGGGCGCCTGCTTCGGGGCATCCGAACGGCCGAAAGCCGGCTGCGGACGCGCGCCCGACCGGTTCGGACCGCCCTGCTGCTGCCTGAAGCGGTAGTCGAACCGTCGGCGCAGTTCGTCGATGGCCGCGCCGCCTCTCGTGCCGCCCGCCGGCGAACGCACGGGGCACTCCTCCTCTTCGACCGGCATCTCGAGGTATCGGGGGTCGATCTCGCGCAGGAAACAACTCGGGCGCGAGAACTCCATATTGCCCCATTTGAAACGCATCTCGGCATAGGAGAGCGTCGCGGCCACCTTCGCCCGCGTCAGCGCCACGTAGAAGAGCCGCCGCTCCTCCTCGAAGCCGTCGGGCGTCTCGGCGGCCCGCTGCGAAGGGAAGAGGTTTTCCTCCAATCCGACGATGTAGACGTATTTATATTCCAGCCCCTTGGCCGAATGGACGGTCATCAGCGTAACCTTGTTCCGGTCCTCCGGATCGTCCTTGTCCATGTCGGTCATGAGCATCGCGTTCTGCAACCACTCTTCGATGGTCGCCTCCTCGCCCTCGGGGCGTTCGCCGTTGCGGATCTCGGCGTCGCGCTGTTCGCGGAAGAGCTGCATCGAGTTGAGCAGCTCCTCGATATTGTCGAGCGCCGAGGTCGCCTCCGGCGTATTCTCCGTGCGGTAGGCCGCCAGTATGCCCGAGCGGGCGGCGATCTCCAGTCCGAAATCGTAGAGCCCCTTTTCGTTGCGGGCCAGCGAAAGGGCTCGGATCATGCCGACGAACTCCGCGGCCTTGCGGGCGATGGTCTTCTGCACGGGATCCGCCGCGGGTTCGGCCACGAGCCGGTCCACCGCCTCCCACATCGAGACGCCCCCCTCGCGCGCCATCTGCTCGATGCGCTGCACGGTCGTGTCGCCGATGCCGCGCGCAGGGTAATTCACGATCCGCTTGAAGGCCTCGTCGTCGCGCGGATTGATTACCAACCGGATATAAGCCAGCAGATCCTTGACCTCCTTGCGGTCGTAGAAGGAGCTGCCCTTGTAAATCCGGTAGGGGATGCCGCGTCGCCGGAGGTTGTCCTCGATCACGAGCGACTGGTTGTTGGTCCGGTAAAGGATCGCCGCATCGCTCCACGCATCGCCCGAAGCGCGCACGCGGTCGCGCAGATCCGCGACCACCTGCTCGGCCTCGTCGCGGTCGGTATAGGCTTTCAGCACGCGGATCTTGTCGCCTGCGGGCCCCTCCGAGAAGCAGTTCTTCTCCATCCGTTTCGAGTTGCGGACGATCACCGAGTTGGCCGCGTCGACGATCGTGCGCGTCGAGCGGTAGTTCTGCTCCAGCTTGAAGGTCATGGCGTCGGGATAGTCCTTGCGGAAGGAGAGGATGTTCTCGATCTTCGCCCCGCGGAACGAGTAGATCGACTGCGCGTCGTCGCCCACGACGCAGACCTTCGAATGGGTCTGCGACAGGCGGCGGATGATGACGTACTGCGCATAGTTGGTGTCCTGATACTCGTCGACGAGGATGTAGCGGAACAACTCCTGATAGCGGGCCAGCACGTCGGGGCAGTCGCGCAGCAGGATGTTGGTTTGCAGCAGCAGGTCGTCGAAGTCCATCGCACCGTTGCGTTTGCAGCGCCGGCAGTAGAGCTCGTAGACGGTCCCGAACTCGGGAATCTGCGCCGCGCGGTCCTCGGCCCCGAAGGTCGCGTTGGCGAGGTAGGCCCCCGGGGTTACGAGGCAGTTCTTGGCGTAGGAGATGCGCGAAGCGATCTTCGCGGGTTTGTACTTGTCCTCGTCGAGACGCAGTTCCTTCACTATGGTCTTCAGCAGGTTGCGGCAGTCCGAGGGCTCGTAGATGGTGTACGAGTCGGGATAGCCGATCCGGGCGGCGTTCTCGCGCAGGATGCGCGAGAAGACCGAGTGGAACGTCCCCATGCGGATGTAGCGGCTCCGGTTGTCGGGCAACATCTGCGCGATGCGTTCGCGCATCTGCTCGGCCGCTTTGTTCGTGAAGGTCAGTGCGAGGATGTTGAACGGCGCCACACCCTGCTCGATCATGTAGGCGATGCGGGAGGTCAGCACGCGCGTCTTGCCCGAACCGGCGCCGGCGATGATGAGCGACGGCACGTCGTAATGCTCCACGGCGGCGCGCTGGGCGGGATTCAACCCCTCTAATATCTTCGATTCCATAAATTGCGATATTGGACTGCAAAGTTACGGACATTTCGCCTTACGCCGAACACCTGCGCCGCGAAAATATCGCTCCGGACGAAAAAGGGGCTGTCTAACAAGTCCCGAAAATCGGAAATCACCCCTGCCAGAATTCATTCTGGCAGGGGTGAAATCGTTAAAATCAGACTTGTTAGACAGCCCCTTCGCCGAATCGGGGCGGCCGACGCCCATCGCCGAACCGCGGCCGGCAGCCGCTCTTCGGTCAAGCATTCCTGCACCCGTTATTTTTCCGCTTCGGCATCATACGTATATCTCGCGGTCTTCACTTTGCCCTCGGTCGTCGTCAGCGTCATTTCCAATTCGTATTTGCCCGACGAAGGTGGATTGTCGAAAACAAGTTTCACTTTGTCGCGGCACATGATCATCGCCAAATCGTCTGGCATAAGCTCCGAAATACGTTTTTCCACAAAGGTCATCGTCTCTTTCGTATCCGGATATCCGTTACGGATAAAATCGGCATAGCTGGCGAAATGGAGTTCCGCCACATCGTCCAAAGACGATCCGACGGGATGATTCGTATCCCACGGGGCATCGCCCTCGGAGGCCGTACAAACCAGATGGATTTTTTCGAAATTATCCGCAAAACATACGTGATTCAGAAAGAACAACACGCGATGACCGGTTCGATTGTAGGACATGTCTCCGTTCCGCTCCGCGATCCGCAGGAATTTCACCGTATCCGCCAAATAATCTCCGAAGGCTACCTCCGGCGAGTAATAACAGACCTTAGTTCCTTTCGACACAGATAAACAAAGCACACCCCACTCATCCATCCCGATCTCATAATCGCCGTTTTCATACCCCACGATAAAATGCCGGAGAAACACGGGGTCCACACCGTCAGGCATCACACCCTCTCCGTCGCAAGAACTAATGATAGTTCCAGCAAACAACAAAATCAATAATCTTTTCATTGCCTTCTTTTTTAATCGTTCACACTCAAATGGTAAATCCGGCACAAGTGATTATTCTGTGGCTCGCCGAAAAAATGTAATCACCATCCGTATCCACATCACCATTTTCTTTATCAATGATCTCAGCTCCTTTCTTCAAGTCGAAAACTTCCGAATAATAGTAACCGTCATAATCACCATCGTATCCATAATTACAATGATATAAAGTCCTCCATTCCTCCGTGTACCCCGTTCCGCTCGGATCGGCAAGCGCTCTTTTTTGTTCGATGCGTCCGTCGATCACCCATGCATGACCTTTGTTGACTGACAAATCAGACCCCCGCACATACACCGGCAAATTGAACGATGTAAGCATCATGTCGACCTGATTCGTACTGTAATCCACATCCAACGCCATTTTGAATCGGAAATTTCTCAGAAAATAGGATGCCTCCGATATAGAGGAACTACTACCTTCATTCCCATTGTATTTCATATTTACTGCACTGCCTATACTCAACATCAGCCATGCCACAGCCCTCGATCCTACCGAATCATCTTCTGATTCATAAGTATATTTGCCGGCATCCATATCGCGGAAGATCGCCTCCCAGTCGATTTTCTCGCCATTGATGGTTTTCAGATCTTCGGGAAAAATGTAATTCCGCTGCCAATAATACTTATACAATACAGATGTGATGATCTGCGCCACTGCAACGGCCACACAACCCGTATAAACTCCATTTGTTCTGTACTTCTTCACATAATAGTTATAGGGTCCGTCCTGATTCCATTTCACATAGGTCAGAATCGGCGTCTTTTCGATCGTACGCCATACTTGGCTGACGAGATAGGGGGAGGGAGCATCCGTAGGCGACACGGAATCGTCCGGAAAATCCTCGCTCAAACCTTGTACATACTCCACCAGCTCGGGTCGCAGCGCCGGATTTTCCGTATCGGGATCGTCCGCAAGCGAAGCCGCCACGAATTCTGCGGCCGAAAGATTACCCTGCTCCGTAACGGCGATTACCGACGGGATACGGTCGTCGGCACCCAGAATGGCGTAGCCGCCGTCGTTGTCGAAATTCACGATGTGGATCAGATCCCCGATTTCGTCCGCCGCTTCCGACCGCGTGGCGGCCGTCAGCTCCGAAGCCGCGAGCGTCTCGACGCTCCTCACGCTGCGTCCGCCCCCACGTGTCGTGCCGTCGATCTCGCAGAGCAGACCGTCGAGATCGGCCAACGCCTGTGCGACCGGTACCTTATGAGGATCACGAGGCGGTTCCGCAAGAGTGTCCGTTTCATTCTGCACGCATGCCGCAAAAAACAGAGAAAATACGAATACGGACCCGAAGAACAGACCGAACCTTTTCATAAGCGAACAATTTTAGCGATAATCAAAGATAACACGATTCATCCTTGCGGCACAGGCCCTTGACCTAACAGCGCATCAACGAGCCTTTAAGCATTATATTACCCGAAACGGCCGCCGTGAAGCAACCATGCGGGAAGGGCTCCGAGGGGGGGGGAAAATTCCCGATTTCGCGGCAGCGTCCGGCTCCGTATCATACCCTGTTTCCGCGAAGCCGCGAACCGTTTTCCCGACTGCGGCGGAGCCCATGCATGGAGGAGGTATGGTAAAAGAGGGCGGCGAAAAACGCCACCCTCTCCCACGCAGAACAACAGACATCCATCCGGCATTCGGTGAATGCAATGGAAAAATGTTCCGGAGGCGCTTCGTAAGAAACATTTTTCCGACTCCGTCCGCGGTGTTGAGGCGCACCCGTCGAATTACGTAGACAAAATTATCCATTCCTCTTACGGGTGGTGCAGTTTTTCTCCTTTTTTCATATCATAGGTCCCTAAAATTGTATATATTATTGTACTTTCAGCCGTTTTTTCGACCGAATATTTTATATTTATTGCATTCGGCCTCCTCCCGCGTCGGACCGAAGCGCCCGCTCCGAAAACGAAAGCCTTTCAAAAAATTTACTATTTTTGCAATATCTTTGCACACCGGACGTTAAGGAATCAACGGAAAACACATACCACAGAAATGAGCGAAGTCATCAACATCAAAGAACTCAACGAGCGGATCGAGCGCGAAAGCGTCTTCGTCGATACGCTGCGCACCGAAATCGGCAAGGTGATCGTGGGTCAGACCCATCTGGTCGATACGCTGCTGATCGGCCTGCTCTCCAACGGGCACATCCTGCTCGAAGGCGTGCCGGGACTGGCCAAAACCCTCGCCATCACGACCCTCGCCAAGGCCGTGGACGCACAGTTTTCGCGCATACAGTTCACGCCCGATCTGCTGCCGGCCGATCTCATAGGCACGCTGATCTATTCGCAGAAGAACGAGGAGTTCATCGTCAAGAAAGGCCCCGTGTTCGCCAACTTCGTGCTGGCGGACGAGATCAACCGCTCGCCCGCGAAGGTGCAGTCGGCGCTGCTCGAAGCCATGCAGGAGCGGCAGGTAACCATCGGCGAGGAGACCTATCCCCTGCCGCAGCCGTTTCTGGTGCTCGCCACGCAGAACCCGCTGGAGCAGGAAGGCACCTATCCTCTGCCCGAGGCACAGGTCGACCGCTTCATGCTCAAGGCCAAGATTTCCTACCCCAAGAAACAGGAGGAGCGCGACATCGTGCGCATGAACCTCTCGGGCTCGGGCATGCCCGAAGTGAACAAGGTCGTCTCGCCCGAGGACATCGTGAAGGCCCGCCGCGTCGTCGAGGACGTCTACATGGACGAGAAAATCGAAAAATACATTATCGACATCATCTTCGCCACGCGCGAACCGGCCGAATACAACCTCCAGAAACTCCAATCGCTGATCGCCTACGGCGGTTCGCCTCGTGCGTCGATCTCGCTGGCCAAGGCCGCCCGCGCCTACGCCTTCATCCGCCGCCGCGGCTATGTGATCCCCGAGGACGTGCGGGCCGTCTGCCACGACGTGCTGCGCCACCGCATCGGCCTCACGTACGAAGCCGAGGCCGAGAACATCTCCTCGGAGGAGATCATCACCGACATCCTCAACAACGTAATCGTACCCTAACGATGCAGGAGAGCGAGAACGATATTCTCAGGCGCGTCCGCAAGATCGAGATCAAGACCCGCGGTCTTTCCAACGAGATCTTCGCCGGAAAGTACCACACGGCTTTCCGCGGGCGGGGTATGTCGTTTTCCGAAGTGAGGGAGTACCGCGCGGGCGACGACGTGCGCGACATCGACTGGAACGTTACGGCCCGTTCGTCGAAACCCCACATCAAGGTCTACGAAGAGGAGCGCGAACTGACGATGATGCTTCTCGTGGACGTGTCCGGTTCGCGTATGTTCGGCACCGCCGAACGGCTCAAAAAGAACGTCATGACCGAGATCGCCGCCGTGCTGGCCTTCTCCGCCGTGCAGAACAACGACAAGGTGGGGTGCATCTTCTTTTCGGACAAGGTCGAGAAGTTCATCCCTCCGAAAAAGGGACGCAGCCACATCCTGACGATCATCCGCGAGCTCGTCGGCTTCCGCCCCGGGTCGGCGGGCACGAAGCTCTCGGAGCCGATCCGCTTCCTCACCAATGTAAATAAAAAACGCTGCACGACCTTCATCCTTTCGGATTTCATGGATTCGTCGAACGACCGGGAGGCGCTGGACGATGCGCTGAAGATCGCCGGAGGCCGCCACGATCTGGTCGGAATACGCGTCTACGATCCGCGCGAAACGGAGCTTCCGGACGTGGGCATCCTCGAATTGCAGGACGCCGAAACGGGGCGCAAGGTCTGGACCGACACCTCGTCGCGCGCCGTGCGCGACCACTACGCCGAATCGTGGAGGCGCCGTTCGGACGAGATCGAACATACGCTCCGGCACAACCGCATCGACACGGCTACGGTCTCCACGGAGTGCGACTATGTCGTCGAACTGATTAAACTCTTCAAACAACGATGAGTAGTTTCCGTTACATGGCTGCAATCGCCCCCGCACCTGCACGAACGGGCCTCCGGTCCGATTCGGCGGACCGGCACGTTCCGAGCCTCCGCCGGGGCCGTTCCCCGAAAGAGGGCGAAGCATGCGGACCCGACCGAAAGAGCGGGAGGACAGCGCACCGGCCCGAAGCACAGAATCGGAGGACGGTTCGCTCAGGCGGGCAGAGAGGCGGACGGAGCCGCATGCCCGGACGCTTCGGCGCTTTCGCCGCCGCCCTGTTTGCGGCGGGCATCGCCTCGGGACAGGAGCAGCCCTCGGTCCGGGCCCGCATCGAACCCGACAGCATCATGATCGGCGACCGCTTCGAATACGTGATCGAGGTGGACAAGGATCAGGTGCAAGTGGTGGAGTTCCCCGAATTCCACCCCGACGGCAGCGGCATCGAGCTGGTCCGGAGCCTGCCCGTCGATACGCTCGCACGCGATGGCCGTGCACAGAAGCTCCGCAAACGCTACGTGCTGGCCGCCTTCGACGAAGGCAACTACGCCCTCGGCAAGGCCGGCGTGCTCTATGCCGGCAAGAACATCGTGGACACGCTTTACAGCGACGACTCGCTCTACCTGCACGTCGCTACCTTCCAGATCGACTCCACGTCGCACTCGATCTACGACCTCAAGGCGCAGAAGACGCTTCCGTTCCGCTTCGGCGAGGTGAGCGGCTACGTGAAGTGGGGGCTTCTGGCGCTGCTCGCGCTGCTCGCGGCACTCTATGCCGCACAAAAGCTGCTCGCCCGCCACGGACGCAGCGTGGGCAGTCTATTCCGCTCCGCACCGCCGCAGCCGCCGCACGTCGTGGCGATTCAAGCGCTCGAAGCGCTGCACCACCAGAAACTCTGGCAGAACAACCGGTACAAACTCTATTATTCGGGACTTACCGACATTCTGCGCACCTACATCGCCGCCCGCTACGGGATCGGAGCCATGGAGATGACCTCCGACGAGATCATCGAAGCCATGCGCCGCATCGACGACATGCCCCAGAAGAGCGCCATGGACCTTACGGCCATTCTGCGCGACGCCGACCTCGTGAAGTTCGCCAAGGCCACGCCCGACGCCGAACAGAACGAGGCGGACTACTTGAAAGCCTACTACTTCGTCGAGGAGACCAAACTCGTCGAGGAGGAGCCTGCGGGCGATAACGAACCATCCGCACCGGAGTCATGAAACAGCATACGATCATCCGCTTCCTGCTCTGCCTCGCGGCAATCGCCTTCTCAGGCGCCGCCGCGGCACAGCACATGCCCGAGCGCAGCCTCGTGCGCAAAGGCAACCGCCAGTACGACAAGGGGAACTACGAACAGAGCATCGAACGCTACACGCGGGCGCTCGAAGCCGCTCCGCAAAGTTTCGAAGCGGCCTACGATCTGGGCAACGCACTCTACAAGGCCGAGCGCTACGACAAGGCCGCCGAAACGATGCGCGCCGCGGCGGCCGACACGCTGCGCACGGACGCCGAACGTGCCGAAGCCTTCTACAACCTCGGCAACGCCCAATTCAAACAGGAACAGTACAAGGAGGCGCTCGAAAGCTACAAACAATCCCTGCGGTTCAACCCCGCCGACGAAGAGGCCAAATACAACTATGCCTACACCAAGCGGCTGCTTCAGGAGAATCGACAGGACCGGCAGCAGGATCAAAACGAAAAACAGGACCCAAACGAGGAGCAGCAACAGAACGGGCAGAACGGGCAGGACGGACAGCCGGAGGATGGCCGGCAGGACGAGCAGGAGCAGCCGGCCGAACCCGAAGAGGAGCAGGGCGACGAACGGAGCGCCGAAGCGCAGGCTGCGCCCGAAGGCATCTCGCCCGAGGAGCAGGAGCGGATGCTCGACGCCATACAGGCTCAGGAAGACAGGACACAGGAAAAACTGAAGGAGAAACAGGGCGTCGTGGTACGCGGTAAAAAGAACTGGTAAAGATGACATTCGCACATCCATATTTTCTCTGGCTGCTCGCGGTACTGATCCCCATGACGGCATGGTACGTCTACCGCACGCGACGGGGCGGCGCCGCGATCCGCATCTCGACCGTCGCCGGCGTCGTCCGCGCACCGAAGACCGTGCGCTACTTTCTGCGCCACGTGCCGTTCGTGCTGCGCTGCGCCGCCGTGGCGCTGCTCGTCGTCGCACTGGCGCGCCCCCGCTCCGCGGAGCACAACAGCCGCACGAATGCCGAAGGCATCGACATCATGCTGGCGATCGACGTTTCGGGGTCGATGCTGGCACGCGACTTCCGCCCCGACCGCATCACGGCGGCCAAGGAGGTCGCCGGCACCTTCATCGCCGACCGCTACGGCGACCGGATCGGTCTGGTGGTCTTTGCGGGCGAAGCCTACACGCAGAGTCCTCTGACGACGGATCAGGGGACGCTGCAAACGCTCCTGAGCCGCATACGCAGCGGCCTCGTCGAAGACGGCACGGCCATCGGCAACGGACTGGCCACGGCCATCAACCGCCTGCGCGAGAGCGACGCCAAGTCGAAGGTCATCATCCTTCTGACCGACGGCGAGAACAACGCGGGACAGATCGCCCCCGCGACGGCGGCCGAGATCGCCCGTGCCCAAGGCATCCGGGTCTACACGATCGGCGTCGGCACCCGCGGCAAGGCTCCCTATCCCTATCTCGACATGTTCGGCAACATCACCTACCAGATGGCCGACGTGAAGATCGACGAAGAGACCCTGCGCCAGATCGCCCGAACGACCGGCGGCGAATACTTCCGCGCCACGGACAAATCCAAGCTCGAAGCGATCTACGAGCAGATCAACCGGCTCGAAAAGAGCAAGGTCGAAATCTCCGAATTCACCGTCTACCACGAGCAGTACCTCGGTTGGGCGCTGGCAGGGCTGCTGCTGCTGTTGGCCGAGTTCCTGCTGTCGAATCTCGCACTGAAAAAATTACCCTAAGCCATGTTCCGATTCGCACATCCGCAATATCTGTGGCTGCTGCTGGCCGTGCCGGCTCTCATAGCTCTCTACTGGGCCGCCGCGCGAAACCGCCGCAAACGCCTCGCCCGCTTCGGCGATCCGACGCTGCTGCGCGGACTGATGCCCGAGGTCTCGACGGGCCGCGTCCGGCTCAAATCCATCCTCTTCACGGCGGCCGTAGCGCTGCTCGTGCTGGCGCTCGCACGGCCCCAATGGGGTTCGAAGCTCCGCGAGGAGACGTCGGAGGGCATCGAGATGATGCTCGTGGTCGACGTCTCGAACTCGATGCTGGCCGAAGATTTCGCCCCCAACCGTCTCGAACGCACCAAATACGCCATCGACAGACTCTTCGACGGTCTCCGGCAGGACCGCGTGGGACTGGTCGTCTTCGCCGGCGAACCCAAAGTACAGCTTCCGATCACCTCGGACTACCGCATGGCGAAGGCTTTCGCCCGCAAGATCGACCCCTCGCTGGTAGCGGTGCAGGGCACGGCCGTCGGCAAAGCGCTCTCGCAGGCGTTGATGTCCTTTTCGAGCGAGACCGAGCAGAATCACAGCCGCGTCATCGTGCTGATTACCGACGGCGAGAACCACGAAGACGACGCCGTCGCCGTTGCCGAGCGGGCCAAGGAACTGGGTATCCGCATCTTCACGATCGGCATCGGCACGCCTGAGGGAGCTCCGATCCGCATCGGCGGCGAGTTCATCCGCGACGAAAAGGGCGACATGGTGGTCTCGAAACTCGACGAACAGATGTTGCAGCAAATCGCCGACATCACGGGCGGAGCCTATGTCCGGTCGTCGAATCAGTCGGTCGGACTGGACGAAATCGTACAGAGCATCAACCGGATGGAAGCCACGGAGCTCTCGACCGTCAAATTCGAGGAGTACAACGAACAATACCAGTACCTCGTAGGGCTGGCCCTGTTTCTGCTGCTCGCGGAGTTCTTCCTGCTCGACCGCCGCAATCCGTTGCTGGCGCGGTTCAATATCTTCCGCGAGGAGCGACCGGAGTAGCCGCACCTGTCGTCCGCTCCTCCCGCAGTCGGAGCAGACTGCCGGTTCCGCGAAACCGGCCTCTTTTCTCTACCTCGTTCCACGCCGGCGCAGCCCCCGGACGCGGGTTCGGAACGGGCAGCGGCAATGCCGCGAAGATCGTCCCGCCCCCTCCGCATGCGGCGGATGCGCATTGTTCGGCGGCCTGCGCTGCGCCGTCCGTCGGCGAGACGCCGCCGGAACATCAGTGGGGGGAGATCGTTTTTAGGGAGAAATTTCCCCGATTCGACGAGAAATAGTTATCTTTGCCTCGCAAGTCCGCCTTGTCGCTGCCCGACCGTCGGGGAGAGGAAAGTCCGGGCAACACAGAGCACCGCGCAAGCTAACGGCTTGATATCCGTGAGGGTATAGGAGCGTAACAGAGAATGACCGCCTGTACGGGACTTGGCGTTTCGTGTGCAGGCAAGGGTGAAAAGGCGGGGTAAGAGCCCACCGCGGAGGCAGCGATGTCGTCCGGCCGTACGTCTCGCGGGTTGCAAGACCATGTATACCGGCAATCAAGGGCTGCTCGTCCGATGCCGGGGGGTAGGTTGCTTGAGACGGCGGGAGACCGCCGCCCTAGATAAATGACAAGGGCCCCGGAAGGGGTACAGAACCCGGCTTACAGGACTTGCGATTAAAAAAAGGGGCTGTCTAACAAGTTTTAGACACCCCTTTTTATTCGTACCTGCTATTCGGGAATTTTTTCCGAATACGCAATTCCCAAAGGATTGAAACAGCTTGTCAGACAGCCCCTTTTATCCATTCTATCGTCCGGTTCGCCCGAGCGGAGCGGTTCATGAGGTTTTTCGGACTTTCCGCCCCAGCTCCCGATCCGACCGGCAGCCAAGCATGAAATCGGACCGCCCCGCCGGTCATAAGCGAGACGCCGGACGTCCGGGCACGGAGAATCCGTGCGGCGACCGGGACGCCCGCCCCTTCCGAACATGCGGCGGCACCCGAACCGCCCGACCGCGAAAAAAGAAGTCGCTCGGACGAGGGGCCGGCAATACACCGGATTCCGCCCCTTCCTGAAGATCGGTTTCCGCCGCATCCTCCTTCGGGCAGTCGCGGCATACTCCGTTCCCGGAACCGCTTTCCGGCACGCAGCGATACCGGAACATACGCAACCGATCCGGCGACCGCGAGCCGGGGCGGCAGCTCCGGAGCACGGCCCCTCCACGTCTCCGCTCGCCGCGGCTACCGGTATTTGTGGGAAATGAGCGTCATGAACTCCTCGCGCGTGCGGTGGTCGGAGAGGAAGATACCCGTAAAGGCCGAAGTCGTCGTCGCCGACTCCTGTTTCTCCACGCCGCGCATCTGCATGCACATGTGGCTGGCCTCGATCACCACGGCCACGCCCATCGGATTGAGCGCCTCCTGAATGCAGTCGCGGATCTGCACCGTCAGCCGTTCCTGCACCTGCAGGCGGCGGGCATAGCACTCGACGATGCGGGCGATCTTCGAGAGGCCCGTGATGTAGCCGTTGGGGATGTAGGCCACGTGCGCCTTGCCGTAGAAGGGCAGCATGTGGTGCTCGCAGAGCGAGTAGAGTTCGATGTCCTTCACCAGCACCATCTGTTTGTACTCCTCGCGGAACATGGCCGAGCGGAGAATGCTCAGCGGGTCGACCCGGTAGCCTTTGGTGAGGAACGACATGGCCTTTGCGACCCGTTCGGGGGTTTTCACCAGCCCCTCCCGTCCGACGTCTTCGCCCAACAGGCAGAGAATCGCGGCGTAATGTCCCTTCAGTTTTCCGATCGTCTCGGGATCGAAAGACTCCTCTTTGTGATACAATTCGTCCATAGGGAGTGCGAAAGTAAGCTATTTATTCAGGTTGTACAAATATTCGGCGAGCTTGCGCACGGCGCGGGCACGGTGCGAGACGGCGTTTTTCTCGGCGGCAGTCATCTCGGCGAACGTGCGCTCCGACCCTTCGGGCACGAAGAGCGGATCGTAACCGAAGCCTTCGGCACCCGTCTCCCGCTCGGCGATACGCCCCTCGACGACCCCCTCGAACAGCCGCTCCCGTCCGCCGAGGATGAGCGAAATCACGGTCCGGAATCGGGCCCGGCGGTCCGCAACCCCTTCGAGGTTTGCGAGCAGCAGCCGGTTGTTGGCCGCGAAGTCGTGTCCGTCGGTGGCATAGCGGGCCGAACGCACGCCCGGAGCACCGCCCAGCGCGGCCACTTCGAGCCCCGTGTCGTCGGCGAAACAGTCCAGACCGGTGCGGTCGTAGAGGTAGCGGGCCTTCTGCGAAGCATTGCCTTCGAGGGTCTGCTGCGTCTCGGGGATCTCCTCCGCAACGCCGCAGTCGCGGGGCGTAAGGAGCGTATAACCTTCGCCCAGCACGGCCTGCACCTCGGCGAGCTTGTGGGCATTGTTGGTTGCGAATACGATTTTCATAGGTCTCTTCATTATTTCCGGCCCCGGCTCCGGACACCCGGTCCGAAACCCGGCCGCACGGGATTACTTCATCACTTCCATGGATTCGAGCCGATGATCGAGGTCGATCTTGTCGATGATCGTCTTCACGAGCACGTCCATCTCGCCCCCCTCGGAGTAGTCGGCCGGACAGACGTGGCTCACGCGGTCGTCGTGTATGAGCTGCGCCATCTCCCGCCGGGCCCCCTTCCGATCGGGATTGTAGACCGCGATGGAGTGGCCGCCGTAGTTCTTCACGAGCCGCATGCAGGGGATGTCGGTCGTCCCGTCGCCGACGTAGATCATGCGGCGGAACGGCACGGGGCGCTCCTCTTCGGGAATGTAGCGGTTGACCAGCTTGCTGTCGAAGACCGATTCGACGCCCTTGTTGATCTTGAAGATGAACTGCGTCTTGTTCGTATAGTTCACCGCCACGGCAGGCCAGTAGGCGATGCCGTCCACGTCGTAGAGGAACGAACAGGCGTAGATCTTACGGAATTCGCGGGCGATCTCCGTCCCCTCGATGATCTCCTTCAGCCCCGAAGAGTTGATGTAGTGCAGGATGCGGATGCCGCGGGCGGCACCGTAGGCGTTGATCCGCCCGAACCACTCCCTGACGCCGCGGTAGAGCGCCACGCGGCGGCCCGACTCCTGAAAGGCTTCGCGCCTGAGCGACAGTCCTTTGGATTTGGCTTCCTGAATCATGCGGGCCATGTAGGTGAGCACCATGTCGGCATCCTGCTCCTCGGCCAGCGTATTGGCGTCGGTCCAGAACTCCTTGTTGCTCTTGCCCACGGCGGGGATGAAGTCGTATTCCTGCATGTTGCCCGGGGCGAGCGTGCCGTCGAAATCGTAGATCAGCGCAACGGTCAGTTTTTCTGCGTTCATCGGTTGCAAAACGTTTTGAAAGTCAAAGATACGACAAACCGGACGGAAAAACAAGCGCGAACGTATTTCCCGGAGCCGCCGGAGACGAAGCGTGCGGATTTTCATTATTTTTGTGCAACGAACCCATAAAACAGACCGATCATGGAATTCAAAGAGATTCTCCGCAGACGCCGCAGCGTACGCAAATTCTCGCCGCAGCCTTTGCCCGATGCAGTCGTCGACCGTCTGGTCGACGAAGCCCTCACGGCACCCTCGGCCCGCAATACCCGTTCGACGCGCCTGCTGATCGTGGACGATCCGGCGCTTCTGGCCCGCATGTCCGACATGCGCGACTACGGCTCGGCATTTCTGAAAAACGCTCCGCTGGCGGTCGTCGTGCTGGGCGAAACGGCCTCGTGCGACCTCTGGCGCGAGAATGCCGCCATCGTGGCGACGACTCTCCAGCTCGCCTGCGTGGACGAAGGGCTCGCCTCGTGCTGGGTCCACATCCACGGCCGCCCGCGCCGCAAGGACGCTCCCGACGGAGAGCGGGCCGCCGATTATCTGCGGACATTCCTGCCTATTCCGGACAACTGCGAACCGTTGTGCGCCCTCGCCGTCGGCTATTCGGACTTCACGCCGGCCGATCTGCCGCCCTTCGACAAGTCGGAGAAGATCGTCCGGGTCCAATAAAACCGGACGCGGCGGCCGCCTCCGCCGAACCGCATCCGTACCGCGAATCCGAACGCATCGTCCGGAGCGGTTCGGCATGCGGCGGCCCTCCCACCCCGGGAAGATACGGGCGGCGTTTCCGACGGATCGGGCTCATCCCGCAAGCGCACGAAAGCCCCCCAGAAGAGGAGACCCCGAAAGCCGCGGGGCAGCCTGCAAAACTTATCCGCGGATCGTCCAAAGCAGAAAAACGTCCGTCGAAAGGCGGACGAGCGACGACGAAGAGGCGGCTCCCCGCATCCGCGTAAAAACTGCTGCGAAAAATCCGGGAGCCCTCCTTGCAGAGACCGGAAATTACAGAAAGCGCAGTTCGCCGCCCTCCTCGGAGACGGTAAGGCGCACTTCGCGGCCCATATAGAGCGCCGCATTGAGGCGGCCGTGGCCCGCAGGGAAACCGAACAGTACCGGAATATCCAGCGTCCCGGCATACTCGGAAATCAGTTCGTAAACGGAGGAGCCCCATTGTTTCTCGCCGCGGATGTGCGTGAAATCCCCCACCACGAGCCCTGCGATCCGCTCCAGCCTGCCGCTGCGCAGCAGCGTCCGGAGCATCCGGTCGATGTGGTGGATGCTTTCGCCCACATCCTCAATGAGGAGAATCGTGGGCTCGGAGAAATCGTTGTCTTCGGGCATGCCGTTCATCGCACTGACGACCGACAGATTGCCGCCGGAGAGCCGCCCCTGCGCCTCGCCCGGCCGGTTGAACGGATGGGGTGCCGAGACATAGCCGCCCACACGGCCGAAGAGCGCTTCGCGCAGCCACAGGGCCGAAGTGTCGCGTTCCGCAGGCCCGGTCCGGAAATTCGAGGGCATCGTCCCGTGGATCGACTCGATTCCCGCCTTGTGCAAGGCATAGTGGACCGTCGTCAGGTCGCTGAAGCCGACCAGCCACTTCGGATCGCGGAGCACTGCCCCGAGGTCGATCCGATCGAGGACACGCACCGCACCGTAGCCGCCGCGAAAAAAGAGCACGGCCCGCAGATGGGGATTCTCCAGCATCTGCTGCAACTCCTGCGCACGCACGCTGTCCGCCGAGGCGAACCAACCGCCGCTGCGGTCGAAAAGGTGTGCGGCGAGCCGCACGCGCAATCCCCACGAACGCACCGTATCGACGGCCGCAAGATAATGTTTCATCCGGGCGGAGTCGGTCTTCGAAGAGATCGCCACGAGCCCCACGCTGTCCCCTTCCCGCAAAAATGGCGGACGGACGAACCGTGCGACACGCCGCGCGCGCTTCGGCCGCTGCGACCCGGCGATCGTCGCAATCGTACGGACGGCATCCAGCGAATCGAGACCGCCACGCATCCGGGCGCTTCCCGGCAACCGGACGGCAGCGACAACGCCGTCTGCGGAATCGGACACGGAGGCACGGACCGCGACAGCCGCCGGCGGCCGAGCGTCGCGGGCCGCACCGTCGCCGGGCCCGGGCGCCGAGGCATGCGCCGCGAAAGCCGCCGCAAGACACGCTCCTGCCCAAAGCCTCTTCGCAAATCCGCTCATGTCCCGCACACGCTACCGGCCCGTAACGGGTTTGATATCCTTGATCCGGAGCTGGGTCGTTACCGTGCCCCGGTAATGGTTCTCGACGATCTGATAGCAGACGTCGATCGGACGGCCCGAACGCACCCACTCGTAATGCGTGGGCTGTTGGAAAGCGATGGTCTGAATCGTCGTATTGGGCTTCTGACGCTGCATGAGATCCATGCGCAGATGTTCGCTTTCCATGCCGACGAGTTTCGCCCCGCCGTGGCAGATCGCACCGTAAGTAACGAACACGGGTGCCGTATTCCCGGGTCCGAAGGGTTGGAAGCGGTTCAAGTCGCGCCGGAACGCCGGCGTGATGTCCGAGAAGAGCAGTTCGCCGTCGATGTCGACCTGCGGCACGAGCATCTGCGGGTCGATATTCTCCTCGACAAAAGCGTTGAACCGCCGCGTGAATTCCGCGACATGTTCGGGTTTCATCGTGAGGCCCGCGGCATACATGTGTCCGCCGAAGTTCTCCAGCAGATCGGCACACGATTCCACGGCTTGGTAGAGGTCGAAGCCCGGAACCGAACGCGCCGAACCGGTTACATAGCCGTTGCTCATCGTCAGCACCACCGTAGGCCGGTAGTAGGTCTCGATCAGGCGCGACGCGACGATGCCCACGATGCCCTTCATCCATTTCGGATTGTAGATCACCGTGCTTTTGAGGCTCTTCATCTCCGGATTGCTCTCGATGAAATCGTGCGCCTCCTGCGTTACGCTGCGGTCGATGCTCTTGCGGTCGCGGTTGTAGGCGTCGATCACGTTGCCGAACTCTTCGGCCGTGGTTTCGTTGCCCTCCACCAGCAGCTCCACCGCGGCATGACCGCCCGAGGGGGAGGCGTTCTCGTCGTTCTCGTCCATCCGCATACGGCCCGCGGCATTGATGCGGGGGCCGATCTTGAAGACGATGTCGTCGACGGTGATGTTGTGTTTGTCCAGTCCGCAGATCTTGATGATCGAGAGCAGCCCCTTCGAAGGCTGCCGGTTGAGCCGGATAAGGCCGTAATAGGCCAGCACGCGGTTCTCGTCCACGAGCGGCACGATGTCCGAGGCGATGCTCACGACCAGCAGGTCCAGCAGCGGCTCGATCTCGGCGAAGGGGATGCCGTTGCGCCGGGCATAGGCCTCGACGAGCTTGAATCCCACGCCGCAACCCGACAATTCGTCGAACGGATAGGAGCAGTCGACCCGCTTGGGGTCCAGAACGGCCACGGCCTCGGGGATCTCGTCGGCCGGAAGATGATGGTCGCAGATGATGAAATCCACGCCTTTCTGTTTCGCATAGGCGACCTTTTCCATGGCTTTGATACCGCAGTCGAGGGCAATAATCAAACCCACGCCCTTGCGGGCGGCATGGTCGATGCCCTTGACCGAGATACCGTAACCTTCGGTATAACGGTCCGGAATGTAGAACACGAGGTTTTTGTGCCCGATGTGGCGGAGGAACTTGTACACCAACGCGACGGCCGTACAGCCGTCCACGTCGTAATCGCCGTAGACCATGATCTTCTCATTGTCCCTCACGGCCCGCTCCACCCTTTCGACCGCCCGATCCATGTCCTTCATCAGGAACGGATCGTGCAGGTCCGAAAGCTTGGGTTCAAAAAATTTCTTCGCCCGTTCTACATTGTCTATGCCTCTCTGTACGAGCAGATTCGCCAGCACGGGGGATATTCTCAGCTCGGCAGCCAGCGCCGCCGCCGCCACGGGACCCCCCTGCGGTTTCACCACCCATCTCTTTTCTATGGGCATACTTTTTATTTATTATATATTTTAACATTCAATATCTCGCTTAAATTTTTCACAAGCCGCTCTTTCACTTCGTCCGAAGCGATGCGGCATCCCGTCTCCTTTTCGATCGAGGTTACGCCTCTGTCGACGAAACCGCAGGGATTGATGTAGGAAAACCACCTGAGATCGGTCGAGACGTTGAGCGCGAAGCCGTGCATGGTTACATAACGCGACGAACGCACGCCTATTGCGCATATCTTGCGGGGCGGCACGCCTTTTTCGCAGATCCACACTCCCGAAGCTCCGGCGATGCGGCCCGCCCCGATCCCGTAGGCGGCGACTGTGCGGATCACGGCCTCTTCGAGGCTCTCGATGTACTGTCTGAGGCCGACCGCGATTTTCTCGAGATCGAGAATCGGATACCCCACGATCTGCCCCTCGCCGTGGAAGGTGATGTCGCCGCCGCGGTCGATGCGGTAATATTCCGCACCGCGGCTGCGCAGGAACTCCTCGCTCACGAGCATGTTTTCCGCATGTCCGCTCTTGCCGAGCGTGTAGACGGGCGGATGTTCCACCAACAGCAGATATCCTGCCGCATCGTCCGCCGAACCTTTCCGCGCGAGCAGCGCGTCGAACAGCGATCGCTGCAAAGTCCAGCACTCCCCGTACGGCACACGGCCCAGATCGCGGTATTCGACGTCCATTTTCTCCGAAACTACAAGTTCACGCTTTTCAACGCTTCGTCAGCCAGATACGACGAACGCACCATCGGAGCGCTCGCGCAATAGCTGAAACCCATTTCGAGGGCTTGCAGTCTGTACCATTCGAATTTTTCGGGAGTGATATACGCCGCAACGGGATAGTGCTCCAAAGTGGGCCGAAGGTACTGACCGAGCGTTACGATCCTCACGCCTGCCTCGCGCAGGTCCCGGAGGGTCTGCAACACTTCGTCATCGCTCTCGCCGAGACCGACCATCAGGCCGCTCTTCGTTACGGCGCCCAGCCGGGCCAGACAGCGCAGCGTCTCCAGACTGGTGCGGTACTTGGCTTTCGACCGGACCACGGGGGTCAGCCGCTCGACGGTTTCGATGTTGTGCCCGACGATGTCGGGCTTCGACGCGACGACCACCTCCAACAGTTCGGGCCGGGCGTCGAGATCGGGAATAAGGAGCTCAATGGCGGCGTCGGGATTCTGCGACCGGACGGCACGCACGGTTTCCGCCCAATGCGCCGCACCTCCGTCGGGGAGGTCGTCGCGCGTTACAGAGGTTACGACGACATACCGAAGTCCCATCAGACGGACACTCTCGGCCAATTGGGCGGGTTCAGACGGATCGGGCGGCAGCGGACGGCCCGTTCGTGTGGCGCAAAAACGGCAGCCCCGTGTACAGATATCCCCGAGGATCATGAAAGTCGCCGTACGGCGGCTCCAGCATTCGGCTTTGTTCGGACACATTCCGCTGCTGCAAATCGTATGCAAAGAGTGCTCTTTGACGATGTGCTGCACATCGGCGTACGCCGTCGTGCGGTGGAGCCGGATCTTCAGCCAGTCGGGTTTTCTCAGTACGTCTGCCCTGTCATACAACTTCGGCATTTAAGTTCATTATTTTCCAATTGATGCAAAAATAGGAAAAATTTCCGAGAATTCCCATTTTCGGAGGTACGATTTTAGAAAGCGGCCGTCCGGACGGCGCCGCGCGGGGGAGAGACGCACGCCGAAAGCGCACCGCTGCGCACGGAGTTTCGTGCGGAAGGCCGCGCCGTGCAGCCGACCGTCGCCAACCACGTTGCGTCCTCCTGAATCGGGTAGATCCGCGGATAGAAAGAGGTGCAGAAAAGCCGGACGGAGAAAGAGAGCGGAAAGGAGAACGCACTCCGGACCTGCACGGCGCAGCGGCCGCCGGATCATCCTGCGGCACGTTGTCCCGACGGCCGGGAGCGGCGTCGCCGCTACGGCATAACCGACACCTCGGGCTGCCGACGACCGGCTCCGATCCCGTCCGCACCGGTCGCTTGTTCCGCACGAAGGCGTCCACTCCGTCCGAAAGAGACAGCCCGAAGCAACGGCCGAGCGGGCCGAACCGACGGTACACCGAAGAGGAAGGGGCCGGATACCTGGCAGTATCGGGCCCCTCTGGTTAGGTTAGTTAGGTTAATGAGAGTGGGAGAATCCCACGTTTGTACTACAAAGATAGTGGATTTTTATCATACTCCAAATTTTTCGTAACATTTTTTCATATCGTCCCCCTGATTTCCTGTCGAATTATAATTAAATTTTTTAATTAACATCCGATTATTAAGTTTTTTCAAAGTGCCTGACGCATCTCCGTCTCGGCCGCAGTCTGTGCCGGAGCCGCGGCTCCAGCCTCCTGATGGCGGCTGCGGTAGGCCGCAGGCGTCATGGCGTACTCCTTCTTGAATAGTTTGATGAAGTGCGAGGTGTTGGGGAAGGTACACTCCACACCGATCTCCGAAACCGAGAGCGAGGTCGATATCAACAGCAGCCGCGCATGCATGAGCCGCTGGCGGATGAACCACTTGTGGGGCGGTATGGTGAAGATGCGGCGGAACTCCTTCTTGAACGACGTGAGCGACCGGTTGGTTTTGCGGGCAAGTTCGTCGATCGAAACGTTCTTGAAGATGTGGTCGTAGACGATCTGCTCGAAATTCTCCTTCGCCGTGTCGATGTTGCTCAGGATTTTGCTCTTCAGACAGCTGTCCTCGTGCGAGACGATCATATAGATCAATTCGGTCATCTTGATATTTTCCACGGTTTCGTCGTGGCGGAAATGCTCGTCGCGCAGATAGTTGTTCGTGTTGACGAAAAAGTTGCGGACGCTGCTCCAACCGGTCATAGCCACGTATGAATGGCTCGCACACTCCGAACAGTGGTGTTCGTTGGTGATGTCCATGCCGTAGGTGATGTTCAGATGCATCAGAATACGCTGGAGTTCGGCCGGCGTGTAGTAGACGAGGATCTGTTCGAAAGGCTGGCCGTTCTCGGGCACATTCTCCGTGTAGTGGTGGCCTATACCCAAGTAAAAGAGATCGCCGCGTGTGAGACGGATCCGCTGATCGCCATCGTAGATGTACTTCGTTCCCCGCAGCACATAGCCGATCGCATAACGCGATAGAGTCTGCGACTGGATTCCCGTATGTGAGTTCTCCACATACTTCGCAATCATCGGCTGCGTAGCCGATGTTAAAGAAATTTTTCCCATTTCTTGTAATTTTTTAAAATTTTTAGTCTACTTGTACAATAGCTGGCGTCACTACAGTACGAGTTCAAATATACAAGAAATTATTGTGATTATGCAATGTTCGATAGAAATTTTGTACTCGAAAACGAATTCGAGCACAAACGAGCCTGAACGCAACGTCTTATAGAAGAAGGGAAGCGACGCACAGTCCGATCAGTCCGATGTAGAGGCACATAGCGGCCGGACGAGGGAGCCGCACGAACCAAAGAGGCAGCAGCGTCGCCATCGGTACGGCTGCCAGCGCAGCTGCCGAAGAGGTGCCCGAAGGGACGAAAAACAAACCCGTACAAAGCATGAAAAGAATCAGGTTGAAAAGCAGGATCGCCCGCGGTTTCGTACCCGAAGCATAGCGGTCGCGGAAATAGCAGACGGCCGTGAAGACCATAGCCGCAAGGAGCGTTCCCAACAGCATCAGCTTCGGCAACGGCAGCTCTCCCACGGAAAATCCGCTGGGCGTGCGGAAAGCCTCCCAAAGCATCACGGCCGGCGCAGCGAAAGAACCGCCCATACCCCATATAATATATGAATAGGCAAGAAATGGAAGCGAAAAACCGAACAGCGCGACACAGGATTCGCGCGCGGAGCGCTTGAAAAGCGAAACGGCGAGCGGCAGGACCGGGATCAGCACGACCGCAGGCGTATAGATTAGCGGCAGAGCGCCCAGATAGAGCGAACCCCGGAAGACGGCGCTGAAGCAGTAACCGTTGCGGAATCCCGCATAGAAGTTCCGCACGGAGAGCACCAGCAGGATCGCGGCGGCATACCCGACCGAATAGGTCGTGCTGACGAAAATGCCGCAGGCTAAAAGACCGAACAGCGGAATTGCCAAATAGGTGTGGACCGAATAGAGTCCGTAACGGACCGTCGCACGCCCCAGAGCGACCCCTGCAAGGAAGAGGGCAAGACCGCACAGAAGTCTCGTCGACTGCGGCCAGCGCGCCTGCAACGTCAGCAGGCCGTCGCCCGCAAGCGAAGCGACCTCGCCCGCAGACTCGCAGGCCGGATGGACGCATCCGATACGCGCCATGCCCGCCGCGACGAAGACGAGGAGCGTGAGAAAAGCGACCACGAGCGGTTGGCGCACAACATCCAGCTTCATATCCGGTATTCGATTTGTGCAAAAGTAGCGAAAAAAGCCCAATCGGAGCGAATAATTCCTAACTTTGTCCCGATGCTGGAGAATTGCACGCAATACGATCTACCGGAGGCGGGATGCGACGAGGCGGGACGCGGATGTCTCGCCGGCGCAGTCTTCGCCGCTGCCGTGATCCTGCCGCCCGATTTCAGCGATCCGCTGCTCGACGATTCGAAGCGGATGACCGAGCGCAACCGCGACCGGCTGCGGCTCGTCATCGAACGCGAAGCCGTGGCATGGGCCGTGGAAGCCGTATCGGCCGCCCGCATCGACGAAATCAACATCCTCAACGCTTCGTTCGAAGGCATGTCGCTCGCCGTGGCGCGGCTCGATCCCGCACCGCAACTGCTCGCCATCGACGGCAACCGCTTCCGAACGAACCTCGGTATTCCCTACCGCTGCATCGTCAAGGGCGACGGCAAATATGCCGATATCGCCGCGGCTTCGGTCTTGGCCAAAACCCATCGGGACGAATACATGCGCCGGCTCGATGCGGAATATCCCCAATACGGTTGGGCCAAAAACAAGGGTTATCCGACGCGCGCGCACCGTCTGGCAATTCGCAGATACGGTCTTTCGCCCTATCACAGGCTCACGTTCAATCACGAAGCCGACCAGATGGAATTCGCATTCCAAGACACCATATAATTATTAGGAGCCGCAGCCGGTCCGATTTCCCACTCCTGCGGTCTTGCGAAACTGCTTTTCCGTCCAACCGGAGAGACGCCCTGCCGGATACCGCCCGCACGTAACATATTTTCGATCCACCGAAACAGGCAATGCTCCCGGAGTGGGAAAGATCTTCCGCCCGGGGCCCGCCGATGCAACGGTGCGGAAGGTCGATCTCTACGACGGATGTACTCCGTCCGATGTCGATCGTTTTCTACACGAAGAGAGAATCAACGGTCCGGAGTTACCGTCGCCACACCGGAGCTCGTATTCCGGACACCCATCGAAGCCGGACGAGTGTTTGCAGAGAATACCATGCGCAGCAACAGGGAGGAGCGGGGAACAAGATCCGATTTCGAACCGGGAAGCCTGTTTGCAGCAAACACCGTTTCGCTGCACCGGGGCACTTTATTCAAGGCACTATTCAACCGAATGAAAGGCGGTTCGGAAACAGGACACTTTCTTTTCCGGCTGGGCCCTGTTGCGTCAGCCGAAATAGAAGAGACGACGCTCCGCCGCATCCACCCGGTTCCGTCTCATGTTCGCATAGGACAACAAAACGGCCGGGATCGGTTCCCGGCCGTTTTTCGTTCGCTTTTGTAAAATCGTCTTCCTGCCTTCGGCAAAGCCCGAACAAGTTCGCCTCTGCCCCGGCCTTTCGAAAACGTTCGCTTCCATGCAGTCGTTTTCCCGCATCGGCAAAGC
Source organism: Alistipes sp. CHKCI003 (assembly GCF_900021155.1). GTDB lineage: Bacteria > Bacteroidota > Bacteroidia > Bacteroidales > Rikenellaceae > Alistipes > Alistipes excrementavium. The sequence goes on from NZ_FCNT01000027.1 coordinate 54,232, forward strand.
CCGAACAAGTTCGGCTCTGCTCTCGGCTTATCGAAAACGTTAGCCTTCCCTGCACTCGTTAGTAACCGAGCGACTTGGAAGCCGCATAAGAAATCTTGAGCGCGTTCGCACGCCGAAGCTCCTGCTTCACGTCGGTAATCACACCCATCTTCGTCGATTCGTCGGCCTTGAGGCAGACCGTCATCGAAGCCTTGTCGACCTCGCTGAGCTTGTCGCGCTCGGCAGCCACGAAATCGCCGATGTCCTTAGCGGTGCGGTACGCATCGTTCAACTGAATACGGGGAGCCGTACCGAACTTGGCCTGCATGTTGAGCGAAGGCTGGCCGATGTGGATGTAACTGACCAGAGACTTCTTCTCCAGCTTCTGCACTTCGGTGGCCTCCGGAAGTTTATACCGTACCAACAATTCCTGATCGCGCATGGTCGTCGAAACCATAAAGAAGAAGAGGATCATGAAGATCACGTCGGGAAGCGATGCGGTCGAAATGGGCGGCAACCCTTTGTTGCCTTTCTTTTTCATTACTGCCATAACACTCTCTCCTTTCTACTTTTTAACGACTTTCGGCTCGGCCTCGGAAATCTTGTTGGGCACGGCCTTGACGACCGCGCTGCGCTGTTCATCGTTCAGATCCGCGAATTTCGCCCCGAACTTCCGCATCGCCACATCGTCGCGCACCTCGTTGAACGCGCGGGTAAGCTCGTTCTGCACCATGATATACGCCTGATAATTGGTATCGCGAGTCGTTTGCAGCGAAACCACGCCCATGCTCACGGGATATACCCACTTGCCGCCGTCCGGGAGCTCGATCTCCGTGTCCTCCTTCTCGGGTAGCTCGTCCAAATCGTAGGGGTTCAGGATGAACTCCTTGGTCTTGTCCTTGAGCTCGCGCAGGTCGATCAGTTCTTGATGTCCCTGCGTTCCGGCCATGATCTGACCGGCACCATTGACCAGCACGAGCAGGATGTTGCGCTGCTTCACCTTGATGTCCTCCGTCTTCTGATTCTCGGGAGGAAGCGGCGGGAGCATACGCGCCAAGCCCGTATCCACGTTCATGGTGGTAGCCACGAGGAAGAAAATCAGCAGCAGGAAGGCAATATCGGCCATCGAGCCGGCATTGATCTCCTGTACTTTTCTTTTATCTACTGCCATTGTTTTTCCGTTATTTGAAAGCTCTGTAGATCTCGGTTCCGATCGCCGTCAGGAAAGCTGCGACGAACGCCACGTAAGTTACGATGATGCTGGTCTCGGTAAGCACCGTAACGGAATGGTCGAAGAAACCGCTGTTCTGCAAGTCGGGAATGTTGACCGTATGGCCCGCGGAGTAGAAGTAGGCCGCACCCACGATCACGAGGATCAGCACCAGCGAAAGCAGCGTACCCTTGATTCCCTTGGGATTCTGGATCATCCCCCAGACGGCGCAGAAGACCGCCGAAGCCACGGCCAGAACAACGAGGATATATCCCCAGACGATGTTCAGACTGATCGACGGATCGTACACCGCCGGATTGTCCGAATGGGGTGTCGCCACCGCATAGATCAACAACGCGGCGGTGATCGCCATCAGGACCCCCAGCAATATATTCAATACCTTTTTCATAATTTCGTTTTACTCTTGATCGTGGAATTATTTCTTGCTGTAAGCAGTCAGAATGTCCATCAGCGTGATGGAGGCATCCTCCATGTCGTTGACCAGCGAATCGATCTTCGACACGATGTAGTTATAGAACAGCTGGAGAATAACCGCAGCGATAAGACCCATGAGAGTGGTCAGAAGGGCGACCTTGATACCGCCGGCAACGAGCGTCGGGCTGATATCGCCGGCAGCCTGAATCTGGTCGAACGCCTGAATCATGCCGACGACCGTACCCATGAATCCCAACATGGGCGAAAGCGCGATGAACAGACCTATCCACGTCAGACCCGACTCCATCTGGCCCGTCTGTACCGAACCGTAGGAAACGACCGACTTCTCGACGGCGTCCAATCCCTGATCGTAACGGTCGAGACCCTGATAGTAGATCGAAGCGATCGGACCGCGCGTATTGCGGCAAAGCTCCTTGGCGGCACCGATGCCCTTGCTCTTGACGGTCTGCTCGACCTCAGCGACGAATTTCTTCGTATTGATCGTCGAAAGCGCCAGATAAAGGATGCGCTCGATGGCCACGGCCAGACCGATCACGAGGAATATGAGAATGGGGAGCATCCAAGCCCAGCCGCCTTCGAGGAACTTCTGCATCATCACGTGGTGCATCGTCTCGCCGGCAACCTCGGTCTCCGCCACTTCGTCCACTACTTCCGTAACGGCTTCAGCAACGGGTTCGGCAGCGGCAGCGCTCTCTGCAGCAGCGTCTTGCGCGAATACGTTAACAGTGCCAAGAGCAAAGATGGCAACCGTCAGAATCAAAAAAAATTTTTTCATAATCGTGTTTTGATAAATTAAGATTTGATTAGTTTACTTTGTTTTGTTGTTTTTAAGTATTTCCGTTTCGTTAAAAATTACGTTCGTTTCGGCGGTTTCCGCAAATTTTTCGTCCTTTCGGACACGCTCCCGTCCGAAAAAGGTCGCTTCGCGTACTTCACAGGCCGGATCGGAGCAGTCGCCCACACACGGCCCGCGAGCCGCATCACTCACGGCAATCGACTGCAAACCAGCACATTACCTATCCGGCCACACACCGGAGCCACAACTTTGCAGCCCGATTAACTCTATTAGCAGTGCGAAATATAGTAAAAAAAAACGTTCCGTGCAACGCCCTATGCCGTAAATTCGCCTTTCAGCGGCCTGCGCAAAAGGGCGCGCGTTTCACCTACGGACAGCTCCTTGCCCAGCACATACATGAGTTTCGCAACGGCCGCCTCGGTCGTCATATCATAGCCGGACACGACTCCGATCTTCTGCAGCCTGAGCCCCGTTTCGTAAAGCTCCATCGACACTTTGCCCTCGCCGCACTGCGTGATGTTCAGAACGATCACACCGCGCGCAATGGTCTCTTCGAGCGCTCGCAGAAACCACTCGCTCGTCGGGGCGTTGCCCGCGCCGAACGTTTCGAGCACCACGCCGCGCAGCTCCTCGGCCGAAAGCATCGCACGCAGGGTCCGTTCGTCGAGCCCGGGGAAGAGTTTGACGACCGCGATCCCGTCGCTCAGCCGCGTGGCGACATGCAGTTGCGGAGAGGAATCCTCCGGGCGCAGGATCGCCGGGAGATTGTAGGCGATGTTGACCCCGACCTCCGCGAGCGGCGGATAGTTGTACGACCGGAAAGCGCTGAGGGCTTCGGCGCTCCGCTTGCTCGTGCGGTTCGCACGAAACAGGCGGTTCTGGAAATAGAGCGACACTTCCGGCACCACGGGACGGCCCGCCAGTTGCGCGCCGGCGATCTCGATCGCCGTGATGAGGTTTTCGCGCCCGTCCGTCCGGAGCACGCCGATTGGGATCTGGCTTCCGGTGAAAACCACCGGTTTCGAGAGGTTTTCGAGCATGAAGCTCAGCGCCGAAGCGGTATAGGACATGGTATCCGTCCCGTGCAGGACCACGAATCCGTCGTAACGCGGATAGTTGTCGCGGATGATGCCGGCCAGTTCGATCCAGTTCTGCGGCGAGACGTTCGACGAATCGATCACGGGGTTCATCGTCAGCACGTCGATGTCGACGTTCAGCCGTTTGAGCGACGGAAATTCATCGTAAATGCCGCTGAAATCGAAAGGTACCAGCGCCCCCGTTTCCGGATCGGTCTTCATGCCGATCGTTCCGCCGGTATAAATAATCAGAATGGAAGATTTCATATCAAGTCGGTTATGATTTTAGTAGGTTCAAGCGCTTTGTATCACACTCCGAACAGGCGGCGTGCATTTTCCGCGGTCTCGGCCGCCACCCGCTCCGGCGAAAGCCCCTTCAGCTCGGCGACCTTTTCGCATACGAACCGCACGTACGCAGGTTCGTTGCGCCGGCCCCTGTACGGAACGGGCGTCAGATAGGGGCAGTCGGTTTCGAGCACCATGTCGCACAGCTCCATCCCGCGCACGACTTCGGCCAGCGCACTCTTCCGGAAAGTTACGACGCCTCCGATGCCGAAGACGAAGTCGCCGCACTCGCGCAGCGTCCGATAGGTCTCCAGCGTATCCGAAAAGGCGTGGAAAACACCCCGAAGCCCGCGTCCGGCATACTCCCGTACGAGTGCCGCGGTTTCCGGCCACGCCGACCGCGTATGCACCGCCACGGGCAGACCGCACTCCAGAGCCAGCTCGATCTGACGCCTGAACGCCTCGGTCTGCTCCGCCCTGAAATCGGCGCTCCAGTAGAAATCGAGCCCGATCTCGCCGACTGCGCAGAACCGCAATCCCGCGGGCGGCGAGACGAGGAAGCGCTCCACCGCACGGAGCTCCTCGCGCCAACGGGGGTTGTCATTCACCGAAGTCGGATGCAGCCCCATCATCGGCGTGCAGCAATCCGAGTAGGTCCGGCAGGTCTCGAAAAGCCGTTCGTGGCTCTCCGAATCGATGGCCGGGAGCAGCAGGCGGTCGATGCCCGCCTCGCGGGCGCGCCGGACGACCTCGTCGCGGTCGGCATCGAATTCTTCGGTATAAATATGGGCGTGCGTGTCGATCATCGTCTTACGTTTACCATGCCGCAGGATAAACCCTGATCCGCCCGATATTCTTCAGTTTTCGGGGGCTCAAATTGTAAAAGCTCAGCTCTTCCACCGCGAAACCGAAAAACTTCTCCTTCGTCAAGTAAGTATGACTCCGATCCACGATCCGGTCGTTTTTATCGTACATCACCATGATCAGATCGACATCGTGCTTCAGTTTATTCCCCGATGCAGGATGGACTTCGCAATAAATCCTCACCTCCCTCTCTTCACGATCATAGATCGCGGAAAGGCGATCGAGCCTTATTCCATGCCACGCCTCCATCTCGGGCATCCGCTCCAACAATTCATCGTACACCGACGCTTCTTTCTTCCCCGTTCGGATCGTCTCTTCCGTCATTATTATATATTAAAGGTTATCCATCAGTCTTATATATCGGTTCCCGGGCAGCTGGCGAACGGCGCCGGCCATCTCCAGACCCAACAGCAGCACCGACATTTCGCATGTGCCGAGACCGCACAAGGCCCCCAGCTCCTCCGTCGAGACGGGGTCCGAACTCCTGAAGCAGGCCAGCAGACCGGCCTCATCCGCCGTCAGGCAGGGAGACTGTCCCGTCGATCGGGGCCCCGCTCCGGCGGGTCCGAGATCCCACATCAACTCCGAGACGATGTCTTCGGCCGACAGCACCAACTGCGCTTTTTTATTCCGGATCAACAGATTCGGCCCCTTCGACGCCGCATCGACGGCCCGTCCCGGGACGGCCATCACCGAACGGTCGTACCCGTCGGCGCAGTGGGCCGTCATGAGCGAGCCTCCGGCGCACGGCGACTCGACGACGACCGTCCCTGCGCTCAGCGCTGCGATGATCCGGTTGCGGGCCAGATAAAACGTCCCCTTCTGCTTCACCTGCGCATGCAGTTCCGAAACGATCGCACCGCCGGCCGCCACAATATCGCGGGCGACGGGTTCGTGCTGCGCAGGCGTTACATCCGGCAGCGCGTTCGCCACGACCGCCACGGTCTTCGCCCCGGCTGCCAAAGCCGCGCGGTGGGCCGCCACGTCGATGCCGAACGCCAGACCGCTCACGATGCAGACCCCGGGCACCCGCTCCGCAAGGCCGCGGACCAGTTCGCCGCACATCCGCTGTCCGTACGGGGTCGCTTCCCGCGTCCCGACGATCGAAACGCAGCGCATCGAAAGCGCCGCGACATCGCCTCGGACATAGAGTACATGGGGATAATCGGGTATTTCGCGCAACAGCGGAGGATACTCCGGATCGGTCGAAGCCACGGCCGTGAGGCCATGCTTGCGGCAATAGTTCCACTCCCGCTCCGCGGCCGGCATGGCCGACCGGCGGGCGATGCGGCGCGCGAGATCGGGTCTGAGTTCCGCCCGATCGGTCAGCAGCTCTTCCGAAGCGGCGAAAACTTGCCGGGCATCGCCGAAGCACTCCAGCAGATGCACGACTCCTTTTACTCCGATCCCCGGAGTCATCGTAAGGGCGATATCCTCGATGGTCATGACCCGAAAAGCGTATTACAATAGTGTAAAGGTAAATATTTTTGGGAAATAACGCAAAGTCGCGCAGAAGTTTTGCAAATTTTGGAAATGTTCGTATATTTGCACGCCCGACGCTCCGATCGCCGTTCGAAAAGTTATGCGGATCGGTGGGGGGCGGGGAGAAACGATATCGGGTCTGATGGCCGAGTGGCTAGGCAAAGGTCTGCAAAACCTTGTACAGCGGTTCGAATCCGCTTCAGACCTCACAGAAACCGCGTTGTAGATGTCTACAACGCGGTTTTCATTTTGTTTTGTCATACATTTGTCATACATTTGTCATACGAGGCGGGCGGATGATGCTTTTGAAGTTGTTTGCACCTACACCATGAATCGCTCCAACTTGTCTTTCCAACGCCGCCAGTCGGGCATCTCGGTTTCGAGCAGGGAAAAGAAGGCTGCTGTATGGTCGGGATGCAGCAGATGACACATCTCATGTGTAATAACATACTCAATGCAGGGGCGCGGCGCCTTGATGAGTTCCGTATTCAGAATGATTTTCCCCTTGGGGGTGCAACTGCCCCAACGGTTTTCCATCTCCTGAACATAGAGTGAAGTCGGAGCAACCCCGTACCGTGCAAATCGGGAAATAATAGGCTCCGCATACTCGGCAAACTTGAGTTTTGCGTGTTCGCGGTACCAGGATTTCATCAACTCCCGGGCCTTGTCCGGAGAGGTGCATATCACTTCAAAGCAGCGACCCTTGTAGCGGACGCTGTTGGTTTTGCCTTCCGAGACCCGGAGCAGGAACTGCTTTCCCAGATAGTAGTGCGACTCTCCGCTGACATACCGTTTTTCCGGACTCCGAATCCCGAAATCCTTGAAATAGGCCTGCTGCCGAAGAATCCACGGCGCCCGTTTGTGGAGTTTCTGCTCGATAACCTCTTCCGGCGTCCCTTCCGGAGCCAGCAGAACGACCTCGCCGGATGGATATACCTTGATTCCGAGTGTCCGGCGGGCGGAAAAGAGCACGCTGTAGGGAATCGTCTCTTTTCCGTAGACGAATATCTGCTGCATCACCGGAACCATTTTTGAGCCACGTCGACCGCCCGGTCGATGATGGCATCCATGTCGTCGAAGGTCATCGACAGGTCATACTTTCGTTTGACCTCGTCAATCAGATAGTCCTCGATGTCGAGCTTCATCATGCCGACCAGCCGGTCCTTGAGCGGCCAGTCGACAATGAGCGTCCCCTTCTCGAAGATGTGCTGACGAATGATGGCGTCGATCCGGTTGGCCGTGTCGAGTGCGATTTGCGTCAGGTCGAGCCCCTGTTCGGGCCTTATGACCGCTTTGTAGACCTCCAGACTTAATCCGAAGTAGGCCCGCGCGGCATTGTTGTCCTTCAGCACGTCGGGAATCTCGCTGTCGGTATGATTCAGCACCTTGTTCATCAGGTCCGTAGCCTGGGTCAGATACTCTGCCTCGTCGATTCGCCCCTGTTCGTACTGGGAGATGGTCTCCTTGAGCATCTGCGAGAACTTCTTGTAGAAGGCCGGGTCGGTATCCATGTTCTCGGTGATGTACTTGGCCGTTCGCGAGGCAATTGTGTCCGCCTTGGCTGCTTTCCCGGAGATCTTCTCCACCTCTTCGGCAAACCGCTCCTTGTCGAAGATGTTCACCAGGTCGGTGATGACCTGCACCTCGCCGCTCTCGATATGTGTGTCGATTAGCTTCTGAATCTGCCCTTCGTATTGCTTGTAGTCCACCATGTCGGAGTAACGCTCCTGCACGGCATTCCGGAGCTTCATGAAGAAGGCCAGATCGTGCTTGTACCGTTCGACCTCTTCTTGAGGCGTATTTTGATGGAATACGATGGACGAAAGCGCCACCTTCAGCGTCCGGGCAAAGGCCCGCAGCTTTTCGTAGAAGAGCGAGCGCTGGTCCTCTTCGCGCAGGACATTGCCGAAGGCCTCGAAGTCGGTCGTGTTGCGTACCTCCTTGAAGAGGTCCCACAACTCGGCATGCTTCTGGGGCAGCTTGGCCACCTCCTCCGAAATGTCCGTATAGGTTCCCTCCAGATCCTCCTTGTCGAAATCGGTGTAGAGCTCCAGCGCCGAATTAAGCGACCCCAATACGCCGTAATAGTCGATGATATACCCGAACTCCTTGTCTTCGCAGACGCGGTTGACGCGGGCAATGGCCTGCAGCAGCGTGTGGTCCTTCAGCTTTCGGTCGAGATAGAGCACCGTGTTGCGGGGTTCGTCAAATCCCGTCAGGAGTTTGTCCACCACAATGACAATCTCCGGCTTATCGCTGTTCTTGAAGCGGTTGATGATGTTCGCCTCATACTTCTTGGCCGTGCCGTGCACGTCCATCATGCGTTTCCAGAAGGCCACCTCTACGTTCGAGGTCTCGCCGAATGCCTCGTCTTCCCCTTCCCGGGTGTCGGGCGAGGTGATGAGTACCTCCGACGAGACGATGCCGATTTCGTCGAGATACTGCTTGTAGAGAATCGCGATGCGCTTGCGCGGAGCCACCAGTTGGCCCTTGAACTTCGACCCCTGCCAGTTCTCCCGGAAATGTTGCGAAATGTCCCACGCAATGGCGTAGATGCGCTGCTGCGTCTGGTTGAGCTGGTCCGCATGGCTGAACTTCTTCTTCATGTCGGCCCGCTGGGCGTCGCTCATCCATCCGCAGATCTTGTCGAAATAGCGGTCGATCGTCTCCTCGTGTACCACTTGCGGCACCATGCGACCCTCATACAACAGCGGTACGACGGCCTTGTCCGCCACGGCCTGATCCACCGTGTAGACCGGCTGGATGATGCCGCCGAACTTCCGGGCCGTGTTCTTCTCCTTCTTCATCAGCGGCGTGCCGGTCATGGCGATGAAGCAGGCGTTCGGAAGCGTCTTCTCCATCTTGATGCCCATTTCGCCGTACTGGCTGCGGTGCCCCTCGTCGATCAGCACGAAGATGTTGGGGTCGGTCAACGGGGTGCGGATGCCGCGCACGGCCGTCTCGAACTTGTTGATAATCGTCGTGATGACGGCATCGCTCTTGCTGTTGAGCAGTTCGACGAGCTTGCTTCCCGTCGTGGCGTTCTCGACGCGAATCTGGCACTTGCGGAACGTCCCCGTAATCTGCCGGTCGAGGTCCGTGCGGTCGGTTACGAGGATGATTTTCGGATTGCGAATCTCCTTGTCGAGGATGATGGCCTGCGCCAGCATCACCATCGTCAGCGACTTGCCGCTCCCCTGCGTGTGCCAGATGACGCCGCCGCGCCGCCGCCCGCCCTCGATGTGGCGGATGCGTTGCATCGTCTGCCGCACGGCAAAATACTGCTGGTAACGCGCCACCTTCTTGATGCCGTCGTCGTAGAGCGTGAAGCCGTACATCAGCTGCAACAGCCGCTCGGGGCGGCAGAGGTTGTAGAGGTATTCGTCCTGCACCGACGGGGTGACCGGCTGTTTGTAGAGCTCCTCAAAGTTGCGGCGCACATAGCCGAACCGCTCCCCGAAGAGCTTGTCGTCCAGCAGCGGCTCGTTGACCACTCGCTCCCGCTCCTGCCGGTAACGGGCCTCCTCCTCGCGGTCGGCGAACTGCTCGCGCCACCGCGCCCAGAACTTCTCGGGCGTGGCCGTCGTGGCGTAACTGCCCTCCTGGCGGTTGATGGCCAGCAGCAGCGTCGAGTAGAGGTACAGCGAACGGATGCCGTCGGCCTTCTGGTTGCGGAGGTGCTGCGAAATGGCCTGCTCGATGGAGTCCTTTACGTCGGGACGCTTGCACTCGATGACGCAGAGCGGAATGCCGTTCACGAAGAGGACGATGTCGGGCCGGTAGGTCTCGGTCATCCCCGTGCGGCTGACGGCAAACTCCTCGGTGACGTGGAAGACGTTGTTGCGCGGATTCTTCCAGTCGATGTACTGCATCACGAAGCTCTTGCGGTCGCCGTCGACAATCTGTTCGAGGGTTTTGCCCGAGGTGAGCAGGTCGTAGACCGTCTGCGAAGCCTCCATGAACCCCTCGTCCATCGGGATGTTGCGCAGGGCGTCGATTCCGGCGGTGATGTTCTGCTCGGAGAATACGGTAGTGCGCACCGAGCTGACCTGCACGACGTTGATGGCGGCGAGCTGTTTGCGCAGCACGGGTTCGAGCAGCACGTTGGCGAGATTCCCGCCGCGCAGGGCCAGCGCCTCATCGGGTGTGAGGTATGTGTACCCGAGCTTTTCGAGCATCAGCAACGCGGGAATTTGGCTGATATGGTCTTCTTTGAAAGAGATGGACATATCTTATTCTACTCCAAATCGTTTGACATTTTGTTTTTGCAATTCGTTAAAGTTAAAATTTGATTTAATCTGTTTGATAATTGCTTTTACAATATTGTAGATTTCGCCATCTTTGACGTAGTTTGCGGCACATGCAAAATTCACTCTATCATCTAATACAAGTTTTTCTGCACATGCTTTTTTCTTTTTATTACGAGGTTTGTAAACAGCGATAGAGTTTCCTCCTTGTTGTTTTATTAGCTTCATACAAGGTATATCGGTTTCACCATCACCAAAATATATCATATGTTTAAAAGGGATAGGTCTATCTTCTTCTGCTTTATATTCATTTATTTTTGCATTTTCACTTATTTTAGTAACCCCTTTATTTATCATAAATAGAAATTGGGTTTTTGTAGTGAAATCTACAGCTACTGCAGGCCAAACAGCAACTCCATCTTCATACATAAATGTACAAGCATATATTTCTTGAAACTTATTCCCTATTTTAGTCCCTTCTATCATTTCTTTTAATCCGGATGAATTAATATAATGTTGGATTATAACACCTTCCTCTTGCCCTAATTGGTTGATTAAATCAAACCATTCTTCTACTCCCTCGTATAGTTCAATACTTTTCCCAAAATCAACGAATTTTTGACGTTGAACACTAACTCCTGCAGCACGAGCCTTATCTAGCATTAATTTCATATAACATAAAATATTACTGGCTTCGTGTTTTTCTATAAGTTCATTGTTTTGACGCCAAAATTGGGCTTTATTTTTGATGCCGATAGCTTTAAGAAAATCATATTCTTGCATATTGGCAGGAGATAAAGTCCCATCAAAATCATAAATAAGTGCGACTGTTGGTTTTTTACGTTTTGCCATATTCTTAGATATTAATTTTTACACGTTTTTTCCCGGAGAGGAGTTGTTGCATCAGGCCACGTTTCTGACGGCGGAGGCGTTCGAGTTTCTCTTTGGCCAGCTCAATCTCGCGGTCGGCCGCGATCAACACCTCCGCAATGGCGGTTTGCTCTTTTAAAGATGGTATTTCGAAAGAAAGACCAAAAAAATCTTTGGGAGTTACGTTTAGCAGTCCGTGGGCTCGACCTCCTTCGTTTGCTATTTTTGTTAAACCACGATTTAATCCTCCATTATCAAAATAGTAGGAGAGATAATCTATGTTGGTATTTGTTTCTGGTTTTACGTTAAAGCATATGTACAAAGATGTTACAACTGCTTTGTCGGCCTCGGACAATCTTTTGATTGCTCCCATTGGATATCCGTTGGAGTAGCTTTTATTATAGCAGAATTCATCTTTGAAGACCAAATAATAACTTTCTAAGGTCTCACTTGCCACGCTTTTATTGAAGAAATCTGTTTGAGCGACGAAACCGCATTGAGCAGATATTGTCATTACATTCTGATTGTCTTCAATGTTCTTTCGTGTAACTCTTTCGCAGATCTCTCCCAATTTTACTTTTTGCCAGGGTTCGGAGAAACCGGGGAGACGGAGTTTTGCGGAGAGGAGTCGCTGCATCAAGGCGCGTTTGCGCAGGGCGAGTTTTTCAATCAGCCGCGCCTGCTTTTCAATCGCCTCATCCCACACGCCCAACACCTCCGCAATCTTCCGCTGCTCCGCCAGCGGCGGAACGGCTATCTTATAGGGAATGATATGTTTATTGTTTATTTGAGGAATGGATGAGGTGTCAGCGATTCGATATAATCGTTCATGTAAAATCCGGATATACAGGAACTCTGTGTCTACGATGGTCGTATGGGGTGTAATAGCCATCATATTGCTGTCCATTTGAATGTCTTTGGCGGCTATGCGAACTTTATTATTTAGAATTGAGGCTCCTCTTTTAGGGAAAATGATGCTCCCGGCTTTAATGGTTGTATTATTGTCGTCGGAATATTCTCTGCTGGATTCTTGGTATTTCTCGCAGTTGTTCAGGTCTTCGACCTTGACATATGGATATTTCCCCTCTGCCTTGAGGTGGTATAGGGACGGGCTTTCGCCGCTGGTTATTGATACAATGTCGCCTAACCGCATAACCTCCCACTCCTGCGGAATAATCCCCAGCGCCGTCGCCTTATAGCCTTGTGGTATGTTATTTCCCATAATATACTATTTCTCCTCTTCTGTTGGGTTGCGAAGCATTTGTTTCTTCTTTTTCGTCTCTATCGTTTTGATGCTTTCAACGACTGGCAGATTTTCCGGCATAGTGCCTCCAAGTTCTTTAATCGTTTGCCGGACTTTGGCTCCTACTTCGTAGTGCGTTCGGTTGGCTTTGGTTTTGCCGACGATGTGATCACGACGCAACTTCTCTTCGGTTTGTGTCGCGCGGAAGAGGTTGGCTGCCAGTTCTGTACTTCCCATATGGTCCAAAATCTTTTGGCTTTTCTTTAAGTTCTTACGTTCATGGATCTCTTTGGCTCCAAGTCCGCCATATAGGCCCATGTAACCGTGATTTTGGAAAATGGCATAATCGCGAGGCTCGATAACCCCTGCTCCTTTAGCCGCATCGGCCAATTGAGAATTGTGTTTGGCTAATTCATTGCGCAGAAATAATCGTTTTTCATCTTCAGAAGAAAGACGATTATATGCATCCATTTGCTGTATTTCGGCTATGCGCGTTTGAGTGGCGAAATATGTTTGTGCTTGAGCAACAATGGTTTTATTCGGATCCGCATTTTGTACGGTAAGGTAGCACGCATAACGGGACAGTTTGATTGAATCAAGGGGCCGTTCTGCGCCGGAGCCGATGACGACCATTTCGAGGATATCCTCGAAATGGTCTGAAATAGGTTGGCTGCTGTTTTGACAAGCTATTTTCGCTTTCTCAATTACCGGTAGAAAATGGCGGTATTCTGTGTATCCGAGAACTTTCCATAAATCTCTCGACGACCAGTATTCAATTCCGTTGTCGTCAACTCTTTTTATGCTTTCAAAGGTTGTAATAGCCTTTTTTGTAAGTCGTGTTCTCATATTTTTGTCTTTTAATATCCCAACTCCTTCAGATAACCATCCATCCGGATATGCACCTCGGAAAGCTCCTTTTCCAGGGCATCAATCTCCTGTTGCACGGCCGCAATGTCGATTTCGGGCTCCTCCTCGAAGGTGTCCACATAGCGCGGGATGTTGAGGTTGTAGTCGTTGTCGGCAAGCTCCTCGCGCCAGGCCACATAGGCGTAGCGCTCCTCGACGATGCCCGGCTTTAGTTCCCCCTGCGCAAAGCGGCGGTAGGTCGTGACGATGTGGTCGATATCCTCGTCGCGCAGCCGGTTCTGGTTCTTGCCGTTCTCAAATTCGCGGCTGGCGTCGATAAAGAGCACGTCGGTCGTCGTCTTGGCCTTGTTGAAGATGGCGATGGCGGCCGGGATGCCCGTTCCGTAGAAGAGGTTGGCCGGGAGTCCGATGATGGCCTCGACGAGGTTCTCCTCGACGGTCTGCTGGCGGATTTTCCCCTCGCTGGCGCCGCGGAACAGCACGCCGTGAGGAACGACAACGCCCACCTTGCCGTGTTCGTTGGCCACCTCGAGCATGTGGCAGATGAAGGCCCAGTCGCCCTTGCCCTTGGGCGGAATGCCGCGCCAGAAGCGGTTGTAGGGGTCGTCGGCCGCCTCGTCGGCGCCCCACTTTTCGAGCGAGAAGGGCGGATTGGCCACGACGGTGTCGAACTTCATCAGCGCGTCGCCCTCCTTGAGCTTCGGGTTGCGCAGCGTGTCGCCCCAGCGGATGGTGGCGCTGTCGAAACCGTGGAGCAGCATGTTCATCATGGCCAGCGCCCAGGTGCTGCCGTTGAGCTCCTGGCCGTAGAGCGAGAAGTTGTCGGAGCCTACCTCGCGGCCCGCCTTGATGAGCAGGGAACCCGAGCCGCACGTCGGGTCGCAGATGCGCGAGCCGGGGGCGCTCTTGGTCAGACGAGCCAGCAGGGTCGAAACCTCCTTCGGTGTAAAAAATTCTCCAGCCTTCTTCCCGGCGTCGCTGGCGAACTTCTCGATGAGGAACATATAGGCGTCGCCGATGACGTCGTTGTTCTCGAGGTGTGACTCGTCGAATTGCAGCCGATCGTCCGAAAAGTCGATAAGCAACTGCTTCAGTCGGGCGTTGCGCTCCTTCGTTTCGCCGAGGTTGCTGCTGTTGAAGCTGATGTTGCGGAAGATGCCGCTGCCGTCCTCGCTGCTCAGCTTTTCGCGGTTTTCGTATTCAAGGTCCGCCAGGCCAACATCAATGAGCTCGCCGATATTGGGTTCGTTGCGGTGCTCGAAAAGGTAGTCGAACGAACTCTTCTCGGGAACCTGGAACCGTTCGCGGCGCATGGCCCGCTGTGCACGCTCCGTATCGCCGTCGTAGCGCTGGAGGTACTCCTTGTATTTCGCCTTGCTGACATCGCTGACGTACTTCAGGAACAGCATCGTGAGGATGTAGTCCTTGTATTGACTGGGGTCAATCACGCCCCGGAAGGTGTCGCAGGCTTGCCATACGACTTTGTTAATCTCTTCCTGTGTAACTTTACCGTTCATCTTTATATATTTTTGTCAATTTACAATCGGTTATTTGCCGGCGGCGCTCCGCGATGGCCTTGTAGAGGGCCTGTTCGCGGCGATGCAGGCGGGTGAGGGCGATGCAGACCCGCTGGCGCTCCAGCGGAGGGAGCGGAACATCGAACTCCTCGAGGTCAGCTTTGCTGAGCGAGGCGATGGCCGACCCTTGGGCCTGCGCCGTCAGCAGCTGCCGGGTGGATGGCAGGTTGAGGAATCCGCAGAGGTATTCGGGCAGGATGCGGGTCGGGTTGTCGATTCGGATAATCAGAAACGAGGGTGAGGCCACGCACGGCCCGAGTTGCGTCGGGGCGATGGCGCAGAAATTCTTGCCACCCTTGGCGGCGAGCAGTAGGTCGCTTTCTGTCAGCAAGTGGCGGGCAGCCTTGGAACTGACGGTGGTTGTCGGTCGGACGGTCGGACGGATGTACCCCTCCTCGTCGAAATCGTTCACCTGAAGGTAGCAGGTGTCGGGCAAAGGAGTGCTTTTCAGGTAAACTCCCGTCTGAATAGTGGCAACATCTTTCAGTTTCACCATTTTTTTCTTTGTAGGTTTATTACAAAAGTATGCGCTTTGCCCGAGAAAAACAAATTATTTTCGAAAAAATCGCAATACAAACTCTACAAATATTTCGATTAAGCAAGTTTCTTCACAAAGTGAAGAAAAATATCCGGCTGTTCGACCGGATATTCTCTTTGTCTTTCGGGGCGGGCTTTACCGCTCGATGGTATGTCGTCGGATGACGGGGCGTTCGGGGCGGACGGGGTAGCCCAGGCGGGTCATGAGCTCCACATACCGTTGGCGGAACCAGGCGTGTGCGGGTTGGCGGTCGATGAGCAGCTGGAAGCCTCCGGGGCCGTTTGGGTCGCGTTGCAGGCGGATTTCGGTATTTGAGACGTCGAAGCGGCGCGAATACTCCGGTGCGCGGAGTTCGCCCGAGACGTAGAGGGGCTTCATGGCGATGATCTCGCGGGCGCCCGACTCCAAGAGGCCCATGTCGCGGCAGTATTCGCCCCAGCTGATGAGCGTCTGTGTGTCGGGCAGCCAATGTTCGATGCGGTCGAGTTTCGCCTGCAACTGCTGTTCGGCCTGCTCATGTCGGGCCTTCTCCTCGCGGTTGGTGCGGTTCAGTGTTCCGATCTGCTCGTGTAGGGAGGCGTTCTCCGCGTTGAGGCGGTCGATCTGCTGCTGCCGCTTGACGCGGGATGTGCCGATCATCGCCCCGATTCCCTCGACGATATTCGACCCAACCTCCGCCGCGGCGTTTTTCAACCGGACACCTTTCAGTTCGCCCTTCACGCTCTTCAACTCGGCCTCGGTGCGGTTCAGTTCGGCGCTCTTCTGCGCCTGGAGCGTGGCGGTCTGTTCATACTCGGTGCGCACTTGCCGCTCCTGTTGTTTGAGCTGCTCGACGGCCTTCCGCTTCTGCTCTTCGAGACGGAGCAGCGCGTCGATGTTCTCCTGCAGATCCTGCTGCTGGGCAATGGCTTGGCGATAGAACTCCTGCGTGGTGATGTGACGCGCCTCCGATCCGTCGATGCCACGCTCCAGTCCGTATTTGGACATCGCCGCGGCATAGGTGTCCTGATACTGCTTGAGGCGGATGCGCGACATGACGTCGTCGGCGCAGAGACGGGGCCGTGCGGCGGATTTCGGACGGTAGTGCCGCTTGCCGGGTGTTTCGGATGCGGCGGTGCGGGCCTTGCGGCGCTCGCCCGTGACGATGGGCACCACGGCGGCGTGGATATGCGGGGTCGATTCGTCGCGGTGCACGACGGCCGAGACGACATTCTCCGCCCCGAAGGTCTCGCGCAGCCAGGCGAGGTTGTCGGCACACCACTCCGGAAGCCGCCCCTCCTCCTCGATGCGCTTCATCGTGTCGTGCGAACCGGTCAGCATGACGCGGATCACGCGTACCTGGTTCGTCCCGATCTTGCGCGTGAGGCCGGCGTGTTCGAGGCGGTAGTTGATCGCCTCCGTGCGGTCGGCCACCTCCTCGGGAAACTCGACGAGTTCCTCGTTGAGGCAGGTGCGTTCGGGTGAGGCGTTGGTGGGTATCTTCGTGCGGGCGATGTGGGCGGTCATGGCCGCCTCGTTGCCCGGGGCTTTGTCAAGATGCAGGACGGCATATCCCATGGTACGGTCGTTTATCGGAGGTTGTGTGGTAGAAGAAGGGACCGCCTTGGCGGTCGGCGTGCGCAGCACGACAGGGGGTGTCCAGAGGGGCTTGACCCTTTGGCCTATTGGGGCTTTTTCAGCGTCGGCGGGCCGATGCGTCGGAAAAAGCCCTAATAGGCTATGGCTTTTTCCTCGGGGAAAAAGCCGCGGTCGCGAAGCGGCCGATGGGTGGGCGACGGTTCCGGCGTCATTCCGGGCGACGTTACAACTTGCGGGCGCGACGACGCGGCGTGCGGGAAATCTTCGCGGCGGGTCGCAGCGATTCGTTCAGATCCTTGTGGGCACGGTAGCTCTCCGCACGGTCGATGACGGTCGCACCGGGCAGGGCGCTGCGCAGTCGTTCGAGGGTGAGGTACCCCGCTTCGTCGTTGTCGAGGAAGGTGTGGATCGTCGCGTGGCGTGCGAGAAACGGAAGGGCACGGGGTAGGTTCACCACGGAGTTGAGCACGGCGGTATCGACGGCCGGCTCCGGCTCGTGTTGCAGTGTCAGGTGAGAGAGCAGGTCGAAGAATCCCTCGAAGAGCAGCGCCGTGTCGCCGTGCCGGTCGAAGGTCGTGATGGTTTTCGGGGCGCTGCTTCCCTTGAACTGCGGGCTGCGCAGCTCCCATCCTCCGGCGTCGTTGCGGAAGCCGATGGCGAAGAAGCGCCGCTCGCCGACGGCGTAGTGAACCTCGCGGCACAGCGCTCCGGCCACGGCGAGGTCGATGCCGCGCTCGCGCAGATAACCGATCAGCGCCGGGTGGCGAATCTCCCCGACGCCGAGAATCCGCAGCGGGGAGTCTTCGCGTGTCAAGGCGGTCGGGAGGGGTTGGAAGGGGACTTCGTCTACGGATCCTTTGCGCAAGTGTTGAATGGCTTCTGCCATGCCGCACCCTTCGAGGCGCATGACCAACTGGAGGAGCGTGCCTCCTTCACCCAGCCCGAAGTCGTACCAGAGCCCCTTGTCGTAGCGGACGCTGAAGCTGGGGGTGCGCTCCTTGCGCAGCGGCGAGAGGAACATGCCGTGGGTGGCGGTTTCGCGGTGGGGTTGCAGTCCCCGGCGGAGGAGATACTCCCGGATGCCGATGCAATCTGTTGTCGTCTTCATGGCTATCGGCTTTTGATGGGGACAATCCGGTGCAGTGCCGCCTCGACATCGCTGTCGCGGAAGAGGACGCGCCCGCCGATTTTATGGGCGCGGATCCGCCCGCGGTTCACCCAGTCGTTGAGCGTTACGAGCGAGATGCGCAGGCGGCGGGCTGTCTCGCGGCGGGTCAGATAGTTCGGTGTCTCGGCGGAGGGTTCGGGATGGAGTTGCCGCAATTCGTCGCGCAGCGATTCGCGAATCATCTCCGAGAGCTGGTCGGCGGTCATGCCGCTCAGAAAGATTTCCTTGGTCATAACGATTCGAATTTGGTTGATGACGCAAAGAAAGGCTTTCCGAACCCCTCCCGAAAACGGCGAATGGCGTTACAAATCAGCGCCAACCGATGCCAACCGGTGCCACACTGAAGACACACTTCCGCCCGTTTCCGGACTTTGGCATTCGTTTGCTTCGGTTGGCACTGCCGTGTAATCGGATTCTTTCAGGGCGAAAAAACGAGGGCGGCGGGTGCCGTCCTCGTTGTAGTAGATGTGATTTTGAGTCTATCGGAACCGTTCCAATACCTCCCGAACGGCGTTGGCCGCAAAGAGGGTGTCACCGCCAGCCGAGATCTGAATGCGGCACGGCTCCAGCCATCCGTTCGTAATCCACCGGTCGAGCGTCGGACGTGCGACGCCCAGCGCCTCGGCTAGCTCCTTTTTGTTGAAGAGCCGGCTGCCGTTTGCCATTAGATACTGTTCGCCCTTGTGCACGCCCAGCCAGTAGTCGAAGCGGCGGAGAATCGCGTCGGCATCCTTCAGCTTCGGCTCATACCGTTCGTAAGCCCAGACGTGCAGGCTCGACGGATCGAATCCGGCAAACTCCGGCCTCTGGTGCAGCTCCCGAACGAGCGTCTCGAAGCACTCCAGCTCGGAGGCTTGGATTGTTATTTTTCGACGGCGCGGCACGGCTGGCTATCTCTTTTTTGCACGGTATCGCTGATGGGGATGTTTCGGCATATTGGGATATTCACGTTCCAACAACCCTTCGGCAACCATGATGGGTATGGCTCTGTTTTTCAGGTATCGTAGACTCTTCCCTACTTTGTAAGCTATGGTTTCCAGCGATTCAAAATCAACACATGCGTGCAGGATGGCTGTGTGTAATTCGCTGGATGATAATCTTCTGCGCCTTTCCTTGTCTGGAGAGCTAGCAACATTACTAGCAACATTACTAGCAACATTACTAGCAACATTCCCGGGAAGTCCCCCCTCTCGGAATTTTTTGTTGATTCTGTAGTGCGTGCCGCGGCCGATTCCCTCGGGAATAAGGTATCGGTCGTTGCATAACTCTTTGAGCAACTTTGTGATATCGGCACTGTGCTTGTCCAATACCAATTGCATTCGGTAGTTGGTGATCTCGCCCTCGCTGCAACAGGTCGCCAGGGTCATCAACTTGTTGTGTTCTATGGACGTTATATCCTCACCGAACAGGGATTTCAGATAGGAGATGACCTCATCGGACAACAAACTGACAAGAGGTAATGTCAATACGACTTTGTCGGGGTGAGTGATCTCCTCGATTCGCGGATTGCGGTAATTTGCCTTTTTCCAACCTTGCATGATCTTGTCGGCACCGCTTCCGGCCTTTTCCGCTGAGCCGATCAGCATGAACATCGTTTGCAGGGCCTTGTTGCGGCATACGCTGTTGCCTCCCTGATAATATTGGGCAATGGAGAGTAGCAGGGAACCTGGATTGGAGAATATGTAACAATCCTTGTGTAGTTCGATCGTAATGTTCGAGTCGACCGAATAGTCGCAATGGACCAGTGCATTGATAAATGCTTCGCGTAGAGCCGTATGTGTCGGCGTTTCGTCCTCTCTGATGCCGTCCTTCAGGGCGAAAGGCTTGGGCAGGGATGCGGCCAGCTTGGGATAGACCCGGTAGTAGAACTGGAACAGATTCGCCTCCCAGGTGCCGTCCGGGTAGATGCGGTCTGTCCAGCGGTCGTCGGGATTGGAACTGAAATATTCGCGGTAATCGGGAAAGTATTGCGGACATCCGTAGGCGTCGGTGATGCTGTCTGTTTTTCCGAACATCAGCAGACCGGCAAGTGTCAGTCCCTCGATCTTCTCTCGCCGATCGATCCGATAACCTTTCAATTTCATCAGAAAATGTTTGTCGTCCAGCAGCAGCCACGGATGATCGGGGCTTTTGGTTGCGACCAGCCGGCGGTATTGCTCAAGAGTTGCCTTGTCAATATCCTGCTCGATGGTAAATTCGGGCAGAATTTTGTAATCACGGGGATGTTCCGTGATATCGGCGTCGGCGAACATGCGTTGTATTTCGCTTGCATCGCACCGATAGTCTCCTTCGTAATTCCGCTTGAATGTATTCTCGGGGTTGTTATGCAGATATACGGGAATCTTGTTGCGGGGAGCTCGTGGCACATTGAATACCAGGACATAGCTCCCGTTGTATTCGCCATCCTGCACGTCTTTCTCCTGCAGGACGTTTGCGCTGCAATGAGCCTTGTTGTTTACGTTGTCCCAAAACTCCTTTTTGTATTTGCGCGCCTGCTCCAGTGTGATGCCGTCAAGTGTGAATTTCCCGTCCTTCTCCTTGACGCCCAATACGATGACTCCACCTTGCGTATTGGCGAAAGCGGAGTAGGTCTCCCACAAGCTGCCCGGAAACCCTCCCCTGGCGGATTTGAACTCCACCTCGGCCGATTCACAGTCGGCCATCAGAGATTCGATTTTTTCTATAAAATCGTAGTTGTCGAACAGCGTTAATTCCTGCGTATCGTCTTTCATTGCATCAGTCTGTTTGAACAAAGTTAAAAAAATTCCCGGACAACACTCTTTCAGATTATCGTGTTGTGTTGCTTGCCCCCGAAAAATAGGGGTGGCTCATCAGCTCCAGGGCGGTCTGCTCCTCGGTGATCTTGATGTACTTCATAAACTCCCGTTCGGTCTTGTGGCCCGTAACCTTCATGATGGCGATGGTCGGGATTCCCGCCAGATACATGTTCGTCGCGCCGCTGCGCCGTGCCGTGTGGGTCTTCACCAGGTCGCACTTCTCGACCAGCCGGCTCTTCTTTTCGCCATTCTCGATGTAGGAGACCTCGACTTTCTCCGTGATGCCTGCCTCGCGCGCAATCTCCTTGATGAGGTAGTTCACCTTCTGCTCGTAGGTTCTCGGCAGCCGGTTGTCGTACTTCTCCAGGATGGCCTGCAGCTCGGGGCGGACCGGAATGACGACGTGGTTGCCGGTCTTCTGCTGCTTGAGGTCGATGACCTGCTGTCCGTTCTCCAGTGTGCGGATGTTGCCTTCGTTGATGGTCGAGTAGTCGCTGAAGCGCTGTGCCGTGTAGCACCCCACCAGAAAGATGTCGCGGGCAACATCCTTGTGCCGATTTTTCGAGAGGTCGAGCGCGGCGATGGCCCGGATCTCCGACTCCGTCAGGTAGATGTTCTCCACGTCGGCCGTCAGCACGCGGAACTTGCGGCTCTCGATCGCCCCGTTGTCGTGCAGGCCCTCCTCGCGGGCCGCGCGCATGATGATCTTCAGCTCCTTGACGTGGCGGCCGATCGTATTGACGGAGTAGTTCTTGGCGGTGAACCAGGCGACGAAGTCATCGTAGAACTTCAGGTCGATGTCGGTAAAGTCGAACTGCTTGCGTTTGGCCTTGCAGTACTCGTCGAACTGCACGACGAATCCCTTGTAGTTCTTGATGGTCGAGGGGCCGTATCGGAGTTTGTGGATGTTCAGCCGGGTGCCCTCCTCCATTTCGCGCGTGAAGCGGGCTATGTAGTCGCCGAGCGATTCGCGGGTGCGGACGCGACGGCCGGTGGTGAGGCTGCGCGGGTGGTGGAAGCTGTAGATGATCTTCTCCAGCCGCGTCTTCGTCATTGCGTGCTCGGGATCCTTGGCAATCTCTCCGAGGATGTGGCTGCGCAGTTCGGAGAGGTTCTTGGTTAGCTCGCGCCCCTGCTGCTCGGTGAAATCATCGGTAAAGGTGAAGCGGCTTTTGACCGTCTGCCGCTTGTTGTCCCAGGCGTCCGTCAACACCATATATTGGCTGTCGACGTAGAACTGGTTGCCGCGGCCAACCGTGAAGAGAACTTGGATTTTGACCAGTTTGTTTTTCTGGGTTGAGCGGATGCGATAGCAGAAGGATGCCATAGGTCAGTAGGTTTTATCTGCTGCAAATGTAATCATTTTTGTCATACATTTGTCATACATCGGCCGAATTTTCGAAAACTTCCAGACCTCGCAGTTGATGAAAAATATCTGTAATATGTTGATATATAGATAAAATAAAATTAAAATCGGTAAAATTCGATTCAAATTTATGGCGTCCGCTTCAGACCTCGCAGAAGCAGCGTCGTATACAAATACGGCGCTGTTTTCTATTTTTTCGATCTTCGTAAAACAATACAGTCAACTACGACGTCGATCGATATATGCAATTCGGGGCAGCAAACAATTTCCATCCTTTACGATCCGCAACGGTGAGCAAGACGAACCTACACTACCGGCGGAGCCTTCCCCCAACGTAAGCGGATCATCCTTGCCGAACAATCCGTCGGTCTGCCACGATCGTCAGACAAGCAATCTGTTTGGTCATCGTGGGCGGCATCCCCACCCGACAACGATCCGACGACACCCGCATACTCATCGCAGAAGAGACGGAGCGAATCATAATCGAAAATTTCGCAGCCCGACGCCGCTACGGTTCAACCGAATCGCTACTGGTTTTCGGAAAAAACTTTATTCTCCGTGATCGCTCGAAACGATAGCGGCTCCAACCGGAACCGACGGATGGCAGCAAGAAGCATGTTTCAACGCATCGAACCGTTCCACAAACAAATTAGGCATTTTTTCTTCGCTTCATATATCTATTAAACTTTTACAGCAAATCCGCGCCGATCGCCTCAAAGACGCTCGTCTTACCGAGGAAGGGGGCTTGCGCCCGTCGCCAGACAACGCAGGGGATAACCTGCGATTACTTCGTACAAACGTACGATCCGATCGGATTTCGTAGCACGTTTTCCGCTCACATACCGACAACTTTTCGCATCATAAAACCCCCGCTCCTCCCTGTCTCGGGGATTCGATCGACACGCCGCACCGGCATGATCCGTCCTCCTTCGCATCACCTCTTTCATGAATATTTTTTCTGATAAGGACACGGATAAAATCGCCGGCACTCTCTGGAAGTAGGCGCTCGCTTCGTACGCAACCGTTGCAGCCCACATGCCGCGAACAGCGGCATTCGACTCCGCTCGCACCCTTTTCGACACCGAAAAAAAGAGACAGATGGCAACGAAGCGGACCCGGTCCGGTCGGATGGACAACTGTCAAACGGACAAAGCCGTCATGCGCTGCGAACCCTCCGCGTACTGCGGATCGCCTCTACGATGGCCGGCAGCATGGAAACGATGACGATCGCTACGACCAACAGTTCGAGATTCCGCTGCACGAAATGCAGATCTCCGAAAAGATAGCCGGCATAGCAGAACAAGACGACCCACGCGCCGCCGCCGAGCAGGTTGAATGCCATAAAATGCGGAAAGTGCATCCGGCCCATTCCGGCGACAAACGGAGCGAACGTGCGCACGATGGGAACGAAGCGGGCGAGGACGACGGTTTTGCCGCCGTATTTCCGATAAAATTCGCACGTCTTGTCCAGATAGCTCCGTTTGAAGATTCGGGAGTTGGGGTCGGCGAAAAGTCTGCGACCGAAAAACCGACCGACCGAATAGTTGCAACAGTCGCCTGCAACGGCCGCGGCAAAGAGGACGACAACGAGCAGATGCACGTCTATGGGCATTCCGGGCTGTGCCGCGATGGCTCCTGCCACGAACAACAGCGAGTCTCCGGGCAGAAACGGCGTAACGACCAGACCCGTTTCGCAGAAAACGACTGCGAAAAGGACCGCATAGGTCCATAAGCCATACTCCTGAACGATACGGAGCATGTATTGGTCGATATGAAGGATGAAATCCGATAAAAAATCCATGTTTCGAGGTGTTTGCGTGAAAGAATAAAACGGGCCGGACCGGCCGACCGCCGACCGCAGCAGTACGCGGCGCCGCATGCCGCATGGGTTTCCAGCGGCAGGGACGGCCCGCAGACTAAATCCGAATACGCTCCAGAGCGTAGACGTAATATCGCAGAGGTTTCGGTAAAGGCGCCGCCTCAGCATCGTACGAAATGCGGCATTGTCCGAGCGATGCGCTGCGCAGAGCGATACGGGGCCGGAAAGCCGGAAGAGACGGATTCCGGAATCCGTTCAGGATGCGGACCCGGGACGGGAACGAAACCGCTTCGACCGCCGCGGCCGGACCGTATCGCAGAGCGTCGCACGCTTCGCGGAGCGCCGAGGCCGGAGGGTTCTCCCGAGCCGGAGTGCGGAACTCTGTGGGACCGGAATACTCCCTCGACGAGGCTTCACCGCCGGACACGACCGCTCCACCCGCCAGCAGCAGAATTCCCAGCAACGTATGGAACAGGTGTTTTCCCATCGGGTCCGTTCGCAATTCTTCCGCAAAGATAGAACCATTCGGGTAAAATCGAACCGAACGGCCGCCGAAATCCGCATGCGGACTTGTTCTTTTCTCGAATTTGTCCTAATTTTGCTGCGAATATTCCCGAAGATGAGAACGCCGTTACGCATACTCTGTATCGTGCTGGCCGCCTGTGCGGCGATGTTGCAGAAGCAAGGTTCCAGTGCAACTTCTGCGGCAGCGGATACCCGGCATCCGATCTCGCAGTATTGCTTCGACAACTCCGGATTCCCGGACGACACGGCCACGGAGACAGTCCGGACGTTCGTCCCCGCACCTACGACACGCGCACTGCGCAAAGGCCCCGAAATCCGTCAGCGACTCGGCGACGAAGCGCCGGAGGCTTTCGGGCTTCCGTCGTTCCGTGCGGACCCGGAACGCAGAGCCCGCGGCGCGACCGAATGCCTTTTCGCCGGCCGGCGCGCCGCTGCGTCCCACGACTTCGATTATCTCCGTTTCGGCGTTCTGCGGATTTAGCCCTCTTCATTTTCCCGATCCGTTTTTCTCGTACGGTTTTCCGGCGCCGCCGGACCGCCGTACGGGCTTTCCGATGTCTTCGCACAAGCCGTTCCGGTTTTCGTGCGGAGCGATCCCGACTGTCCGCCCACCCCGCAAAGGGCGCTGTATGGCCCGTCCCCGAATCCGGACGAAGACCTGCCGCGGCGATGCGGCGAACGGTCGGATAACAATCATTCGAAAAAATCCGCAAGATGACACTGACATATATCATTCGAGAAACGCTGCTGATGATGGGCTTCACGTTCGTCGTGGGAGCGGCGTTCGCCTACGTACTCAAACTGATGACGCTGTTCTTCTCCTACCTGAACGGCGAAGACCTGCCGTCGCTGGTCCGGCGGAGCCGGATCTGGGGGCGGGCCTACCGCATGGAAGTCTCGCACTCCTACCGTTACGTGCGTTCCTTCATGGGGAGCGGCCGTCCGATGTGCGGAATGCCGATGGATCCCGCCACGGAAGATGAGGCGATTCACGGCATGAACGGCCTGACGGAGTATCATTTCGGAAATCCCGAGGTTCCGGTCCGCAACCTCGAAAACCGTTGAATTACACTTTTCGATTATGGAAAAATTCGATTTGAACAACATATTTCAGGGCATTTCGACCCTGTTGCAATCCGATCCGGCGATCATGTACGCCCGCATCGGGCTGATTCTGCTCGGAATCCTGCTGGTCTATCTGGGCCGTAAGGGAATTCTCGAACCGCTGGTGATGATCCCGATGGGATTGGGCATGGCCGCCGTGAATGCCGGCGTACTGATCTTCCCCGGCGGAACGCCGGGCAACCTCTTCCTCGATCCGATGGTAACGGACACCAATGCGCTGATGAACATCCTGCAGATCGATTTCCTGCAACCGGTCTACACCTTCACCTTCAGCAACGGCCTGATCGCCTGCCTGATCTTCATGGGCATCGGCACGATGCTCGATATCAACTTCCTGCTGGCCAAACCGCTGCAAAGCATGTTCCTCGCGCTTTGCGCCGAGCTGGGAACCTTCGCCGTCGTACCGATCGCCTATGCCATGGGACTGAGCCCCAGCGACAGCGCTTCGATCGCCATGGTGGGCGGAGCGGACGGACCGATGGTGCTCTTCACATCGCTCAACCTCTCGAAGGAGATATTCGTACCGATCACCGTCGTTGCCTACCTCTATCTGGGCCTCACCTACGGCGGTTATCCCTATCTGGTGCGTGCGATGGTTCCCAAACGCCTGCGCGCCATCAAGATGGCGCCGCCCAAAAAGGCGCCCAAGCAATACAGCCCCGCAACCAAGATTTCGTTCGCCGTGGTGATGTGCATCATCCTGTGCCTGCTCTTCCCCGTGGCCGCTCCGCTCTTCTTCTCGCTGTTCATCGGCATCGTCATCAAAGAGTCGGGACTCAAACACGTGAACGATTTCATCAGCGGACCGATGCTCTACGGCTCCACGTTCTTTCTGGGCATTCTGCTGGGGATTCTCTGCGATGCCCATACGCTGCTCGACCCCACGGTGCTCAAGCTGCTCGTACTGGGCATCCTCGCGCTGCTGATTTCGGGCATCGGCGGCATTCTGGGCGGCTATGCCATGTATTTCATCAAGCGCGGCAATTTCAATCCCGTCATCGGCATCGCGGCCGTGAGCTGCGTTCCGACGACGGCCAAAGTGGCGCAGAAGATCGTCTCGCACGACAATCCGTCGTCGTTCGTGCTGGCCGATGCGCTGGGTGCCAACATCACGGGCGTCATCACGTCGGCCATCATCGCCGCGATCTTCGTAACCGTGATTCCGATGTTGTAAGCGAACGGCCGAAATCGCCGGACGCCGTGCCGAGGCAGCTCCATTCACCGGGTCGCGGGTTCGGCGACCGACGGAACCGGCCTGTGCCGGAGCCGATCGACCGCGTGCGACGGATCCTGCGGAAACGATGCCGGCTGCAAGCGGAATCGTCCGACAAGTCCGAAAAATAAAAAACGCCGTCGGCAGCGATCGCTTCCGCGGGGATGACTCGTAAGAATCGGACTTGTCGGACGATCCCGTTTCGGATTTGCGAACGACGGCCGGTCTGCGGCCGCGGACCGAACGGACTGCGGTTTGCGGACCGGCCGTATCAAGGCATGTATTTTGCAGGACGCGAAGCATGCAAAAGATCGGAATCAAGAGAGTTTACGAACCCGCGGAGCCGTCGGACGGATACCGTGTCCTCGTCGACAAGCTCTGGCCGCGGGGCATGAGCAAAGAGCGCCTGCACTACGATCTGTGGGCCAAAGAACTCGCTCCGTCGGCTCCGCTCCGCGCATGGTTCCACGCCGCCCCCGAAAAACGCTGGGACGCTTTTCGCGAACGGTATATCGAAGAGCTCGAACGTTCGCCCGCCGTGCAGGAGTTCGCCGAAAAAACGCGCGGCGAGAAAATCCTTACGCTCCTCTACACTTCGCGGAACGCAGCGGCCAACCACGCACGGATCCTGCGGGACTATCTCTCGCATCTTCCCGACTGACGCCGCAGCGCTCCGGACGGGACACAACTCCGGAATCGGCCCGAACCAGCCGGCCGTTACTTCATCACACGACGGTATTGGCTGATCGAACTGCCGGTCTGCCGGCGGAAGTAGCGGCTCAGATAGGCCTGATCGCGAAACCCGGTGGCATCGGCAATCTCCTGCACCGTTTTATCGCTGGTTTCGAGCATGATGCGTATTTCGAGCATCAGCATGCGGTCGATCACCTCTTTGGGGGTCATGTGCACCGATTCGCGCGTGATGGCCGAAAGGTAGCGCGTCGTAACGCACAGACGGTCGGCATACCACTCCACGCGGTGTTCGCCGCAGCAATTCTCGCCCACGAGATTGAAGAACCGCCGGCACAGATCGGTCTGGCGATCGGGTATGCGGGCCATGTCGTGCAGCTTCTTGCGCTGAATCTTGTCGTAATACTCCATGAACATATTCTGCAATCGGTTGCGGACGATCGTATTGCGGAACATGTTTTCCCGGTCCTCATAGGTATGGCGCATCATCTCGAACCACAATTCGAGCGGTTCGAACGTTTCGTCCGTGTGTCGCGAAACGGGGTGGTCGCCGATGAACCGGAAAAACGGAAGGTCGAGACGGTAGCTCGCCTCGTCGAACATCTGGCTCGAAAAAGCGAAACACGAAGCGCCGAAATCGTCCGACACGGCCAGAAGCATGACCGTCGTGTTGGGAATCAGCAACACCTGCGTGCCGCGTTCGACCGAGTACTCCTGCAAGTTGATCGAAAGCCGGGCCCGACCTTCGCGGCACAGGAGCATCATCCCGAACGCGACCCGCACGGGACGGTTGAGCCGCGCCTCGTCCCATCCGGGATCGCAGATGACGAATTGTTCGCCTTCGGGCAGCGAAACGAGATTGCCTACGGTGATTGTTCTGTCGGTTTTGTTCCCTTTTTTTATCATTATTTCTATTATTTGCACTAAAAGACTTATTTAGTTCCGAAAAGTACATATATTTTTCGGGAAAACCATCGTTATTTCGGGAAAAACAGGATACTTTTGCACACGGAAAAGTTTTTTAGTATCAGATAATGGAAAAGAAAATGAAGAAAATGAGCAAATGGAAGTACACCGCAGTGCTCGCGCTCTGCGGCGTCGCGCTCGTCGGCTGCAAGCAGGCGCCGACAGGACAGCGTCAGGCCGAATACGCCGGTCTGACAATCACGACGGGTGATTACACGCTGACAGACACCTATTCGGCGACCATCCGCGGTCGTCAGGACATCGACATCTATCCGCAGGTTTCGGGCACCATCGCCGAACTCCGCGTCAAAGAGGGCGAAACGGTCCGCAAAGGACAGACGCTCTTCATCATCGATCAGGTCCCCTACAAAGCGGCGCTCCGCACGGCCGAAGCCAACGTCAAAGCCGCCGAAGCCGCCGTCGCGACGGCTCAGCTCACTTACGACAGCAAGAAACAGCTTTTCGCCAAGGACGTCATCTCGGAGTTCGACCTCTCCACGGCGCACAACAACCTGCTGAGCGCCCAAGCGCAGCTCGCGCAGACCGAGGCGCAACTGGTCAACGCCCAGAACAACCTCTCCTATACGGTCGTCAAGGCACCGTCGGACGGCATGGTCGGCACGCTGCCCTACCGCGTGGGCGCACTGGTGAGCGCATCGCTCCCGCAGCCGCTCACCACCGTATCGGACAATTCGCAGATGTACGTCTACTTCTCGCTCACGGAGAACCAGCTCCTCAACCTGACGCGCGAATACGGCTCGATCGACAACACGCTGAAGAACATGCCCGCCGTGCAGCTCCGGCTCAACGACGGCACGATCTACTCCCAGCCCGGCCGCGTCGAGTCGATCAGCGGCGTGATCGACCCCTCGACGGGCAGCGTTCAGCTGCGCGCCGTATTCCCCAACTCCGACCGGCTGCTTCACAGCGGCGGCGTGGGCAACGTGCTGATCCCGCGCGAACTGAAAAACCAGATCATCGTCCCGCAGTCGGCCACGTTCGAAACGCAGGACAAGGTTTTCGTTTATAAAATCGTGGACGGTGTCGCCAAATCGGCCATGATCGACGTGCTGAGCTCCTCGAACGGCCGCGAATACGTAGTAACCTCGGGTCTCACCCCGGGCGAAACGATCCTCGCCGAAGGCGTCGGTCTGATGCGCGAAGGCACGCCCGTGAAGATCAAGGGCGCACAACCCGCCCCCGCACAGCCCGCCGCCGCTGCGGACACGACCCAAACCGAAAAGGAGGAATAGCACATGACACTCAAACATTTCATCGAACGCCCCGTCCTTGCGTCGGTCATCTCCATCGTCATCGTCATCGCCGGCATCATCGGCTTGGCCACGCTGCCCGTGGAGCAGTATCCCGACATCGCGCCTCCGACGGTCATGGTGCACGCCAGCTATCCGGGCGCCAGCGCCGAAACCATCCAGAAATCGGTCGTCGTCCCCCTCGAAGAGGCCATCAACGGCGTGGAGGACATGACCTACCTCACATCCAGCGCCGCCGTAGGTTCGGCCAGCATCACGGTCTATTTCCGTCAGGGCACCGATCCCGACATGGCGGCCGTGAACGTGCAGAACAAAGTAGCCACCGCCACCGGTCAGCTGCCGTCGGCCGTAACGCAGATCGGCGTTACGACCATGAAGCGTCAGACCTCCATGGTGAAGATCTTCTCGCTGTACAGTCCCGACGACTCCTACGACGAGACGTTCCTCTCGAACTACACCAAGATCAACATCGAACCGCGCATCCTGCGTATTCAGGGCGTCGGCGAGGCTTTCACGCTGGGTGCCGACTACTCGATGCGCGTCTGGCTGAAGCCCGACGTGATGGCCCAGTACAAACTCATCCCGTCGGACATTACCGGCGTGCTGGCCGAGCAGAACATCGAATCGGCCACGGGTACGCTGGGCGAGAACTCGAACAACACGTTCCAGTACACGATGAAATACAAGGGCCGTCTGATGACCCCCGAGGAGTTCGGACAGATCGTCATCTCGGCTCTGCCCGACGGTGAAATCCTCTATCTGAAGGATGTCGCCGACATCGAACTCGGCAGCGAGTCCTACGCCTACAAAGGCTACACCAACGGACATCCGGGCGTCAGCACCATGGTCTTCCAGACGGCCGGATCGAACGCCACGCAAGTGGTCAACGAGATCGACGCCCTGCTCGAAGAGATCCGGGCCGACCTGCCCAAGGGCATCGAAATCGCCCACCTGCAGAGCGTGAACGACTTCCTCTACGCCTCGATCTTCGAGGTGATCAAGACGCTCATCGAGGCGATCTTCCTCGTGGTGCTCGTCGTGTACGTCTTCCTGCAGGATATACGCTCGACGCTCATTCCGACCGTTTCGATCCTCGTAGCGCTGATCGGTACGTTCGCGTTCCTCTCCGTCTCGGGCTTCTCGATCAACCTGCTGACGCTCTTCGCGCTGGTGCTGGCGATCGGTACGATCGTCGACGACGCCATCATCGTCGTCGAGGCGGTGCAGGCACGCTTCGACGTAGGCTACAAATCCTCCTACCACGCTACCGTGGACGCCATGTCGGGCATCACGTCGGCCATCATCACCTCGACGCTGGTCTTCATGGCCGTGTTCATCCCCGTCTCGATGATGGGCGGCACCTCGGGCGTGTTCTACACGCAGTTCGGTCTGACGATGGCCGTGGCCGTAGGCATCTCGGCCATCAACGCCCTCACGCTTTCGCCGGCCCTCTGCGCCCTGATTCTGAAACCCTATCTCGATGAGAACGGCGAGATGCGCGACAACTTCGCGGCACGTTTCCGCAAAGCCTTCAACACGGCATTCTCGGCAATGGTCGCCAAATACAAGCACGGCGTACTGCTCTTCATCAAACACCGCTGGCTCACATGGGCCACGCTGGGTCTGGCCATCGCGGCGCTGGTCGTACTGATGAAATCGACCAAGTCGGGTCTGGTGCCCGACGAGGATCAGGGTACGATCATGGTCAACGTAACCACGGCTCCGGGCACATCGCTCCAAGAGACGCACGTGGTCATGGAGGAGTTCTCGGACCGCATCAAGGATATTCCGCAGATCCGCGACTACATGCAGGTCGCCGGCTACGGCATGATCGCCGGTCAGGGTTCCTCCTACGGTATGTGCATCATCAAACTCAAGGACTGGAAGGAACGCCCCGACAAGCAGGACGCCGTGAACGCCGTGATCGGTCAAGTCTACGCCCGCACGGCCGACATCAAGGATGCGCAGATCTTCGCCGTCGCACCCCCGATGATTTCGGGCTACGGTACATCGACCGGTTTCAGCATGCACCTGCAGGATAAGACGGGCGGCGAACTGAGCGACTTCTACAACATCTACCTCCAGTACATCGCAGCGCTGAACCAGCGGCCGGAGATCGAACGCGCCTACTCGACCTTCAACATCAACTTCCCGCAGTACATGGTCGACATCGACGCCGCGAAAGCCAAGCGTGCGGGCGTCTCGCCGAGCACGATCCTCTCGACGCTGGCCGGCTACTACGGCGGACAGTACGTGTCGAACATCAACCGTTTCTCGAAGATGTACTACGTAACGCTCCAAGCCGATCCGAAGTATCGTCTCGACACGGAGTCGCTCAACAACGTCTTCGTCCGCACGGACAGCGGCAAGATGGCTCCCTTGAGCCAGTTCGTCAACCTCACGCGCGTATACGGATCCGAAGTGCTGAACCGCTTCAACATGTACTCTTCGATCGCCATCAACGGTACGCCGGCCGACGGCTATTCGTCGGGCGATGCCATCCGGGCGATCCGCGAAGTGGCCGAGCAGGTGCTTCCGCACGGCTACGGCTACGAATTCGACGGCATCACGCGCGAGGAGGCCCAGACGAGCAGCAACACGCTGATTATCTTCGGCATTTGCGTGCTGTTCATCTATCTGATCCTCTGCGCGCTGTACGAGAGTTTCTTCGTACCGTTCGCGGTCATTCTGGCCGTTCCGTGTGGTCTAATGGGTTCGTTCCTCTTCGCCAGAATGATGGGATTCGAGAACAACATCTACCTCCAGACGGGTATCATCATGCTGATCGGTCTGTTGTCGAAAACGGCCATCCTGATCACCGAGTACGCCGCCGACCGCCGCCGTGCCGGCATGAGTCTCACGCAGGCCGCCGTCTCGGCCGCCAAGGCCCGTCTGCGTCCGATTCTGATGACCGTGCTCACGTGCGTGTTCGGTATGATCCCGCTGGTGCTCTCGACAGGCGTAGGCGCCAACGGCAACTCGACCCTCGGCTCGGGCGTCGTGGGCGGTATGATCGTCGGCACACTGGCGATGCTGTTCCTCGTTCCGACGCTCTTCATCGTCTTCCAGACGTTGCAGGAGAAGTTCCGGCCGGTGGAATTCACGACCCCCGATTGGGCGGTCAGCGCCGAACTCGAAGAGGCGGACAAGATCGACAATGCTGACGTAACCAAAGAGAAGTAACATGAAAAAGATCATAATTCTGTCCGTTGCAGCGCTCATGTGCAGCTGCGGCATCTACAAACCTTACAGCCGTCCCGAAGTTCAGACCGAGGGTCTCTACGGCCCGGGGATCGAAACGACGGACACCGCGACGCTCGGCAACCTGCCTTGGCGCGAGGTCTTCACCGACCCCCGTTTGCAGACCCTCATCGAGGAGGGGCTGGCCAACAACACCGACCTGCAATCGGCGCAGTTGCGCGTCGAAGAGGCCGAGGCCACCCTCAAGTCGGCGCGTCTGTCGTTCCTGCCCTCGTTCAACTTGGCTCCTCAAGGGGGCGTGAGCAGCTTCGACAACTCGAAGGCTTCGTGGACCTACAACATACCCGTTACGGCCAGCTGGGAGATCGACATCTTCAGTCGTCTGCGCAACAGCAAACTGCGCGCGAAGGCTCTCTACGCTCAGAGCGAAGAGTACCGTCAGGCCGTGCAGACGCAGCTGATCGCCGGCATCGCCAACTACTACTACACGCTGCTGATGCTCGACGAGCAGTACGACATCACGGCCGAAACGGCCGAGAACTGGCGCCGGAGCGTGGAGACGATGCGCGCGATGAAGGAGGCCGGCATGACCACGCAGGCCGCCGTATCCCAGAGCGAAGCGACCTATTATTCGGTGGTCAACTCGCTCAAGGACCTCGGGCAGTCGATCCGCGAGACGGAGAACGGCTTCTCCGTACTTCTGGGAAGCGCCGCGCGCAACATCGAGCGCGGCACGATCGCCGAACAACAGATCCCCGAAGAACTCGCTGTGGGTGTCCCCGTGCAGATGCTCTCGAACCGCCCCGACGTACGTTCGGCCGAGTCGACGCTCATGTCGGCCTACTACGCGACGGCTGCGGCCCGTTCGGCGCTCTACCCGAACCTCACGCTCAGCGGTACGGTGGGGTGGACCAATAACGCCGGTTCGCTGGTCGTCAATCCGGGCAAGCTGCTGCTCAATGCCGCGGCGTCGCTTCTGCAACCCATCTTCAACGCCGGCTCCTATCGGGCACAGGTGAAGATCGCCAAGGCGCAGCAGCAGGAGGCGCTGCTCAGCTACGAGCAGACGCTCCTCAATGCCGGCAAGGAGGTCAACGACGCACTGAACCAGTGCCAGACCGCCCGCGACAAGAAGGAGTACCGCGAACAGCAGATCGCCTCGCTCGAACGCGCCGTCGAGAGTACGGAGCTGCTCATGAAACACGGCACCTCGACCTACCTCGAAGTGCTCACGGCACAGCAGGGATTGCTCTCGGCACGCCTCACGCAGGTAACCGACCGCTTCGACGAACTTCAGGGTTTCGTGAACCTCTACCAAGCTCTCGGCGGAGGCCGTGAAACGACGCAGGACGCACCCCATGAAACACAGCGTTGATACCCGAAGGCTGATTATCGAAGACATGCAGCGTCTCATGATCCGCGACGGCCTTCGGGCCGTGCGGATCAATGAACTCGCCAGCCATCTCTCGATCTCCAAGCGCACGCTTTACGAGCTCTTCACCGACAAACTGTCGCTGATCGACCAGTCGCTCACGGCGCTTTTCGGACAGTGGGAGGAGTCGGTCGCCGAACGGCTCGCGCAGCCGGCCGGCAGTTACGAAAAACTCGTCTGGCTGCTCGGAGAGTACGTGCGGCAGCTCAACGTAACGGGAATCCGTCTGCTGCGCGAGCTGCATGCCGCCGAGGAGAACTATCCCGCTTTCGTGTCGTGGCTGAAATCGTGGAAGGCCAACTTCTGCAATCTGCTGTGCGACTGCATCGCCGAAGGGGATTGCATCGCCGATACGCAGACGGCCGCCGTTACGCGCGGACTGATGATGTCGCTCTTCGTGGCACGCCTCAACGGAATCCCGCGCAACGAACAGTACGACTTCGGCTGTACGATCCTGCGCGGCATTTCGACCCCGGCGGGAACCGAATTGCTCGAACGGCTGAAAACGAACGGCTGAGACTCCTGATGAAAACGAACGGAGCGCACCTTGCGAGGTGCGCTCCGTTCGTTTCAATAAGACCGATCCTTCGGATTCCGGGCCGGCCCCATTCCGCTCTCCATGCCGTCCATTCCATCGGTCCTGCGTCTTGCCGGGCCGTCCGCCGCGATCACCGCAGGCACGGTCGGAAGCAATCGGTCCGGCCGGATGCAGAGAGCTACGGCATCCGGGCTATGCATCCTGCGTCTTTCCGGCCGGCACGACGTCGGTCATGAGCCAATCCGCGGTCAGGGAGCACGTATTCCCGCAGCGTACGAAGCCCTCTGCGGTCGAATCCGTCGACCGCAGAACGTCTACCGTACGGCCCTCAGTCCGCGACGCGAAGCGGTCCGACAAGCCTCGAAAATCGGGTTCCGCACCTGTCGAAGCTCATCCCGGCCGGAGTGAAACAGTCGAACGACGGTTTGCCGGATCGCTTCTCGTCGGATCGGACGGCAAACCGTCAGAAGGAGACGCCCACGCGCAGACCGAACGAATTGATGTTGTCCATCGAATAGACCAGCAGACTGCCGCTGTTGGTCGAATAGCCGTAGTAGAGCGCCACATGGAATCCGTAACGCTGCGAAGTCCACGGGAAGATGCTCACGCCGATTTCGGGCTGCACATAGAATCCCCACGTGTCGTCGTAGTGCTTGAAGATCGAATAGTAGGAGGCCATCTCGGCATAGTTGGCACCCAGTTTCACGCCTACATAAGGCTCGAACACCCTATCTTTCATAAACGTATAGCGGGTCGTTACGCCGAACGGCAACTGGAAAAGCGAGTGTTTCTGATTCGTGGTCATCGCCGTCCCGGGTTTGAGCTGGAGCGTCTGGCGCGGAATGTTCTCGAAATTGGTGTGGTAGGAGATGAAGGGACCCACCGAAAATTCAGGCGTAACGAAGTAGCCTCCCTCGAAGTTCATGCCCCAGCCGGTGGTCTTGTCGGCGAAGCTGCTGCCCACGGGCACGTTGAGCTGCCAGTCGACGTTGATGTAGGTGTCGGGTATGATCTGCGCTTCGGCGGGCCGGAAGGCCGCGAGCGCCGCGACGGTCAGCACCGCCGCCAGATATTTCGTCGTTTTCATAGTCATACGGATTATTTACGGTTATTTCGTCAGAGTGGGCGATTGGACGAACGCCTGATTCACGCCTTCGATCGTACGGTTCATATTCAGCGTCTCCGACGGCGAGAGCAGCCCGCCGATGAAACTGTCCCAGAGCACCGGCAGTTTCTTGCCGGTCTGCCGATCGCCTTCGAGATCGAGAATCTCCGTCAGCAGCGAACCGGCCGTGTAGCCGTAGTAGACGGGGAAAGGGTAGTGCCATCCGATCCAGTCGCCCCAATAGCCCGGCGACCAATAGTAGGGATAGTACCACCACCAATAGGGGTAGTCGTATCCCACGAAATAGGTTACGCGCTTCACGTAGCTGAGCTGCACGCCCAGATCGGCAGCCTCTTTGTCCTCCACGCGCGTGAAGTTGCGGGCATCGAGATTGTCGGCGACGGCCCGGATGATCTTCAGAGCGCTCTCGTCCTTCCAGTACTCCGTCTTGTCCGAACTGCCGATCAGCAGAATGCTGTCGGGGAGATAATAGGTGTCGAATGCGGCGAAGTCGGTTTCGGGATCGCAGGCCGTATAGACCAGATAGTCCCTGTGCAGGTCCGATGTGGACGGCTCCTTTTCGCACGAAGCGATTGCGACGCCCAAGAGCGCAATCAGCAGGCAATGGATTTTTTTCACGGTCATAGTTTCACTATTTTTAGAATGCAGTAAAACCCCTACCTCCAAATTCCGTTCCTTATTCGACGGACGGAAATTAGTTGCAGCCGGAATTGCAGAGCATTCTCCGCTTCCGCGCCTCCGTTTCCCGATCCGGCACCCGGCACCGAAGGAGGCTCCGCCGCCGAATGCCCGCAGAGCGCTCCGCACCGCCCGGATGCGAAGCAGAACTTCAACCGACGCGATACCGAGCCGTTGCCGACCCCGGCATCGCTTTCGGCACACCCCCGATCCCCTCCCCTCGGAAAAGGGAAGGTCCAACAGCTTCTTCCAACCGTCCGGGTATCGCATATTCGGAATTGCACTCGGACAGGAGTACGAACGAAAAGAGGGTGTCTGAGATCGGTCAGACACCCCCTTGCGCCGAAAAGGCCGCCGTCTAAGGACAAACCGTCCCTAATGCGCCTCCAGCCAGTTCCGGCCCACGCCGCAGTCGGTTACGAGTTTCACGCGCAGCGACGCAGCGGCTTCCATCGCCTCGCGCACGATCTCCACCACCCGCTCCTGCTCGTCGCGCAGCATGTCCACCACCAGTTCATCGTGTACTTGCAGGATCACCTTCGAACGGATGCCTTCGCGCCGGAACGCACGGCTCACGTTGATCATGGCGATCTTCATGATGTCGGCGGCCGAACCCTGTATGGGGGCGTTCACGGCATTGCGCTCGGCCAGTCCGCGCGCCACGGCATTGCGCGAGTCGATGTCGTTCAAATACCGGCGCCGGCCGAAAATCGTCGAGACGAACCCCTCCTCCTTGGCCCGTTCGACCACGCGGTCCATGTACTCCTTCACCTTGGGATAGGAGGCGAAATAGCCGTCGATGATCTCCTTGGCCTCCTTGCGGGGAATTTCGAGCCGCTGGCTCAGACCGAAAGCCGAAATGCCGTAGATGATGCCGAAATTGGCCGTCTTGGCCTTGCGCCGTTCGTCGGGCGTAATCTCCGCGATCGTTTTGCCGAAGAGGCGCGCGGCCGTCGCGGCGTGGATGTCCTCGCCGTGTTCGAAGGCGGCGATGAGCGACTCGTCGCCCGACAGATGGGCCATCAGCCGCAGTTCGACCTGCGAGTAGTCGGCCGACAGCAGCACGTGGTCGCCGTCCGAGGGGATGAATGCCTGCCGTATGCGGCGCCCAAGTTCGTCGCGCACGGGGATATTTTGCAGGTTGGGGTTCGCCGAAGAGAGGCGGCCAGTGGCGGTAACGGCTTGGTTGAACGACGTATGGATGCGGCCCGTCGTGCGGTTCACCAGCTGGGGCAACGCCTCCACATAGGTCGAAAGGAGCTTTTTCACGCCCCGGTACTCCAGAATCAGATCCACGATCCGGTGTTTGTGCGCAAAACTCTGCAAATACTCCTCGTCGGTCGCGAACTGCTTGGTCCGGGTCATCTTGGGTTTCTCGGCGATCCGCATCTTCGCGAAAAGCACCTCGCCGAGCTGACGCGCGGAGTTGATGTTGAGCGACGGCTCGTCCGCAAGCACGCGGATCTCCCGCTCCAATTCTCCCATCTTGGCATTCAGTTCGACGGCGTATTCGGCCAACGCTCCGCAGTCGATGCGCACGCCGGCCGTCTCGATGTCGGCCAACACCTCGATGAGCGGTTCCTCGATTTCGAAATAGAGGTGCTGCAACCCGATCCGCTCGACCTCGGGCCACAACACCCGTTTGAGGCGGAGCGTAACGTCGGCATCTTCGCCGGCATACTCCTTCACCCGGTCGAGCGCCACCAGATCCATCGTCAGCTGCTTCGCACCGCGGCCTATGAGCGACTCGATCTCGATGGGTTTGTAGTCGAGGTATTTCATGGCCAGCGCATTCATGTTGTGCCGCCCTTCGGGATCGAGCAGGTAGTGCAGGATCATCGTGTCGTATTTCGGGCCGGCGATCCCGATTCCGATGCGACGGAGCACCACGAGGTCGAACTTCATGTTCTGACCGATCTTGGCGATCCCGGGATTCTCGAACAGGGGCTTCACGATCGCGGCATACTCCGCACTGTTCTC
Source organism: Alistipes sp. CHKCI003 (assembly GCF_900021155.1). Taxonomy (GTDB): domain Bacteria; phylum Bacteroidota; class Bacteroidia; order Bacteroidales; family Rikenellaceae; genus Alistipes; species Alistipes excrementavium. Next base: position 93,175 of record NZ_FCNT01000027.1, read on the forward strand.
CTCCGTGAAGGGGACGTACCACGCATGGTGGGGTTCGACCGCAAGCGACAGCCCCACGATGCGGTCGTTGAAGAGATCGAATCCCGTGGTCTCCGTGTCGAAGCAGAACTCCGCGCAGGTTCCGATCCGCTCCACAGCATGCCTCAACTGCTCGGCCGTTTCGACGAGTACGTAGTCGTGCGGCGTGGTCTGTGCCGTGGCGAAAGCCGTTTCGGCCTCGGCCTGCAACTCGGAGGCAGGCACCCCGTCCGGAACCCGCACCGGTTCGGACGTTTCGGCCGGCTCGGCGAAGAGATCGCCCTGCCCCGCCAGCGCGGCCCGTTTCGCGGCGGCCGACTTGGCGCGCGCCACCTCGGCGAGCTGCGTCTGCGCCGCCTGCCGGGGTCCGTCGGCGATCGGTTCGGGAGGCGCCAGATTCGCCAGATCCGAAGCGAACATCTTGAAATCCAGCTCGGCGAACAGAGCCTGCAAAGCGTCGATGTGCGGCTCGCACACCGTAAGGTCCTCCTCGCGGAACGGAATCGGCACATCGAGACAGATGGTCGTCAGCCTCTTGGCCAGCAGCAGTTTGTCGCCCCATGCGGCGATCTTCTCGGCCTGTCTGCCGCCGATCCGGTCCACATTCTCCAGAATACGCTCTACGGGCCCCCATGTCTGCACCAGTTTGCAGGCGCCTTTTTCGCCGATGCCCGGGACCCCCGGAATGTTGTCCGACGCATCGCCCCACAAGGCCAGAATGTCGCGCACGAGCGTGGGATCGTCGATGCCGTACTTCTCGCGGATCGCCTCGCGGTCCACGATCTCGATGCCGCCGTCGCCCTTCTGTTTGTAGATGCGGCAGCGGTCGCCCACGAGCTGTCCGTAGTCCTTGTCGGGCGTTACCATGTAGACGTCGTATCCGGCTTCGGCTCCCCGTTTGGAGAGCGTACCGATCACGTCGTCCGCTTCGTAGTTCTCGACTTCGAGGATCGGAATGCACATCGCCTCCAGAATCCGCTTGACATAGGGGATCGAAAGCAGAATGTCCTCCGGGGTCTCCGTGCGGTTGGCCTTGTACTCGGGATAGATCGCGCGGCGGAACGAACCACCCTTCGGGTCGAACGCCACGCCCAGCAGATCGGGACGCTCGCGTTTCTGGATGTCGCGCAGGAACTTCGTGAAACCGAAGACCACCGAGGTGTTCATGCCGGCCCGGTTGCGCATCGGCCGGCTCATGAAGGCGTAGTAGTATTTGAATATCAATGCATAGGCATCGACCAGAAAGAGTTTTTTCATAATCGGATGATTTTATGGTTCTCTTCGGCCGCACCGCAGGATGCGGCGGCGCATGCCGGCCCGGGCGACGATGCCCGTCCCGCGCAAATCCGCAGCGGAATCATCGGTTGTCCTCCGCCGCCCATTCGGCATAGGAGGTTGCCGTTTCATAGAGTCGGAGCGCATGGAGCGAAATTCCCTCCGGCAGGCGCGGTGCGATGCGGGCCGCGAAGTCGGCGAGCAAGTTCTCGCAGGTGGGTTGGTAGGAAGTGGTAACGATGTTGCCGAAACGCCGGCCGAGCGCTTCGATCAGCGGGCCGGCCGTTTCGGTCGCCCGCAGCACGAGCGCATGGTCGAGCCGCGCGACGACCTCCTCGTTCACGATGCGTTTGAGCACGCCGAAATCCATCACCATGCCGCATTTGGGATCCTCCGTCCGCTCCGACGGAATGCCTTTCACCGTTACGAACAATCGGTAGGAGTGGCCGTGTATCTCGCGGCACGCCCCGTCGTACCCTTCGAGGGCGTGCGCCGCCTCGAACGAAAATTCCTTGGTCAATCTGATTACTGCCATATCCGCAAAGATACACAACAACGGCCAAACCGCAAGGAAAAACGCGAATTTATCCGCTCCGCCGCCCGACGAAAAAGACCGCCGTCCGAACAACGGACGACGGTCGGAAAATCCGCCGGCTCCGGACCTCACTCCGCAAGGAAGGTCCGCGGCTCGTACATCACGATGCCCGTCTGACCGGCCGCCTCCTGCACTTTGCGGTACTCCTTCATCAGCACCCCCAGCTCCGAGAGTTCCACGCGGGCCTTCACTTCGGTAAAGAGCGACGACAGGAGCGCCATGAAGCTGTCGGGCGTTTCGAGCACCTCCGTTATGCGGTAGTTTCCGTCCCTGAGCTCGGCCTTGTCGGCCGCCACGGCGATTGCCTCCCGAAGACCGCCCGCGGCATCGACCAGACCGATGCCCAGCGCGTCGGCCCCGGTCCATACACGTCCGCCCGCAATGTCGAGCACCCGCTCCAGCGGCAGGTTGCGGCCTTCGGCCACATGCTCCGTGAAGGTCGCATAGACCTTGTCCACGCCGCGCATCACCGACGCCCGCTCGGCAGGAGTCAGCGCGCCCGTGATCCCCATGTCGGCCGAGGTGTTGGTCTTCACCCCGTCGAGGGTGATGCCCAGTTTGTTCTTGAGCGCATCCACCGTATTGAGATACATGCCGAACACACCGATCGACCCCGTGAGGGTCATCCGGTCGGCGACGATGGCGTCGGCCGGACAGGAGATGTAGTATCCGCCGCTGGCGGCATAGGAGCCCATCGAAACGATCACGGGCTTCGTGTCGCGCAGCAACTCCATCTGGCGCCAGATGACGTCCGACGCGAGGGCGCTGCCGCCCGGAGAGTTCACGCGGAGTACGACGGCCTTCACGCGGGCGTCGGTGCGCAGCTCTTCGAGCCGCCGTGCGAGCGTATTGCCGAAGACGTCGCCGTAGTCCCCCTCGCCGTCTACGATCGCTCCGTCGGCATAGACCACGGCGATCTGCGAGGAGGAGACATTTCTCAGGTCCCCGCTCACCTGCGAGGCATACTCGCCGAGCGTTACGAACGAAAACCCGCCGTTCCTGCCGCCGGCGACCCCCAGATTGCGGAACACGTCGTCCATCGCATCCTCGTAGATCAGGCCGTCGACGAATCCGTATTGCAGGGCATCTTCCGGAAGCGTTACCGACAGTTTATCGGCCAGCTCGTTGAGCGTCTCGGGTGCGATGCCGCGCGCCTCGCTCACGGCCTCGACGATCGTCCCCCACATCGAATCGGCCAAAGCCTGCATCTGCATCCGGTTGGCTTCGGACATCGCGGTCATGATATAAGGCTCCACGGCGCTCTTGTATTTGCAGGCCGTGGGACGGAAGACCTCGGCCTTGAGGTCGAGCTTGTCGAAGAGCCCCTTGTAGAACATCACGTTCATCGAAAGCCCCCGCCAGTCCATCGCCCCTTCGGGCTGCATGAAGATGCTGTCGGCGGCGGTGGCGAGGTAGTACTGTCCCTGCGAATAGGTCTCGTTGTAGGAAACCACGAATTTGCCGCTCCGCTTGAAGTCGAGCAGCGCCGCGCGCAGCTCTTCGACGAGCGCCGTCCCCTCCACGCCTCCCATGCCGTTCATGCGCAGGTAGACGCCCTCGATGCGGTCGTCCGCCTTGGCCGCCTCGAGCGCCCGCAGCACCTTCAACAGCGGCAGACGGCGCGTCGTCCGAAGCGTCGCGAAGTCCACTCCGGCGAACGGATCGGCCGAAGGCGAATCGGTTATCACGTCCGCGAAGTCGATCTTAAGAATCGAATGCGGCTTTACGGACACGACCGATTTCTCCATCGAGCCGGCGACGCCCAGCAGCAGGAAGAGCCAGAACAGGAAGGTCAGGATACTGCCCACGACCACGGCGAGCAGGCAGGAAAGAAATACTTTCAGAAAGTTCATAGTTTCGTTTTTTAACGGTCAAAATGCTTGTCTCTACGCTCTCGCGTGATGCAAATATACGTATTTTTTCGAAAAACAAATAATATTTATCGTTAAACGATAAATATTTTCGTCTTTTTATGGCATAAATCGGAAAATTGCGTTATATTTGTCCTAAGAAATTTTTTTCGCACTATGGAAGAAAAAATCAGAGAGCTGCTCGCAGGCATCGTCCACCCCGAAACGGGGCGGGATCTCGCGTCGGGCGGCATGATCGACAGCATAAGCGCGGACAGCGAACGGATCGTCCTGACGCTCCGTTTCGCCAAGACACGCGATCCGTTCGCCGCGAAACTGAAAAATCAGGCGCAGGAGCTCCTCTCCGAGGCTTTCCCCGCAGCACAGGTTATGGTCGTCGTCCGCGAAGGGGCGCCCCGCAGGGCGGAACCCGCAAACAAAACCACCACGGGCGGAATCGGCCGTGTGATCGCCGTCGCCTCGGGCAAAGGCGGAGTGGGCAAATCGACGGTTACGGCCAATCTGGCCGTCGCCCTGCGCAACATGGGCTACCGCACGGGCATCCTCGACGCGGACATCTACGGCCCCTCGCAGCCCAAGATGTTCGGTGTGGAGGACTATCTGCCCGAGGCCGTACACGAAGAGGGCATCGACCAGATCGTTCCCGCCGAATCGATGGGAATCTCCCTGATGTCGATCGGCTTCTTCATCAAGCCCGACGACGCCCTGTTGTGGCGCGGAGCGATGGCCGTCAATGCCCTCAAGCAGCTGATCCACCAGACCCGCTGGGGCAGGCTGGACTTTCTGCTCGCGGACCTTCCCCCCGGGACGGGCGACATACACCTATCTATAATAAACGAACTGAAGATCGACACGGCGGTGATCGTCTCCACCCCCCAGCAGGTAGCCGTAGCCGACGTGCGGCGCGGCGTGGAACTGTTCCGCAATCCGCAGGTGAACATACCCGTAGCGGGCATCGTGGAGAACATGGCGTGGTTCACCCCCGCCGAACTGCCCGACAACCGCTATTACCTCTTCGGCAAGGGGGGCGCACGGGAATTCGCCGAGTCGCACGGCGTCGATTTTCTGGGCGACATACCGATCGTACAATCGATCATGGAGGGCAGCGACGGCGGCCGGCCCGCCTCGGCGATCGACCCGCGCGTGGAAGAACACTACCGCGACATCGCCGGCAAAATTGTCGATAAGCTGACGAAAACCGAGGAATAACCTGTGAACAACCCGATGATAACCGCCCGACAATTCGTGATAACTTTCCCGGCCGGAGCCTTGCATTCGAACGGTCGGTTTCCGTATGGACGATTTTCCGGAAAAACCAAAAAAAGTTTTCCTTTTTTTCCGTCCGCGCCACAAGGCCGGAACCGGCACGGAATGTTCACAACCGAAGGCAGTCGAAATGTGGAAAACCGTTTTTCACATTCGTTCATGCATTTTTTACTCCATTGATTTTTAGAATCTTGAAAAGATAAAAAATAAACAGAAAAAATACCGAATGTCGATAACTTCCTTTTCCGCCGACTTATCGACATTATCGACAGGGTTTATTCTTATTATTATTCGATAATATAAATTTATTAAAAAGATAAAAATAAAAAAGATGGCTGACAACCCCACCGATCTGGCCGGACGCATCGCCGAACTCAAACGCGAACGCCGCGCCGTGATCCTGGCCCACTACTATACTACGCCCGACGTGCAGGCTGCGGCCGACTTTCTCGGCGATTCGCTGGCGCTCTCCGTGAAGGCGCAGACGGTCGATGCCGACGTGATCCTCTTCGCCGGCGTGCATTTCATGGCCGAAACCGCCAAGGTGCTCTGTCCGGACAAGCGGGTGCTGATCCCCTGCCCCGAGGCGGGGTGCTCGCTCGCCGAGTCGTGTCCGGCTGCGGAGTTCGCCGCATTCAAGGCGCGCTATCCCGGTCATACGGTGGTCTCCTACGTCAATACGACGGTGGGCGTGAAGGCCCTCACGGACATCTGCTGCACCTCGTCGAACGCGCTCCGGGTCGTGGAGTCCATCCCCCGCGAGCAGCCCGTCATCTTCGCTCCCGACCGGAATCTGGGCGCTTACATCCGGAAACTCACCGGCCGCGATAACATGGTGCTCTGGGACGGTGCATGCCACGTGCACGAGGAATTCTCGCTCGAAAAGATCCTCGCGCTCAGGCGCGAGCATCCCGCAGCCCGGATCGTCGCCCATCCCGAATGCAAGGCGCCGGTAGTCGCGGCGGCGGATTTCGTGGGGTCCACGGCCGCCATTCTCGACTATTGCGGATCGGCCGGGGCCGACGAGTTCATCGTCGTTACGGAGCCGGGCATTCTGGCCGAGATGAAGCGCCGCTATCCGCGCAAACGCTTCATCCCGGCGCCTCCGACCGACTCTACATGCGGTTGCAACGATTGCAGATACATGAAGATGGTAACGCTGGCCAACATCGCGGAGTGTCTCGAAAAGATGGCGCCCGAAGTAGTGATCGACGAACCTACGCGCCGACTCGCGGAGCGTTCGATCCTCAACATGATCCGGATCAAATGACCTGAAATCACTAACACTTTAACCAAATTTTATGAAAAAACTCTTTTTATTCGCTGCGGCGGCCGTGTTGTCGCTCACGGCCTATGCCGACGAGGGCATGTGGCTGCTGCCCTACTTGCAGAAAATGAACATCAAGGACATGAAGGCCAAGGGGTGCAAGCTTTCGGCCGAGGAGATTTACAGCCTCAACCGGACGGCTTTGAAGGACGCCGTCGTCATCTTCGGCAACGGCTGCACGGGCGAGGTCGTGTCGCCCGAAGGGCTCGTTTTCACCAACCACCACTGCGGCTACGCTTCGATTCAGGAACTTTCGTCGGTGGATCACGACTACCTCAGGGACGGTTTCTGGGCCATGTCCAACGCCGAGGAGCTGCCGGCTCCGGGGCTGACGGTGCGTTTCATCCGTCAAATCGCCGATGTAACGGCCGATCTGCTGGGCAATGTCCCCGATATCGCTTCGGAGGAGGAGCGCGCGAAAATCATCGGCGAAAACGCGAAGGCGCTCTCCGACAAGCTGGCGGCCGAACACCCCGGCATGCAGATTCAGATCAAGGACTTCTTCGGCGGGAACCAGTACTTCGCCTTCGTGATCGAGGAGTTCACGGACGTGCGTCTGGTCGGTGCGCCCCCCTCGTCGATCGGCAAGTTCGGCGGCGAGACCGACAACTGGATGTGGCCGCGCCACACGGGCGACTTCTCCATTTTCCGCATCTATGCCGGCAAGGACAACAAACCGGCGGCCTATTCGCCCGACAACGTGCCCTATAAACCCGTGAAACACCTCAAGGTGTCGCTCGACGGCTACGAGGAGAACGACTTCACGATGATTATGGGCTTTCCCGGATCGACCGAGCGTTACATGACCTCGTACGAGATCGACCAGATGCTCGACGTTACGAACCCCCAGCGCATCTTCATCCGCGGCGAGCGTCAGGCGATCCTCAAGGAGGACATGGCCGCCAGCGACAAGGTGCGCATCCAGTACGCTTCGAAATATGCCGGATCGTCGAATTACTGGAAGAATTCGATCGGCATGTCGCGCGGCATCCGCAAACTCGACGTGAAGGGCAAGAAACAGGCGCAGGAGGCCGAATTCCAGAAGTGGGCCGAGGCCAACACGCTGCCCGAGGAGGGTTTTATCGACGCGCTGCCGCTCATCGAGGAGGCGGTCGGGGAACAGACGCCGATTCTCGCCACGCGCCAGTATATCAGCGAGGCATTCCTCAGTGCGATCGAGGCTCTCGGGCCGGCCTCCTATATGGTCTTCGGCTTGAACGATTCGATGACCGACGAGCAGCGTGCGGCCGTGCGCGAGCGCATGGTGAATTTCTATAAGGACTACAACATGCCCACGGACCGCAAGGTGGCCAAACGTATGCTCCGTATCGCGCGTGAAAACATGCGGAACCTGCCTTCGATCTACGAAGAGGTGATCGACAAGGAGTTCGGCGGCGACATCGACGCTTATGTCGACGATTTCTACGCACGTTCGGCCGCCGTCGATCCCGGGAAGTTCTATGCGCTGCTGGACGACTACTCGGCCGAGGCCGTCGAAAACGATCCGGCGGTCGTCCTCTTCAAGTCGGTCAGGGAGAAATTCACCGAAGGCGAGGAGGCTTTCGAGGCGGCCCGCCGCAAGTTCGATCGCGGACACCGCCTCTACATCGCCGGTCTGATGCGCATGCAGCCCGAGAAGGCATGGGCTTCGGACGCCAACTTCACGATCCGTCTTACCTACGGACAGGTGCTCCCCTACGATCCGGCGGACGGCATCACCTACGATTACTACACTACGCTGAAGGGCGTGATAGAGAAGGAGAACCCCGACAACGCCGAGTTCGTGGTGCCCGCGAAACTCAAGGAGCTTTACAAGGCGGGCGACTTCGGCCGCTATGCCAATGACAAAGGCGAGATGCCCGTGGCGTTCCTCGCCAACTGCGACATCACGGGCGGCAATTCCGGCTCGCCCATCATGAACGGCCGCGGCGAGCTGATCGGTCTGGCTTTCGACGGCAACTGGGAGGCCATGTCGGGCGACGTGGCGTTCGAACCCGAATTGCAGCGGACGATCTCGGTCGACGTGCGCTATGTGCTTTTCATCATCGACAAGTTCGCCGGTGCAGGCTGGCTGCTCGACGAGATGGAGATCGTGCAGAAGGAGGCTCCCAAGACTGCGAAGGCCTGATCGGGGCGCTTCGCCTAAGAACGGGATCCGGGACCTCGCAGGAGGTTCCGGATCTTTTTCTTGACGGGGAAGCCTGTCCCGCGTCTTGCCGTCCCGAACGCGGAATCGGTGGCGTATCGGGCGGGGGGACGTTCATGTTCGTCGCGGACCGGCAATGCGTTCGGGGCCGCTTGCTTCCGTCGTCGGGGCGGGATTTGAACGTCCGGTCGGCCGATATGCGCATCGCCCGGCCGCGAATAATGACGTTCGGACCCGGAAAACAGGAGCCCGCGTTTTATGACGGATCGGGGAACGTAATTTCTAAATATTTTGTGAAATATGCGCCTTTACTTTTTGTTTATCGTAAAAATTACTAATTTTGACAGAAATTATAATCTGTAAGAGCGCGCAACTGAAAATATGACAAAAGAGTTCAAGCGTTATCTGGTTACGTCGGCCCTTCCCTACGCCAACGGTCCGGTGCATATCGGCCATCTGGCGGGCGTGTACGTGCCGTCGGACATCTATGTGAGGTATCTGCGTCTGCGGGGGCGCGACGTCGTCTGGGTCTGCGGAAGCGACGAACACGGCGTGCCCATCACCATCAAAGCCCGTAAGGAGGGCGTTTCGCCGCAGCAGGTCGTCGATCGTTACCACGAACTGATCAAGGATTCGTTCGAACGGCTGGGCATTTCGTTCGACATCTATTCGAGAACTTCGTCGGCGGTTCATGCGGAAACGGCTTCCGAATTCTTCCGCAAACTCTACGACGAAGGCAAATTCATCGAAAAAACGTCGATGCAATATTACGACGAGGAGGCTGGGACCTTCCTTGCCGACCGTTACATCGTGGGAACCTGCCCCAAATGCGGCAACGACCGCGCCTACGGCGACCAGTGCGAAATGTGCGGTTCGACCCTCTCGCCCGACGAACTGATCGAGCCGCACAGCGCCGTTTCGGGTTCCGTGCCCGTGAAACGCGAAACGAAACATTGGTATCTGCCGCTCGACCGTTACGAGGGGTTCCTTTGCGAGTGGATTCTCGATGGACACAAGGAGTGGAAATCGAATGTCTACGGCCAGTGCAAGAGCTGGCTCGACGGCGGATTGCAGCCCCGTGCCGTGAGCCGCGACCTCGACTGGGGTATTCCCGTGCCGGTCGAAGGAGCCGAAGGCAAGGTGCTCTATGTCTGGTTCGACGCGCCGATCGGCTATATTTCGGCTACGAAAGAGCTCACGCCCGATTGGGAACGCTACTGGAAGTCGGAGGATACGAAGATGGTGCACTTCATCGGCAAGGACAACATCGTCTTCCACTGCATCGTCTTTCCGTCGATGCTCGCGGCGCACGGCGGTTATATTCTGCCCGACAATGTGCCGGCCAACGAATTCCTCAATCTCGAAGGAGATAAGATCTCCACGTCGCGCAACTGGGCCGTGTGGCTCCACGAATACCTCGACGAGTTCCCGGGCAAGGAGGACGTACTGCGCTACGTGCTTTGCGCCAACGCTCCCGAGACCAAGGACAACGACTTCACATGGAAGGATTTCCAAGCCCGCAACAACAATGAGCTCGTGGCCGTGCTGGGCAACTTCGTCAACCGTGCGCTGGTTCTCACCCAGAAATATTACGACGGGGTGGTTCCCGCCTGCGGCGAGCTCGATGCCTACGACCGGGAGACGCTGGCCGAGTTGGGCGGCATCAAGGCATCGCTCGAAAACAACATCGAAACCTACCACTTCCGCGAGGCGCTCAAGGATGCGATGAATGCGGCCCGTATCGGCAATAAGTATCTGGCCGATACCGAACCGTGGAAACTCGTCAAGACCGATCCCGAGCGGGTCGGTACCATCCTCCATACGGCACTTCAGATCGCAGCCAATACGTCGATCGCCATCGAACCGTTCATGCCGTTCACGGCGCGGAAAATACGCGACATGCTCGCGGTCGGGGAGCTCGGCTGGGAGCAGCTGGGTAGCACGGATCTGGTCGCTGCGGGCCACCGCATAGCGAAGCCCGAACTGCTGTTCGAGAAGATCGAGGACGAGGCGATCCGGCGCCAGCTCGACAAACTGGTGGCCGCGAAGGAGGCGAATGCAGCGGCAGAGAATACGCAAAATGTTGAAAAACAGAAAGATAATGTATCGTTCGATGAATTCGGCCGGATGGATATTCGCGTTTCGACGATCCTTGCGGCCGAGAAGGTCGCCAAGACGAAAAAGCTGCTGAAGCTGACCGTCGATACGGGAATAGACCGCCGCGAAATCGTGTCGGGCATCGCCGAACATTTCGCACCGGAGGAATTGGTGGGCCGGCAAGTGCTCGTATTGGTAAATCTCGCGCCGCGCGAACTGAAGGGAATCCTTTCGAACGGCATGATCCTGATGGCCGAGGATGCCGGCGGCAAGCTGCGGCTGCTTGGACCCGACGAACGGACGATGAACGGCGCCGTCGTGGGATGATTCCGCACGATGGGACGATGCCTGTTCGTATTCTGCGGGCCGGATGCAGCGTGCCGCGGTACGGGTTCGGAGCGGTCGGCGTCGTGGGGAATCGGACCGGTAAGGTAAGAAAATGAACGAACCGATTATAATTGCTAACAACTTTTAAACTTATTCGAAATGGAAAACTTGGATTGGACTTCCTTAGGCTTCAATTATATGAAGACCGATTTTAATGTCCGCTACGAATTCATCGACGGCAAGTGGAGCGACATGCAGATCACGAGCGACGAGTACATCAAGATGCACATGTCGGCTTCGTGTCTGCACTATGGCATCGAACTCTTCGAGGGTCTCAAGGCGTTCCGCGGCGTCGACGGCAAGGTGCGACTGTTCCGTGTCGAGGAGAACGCGAAGCGTCTGCGTTCGTCGGCCGAGCGTCTGTGTCTGCCGGTTCCGACGATCGAGATGATTGTCAATGCGTGCATCGAGGTAGTGAAGCGCAACGAGCGTTTCATTCCTCCCTACGGGACGGGCGCCTCGCTCTATCTGCGACCCGTGATGTTCGGTACGACGGCCGGTCTGGGTGTGAAACCTGCGAAGGATGCGTTGTTGGTCGTTTACTGTTCGCCTGTGGGCGCTTATTTCAAAGGCGGCATCAAACCGATGGAGGTCATCATCGACCGTGAACAGGACCGTGCGGCACCGCGCGGTACGGGCGACGTGAAAGTCGGCGGCAACTATGCGGCCAGCATCATGTCGGGCGAAAAAGCGCATCAAATGGGTTATTCGAGCGTGATGTATCTCGATGCGGCCGAGCATAAGTACATCGAGGAGTGCGGCGCCTGCAACTTCTTCGGCATCAAGGACGGCAAGTACATCACGCCGAAGTCGCAGTCGGTGCTGCCTTCGATCACCAACAAGAGCCTTCGTCAGTTGGCCAAGGATATGGGTCTCGAAGTCGAGGAGCGTCGCATTCCCGTCGAGGAGTTGTCTACGTTCGAAGAGTGCGGCGGCTGCGGTACGGCTGCGGTGATCTCTCCGATCGACAAAATCTACGATGTCGATACGAAGGAGACCTATACTTACGGTTCGGAGGTCGGCAAAGTCAGCCTCGAACTCTATACCCGTTTGCAAGATATTCAGTACGGTCGTGCCGAGGATACGCATAATTGGTGTACGATCGTAATGTAATTCCTCTTCGGAAAGTGCATGAAAAGAGAAGCCCGCTTTCATAAGCGGGCTTCTCTTTTGTTCCACGTGGAACATAGTTGCGAAATCTTTCCGAAAAAAAATGCGTGTGTATGGCGAAGTCTCGTTGAGTATGCGTGTTTGTAATTTATAGTAATAAGATATTTTTTTTCTGTGTAAAATAGATTGATCTGAACGGCTCGTTGTTCCACGTGGAACAATCGCTATCTGCCGAATTTTACGAGCAGGACGTTGATGTCGGCCGGTGAGACACCCGGGATGCGTGATGCCTGTCCTATGGTCGCCGGCCGAATGCGCGAGAGTTTCTGGCGGGCTTCGATCGTCAGTGCTTGCAAACGGTGAAAATCGAAATCCGAAGGAATCCGTATATTTTCCAATCGGTGAAGTTTTTCCGCTATGAATTTCTCTCGTTCTATATAACCTTTGTATTTGATCTGAATTTCGGCCTCTTCGATCACTTCCGGTCCGATTTCATGTTCGGCAATGAACTGCTTCAGATCGGGCAATGTTTCGGCGAGCGCTGAGAAGGTTACTTTGCTGCGCAATACGACGTCATAGAGCTTTCTGCCCTGCGTCATCGGCTCCTCTCCTACCGATTTCAAATAGCCGTTTATTTCGTCTGCTTTGACGCTCTGTTTGTGTGCGTAGGAAATAAGCGATTCTACGAGCGTATTTTTTTTGACGAATTCCCGGTATCTTTTTCGAGAAATCAGTCCGATTTCATAACCTTTCGGGGTCAAACGTATATCGGCATTGTCCTGTCGCAATAAGATCCGGTATTCGGCTCGCGAGGTGAACATGCGATAGGGTTCGTCCACGCCTTTGGTTACGAGATCGTCGATCAGTACGCCGATGTAGGCTTCGTCGCGCTGCAATACGACGGCTTCCTCGCCTTTCAGCGCCCGATGGGCGTTGATGCCCGCCATGAGACCCTGTGCGGCGGCCTCTTCATAGCCGGTCGTGCCGTTGACTTGTCCGGCGAAATAGAGTCCCCGGACAAGTTTGGTTTCGAGCGAATGATGCAGTTGCGTGGGTGGAAAATAGTCGTATTCGATGGCGTAACCCGGACGGTAGATGTGCAGATCCTCGAAACCCCGAATTTTATGCAGCGCCTTCCACTGCACTTCCCACGGCAGCGATGAGGAGAAACCGTTGAGGTAGTATTCGTTGGTCGTGCGCCCTTCGGGTTCGAGGAAGAGCTGGTGCTGCTCTTTGCCCGCGAAGGTACGGAGTTTGTCTTCGATACTCGGGCAGTAGCGCGGACCGATCCCCGTAATGGTGCCGTTGAAGAGCGGCGATTCGGCGAATCCCTCTTTCAGAATGGCGTGGATTTCGGGCGTCGTATAGACGACGAAACAAGGAAGTTGATGTTTAACAGGCTGTGTATCAGATGAAAAAGAAAATTTTGCCGGCACTTCGTCCCCGTATTGGGGTTCGAGTATCTCGAAGTCGATCGTGCGGGCATCCAAACGCGCCGGCGTGCCGGTCTTCATACGTCCGGTCTCGAATCCGACGGCTTGCAGACACTCCGTGATGCCGTGCGAGGCGGCATCCCCTGCCCTGCCTCCCTCGGCTTGAGAGCGGCCGCAATACATCAGACCGCCGAGAAACGTCCCGCTCGTGAGGATCGCGGCTTTGCAGGAGAACTCTACGCCCATGCGGGTCCGTACTCCCCGAATGCGGCATCGGGGGGCTTCGCAAGCCGCAGCGTTGCCGGACGACCGTGCGGCCGGACGATCCTCCGCAGACGCACTGTCTGCGGGGCTGTTCGTGCAATCGCTACTTCCCTTTTCTGCCCGCGTCGGATCCGTGCCGGAATCATCCTCCTGCTTCGTGCGATTGTCTGCGGATGCGATTGGGTGCTGTTCGGCGATGAAGTCGCTTGCTGAATGCGGCCGGCAGGGCCCGTCTAAGCTCTTTTCCGGCTGCTGTCCTTGCATGGGACCGCTCGGCGGCCGTTCCGTGGACCGTTCGGCGGTATTGCCTGTCGGCCGTTTATCGGCGCATTCGTCCAAGCTTGCTTCCGGCACCCGGCCTTGTGCGGAACTTTCCGCCGAATCCCCTTTTTGCGGTTCCTGCATCCTGCATCCGGTGCCGCTGTCCACCCGATCGAAAGCGGCCGCATCGCAAGGAGCGAGCCGGTCGAAAAGCAGCTCCACGGCCGAATCCTGCCAGATGTAGAGATTCGGCGTGTTTTCGAGCGTGCGGCGCCACTCCTCCGAAAAACGGGTTTTGTCGCATTGCGCCCGCGGGCTCCACATGGCGGCGCCTTTCGAGCGGTTGAGCATCCGGAATTGGAGGGTCGTGAGGTCGGCGATGCGTCCCATTTGTCCGCCGAGTGCATCTATCTCTCTGACTATCTGTCCTTTTGCTACGCCTCCGACAGCCGGATTGCACGACATCGACGCGAATTTCTCCATGTCCATCGTGAGCAGCAGCGTGCGCGATCCGAGGCGTGCGGCCGCAACCGCGGCTTCGCAGCCCGCATGGCCGCCTCCTATGACGATTATATCGTATTCGAGTACCATTCGAATGTCTTTGTTCCGAAGTGTGATGAAAAGCGACGAAAACGCCTTAAAATTCCTTCTCGAGCAGTGCGAGGTAGCGGTCCTCCTTGCGGTGCATCTGGGCATTGGTGCGGGGCGTCTTGTCGTTCTGGCCGCAAAGGTGCAGCAGGCCGTGCACCACCACGCGGCGCATCTCCTGCAAACGCGGTGCCCCGTAGATGCGTGCGTTGTCCGCTACGGTCTCCACGTCGATGAAGATGTCGCCCGCGACGGTCCGCGTGCCGCGGCGGTCGCTGTAGTCGAACGTGATGACGTCCGTGTAGTAGTCGTGGCCGAGATACTGCCGGTTCATCTCCAGCAGCCTCTCCGCCGAGCAGAAGATGTAGTTCACGTCGCCCAGCACGTATCCCTCGCGGCCGGCGGTTTCACGAAGCCATGCCGCCGTGCGCCGCTTCTCGGGCAGGCGGTAGCTGCATCCGTCGTTATAGTATTTTACAGCCATAAGCAACTTTTTTTGCCGTTCGTTTTTTCCGGTCGTCCCCCCCCATTCCGCGAATCGGGCGCGACGGGCATCCGAACTGCCGGGACCGGGGTCTCCTCCCGGAACCTTCGCCCTTTTTCCGCGGAAGAGAACGAATGAAACGCCCGCCCGCCGAAACGGGTTTCCGGACTTTTGTACGCTTCCCTTCTCCCTCCGCTCGGGGTCCGGCGGCCTTTCGGGACTGCCCGGACCGTGAATCCCCGGGCCCTTCGCCGTCCCGCCATCCCGGGGGATGAGGAAAGGCATCCCGATCGGGTTTTCTCCGGGGTCTTTGCCCGCCCACGTGCGGTCTTCGGACTGCGTTCGGTGTGATCCGGATCCGTCCGCGCGTTATTTGCGGAAGCACTTCTCCGCGAGCATCTTTTCGGAGGGCGACGGAGAGTAGATGCCGAAGACGAGCTTGTATTCGGTCTCCATCGTGGCGATGTTCACCGACGAACCGATGGTCCCGATCTGCTGGTTCCGCGCCACTTTCGCCCCCTTCTCGACGCATACAGACCCCAGATTGGCGTAGGAGGTCAGGTATTCGCCGTGGGCGACGTAGACGTCGTATTTGTTGGTGATGCGGTTGCGTTTGATCTCGACCACCTTGCCTTCGTAGATCGAGCTGACGCGGGCGCCGCGCGGTCCGGTGATCTCGGCCATGTTGCCCTTGTAGCGGCGGACCTTGCCCGAGGCGACGGGCAGACGCAGGCCGGCCGTCTTCGCCGAGAACGTGCCGCCCTCCTTGTTGCCTTTGGTGAGTTTGCGCAGTTCGTCGATCGCCACGTCCAGTCGTTGTTCCTGCGCCATCTTCTGCCTTAGGCGCTGCTGTTCCTGTTTCGAGAGCCGGCGCACGTCGGCGCGGGCCGTGCGGGCGTCGCGTTCGAGCTTGGCGCGCTGTGTGCGGAGCTGCTGCGTAACGGAGTCGAGCGCCGTCTTGCGTCGGTCGAGCAGCTCTTTTTCGGCCGCTACCCTGCCTTTGAGCTCTTCGATCTGGCGGAGCCTGTCGGCGCGCATCCGGGCGACGGCCCTGAGGTTGGCGATCTTGCGGGCCACGTCGGCGAAATCCTCTGCGGAGAAGAGGTAGGTAAGGTAGTTTTCGTGTTTGTAGTTGCGGTAGGCTTCGCGTACCATGGCGGCATAGAGCGCCTTGTTGCGGTCGAGCGCCGCGGAGAGGCTGTCGGCCGTGAAACCGGTCTTCGAAAGCTGTGCGGCGAGCAGCAGGGCCTGCTCCTCCTGCGCTTCGAGCAGCTGGTTGCGGGCGTCAATCTGGCGGGCCAGCCGCTTCACGCGCTCCTCGGTCCGGGTGCGGCCCTGCTTGAGCCGCGCGATTTCGCGCTCTTCGGCCGCGATGCGCTTTTCGAGGTCGGCGACGACCTTTTTCTGGGCCTCGATCCGCGAAGTGTTCTGTGCGCCTGCGGCCGCGAAAGCCGCGAGGCCGGCAAAAAGGAGGATCAGCGTGCGGAGTCTCATGGGGAGGAGGTTTTTTCGGATTGTTCGAGCCATTCGAAACGGCGTGCGACGGCTTCGGGGTCTTCGTATCCGTTCTCCAGCGCTTTGCGCCAGTAGACCTCGGCCATGAAGCGTTCGCCCGAGGCTGCGAGGATGTCGCCGTAGTGGAGTTGCAGGTCGGGGCTCTTGCCGCCGTCGAGCGAGATGGCGAGCTGCATCGACCGTTTGGCTTCGGCCGTGCGGCCCAGCTTGAAGAGCACCCACGCATAGGTGTCCAGATAGGTCGGGTTGTTCTCGTCGAGCGCGATGGCGCGGCCCGACATGTCGAGCGCCCGCTCCAGCCGGCTGCCCTCCTCGGCGAGGAAATAGGCGTAGTTGTTGAGCACCGACGCATTTCCGGGATAATAGCGCAGCGCCCGATCGTAGGCCGTGTAGCATCGTCTGTGTTCGCCGGCCGCGTGATGGACGTCGCCGATATAGCCCCAGACCAGCCCGCGCAGCGAATCGCTTCGGACGTAGGGCAGCGCTTCGCGGTAGCTCTTCACGGCCTCCTTGTAGCGTTTTCCGTAGACGTGGATGTGCCCGCGGGCGATCCGGAAATCGGGATCGTCCGGAAAGAGCCCGAGCGCCTGCGCGATGTACCGCTCGGCCGAGTCGGGCCGCTGCTTGTAGCTTTCGATGTCGATCACCATCGTGAAGTACTCCTTCACGGGCGGCCGGTCGGCCGTGTGCAGCTTGTAGAGCGCCAGCGCTTCGTCCAGCTGCCCCGAGGCGATCAGGTGTTTGCCGTAGAGGTCCGCGACCTTCGGGTCGTTGGGATACTTCAGTGCCAGAAGTGCCGCCAGCTCGTTGATTTGCAGGAAGTATTCGCGGTAGAAACGCAGGTCGGCCGTGAGCCTTTCGAATTGGGCGATCTTGCTCCCGGCGGTCAGCTCGTCCGAGTCGAAGAGGCGTCGCGTAACCGACAGGAAGGCGGGATAGTTCTGTTTGCGGTTGTAGTAGTCGCCCGCGGCGACCAGCGCGGCGATGTCCGTGGGATCGAGTTCGATCGCATCGGCGAAAGACTTCGCTGCGAGCGAATCGCGCCGCATGAGTGCGTAGAGTTCGCCGAGGGCCACGTGGTTTTCGGCTTCGTAGGGAGCCGCCTCGGCGAGCGCCTGCGCCTCGGCCAGTGCGCGGTCGTACTGCCGCGTGTCGATCAGCAACCGGCGTTTCGAGGCGCTCAGCATCGGGATGCGCCCGAAGCGGAGCTCCGCCGAGTCGAGCACCGCGATCGCTTCGTAGGGGCGTTCGGCCTCGGCATAGAGGGCGGCCAGCAGACGGAAGTTCTCGGGATTCTGCGCGTCGCTGCGCGTGAGGCTGCGGTAGACGTCCAGCGCTTCGTCGTAGCGGTTTCCGATCAGAAGGGCCTGCCCGTAGAACTGGCGGTACCATTTGTTCGCCGTGTCGAGCTTCGCGGCCTCTCCCGCGAGGCGGATCACTTCGCCGATCGTCCGCTCGCCGCCTGCGGTGAGCGACCCGGCCAGTTCGTAGTAGGCCGGTGCATAGGACGAATCGCGGCGGATGGCCTCCGCGAAGAGCGTGCGGGCCCCGGTCGTATCGAGGCGGATCATCTGCCGTTTGATCCCCTCGGTGTAGAGATAGACGCTGCGCAGCGAGTCGGGAATCGAATCGGACCGTTGCGGCCGTGCCGTGCCGCTCCCCGCCGCACCGGCGAAGGCCGTGCAGAAAAGGAGCAGTGCGAACGATATGGCGGCCGGACGTTTCATGGGGCGGATCAGAGAGCCGAATCGAACTGGCGGAGGAAGCGGACGTCGTTTTCGAAGTAGAGACGCAGGTCCTTCACCCCGTACTTCAGCATGGCGATGCGTTCAATCCCCATGCCGAAGGCGAATCCCGAATATTTCTGCGGGTCGATGCCGTTGGCCGTGAGTACATTGGGGTCTACCATGCCGCAACCCATGATTTCGAGCCAGCCCGTGCCCTTGCAGACGTTGCAGCCCTTGCCGCCGCAGAGGTTGCACGACACGTCCACCTCGGCCGAGGGTTCGGTGAAGGGGAAGTAGGAGGGGCGCATGCGGATCGCGGTCTGCCCGCCGAAGACCTCCTTGGCGAAGTAGAGGAGCGACTGCTTGAGGTCGGCGAACGAGACCCCTTCGTCGATGTAGAGCCCTTCGATCTGGTGGAAGATGCAGTGGGCGCGGGAGGAGATGGCCTCGTTGCGGAAGACGCGGCCCGGGCAGATCACGCGGATGGGCGGCTTCTGCCGCTCCATGGTCCGCACCTGAATCGACGAAGTGTGCGTGCGCAGCAGGATGTCGGGGTCTTTCTCGATGAAGAAGGTATCCTGCATGTCGCGGGCCGGATGTTCGGGCGGGAAGTTGAGGGCCGAGAAGACGTGCCAGTCGTCCTCGATTTCGGGACCTTCGGCCACGGTGTAGCCCAGACGGGCGAAAACCTCGACGATCTCGCGGCGCACGAGCGAAATCGGATGGCGCGATCCGAGCGGCTCGGCCGAACCCGGACGGGTCATGTCCTCGACGCGGGCGGCACGGTCCGCCGCGGCGTTGCCCAGCTCTTCGCGCAGGGCGTTGATGCGTTCGGTGGCCGTGGTCTTGAGCCTGTTGAGCTGCTGTCCGAGTTCGCGTTTGAGCTCGGGCGCCACGGTCTTGAACTCCTCCATGAGGGCCGTGAGTTCGCCTTTTTTGCCGAGGATTTTGATGCGGAACTCCTCCAATTCGGCCGCAGCCTGCGGTTTGAACGCCTCCACACGCCGGAGCAGATCGTTGATTTTGTTGGTCATATTTGGGATTATTATGCTTTTTACCTACTTTTATGGGCGCTTTAAGATGCAAAGTTATAAAAAATTCTAAGAATATGCTGCGCAGGCTCCTCTGTTTTGTCGTGCTGTCGTGCGTGCCGGCTCTCGGCGGCGTGCATGCGCAGTCGGTGGGTGTCGTGATGAGCGGCGGCGGAGCCAAGGGGCTCTACCACATCGGTGTGCTCGAAGCCCTCGAAGAGAACGGCATCCCGATCGACTACGTGGCCGGTACGTCGATGGGGTCGATCGTCGCCGCGCTCTACGCCGCGGGATACTCTCCGTCCGAGATGCGCGAGATCGTCGCTTCGGGCGTAGTCAAGGAGTGGGTCTCGGGGCGCATCGATCCCAACTACATGCCCTATTACCGGCAGGTGGGGCACGTACCCTCGTTCTTCAGGCTGCGTCTCGACTTCCGCAATACGGAACCCGGCAAACGGTTCCGGATACCGACCAACCTCATTTCATCCACGCCCGTGGACATGGCGCTGCTCGAACTGCTGGCTCCGGCCACGGCCGCCGCGGGCGGCGATTTCGACAATCTGATGGTACCCTTTCTCTGCGTGGCGAGCGACATGAACGCCCGCGAAGGGGTGGTGCTGCGCGACGGCGATCTGGGCGAGGCGGTGCGTTCGTCGATGTCGATTCCGCTGGTGTTCAAGCCGATGAAGATCGACTCGATGCTCCTCTACGACGGCGGCATCTACGACAACTTCCCGTGGCGGCCGCTCGACGAGAGTTTCCGGCCCGGATTCATCGTGGGGTCGGTCTGCACCGAAGGCAATACGGCGCCCAGCGAGAACAACAATCTGATGGATCAGGCGTTCGTGCTGGCCATGCACGACACGGACTACTCGCTGCCCGAGGACCGAAGCCTGATGATCCGCCGTGCCGTACCGGCGGGTATGCTCGATTTCGACGACGGCGTGGCGATCATGGACATGGGCTACAAGGACGCGACGGCCGCGATGCCCGCCCTGCTGGCATCGGTCGGCGAACGCCGCGACTCGGCCTATTATGCGCAGCGCAGGGCCGAGTTCCGGGCCAAGTGTCCTCCGCTCATCTTCGACGACTACGAAATCTCGGGGCTTCGGCGGATGCAGCTCGAATACGTCCGCGACTTCGCCAAGTTCGACCGCAAGACCCCGGGCCGCCAGCGCCAGATGGGATACGGCGAACTGAAGGACAACCTCTACGGAATCCTCGCGGGCGGCGATTTCTCGATGGAGTTCCCCAAGGCCGCGTACAGTCCCGAGCGGGAGCGCTATTCGTTCGCCGCACGGCTCGGCACGAAGCCCAACTTCAAGGTCATGATCGGCGGCAACATCTCCTCCACGGCATTCAATCAGGCTTACATCGGGGTCAGCTACCAGACCATCGGCCGGGTGGCCCATACGTTCGGTGCCGACCTTTACCTCGGACCGCTCTACACGTGGGGCGCCTTCGGCGGGCGTGCCGACTTCTACATGGGCAAGCCCCTCTACCTCGACTATGCCTACAACTTTTCGGTCAAGAACCTGCGCCACGGATCGTTCGGCAGTGTAACCGAAGTGGACAACACGCTGCAGGTCAAAAGCAGCGAAATCTTCGGTTCGATCGCCGCGGGGCTGCCCCTCACGCGCCGCAGCCTCGTGTCGCTGCGGGCCAACGGCGGGCACATCAACTACCGCTACGACTCCGACATCCTCTTCGCCGACGATACGGACCACACGCGCTTCTCCTATTTCGCCCTCAAGCTCGAACTGGAACGCAACACGCTCGACAAGCCTCTCTATCCCCGCAAGGGATCGCACTTCACGCTTTCGGGCATCTATGTCGCGGGCCGCGACAAATACCAGCCTTTCGACCGGACCGATTTCCTGACGATCCGCACCCGCCAGTGGGTCGGCGGACGCCTCACGTGGGACAAGTATTTCGACGTGCCCGGCTGCCGCTGGTTCTCGTTCGGACTGGATGTCGATGCGGTCTACACCAACCAGCCCGATTTCACCACGGACGTCTCGACCCTCATGGCGCTGCCGGCCTACGAACCCGTGCCGCAGTCGAAGATGGTCTACATGCCCGACTTCTATGCGCGGCGTTTCGTGGCCGGCGGCGTGATGCCGACCTTCGATCTGCTGCCCGACTTCTTCTTCCGGACGGGTTTCTACGCCATGTACCGCGACAGGCGCAGTTACAGCCCGCTGGCCTACAACGAGGGCCGGGCCTACGACGACCGCATGCACTACATCGTCGAGGCGTCGCTGGTCTACCATACGTCCATCGGCCCCGTGAGCCTCTCGCTCACCAAGTACGACCTGCGCAACTGGAAGAACATGTACCTGATGTTCAACTTCGGCTATGCGATCTTCACGCCCCGCGGAACCTTCTATTGACCGTGCGGCTGCCGGACCGGAATTCTTCGCATCATGAAAGAGTCCAGATACGTCAAGACGAAGATCGCCGCGGGGTACGTCGTGCTGCTGCTCCTGTGCCTCGCGGGCGTGGTCTATGTCTATCGGTCCGCGGTCCGTCCGTCGGAGAGCGACGGCGGCTATGCCGCGCTGCGTTCGAAACGCGACGTGGCGGCGCAGACCCTCTACCACCTCTATCAGGCCGAAGGCTACGGACTGCTGATGACGGCCGGTTACCGCTCCTACGAAGAGCGATACCGGCGTGAGCTGCGCACGGTGCTCGGCTATCTCGATTCGCTGCGCGGGCTCGAACGCGACACCCTCCAGACCCGGCGTCTCGACAGCATTTCGCTGCTGATCCGCGACAAGGAGCGGCGGACGCTGAGCCTGCTCCGCTCGCTCCGTTCGGGCGGTACGACGGGCTTGCTGAGCAAGAACATCGAAGCGCTCATCCGGCCGCAGGATTCGCTGCGCGCGGAACTGCCGGCCGTCGTGGAGCATTACGACACGGTGCGGGTGCAGCGCCGCCGCCGCGGATTCTTCCGCCGCATCGCCGATGTGTTCAGCCCTCCGAAGGAGGATTCGAGCATCGTGATCTCCGCCACGCGCACCGTAGTCGATTCGCTGCCCGCCTCCGCGGTGGCCGACACCATCGCCACGGTGCTGCGCGGTTTGCAGGACCGGATCACGGACGAACGGATCGAAATCTACGACGAGGCTTGGAACGAAGGGCTGCGGCTCAGCCATAACAACCGGCTCGTCAACCGCCAGATCTACCGCCTGCTCTCCGACTTCCAGCGCGAGGACGACGCCTTCGTGCTCCGGCGCATCGAGGCCGGCGAGCGGCTGCGCAGCCGCTCGTCCGAGACGCTGGGCTGGATCGCGGGCGGCGCCGTGGTGCTCATGCTGCTCTTCGTCGCGGTCCTCTGGCGCGACGTCAACCGCAGCAACCGCTACAAACGGCGCCTCGAAGAGGCCAACCGCGAGAAACAGGCGTTGCTGGAGGCCCGCGAAAAACTGATGCTGGCCATCACGCACGACATCAAGGCTCCGCTCGGGGCCGTGATGGGCTACATCGACCTGCTCTCGCGCCTCAGCACGGACAAGCGGCAGGCGCTCTACCTGCGAAACATGCAGGGCGCGTCGGAACATCTGCTCGGATTGGTGAACAGCCTGCTCGACTTCTACCGCCTCGACATGAACAAAGTGGAGGCGGCCTGCGTGGCGTTCAACCCCGCGCAGCTGTTCGAAAGCATCCGCACGGGCTTCGAGCCCGCGGCCGAGCGGCGCGGGCTCGCGCTCGCGCTCGATGTCGACCCTACGGCCCGCCGCGAGGTGGCGGGCGATCCGTCGCGCATCCGGCAGATCGCCGACAACCTCCTTTCGAACGCCCTCAAATTCACCGACAGGGGCGGGGTAACCGTCGCGGTGCGCCTTGAGAATGCCGACCGGCTCGTCTTCTCGGTGAAGGATACGGGCCGCGGAATCGGCCGCGAGGAGCAGGAGCGCATCTTCCGCGAATTCGTGCGTCTGCGCTCGGCCGAGGGTGTCGACGGCTTCGGCCTCGGTCTCTCGATCGTCGACCGGCTGGTGAGGCTGCTCGGGGGCAGCATCCGGCTCGAAAGCGTGCCCGGCGAGGGGAGCGAGTTCATCGTCTCGGTGCCGGTCGGAGTGCCGCCGGCGCATCCCGAATCCACCTTGCGGTCCGGAGCCGGATTGCGGCTGCTGTGGGTGGACGACGATCCGTTGCAGCTGGAGATGACCGCCGCGCTGTGCCGCGCCGAGGGGATCGAGGCGGCCTCGTGCCCCTATCCCGAGTATGCCGCCCGTCTGGTCGCCGAACAACGGTTCGACGCCGTGTTCACCGACATACAGATGCCTTCGATGGATGGGTTCCGGGTGCTCGAAGCGATTCGCAGCGTGCGGAGCGACCTGCCCGTCGTGGCGGTCTCGGCCCGTTCGGAGCCGATGCCGGAGGGATTTGCGGGCGTACTGCGCAAACCCTTCTCCGCGGCGGAGCTGCTGGAGCTGCTCGACGCGATCGTCGGATTGCGTCCGGCAGCGCCGGCGGATGCAGAAAGTGCCGCCGGAGGGGCGACCGTCGCGGGATTCGAGGCTCTGACGGCCTTCGCGGGCGACGATGCGGCGGCGGCCCGCGAGATTCTCCGCACGTTCGCCGAGCAGAACGCCGAGGCGTGCGACCGGCTCTGCGAAGCCCTCGCCGCGGACGACGCCCGAACCGTGAGGGCGCTCGCGCACCGCATGGCGCCGATCTTCACGATGCTCGGCGCCGAGGAGGTCGCCTCGGCGCTCCGGATCCTCGAACGGTGCGGAGAACCTGTGGACGAGGAGGTGCGGCGTTTGACGCTGCGGACCGTCGAAAGTGTGCGGCGGATCGTCGCGGAAGCGCAAAAAAGAGTATCTTTGCAATCGGTATGAAACGGATTCTGATCGTAGACGACGACGTAACGTTCGCTCTGATGCTCGCCACGTGGCTCGGGAAAAAAGGGTGCGAGACGGCGACCGCGGCAAGCCTCGAAGCGGCCCGCAAGCGGCTCGCGGAGGAGTCGTGCGACCTCGTGCTGACGGACATGCGGCTGCCCGACGGCGACGGCACCGATCTGCTGGAGTGGATCGCCCGCCGCGCGGAAGCCGTGCCGGTGATCGTGATGACGGGCTATGCCGAGATCGGCAATGCCGTGCGGAGCATGAAGCTCGGTGCGAAGGACTACGTGTCGAAACCGGTGAATCCCGAGGAGCTGCTGCAAAAGATCCGCGAGGCGACGGAGCGGCCGAAGACTGCGGCTTCTGCTTCGGTCCCGGCCGTCGGGAACGACGCCGCTTCCGCGGTCCGTCCGTCGGCGGGGAGGACGGTGCCCGACTACATCGAGGGGCGCAGCGATGCCGCCCGCAAGCTCTACGAGCATGTGCGGCTCGTGGCTCCCACGCAGATGTCGGTGCTCATCGAGGGCGAAAGCGGCACGGGCAAGGAGCACATCGCCCGTCTGATCCACGAACGGAGCCGCCGGGCGGACAAGCCCTTCGTCGCGGTGGACTGCGGCGCGATCCCCCGCGAGCTGGCCGCATCGGAGTTTTTCGGCCATGCGAAGGGGTCGTTCACGGGAGCTCTGAGCGACAAGACCGGAGCTTTCGAAGCGGCGAACGGAGGCACGCTCTTTCTCGACGAGGTGGGGAACCTCACCTACGAGACGCAGGTGCAGCTGTTGCGCGCCTTGCAGGAGCGCCGGATTCGTCCCGTCGGCGGTCTGCGCGAGATACCGACCGATATCCGCATCGTTTCGGCGACCAACGAGAATCTCGAAGAGGCCATTGCGCGGGGTGCGTTCCGGGCCGACCTCTACCACCGCCTCGATCAGTTCGTGCTCCGGATGCCCCGGCTGCGGGATACGCCCGAAGATATTCTGCTCTATGCCGATTTCTTCCTCGACGAGGCCAACCGCGAGCTGGACAAGAAAATCGTGGGATTCGACGCCGGAGCCGCCGCCGCCCTGCGGAACTTCCCGTGGCCGGGCAATCTCAGGCAGATGAAGAACGTGGTGATGTACGCCACGCTGCTGGCCGCAGGGGAGTATATCACCTGTGCGGAGCTCCCGTCCGAGATCACGGGCGCGGAGTCGGCCGCTACGCTGCTCCGCGATCCCGCGACCGAGGAGCAGCGCATCCGTCGTGCGCTCGCGGCCTCGGGCGGCAACAAGTCGCAGGCTGCCAAAGCGCTCGGCATCGACCGCAAAACCCTCTACAACAAGCTCCGTCTCTACGGGATCGAGTAGAGAGGGGCGCTCGCGGTTTTTCGACGTTCGTCTTCGTCGCCTCTGCTTTCCGCGTTTTCTTCCCACCCCGGTGCCGTATGAGTTGCGGTATCCGTTTCGAGGATGGCGGCAGGACGGTCTCCCTGTATCGTCCGAGCCCGTACTGTTTCGACGAACGGGGTGCGGGAGGGGCCGTGTCCGATGATTGCCGGGACCGGAGGAGGGGCGACTGCCGAGCGCGGGGCGATGGTTTTTTTGAAGTTTATTCGACATCGCCACGGCGAAGCCGGAGGTTCGCCGCGTCCCTGTAGAGGCGGCCGGCCCATTGCCCGGTGCCCTTGTCGGTCCGGCCGCAGCCGAACGGCGAACGAATTCCGATTTCTGTATTTTTCGTGCCGAAAAGTCGCCTGTCCGGCGCTGGCGGCGGATACTTCGGGCTTGCTTCGCCGCAGGGGTAGAGGGGCTTCGGACGCAGTGCGGATAAAACCGTTCGTGAGACGGACAGTTGCGGGACCTTTGGTCCGTCGACGGATTTTGGCGAACGACTGTGTACGGGTCTGCCGGCACGTGCGGCGACAGACGGATGGCGGTCCGCGAGCGGTCGGCCGGTGGCGCCGCAACGGAAAGGCGCGGGTCTTTGTACCGTAAACGCTCCCCGTTTCGGATCGCGTTCGTCCCCCCCCCTCTCTCCGGGACCTTTTTTCCGAGATACGGATGCGCTGGACGACAGCGCGCGCATTACGATCCGACGCATCGGCCGGGGAGCTGCCGGCGGCAAAGCCTCCTCCCTCCGGCCGAGAATGGCGGAGCGACGGGAGTCGTGTGGATTTTTTCCACGCATCCACACCGCAGGTCCACACTTTTCCCCATCCGTGCGGAATTTTGAATAGTGTGTATAGTTCGGTCGAACAGCGGGTTATCGAAATAGCCTGTCAGCGGCATGCGGCTTGATCCTTTTTCGGTCGGAACGGGTTGCGAACGACGGCCCGAACGATAAACGGAGTTAAACCTTCTAAAATTTCAAGACCATGAAAAAGACATTGGCAGCACTGGCAGCAGTGATGATGATGGGCGGTACGATTGCATGTGCCCAGCAGCCCGAGAAGAACACGACCAACGACAAGACGGCTACCGAGCAGCCGGCCGCTGAGCAGAAAGCCGAGGGTACTTGTCCGGAGAAGTGCGAAAAGACGGGCGCTCAGACCGAATCCGGACAGGGTTCGACCGCGAAGCCCGCTGAGGGCACGGCAACGAATGCCAAGTAGTTTGTTTGGGGGATACATCAAATCTGACATTGCTTGCCTGCCGCTCCGTCCGACCGACGGAGCGGTTCTTTTCGTGCCGTCGCCGCACCCGTTTTTCGGCGTTCGTCTTCGCCGCGGAGCCTGTTTCCGCGCCTTTCGCATGGGGGCGGCGGCATCCGCTTCGTGGATCGACGGGAGGCGGGTCCGCATGGATGTTTTTCGGCCGGATTGCGGACGGTTCCGGCATGGTCCGATAATGGCTGCTCCTCTTTTGCGGCAGAGTGCATGGGGACGTGTCCGCCCTGCCGCCGGTGCGGGACGGTGAAAGTTCGTGGAGCTGCAAATGAGTGCGCCCGCAATGCACAGTTTGCGGCGGTGCGGAAGGGGAAAGAGTAAGATCCGGTGCTGCGAGTGCTTTCGGCGCGGTGCGGAAAATGCCGGGAGTGTCTTTTCCGGCCTCTTTCGGGCGTCCTGTCGGTACGGAAGGGAGGCCGAGGTTTGCGGCACCTTCTTCCCGAGTGGGAGCGGCTGTCCCGGGCGGATGCCCCGGAACGGGAAAGGGGCTGTCTAACAAGTCCCGAAAATCGGAAATCACCCCTGTCGGAATAAATTCCGGCAGGGGTGAAATCGTTCAAATCAGACTTGTTGGACAGCTCCTTTGCGGAAGCCGTGCGAATCGTAAGCTACCAGATGATTACGCGCTCTTCGACGGGCATGAACATCGCTCCGCCGTCGATGCCGAAGGCGTCGTAGAACTCCTGAATGTTGCGCAGCGTGGCGTTCACGCGCCACTTGCCCAGCGAGTGCACGTCTTCTTTGGTCAGGCGTGCGATCTCCTCGTCGCGGATGTTCTGCGCCCAGAGGGTTGCATAGCCGAGGTAGAAACGCTGTTCGGGCGTGAAGCCGTCGATCGGCGCGACGCCCGAGGTGTCGAGCGCGTTGTGCAGCGCCGTGTAGGCTACGCGCAGACCGCCCTGATCGGCGATGTTCTCGCCGAGGCAGAGTGCGCCGTTGGCATAGACGGCGGGCTGTCCGTCGCGCGCGGGAAGCACCTCGATGGCATCGAACTGCTTGACCAGAATGTCGGTCTTTTTCTTGAAGGCTTCGGCGTCGGCATCGGTCCACCAGTTGTTCATGTTGCCGTCCTTGTCGAACTGACGGCCCTGATCGTCGAATCCGTGGGTCATCTCGTGGCCGATCAC
Organism: Alistipes sp. CHKCI003; assembly: GCF_900021155.1. GTDB lineage: Bacteria > Bacteroidota > Bacteroidia > Bacteroidales > Rikenellaceae > Alistipes > Alistipes excrementavium. The sequence goes on from NZ_FCNT01000027.1 coordinate 121,197, forward strand.
CACGCCGATGGCGCCGTAGTTCACCGCGTCGTCCGCATCGGGATTGTAGAACGGCGGCTGGAGAATGGCGGCCGGGAAGCAGATTTCGTTGCTCAGCGGGCTGTAATAGGCGTTGACCGTCTGGGGCGACATGTGCCACTCCTCCTTGTCGACGGGTTTGCCCAGCTTCGAAAGGTTGTCGGCGATGTACCACTTGTTCACGGCCACGATGTTCTCCCAGTAGCTCTTCGCAGGGTCGATTTCGAGCGTCGAATAATCCTTCCACTTGTCGGGATAGCCGATCTTCACGGTGAACGTCGAGAGCTTCTCCTGAGCTTTCGCCTTCGTTTCGTCGCTCATCCAATCGAGGTTGGCGATGTGTTGGCTGAGGGCCTTTTGCAGGTTTTTCACCATTTCGACCATGCGGGCCTTGTCCTTTTCGGGGAAGTACTTGGCTACGTAGATCTCGCCCACGGCCTCGCCCAGCGAACCGTTGGGCACGGCCATCGCACGCTTCCAGCGCGGCTTGGGCTCCTGCGTGCCGGACATCACGCGGCCGTAGAGGTCGAACGATGCGGCGTAGAAATCGTCGCTCAGATACGAGGTCGCACCGTCGATGTACTGTGCCGCGAGGTAGTGGCGCAGCGCTTCAACGGGCATCGTCTTGAGGATTTCGTTCGCGGCGGCGAGCGACGAAGGCTGCGTTACGATGATCGTCTCGAAGTCGCCCAGACCCGTCGTGCGGTAGTACTCGGCCCAGTCGATCGCATCGTAGGTCTTCTCGAAGTCGGCCTTCGACATCGGGTTGTACTGCGCCTGCAGGTTGCGCAGCTCGACGTTCGACCAGAACTTCTCGGCCAGCGCCGTCTCGACCTTCATCACATCCTCCACGGCCTGCGGAACCTCGGCTTCGGGCATGCCCGCGAGGGTGAAGATCTTGGCGAGGTACTCTTTGTAGGCGGTGCGGATGCGTTCGTTCTCGGCGTCGAGATAGTAGTCGCGGTTGCCCATCGTGAGCCCGCTCTGGCCGGCATAGAGGGCATTCATGTCGCTGTTCATCAGATCGGCCTGCACGCCTACCGAAAAGAAGGGGTTGGCCGTCGATGCGTGCAGGCGGGCGATGGCCCGCGTGAGCTGGCTGCGGTCGTCGAGGGCGAGCAGCTCCGCGACGCCGGCCGCGATCGGCGCGGCGCCTTCGCGGTTGAGGCGCACCGAATCGAGACCCATTTTATAGAGGTCCGAAATCTTCTGTTCGACGGTGCCCCGTTCGGCCGTCTGCTTCGACATCTCCTTGAAGAGGTCGTTGATGCGGATCTGGTTGTTCTCGCCGATCATGTCGAATGCGCCGTAACGGGCATACTCCGGCTTGAGCGGATTGCGCTCCTGCCAGCCGCCGGTGGCGTACTGGTAGAAGTCGGTCTCGGGGGCCGCCGCGAGGTCGAAATTCGCGGGGTCGATCGCCGGAGTCTTCGCCGGCTGGTTGTCGCACGCTGCCATAAATGCTGCTGTGGTCGCTAAAAGAAACAATTTCTTCATAGGATGTATTTTAGGTTTTTTTGCGGGGGTGCGTCCGCAGGGAACGCGCCCCGCCGCGGTTAAGTCGGTTGTCCGTTATTTGCGGATGGCGGCCACGCCCGGCAGCTCCTTGCCCTCGATGTATTCGAGCAGCGCACCGCCGCCCGTCGAGACGTAGGAGACCTTGTCCGCGAGGCCGAACTTGTTGATGCAGGCCACCGAGTCGCCGCCGCCGATGAGCGAAAAGGCGCCTGCGGCCGTCGCTTCGGCGATGGCCTCGGCCACGGCTTTCGAACCGGAGGCGAACTTGTCGATCTCGAATACGCCCACGGGACCGTTCCAGAGGATCGTCCGGCAGCCGAGGATGTGCTCGCGGAAACGCCGCTTGCCCTCCTCGCCGATGTCCACGCCCTGCCACCCGTCGGGAATATCGTCCGACGGAGCGGTCGCGGTCCGGGCGTCGGCCGAGAATGCGTCGGCGACGAGCGCGTCGGGCGACATCACCAGTTCGATGCCCTTTTCCTTGGCTTTGGCGAGGATGTCGAGCGCCACGGGGAACATCTCGGGTTCGCAGATCGAGTTGCCGATGCGGCCCCCCTGCGCCGCGGCGAAGGTGTAGGTCATGCCGCCGCCGATGACGATCGAATCCACTTTCTCCATCAGTTTTTCGATGATCGAGATCTTGGTCGAGACCTTCGATCCGCCGATGATGGCGCAGAAGGGGCGCTGCGGATGCTGCATCACGCCTTCGATGGCTTTCAGCTCGTTCTCCATCACGTAGCCGAACATTTTGTCCTCGGGGAAATAGTCGGCGATGAACGCCGTCGAGGCGTGGGCGCGGTGAGCCGTGCCGAAGGCGTCGTTGATGTAGCAGTCGGCGTAGGAGGCCAGCCGCTTCACGAACTCCTTCTGCGAAGCCTTCACGGCCTTCTTGGCTTCGGCCTTCTCCGCGTCGTCGGCGTCGTCGGCCAAGCCGCGGGGCTTGCCCTCCTCCTCGGCGTAGAAACGCAGGTTCTCCAGAAGCATCACTTCGCCGGGCTTCAGATCGCGGGCCATGCGGGCGGCTTCGTCGCCCGTGCAGTCGCCGGCGAAGAGCACCTTGCGTCCGAGCAGCCGCTCGATGTCGGGGACGATCTGACGGAGGGAGTATTTGGGATCGGGATTCTTCTTCGGACGGCCCAGATGCGACATCAGGATCACCGAGCCGCCGCCGGAGAGTACTTTTTCGATGGTGGGGATCGCCGCGCGGATGCGGGTGTCGTCCGTTACGCGGCCCTCGTCGTCGAGGGGTACGTTGAAGTCTACGCGGATGATCGCGCGTTTGCCTTTGAAATCGTAGGAATCGATCTTGAACATGGTTGTTGCGGATTAAAATTGCTGTTGATTCACTCTCATTTACTTAAATAACGCGACAAATTTAGGAAATATTTCCCTAAATCGGTTCGTTTCGCCTCGGTTTTTGGACTTTGCGGGGAGCTGCCCTTCCGCCGCGGCGCACGGCCTCGGGGGAGGCTTTGGCGTCCCGACGCAAAAAATGCGCCGTCCGCCGTGCACCGGCGGTCGCCGGCACCCGCCGGGGCGGTGCGGGGCAAGCGGACGCCGAACGGAAAGTGCGGCCCCAATGGCCGCCGACCGCAAAAGATGCGGAACAGTTGCCGAAATTTTCGTATATTTGCGGGTTATACGGCCCCAATGCTCGAAAAATTAGCCAAACAGACCGCCGTTTACGGCATCAGCACCATCGTCGTGCGGTTCCTGAGCTATCTGCTCACGCCCTACTATACCCGCATTTTCGGGCAGGAGACCTACGGCGTCGTTACCGACATCTATGCGCTGATTCCGCTGGCGCTCACGCTGCTGACGATGGGCATGGAGTCGAGCTACTTCCGCTTCGCGGCCAAGGCCGAAGAGGCCGGCGGCGACGTGGCGGCGGCCAAGCGGAAACTCTTCGCCACGACGTGGGGCGTCACGTCGCTCGCCGCCGCCGGGTTCTTCGCCGCGGCGCTCCTCTTCCGCGACGGTGCGGCGCGGTTGATGGGCGAGGTCTATACGCTCCACCCCGAGTACATCGTGTGGGTGGCGGCGATCGTCCTTTTCGACGTCTGGGCCGCGATCCCCTTCTCGCGTCTGAGGGAGCAGGGGCGCGCGATGATCTTCGTGGGATTCAAGCTGCTCGGCGTGGTGCTCAACGTGGCGCTGGCCGTAGCGTTCGGCCTGATGGGGCTCTACGCCACCGACTTCGGCGTGGGCTGGGTGTTCGTGGCGAATCTCGCGGCCAGCGCCGCGACGTGGGGGGCGGTCCTCTGCACGGCGGACCGCACCGTGCCGCGCATCTCGCTGCCGCTGCTGGCGGCGGTCTTCGCCTACTCGCTGCCGCTGCTGGCGGGCGGACTGGCCGGTACGGCCAACGAGTTCATCGACCGCCAGCTGATCAAATACCTCGTGCCGGAGGGGGCGATGGCGCAGTTGGGTGTCTACGGGGCGATCACGAAGATCGCCGTGGTGATGATGCTCTTCTATCAGATGTACCGCCTTGCGGCCGAGCCGTTCTTTCTGTCGAATTTCAGGAAGACGGATTTCGTGCGGATGAACGCCGCGGCTCTGAAATACTACGTGATGGCTTCGATGGTCATCTTTCTGGGCATCGCGCTGTTCCGCGATCTGTTCGCGCTGATCGTGGGCCGCGAATTCCGCGAGGGGATTTACATCCTGCCCGTGGTGCTCGGAGCCAATGTGCTGACGGGCGTGTGGCTCAACCTCTCGTTCTGGTACAAGCGCGAGGAGCGGACTTCGCTGGCGATCGTCGTAACGGGCACGGGCCTTGCGGCGATCCTCGGCTTCGGCAGTTGGATGATCCCCCGCTGGGGCTATTTCGGCGCGGCGTGGGCGCGGCTGGCGAGCGAGACGGCGATGGTCGCCGTGAGCTGGTGGCTCAACCGCCGCTTCTTCCCGACGCCCTACGACTGGAGGCGCATCGGGGAGTATGCAGCCGCGGCGCTCGGGGTCTTCGCCCTGTGCGAAGCGGCGACGGCCTGCATCGGCAATAAATGGGCCGGATATGCGTTTAATATCGTGGCGTTTGCAGGATACGCGGCTTACCTCGTCCGCCGCGAGCGGATCGACCTCGGGGCCTTGGTCCGCTCGGCCCTCGGACGAAGATAGGCGGGGGTGGCTGCGACGAGGG
>NZ_FCNT01000046.1 GCF_900021155.1 Alistipes sp. CHKCI003
TCTGGCCTCTTCCGAATCCGGCATGGGTATCGCCTACAATCCCGAGCAGGGTTTCGTGCAGGGCAAAATCTACGATCCCGCCACGGGACGTTTCCAAAAAGAGTTCGACCTCGATGCGATCGAGCAGGCGGCCACGAACGCCGAGGATGCAGCCAACACGGCGCAGCAGGCGGCGGATTCCGCGTCCCGCAAGGCTCAGGAGGCGAAGGACTACATCGACAACACGCTTCCGGGGGAGTTCGCCCGGATCAACGAAAAGCTCGACGGAGTGGTGGAGAACTGGTTCTACGCCTACACCCCGACCTTGCAGAACGATCCGGCCGCCTCGTGGCTCCGGGACGGCGAGCAGGCTCAGCACGAGGGCGACACCTTCACCAACACGCAGCCTTACGTCGACGCCCAGACGACTCCCGATGCGGGCAAGTCGTGGCGGTGGGTGAAGTCGGGCGAGGCCTACGAATGGACCCCGATCGCGGACAGCGACGCCGTAAAAGCGTTGCGGGAGGCTGCCAAGGCGCAAGAGACGGCCGACGGCAAGAGCCGGACGTTCGTCGTGCAGCCCGCACCGCCGTACGATGTGGGCGACTTGTGGATGCAGGGGCCCTCGGGCGACGTGATGCGCTGCATCAAATCCCGTCAGACAGGCGCTTTCGATGCTTCGGATTGGGACAAGGCCTCGAAGTACACGGACGATACGCTGGCCCGGGATGCGAAGCAAACGGCCCAGACGGCCCAAGAGACGGCCGACAAGGCGAAAGCATCGGCCGAGGCCGCGACCGACAAGCTCGCCACATGGGCCTCGGACAGCTACATCTCGCCGCAGGAGAAAACGGCCCTCCGGCAGCAGCAGAAGGACATACAGTCGGAGCATGCCGAGATCACGGCGCAGGCGTCCAAATATTCGGTCCCGGCCACCGACTACACCGCAGCGTACAATGCCGCGAACGCGGCGCTCGCCAAATACACGGCCTCGACGCCCGAGAGCATTGCGGTGGGGTCGGACTACGCGGACATCGCGGCCTACTACACGGCGCGCGAAACGATCCTCGACGCGGTCGCAGCCGCCGCGAAAGCCTACTCCGAGCGGCTCGTGTCCGAAGTGCAGCCCGTGGGCGAGAACCTTCTGCGCCACACGAAAGACTTCACGAAAGGATGGACCGGAAACGGTACGGTCTCAAACGAAGTTTTCGATGATTTTACGGTCTATTATGCGAAGTCGGTCAACACCTACATTGACATACGCCAGCAGAATGTTTCGCTGCTTCCTTCGACCGAGTACACGCTCAGCTTCTGGGCTAAGGGGACGGGGACGATAGCCTCCTACTGCTATCCGAGCGTGAACGATCGGGTCATAGCCTCGAACGGACATCACACGGGCTACACGGGCCGCGACACCTTCAACTCCTACGACCTGACCACAGAATGGAAGCGGTATTGGACGACGTTCCGGACCTATTCCGAGGCCAAGGGCGGCGCCGTGCTCTTACGTGTGATGGCCGGAAACGAGGCGTATGTCTGCGGTGCGAAACTCGCGCAGGGAAACAAAGGCATCGTCTGGACCGCTTCGCCCGAGGACGCCGAATACAGCGGCGTGAACATCATCGACAATACGGAAAGCCGCACGATCGGCGCGGGCGACAACGATTACGCCCAGACCGAGTTCGCCGTCGGAGCCGTCGCCGTCGGCGACCAGTTCGCCCTGTCGGTGGGCAGCATCGACCTGCTGGCGGGAACCGCGACCGAATTCACCGCCCAATTGTATGACTACACCGCAAATGTGGCACTCGCCGATGCGGCCACGCTGACGGCCGACAGCCGTACGGCCGTATATACGGTTACGCGGGCTGCCGACAAGGCGTACCTGATCCTCTATGCCGGCAGATGGGGCAGCACGGCCGGAAATACCGTACGTTATGAAAAGGTCATGCTGGTGCGCGGAAACAAACCCGAACCATCGTGGAGCCCCTCGACGGCCGACCGGCAGGCGGAGATCGACAACCTCCGCCCGGCATCGGTGAACATCCTGCCCGATTCGGCGGCCCTGACGACCGATGCCAACGGCGGCCCGTGGGATCGCAACGGCGCCGGGCCGGTCAACGAAACCTATGAAGGGTATTCCAGTCTAGTGCTGCGAGGATTATCCGGGATCGGGAAGGGGGTGTACATCGTTTCGTCCGACCTTGAAACGGAGAGCGGAACCGAGTACGTCGTATCCGTATGGATGCACGCTTCGAAATCCGTGAGTATCGCCCTCGGATGGGAGAAGGCGGCGAATGTGCGGACGACGCTCCCGGCCGAAGCCGTGGGAAAGTGGTATCGTCTCTCGGCGGTTCAGAACAGACCCGCCGGAAGCTCTTTCGTATGTTATGCCGATGTCGATACCGATGACACGGTAGCTTTCCGCAACATCATGTGCTCGGCGGGAAACATGCTCACCGAGTGGTCCCCGTCCGTGGAGGATGTGCAGAAGCAGATCGACCGAGCGAAGATCGCCGCGGATAATTTGGAGTACCTGAAAAAGGCGTTCGCAGAAGACGAGACGATCATTAGCGGGGGTATGACGCTCGGCAGCTTTCTCGGCGTGAAGAACTCGGCGAAGGCGGTCGTCGCAGGGATTACCGGAAAGAACTTCCTGACGGGGCAGGACTTCGCACCCGACGATCGGAGCTGTCCGATGATCTTTGCCGGAGCCGCATCCGCCGCGGACGCCGACAGCGCGAAGTTCAGGGTATACCCTAATGGGGCAACATATGCCGAGGAGGCTTATATAAAGGGGACGATCACCGCAACGGCCGGTTCTTTCGGCGACTTCAAAATCGACGGACTTTATCTCACCTCGTCGCACGACACGACACACGGAATCAAAATCGGAGACGGTGTCTGCTCTTCTTGGAATGGAGACAGTAAAGCCTACTTCTCCGCTATAGGAACCTTTTTCAACACAAGCACTCCAACCGGAGCAAGCGGTATTTGGGCACAGTTCTGTTCAGAGTGGACGATAGGAAAGGTTGACGCGGGACAAGCGTACGTCTGTTTCTATGCCCCCGGTATAAAAACATCGACTGCAAGCAAGGCGGAACATTATGCGTTCTACGCACAATCGAACCACATCATGACCGCCACGGGACGCATCAAGGGTTTTCTGCACGCGCATACGCAAATCGTATCGGCGACTTCATACATAATGGGCTCTCCGGTCATAAAAAGAGAGCAGGTGCTGCTGATGAAAGGTTCGTCGGCGATCCAGACCCTCTCTCTGCCGGATACACGAGACGGATATTCGGAAATCGGGGACACGATCGAGGTTATCCAATGCAGCGGTGTCGGGACACGCATCACCTCCTATCCCAACAGCGGGGTCAGTCTCAAAAATCCGTCCGGAACGACGGCCAGCACCTATACGCTCGTTGAAAACAAACATGTCCGCATCATTTGGGACGGTACATACTGGCGAATTTTAGAGTAATACATAACAAAAACAGCAAGATGAAACGTATCGACTTTTCGAAATTCAAACTCTATTACGATTTGGGCGACGACCGCCTCGTGCGGATCGTGGACTGGCGCAAGGAGCTCGGCAACTACCTGCTCGCGCGGCTGGGAGGCGTCGAGGGCGTGGACCTCGCACTGCGCGTATACAAATCCGACGGACCCGTCGAACTCTCGGACGACGAGTACGAGGGCCTCAAGACGATCCTCGGACGGCCCGTCGAACAGGGAGGGGTCATCGCAGCGTACTACTATTCATTCCTTAAAAATGCAGAAGAACTATCTGTTTAAAATAAAAATAATCGAATCAATTTTAAAAACTTCGAATTATGAAATTTTCTCAAATGATCGAACGCCTGAACGAAGGCGAACTCCTTGCCCGCGAAGCGTGGGCCGGCGGAACCTGCATCGTAAAACAAATTCCGCAGACCGTGGCTGCTGAAGTCGTACCGCGCATGACAAGCCTGCCCCGAGAGGCGAAAAAGGCCCTTAACGGCACGCTGACCTATCACGATCAAGTGCTGCTGCTGAGGATCGGAAACTTCGGCAAGGAAGCAAGCGCGACCTATTATATCCCCTCATGGGAGGACATCTTCGCCGAAGATTGGAGGACGATCGAACATTGACGGCATGAATCGGACGACCCGTCGAACAGGACGGGGTCGTCGCAGCGTACTACTATTCGTTTCACAAAAACCTCGAATCCGCAGAGATATGACACATGTAAACGACATCACGACCGTAGCACGCGGAATCAGCGACTTCGGGATGCTGGCCATTGCGGCCGCCTGCTTTCTGATTCTGTCGATGGGGATGATGGTGGCCTGCTTC
>NZ_FCNT01000089.1 GCF_900021155.1 Alistipes sp. CHKCI003
TTCGTAAGTAAAGTTACGGATAATGGATGAGAAATGAAAACTTTTTGCCCGTTATTTTTTCCGAAGCGTCTGTTCGCGGGACGAACCGGCCCGTGCGCGTCATCGGGCCGCGGGCCTTCGCGGCCGTCCGACACGGCATCCGTTCGGGGGCCTGCCGGCTCTCGCTGCGGAGTTTTCCGAAGCGGACCGTTGCGTCCGCCGCCGGCGAATGCACGAGGGGGCGCGGTGCGGCGGGCGGAGAACGCACCGGAACAGCCGCCGCCGGTCGGCATTGCCGGTGCGGGTCCGGGGGCGAAACGGCGGCGCGGAGTGAAAATTTAAGAACCCGCCGCCCGAAACGATCCGTTTATTGGATAGTTTTTTGTAATTTTGTACGGTTTTTACCCGTCCGTGCCGCAGGAGCCGTCCGCTGCGCCGCAGGCCGACGACCGAGAACGAACAACAATACACACGATAAACGTTATGGCTGAATTCATCTATCAGGAGCCGTTCCCCGTCGGGGCGGACAAAACCGAGTACCGTCTGCTGACGAAGGATTACGTGAAGGTCGTCGAGTGCGACGGCCGCAAGATACTGAAGGTCGATCCGAAAGGTCTGGAGCTGCTTTCGAGAGAGGCGTACGCCGATGTGTCGTTCTATCTGCGTGCGGCCCATCTGCAAAAGCTCCGCGACATCCTCGACGATCCCGAGGCGACCGATAACGACAAGTTCGTGGCCTACACCATGCTGCTCAATCAGGCGGTGGCGGCCGAAGGCGAGCTGCCGACCTGTCAGGATACGGGTACGGCCATCTGCATCGGCCATAAGGGCGAGGACGTTTACACCGGCGCCGACGACGCCGAGTGCATCGCCCGCGGCGTCTACGAGACTTACCGGGACCGCAACCTCCGCTACTCGCAGGTCGTGCCTTTCACGATGACCGACGAGAAGAATTCGGGCACCAACCTGCCGGCGCAGATCGACATCTACGGCGGCAAACCCGGCATGGAGTACGAGTTCCTCTTCATCACCAAGGGCGGCGGTTCGGGGAACAAGACCTTCCTTTACCAGCAGACCAAGGCGCTGCTGAACGAGAAGTCGCTCACCGAATTTATCAAAACCCACATCAAGGACCTCGGCACGTCGGCCTGCCCGCCCTATCACCTCGCGCTCTGCATCGGCGGCACGTCGGCCGAAATGTGTCTCTCGACCGTGAAGAAGGCGTCGGCCGGATACCTCGACGGACTGCCCACCTCGGGCAACGAGGGCGGCCGCTGCTTCCGCGATCTCGAATGGGAGGAAAAGGTGCTGAAAATCTGTCGGGAAAGCGGCATAGGCGCCCAGTTCGGCGGCAAATACCTCGTGCACGACGTGCGCGTGATCCGCGCCCCGCGCCATGCGGCTTCGTGCCCTGTGGGCATCGGCGTGAGCTGCTCGGCCGACCGCAACATCAAGGCGAAGATCACCCCCGAGGGCATCTTCCTCGAACAGCTCGAAAAGAACCCCGCGCGTTTCCTCCCGGCGGAGGCTCCCGCCATGTCGCCCGCCGTGGACATCGACCTCGACGAGGGTATGGACAAAGTGCGTGCGATCCTGACCAAATATCCGATCAAGACCCGTCTGAACCTCAAGGGGACGCTGATCGTGGCCCGCGACATCGCCCATGCGCGCATCAAGCAGATGCTCGACGAGGGCAAACCCATGCCGGAGTACTTCAAGAAGCACCCCGTCTACTACGCCGGCCCGGCCAAGACGCCGCAGGGCATGGCCTCGGGCTCGTTCGGCCCGACGACCGCAGGCCGCATGGACCCCTACGTGGACCTTTTCCAGAAACACGGAGGTTCGCTGGTGATGGTAGCCAAGGGCAACCGCTCGCAGGAGGTAACGGACGCCTGCCGCGCCAACGGCGGATTCTACCTCGGTTCGATCGGCGGTCCGGCCGCCGTGCTGGCCAAGAATTCGATCAAGTCGGTCGAGGTGGTGGACTTCCCCGAGCTGGGCATGGAGGCCGTGCGCAAGATCTATGTCGAGAATTTCCCTGCGTTCATCATCGTGGACGACAAGGGCAACGATTTTTTTGCGGACTTCAAGCACTAAAATCCGCGCGGCTTCGTTGTTAGAGCGAAGAACGGGCACGTGCGTTTGCGCCCGGCGGGCGGCGTGCTCCGCCGTGCACGGGATGCATCCGATGGTTCCGCGGCCCCTCCCCGCTTCCTGTCCGGGGCGGCGCTTGCGGAGCGGCTTCCGGCCGGTTCGCCGGGGGCCCGGCGAACCGGTTCCGGGCGGGAGCCTCCCCGTCTGCCGGGGTGTGCCGGCGGAAGGGTCGGAACCGGGCGTGCGGCCCATGACTGCGCAAAGCGGCGGTTCGCGGCTGCGGGAAAGACCGGCCTTCCGGAAGACGGATTCGGGATTCGGAACCTCCGGCTCGGGGTTTCGGATTTCGTCCTTTGCTCCGGCCCGGACTTCGGGGCCCGGGTTCGGATGTCCGGTGTATTGAAGCAGCGATCGCCGAAGAATTTATGCGGCGGCGTCCTTCGGGGCGCGTCGCTCATACGATGTGGATTCGATGAAGGATTTGATTTCGAAAATAGCGTTCGCGGCACTCTTCGTGCTCGCGTCCTTTTCGGCCTCGGCGGCCGATAAAGTTACGTTCGAGGCCGACGCTCCGATGATCGTGGCCACGGGAGAGGTGTTCCGCGTGGAGTTCACCGTCAACGAATCGCCCGACGACGGTACGTTCGCGGCCCCTTCGTTCGAGGGGTTCGATCTGCTGGCCGGACCGGTGCTTTCGACTCGTCGTTCGTTCGAGTCGATCAACGGCTCGATGACCTCCTCGCTGAAAATTTCCTATACCTACACTTTGGTATGCCACGAGGCCGGCAACCGCACCATCGGCGAAGCCGAGATCGCCGTGAAGGGCAAAATCTACCGCACCAAGCCCCTGCCGATCGAGGTCGTGGCCGAGAAGGGGTCCGACGCCCGGAATGCGCAGGGCGGCGGCCGGGGCGCACAGTCGGCGGCGGGGCCGCAGACGCGCGTGGGCAAGGACGACGTGCTGCTGCGCGCCTCGGTGTCGCGCCCGACGGTTTACAAGGGCGAACCTCTGCGCGTGGCGTTCAAACTCTGCCAGCGGGTCAACGTGGCCGGTTTCGAGGATGTGAAACTGCCGTCGTTCGACGGCTTCTGGGCGCAGGAGCTCTCGACGGACAACGCGCGTCCCGTGCGCGAGACGATCGACGGCAAGATCTACGAAACGATCGTCATCAAGGAGTATCTGCTCTACCCGCAGAAAGCCGGGCAGCTTGCGATCGAACCCGCACACCTCACGGCCGTGGCGCAGGTCGTCGTGCCGAGCCGCAATCCCGACCCGTTTTTCGGCGGTCCGGAGGTCTATAACGTGCGCGTGCCGCTGCAGACGCCGCGGCTCATCGTCTCGGTGAAGGAGCTGCCGGCCGGAGCCCCGGAGAGTTTCAGCGGTGCCGTGGGGCGCTTTTCGATGGATGCCACGCTGCCGCCCGACCGTCTGGCGGCCAATTCGTCGGCCACGTATATCGTCAAAATCTCGGGTACGGGCAACCTCACCTTCGTGCAGGCTCCCAAGCTGGCGCTGCCCGGCTCGTTCGAGCAGTACAACGTGAAGACCATCGAATCGATCAACGCCTCGGCGTCCGGAGCGACGGGCTACCGGCAGTTCGAGTATCCGTTCATCGCCCGCGCCGAGGGCGAGTACGACATTCCGCCCGTGGAGTTTACCTATTTCGATCCTGCGCGGGTGCAGTATGTAACCCTTTCGTCGAAGGCGATGCGGATCGAAATCGCCCCCGACGGCAGCGGCAACGGAGGCGCGCCCGTGGTCATGGGCGGCCGCGGCATGTCGAAGGAGGACGTGAAGATGCTGGGGCAGGACATCCGCTTCATCAAGCTCGGAGGCCACCAGCTCCGCATGCAGGCCGCGCCTTTCGTCTTCAGCACCGCCTATTTCATTCTGCTCGGAGGCATCCTGCTGATCTTCGTGATGGTCTACGTCGCTCTGCGCAAGCAGATCCGCGACTCGCAGAATGCGGCGCTTCTGCGCGGCAAGCGGGCCAACAAGATCGCCGTGCAGCGCTTCCGGGCGGCCAAGCGCTACATGGACGAGCAGAACCGCCATGCCTTCTACGAGGAGATGCTCCGCGCGCTGTGGGGCTATATGAGCGACAAGTTCAACATTCCCGTGGCGAATCTGACGAAGGAGACCGTGCGGGAGGAGCTGCACAAGCGGGGTGTGGCGCCCGAGGAGTCGCAGCGCTTCACGGCGATCATCACCCGGTGCGACGAAGCGCAGTATTCGCCCGTGGCGTCGGCCCGCATGAGCGACGTCTATGCCGAAGGGCTCGACCTCGTGTCGCGTATCGAGTCCGTGATTAAGAAATAACGACTATGTCCGCTATGAATACCATAAAGATGCTTTGCTGCACTCTGGCTGCGGCATTCGTTTTCGGGATGCCGGCCGCGGCGCAGGAGGCCCCCGCCGCTTCCGCGGAGAGTGCCGTCCGGGCCGAAACGGACGATGCGGCTGCGGAGGCTCCGGCGGCGGCCGCGACCCCCGATGCGTTGTGGGACGAAGCCAATACGGCCTATCTGAATGCCGATTACCATACGGCGATCGGGGTCTACGAACGGATCCTCGCACAGGGGCTCGTGTCGGCCAAACTCTACTACAACCTCGCCAACGCCTATTTCAAGGAGGGCGAGGTCGGGAAGTCGATTCTCTTCTACAACCGTGCCCTGCGTCTGGCGCCCGGCAACGAGGACGTGCGCTACAACCTCGCCGTGGCCGAAACGATGACCAAGGACAAGATCGAGCGGATCCCCGAGTTTTTCGCGGTCGCGTGGATGCGCACGCTGCGGCATACGATGGGCTGCACTGCGTGGAGCCTCCTTTCGCTCGTGCTGCTGGCGGCGATGCTGGGACTGCTGCTGCTCTACCTGCTCTCGCAGCGCATCGGTCTGCGCAAGGCGGGGTTCTACGGCACGCTGGCGGCTTTCGTGCTCTTCGTCCTGACGACGTGGTTCGCCGTGCTCGAACGGCGCGAAATCCTGCGCAGCGACGAAGCGGTCGTGATGGTCGCCTCGTCCGCCGTGAAAAGTTCGCCCGATCGTGCTGCGACCGATCTTTTCATGCTGCACGAGGGGACGAAGGCGACCGTAACCGCCTCGCTCGACGATTGGTGCGAAATCACGCTCGCCGACGGCAAGAAGGGGTGGATCGAGAGCCGGAAGATAGAAATCATATAGCCGGCCGCGGGACGGGGCCTTGCGGCGCCGCCCGGATGCCGGACCTTTCGGGATGAACGGAATGTCGAAACTTTTGCAGGATGTCGTCGGCGAGTTGACCAAGCTCCCCGGAATCGGACGCCGCACGGCGCTGCGGCTGGCGATCCATCTGCTGCGCATGGATCCGCAGTCGGTGGGGGAGATGACGCGCAGCATCGACCGTTTCCGCAACGAGGTGAAATACTGCTCGCGCTGCAACAACCTCTCGGACGAAGAGGTGTGTCCGGTCTGCGCCGACGAAGAGCGCGACCGCTCGACGATCTGCGTCGTGGAGCAGGTGGCCGACGTCCTCTCCGTGGAGAATACCCGCCAGTACCGCGGCCTGTACCATGTGCTGGGCGGGGTGATCTCTCCGATGCAGGGCATCGCCCCTTCGGACCTGAAGATCGACCTGTTGTGCGACCGCATCGCCGCAGGCGGGGTGAAGGAGGTCATCATCGCCATCTCCGCGTCGGTCGAAGGCGAGACGACGCTCTTCTACCTGATGAACCGCCTCCGGCAGTTCGCGGGGCTGAAAGTTACGGCGATCGCCCGCGGAATCGGTTTCGGCGACGAGCTGGAATACGTGGACGAGCTGACCATCACCCATGCGCTGATGAACCGCCGCGAAATCGAATAGGGCGTTTCCGGGGAGCCGGCCGCCGGCCGGTGCCGAGAAGCGGACGGTAGCGAGCCGCCGGGAGGCGAAGATCAACACGGGAATGCGTCCCGCCGAGGGCGCCGCACTCCATTAAAAAATAGTTAGAGTCATGGAATTTCTCACCAATGAAAAACTGGTCATCGTCGGCGGCGCCGGCATGATCGGTTCGAACATGGCCCAGACGGCCATGATGATGCGTCTGACGCCGAACATCTGTCTCTACGACCCGTTCGCACCCGCTCTGGAGGGTGTGGCCGAGGAGCTGTTCCACTGCGCGTTCGAGGGCGTGAATCTCACGTACACCTCCGATATCGGCGAGGCCTTTTCCGGCGCGAAATACATCGTGTCGTCCGGCGGCGCGGCCCGCAAGGCGGGCATGACCCGCGAGGACCTGCTCAGGGGCAATGCGGCCATCGCCGAGCAGTTGGGCAAGGACATCCGGACGTACTGCCCGGATGTGAAGCACGTGGTGGTGATCTTCAACCCCGCCGACATCACGGGCCTCGTAACGCTGATCTATTCGGGCCTCAAACCTTCGCAGGTTACGACTCTGGCGGCGCTCGACAGTACGCGCCTGCGTTCGGAGCTGGCCAAATACTTCCGCATCTCGCCGGACAAGATCCGCAACAGCCGCACCTACGGCGGCCACGGCGAGCAGATGGCGGTCTTCGCTTCGACGACGCTCGTAGACGGCAAACCCTTGTCCGGGCTGATCGGCACGAAGATGCCCGTGGCCGACTGGGAGGCGCTGCGCCAGCGCGTGATTCAGGGCGGCAAGCACATCATCGACCTGCGGGGCCGTTCGTCGTTCCAGAGCCCCGCCTACCTCTCGATCGAGATGATCGCCGCGTCCATGGGCGGCAAGCCGTTCGCTTATCCGGCCGGCGTGTATGTGCACACGGACGAATTCCGGCACATCATGATGGCGATGGAGACCTCGATCACCGAGGACGGCGTAACCTACGAGGCCGTGCAGGGCACGCCCGAAGAGCATCGTGAACTCGAGGCGAGCTACGAGCATCTCTGTAAACTGCGCGACGAAGTGATCGCGCTCGGTATCCTGCCTCCGGTGGCCGAATGGAGCAAGATCAATCCCAATCTCGAATAGAAGAAACCGCAGAAGGGAAGGGGCTGTCCGATCAAGTGCAGACAGCCCCTTCTCATGTGTATGCGTGCGGCGCACGGCTTTCTCCGGCTATTCCCAGCGGGCCGTCGTTTCGACGACGATTTCGCGTCCGCATTCGTCGGTCAGCGTGATCGTGAGCGGCTGGACTTCGGCTCCGGCTTGCGGCGCACGGTCGAAACGAAGCAGACACAAGGTGTTTTTGCCGTCGCCCATGAGGCGCAGATCGTCGGCCCGACAGTCGGCGAGCGGGAGCGCGAACGGCGTGCTGCCGATGTTCTCGGGTGCGTTCGGGAAGTACTCGCGATGGCGAGGATCGGCGGCGTAGCCCTCGGGATCGGCATCCCAGTCGTAGGTCTGCGTGTAGCCGCTCTCGATGTAGGGCAGCGGCGATGCGGAGAGCAGCGTGCAGAGATCGTTCAGCAGTGTGCCCGCGGGGTGCTGCGCATCGAAGTCGGCGGCGCTGCGCACTTCGATCGAGACGATGTTGTCGGCCAGATAGTCGTGCCATATCAGGTCGAAGCGGTTGTAGTCCGTGTCGCCGTATCGTGCGCAGAGCGATTCGTATTCGGCGAATTGTTTTTGCCAGAAGGACTGGTCGTCGGTCGCCCGTTGGGCCTCGTCCTCGAACTGGAAGCTGTAGGTGTAGCGGTAGTCCTGTGTCCACTTCTCCGTTTTCCCGAGATAGTAGTTGGGCTCGAACCGAAGCCGGATGCATTCCTCCTCCGCTTCGGCGAAGAAGTAGCAATAACGGTTGAAGGCGGTGAGGTAATGTTTCAGTTCGCGGAAGGGGCCGCCCAGAATATCGTCGTAGATGGGGTCCCACTGATTCCACCACTCCTGCTCCTCCGGCGTCAGTTTGTGGACCGGCGGATCGGAAGGCGTGTCGCCGTTGGAGTCGCTGCATGCGACAGACGTCGAGAGCAATGCTCCGGTCAGAAATGCGAAGAGACGTTTCGTTTTCATGGCATTGAAATTTTTGAATAGATCTAATTAGTAAATAATCACACCTGTGCGAATATTATAGTTCCCGAGATTTTCGTAGGCGTGATAGTCCGTATCGATCGGGTCCCGGTATTCTCTGTCCATCATGTCGAATATGCCTTCGAAGAAATAGCCGTCCGATTCGCCTTGATAACCCCAGTTGAAATGCAGCAGTTTTACCTTCTCGGTGGTTATTTGCGTCGAAGTGTAACCACCCGGCTCCCAGCGTAATTTCGTATATACTTTTCGACTGCCTTCAGAGTATCCGTCCGCTACCCATGCATGCCCGGTGTTTTGGGCGCTTTGTCCGAACATATATACGGGTTTGTTGTCGTCTATGCTTTGATAAATCGGATCCATGCCGATTTTGTCGATCCTTTCGGGTTGAGAAAACCATCCTATTAAGGAAAAATTTGAATGAACATAGATTCCAAAATGAAATTTACGCATGGTTTGAAGAGTTCTTAGAGGCTTCGCAGATTTGTTGTCGGTCGGTTCGAGACTGTTTACAAATATATGATTTTTTTTTTTGAGTTCGAATGAATATTTATCCGAATGTGTGGTGATTGGTGTTATACCGTCCGAAGAGCGACGCCATGCGGTCTGCGGGATGGGCTTGCGGCGCAGGGAAGGGGCGATCGTGTCGCCCGGTTCGAGTTTTCCGGTTCGTTGCCGGACGAGATTGCGGGTAAGACGCGGGTATCTTGTCTCCCGCCTCCCCCCCCCGGCCTTCTGCCGGCGGGCGGATCGGGCGAAGGGGGAGGGGGGGCCGGAAGACGATAAAGAAACTGTCCGACAAGTCGCAAACCGCCTCTTTTGTTCGCCGGCTGTTCGGGATCGTCGCCGAACAGGCGATTCTCGGAGGATGGGCGACTTCGTCGGACAGTTTCGTGCGCGGGCGGGCCGCCGGGATGCGCGTACCCCCCCCCGCCGGCTACTCCCGTGCGGCTTCCGTTTCGGAGCCGGCGGCCGGTTTGGCTTGGAAGACGGCCAGCAGGTCGTCGTCCGCACCGAGCAGGAGCAGCATCGGACCGTCCATGTCGTAGCGGACCACGGAGTCGAACATCTGCATGAACTCGGCCTCGGTCTCCATGCCCGGGCAGGCCATCCGCGTCGATGCCAGCGCTCCGAAGCGGAGGGCGTTCTCGCCGCCGAGCGTGTAGCCGCCCATCAGGCGGTTGCAGGCGCCGACGCCCGAGATGCGTTCGTCGTCGCTCAGCACGACGGTGTATTTGCCCTCCTCGGGGGTTATGCTCCGGCCGCCGAGCTGCACGAGCTGCCACTCGGTTCCGACCAGCGGACGGCGGTTTTTCTTTTGGAACGAACGGCAGTTGCAGCAGGAGAACGCAGCGGCCAGCAGGGCGATGCCTGCGGCGATCTTCAAAAATCTGTTCATTTTATTCGGTGTTTTATCGTGATATTATTGCAAAAATCGTTGCAAATATAACCGAATAAAAGTGTATCTTTGCCGAAAACTTGAGAAATACTCCGATAGTATGAAAAAGATCATCGCATCGCCGCTGGCCCCCAAGGCCGTCGGCCCCTATTCCCAAGCCGTCGAAGCCGGCGGCGCACTCTATGTTTCGGGTCAGCTTCCGATCGACGGAGCCACCGGCCGGATGGCCGAGGGCATCGAAGCCCAGACGCGCCAGTCGCTCGCCAACCTCGGCCACATCCTCAAGGAGGCCGGCTACGACTATTCGAACGTGGTGAAGACCGTCGTGCTGCTCGACTCGATCGCCGATTTCGGCGCCATGAACGCCGTCTATGCGGAATACTTCACCTCCGACATGCCGGCCCGCATGTGCTACGAGGTGGCCGAACTCCCGATGGGCGCGCTGGTCGAGATCGACGCCGTGGCCGTGAAGTGATCCGTGCCGAAAAACGAAAACGCGCCTCGGTCCTCTGAGGCGCGCTTTTTTGTCTTTTGTAGATAACTTGTGGATAAATTCATCGGGTTCGTCCGGTTTTTTACAGGAAAAAGTTCCAAATTTGTAAGGTCGGATTCCGCCTCATTCCATACGAAACGATAGATTAAGAGATATTACCGCTATGTCAAAAAACACAAAGCCCGAAGAACCGCGCAAGGTCGCCTACGACGATGCGGTCGCCGAGTCGAAAGCCTATTTCGGCGGCGACGAACTCGCCGCTACGGTCTGGGTGAGCAAGTATGCGCTCAAGGATTCGTTCGGGAACATCTACGAATCGTCGCCGCGCCAGATGCACGAGCGCATCGCTGCCGAGATCGAACGCATCGAACGCAATTATCCCAACCCGATGTCCCGCGACGAAGTGTTCGAACTGCTCGATCATTTCCGCTACGTCATCCCGCAGGGCGGCCCCATGACGGGCATCGGCAACCGCCTTCAGGTGGCCTCGCTGTCGAACTGCTTCGTGATCGGGCACAAGCATCCGGCCGACTCCTACGGCGGCATCTTCCGCATGGACGAGGAGCAGGTGCAGCTGATGAAACGCCGCGGCGGCGTCGGCCACGACCTCTCGCACATCCGCCCCACGGGCAGCCCCGTGCTCAACTCGGCCCTCACCTCGACGGGCATCGTCCCCTTCATGGAGCGTTACTCCAATTCGACGCGCGAGGTGGCGCAGGACGGGCGTCGCGGCGCGCTCATGCTCACGCTCTCGATCAAACATCCCGATGCCGAGCGTTTCATCGACGCCAAGGTCGACACGGGCAAGGTTACGGGCGCCAACGTCTCGATCAAGGTCGACGACGAATTCATGCGTGCGGCGCTCGCCGGCAAGCCCTACCGCCAGCAGTTCCCGATCGTGTCGGACAAGCCGATGTACGAGCAGGACATAGACGCCCGAAAGCTCTGGGACAAGATCATCCACAACGCATGGAAATCGGCCGAGCCGGGCGTGCTCTTCTGGGATACGGTCCTCCGCGAAAGCATCCCCGACTGCTATGCCGACGAAGGCTTCACGACGGTCTCGACCAACCCTTGCGGCGAGATTCCGCTCTGTCCCTACGATTCGTGCCGCCTGCTGGCCCTCAATCTGCTGAGCTATGTGGACGCGCCCTTCACTCCGGAGGCGAAGTTCGATTTCGACAAGTTCCGGGTCCACGCGGACAAGGCGATGCGCATGATGGACGACATCATCGACCTCGAACTGGAGAAGGTCGAACTGATCATCCACAAGATTGCCAACGATCCGGAGGATCAGGACATCCGCCGCGTGGAGCTGAGCCTGTGGGAGAAGATCCGCACGATGGCCCGCAAGGGCCGCCGCACGGGGCTCGGCATCACGGCCGAAGGCGACATGCTCGCCGCGCTGGGACTGCGTTACGGTACGCCCGAGGCGACCGCTTTCGCCGTGGAGGTGCAGAAGACGCTGGCGCTGGCCGCCTATCGCGCTTCGGTCCGCATGGCCCGCGAGCGCGGCGCCTTCCCCATTTACGACGCCGCGAAGGAGGCCGCCAATCCGATGATCCTCCGCATCAGGGAGGCCGATCCGGAGCTGTACGACGAAATGACGAAGTACGGCCGCCGCAACATCGCCATGCTGACCATCGCGCCGACGGGCACCACGTCGCTCATGTCGCAGACCACGTCGGGCATCGAGCCCGTCTTCCGGCCCGTGTACAAACGCCGCCGCAAGATCAATCCGTCGGATCAGGATACGCACGTGGATTATACGGACGAGACGGGCGAGAAGTTCCAAGAGTACAACGTCTACCACCATAATTTCGTGAAGTGGCTCGAAGCCAACGGTTACGACACCTCGAAACTCGGCACGATCCCGGACGAGGAGCTGGCGCGATGGGTCGCGGCGTCGCCCTACCACGGAGCGACGGCCAACGACATCGACTGGGTGGCCAAGGTCGAGATGCAGGGGGCGATCCAGAAATGGGTCGACCACTCGATCTCCGTAACGGTCAACCTGCCGCACGACGTGTCGGAAGCGCTCGTGGCGGATGTCTACCGCACGGCGTGGGAGTGCGGCTGCAAAGGCGTTACGGTCTACCGCGACGGCTGCCGCAGCGGCGTGCTGCTCGAAAAGGGCAAGAAGAAAAAGTGCGGAGAGTATCCCGGACATGCACACAAGCGCCCCAAGTCGATCCCGGCCGACATCGTCCGTTTCAAGAACGGCAACGAGGATTGGATCGCCTTCGTGGGGTTGCAGGACGGCCGCCCCTACGAGATCTTCACCGGCAAGATCGAGGAGGACGCCATGTACATCCCCCGCAAGATCACGCGCGGCTACATCATCAAGGTCCGCGAGGAGGACGGGTCGAAACGCTACGATTTCCAGTATACTGACCGTTACGGCTACACGAACACCATCGGCGGCATTTCGCGTCTGTTCGACGAGGAGTTCTGGAACTACGCCAAACTGATTTCGGGCGTACTGCGCCACGGGATGCCCATCGAGAAGACGGTGTCGCTCATCGAGTCGCTCCACTTGAACAGCGAGAGCATCAACACGTGGAAGACGGGCGTCTGCCGGGCGCTGAAGCAGTATATTCAGGACGGCACCAAATCCAAGGGCAAATGTCCGAGCTGCGGACAGGAGAACATGGCCTACCAGAACGGCTGCCTGACCTGCATGTCGTGCGGCTATTCGAAGTGCGGATGATCGCCGCCGCCGTTTCCGGTCGACGAAAGAGAGCGTCCGTTTTTCGCGGACGCTCTCTTTCGTTGCGGAAGGCGCGGCGTTTGCCGGGGCGCTGTGCCGGCGGTGCGGTGCGGGAAACAGAATGCCGGGGGCTGGCCGATACGTGTATGCCGGACGACCACGACATCGAGGGGCGCGTGTCGGCCCCGAAATTCGGGACCGCCGGAGAATGGGATTCGCAGGACGAGCAGAGACGGTCCCGGTCTGCCACCGGACGTGTCGCCGTCTGCGCGTTCAGCGGACGATCACGGCGTTGACGAGCCTCATGCCGGCCTGCCGGTTCAGGGCGTCGCGCAGGGCGTCGCGCTGGCAGAAGAGTTCGGAGCGCAAAACGCTCGACTGAATGCGCACGTAGAGTATGCGGCGTTCGAGCCGCAGCTCGGTCGTGAGGTCCGCGGCGCGGTCGCCCACGACCTGCCGCCACGTCTCGGGCAGCTTGCCTTCGGCTACCTTGGCCGCGACGTAAGGACGCCGGAAGAACTCTTCGAGCAGGTTGCCCAACAGCAGGGTTTTGGTCCGTCTCATGCGCCGCCTCCTTTCCGGTCCGGTCCGGCCGTCGTCCGTCCGTGCTCGGCGTCTCCGTCCGTTTCGCGTGTCGTTTCGGGCGTCCCGGCGCCGGTGGTGCGCTCCGCTTTTTCCGGCGGCGCGTTTCGGCTTTCGTCTTCCGTCGTCCGGACGTTCTCTGCACGTGCTGCGCGAGGGTTGTCCGAGGAGGCGGATTCGGGCCCGTCCGTTCGTCGGCCGGGGACGTCCGCCACCCGTGCGATGCGGCCGCCGGCAACGGTGAAGAGGGCGTAGTCGCCGCCCGCCTTGTCCAGAATCCGGCGCAGGCGCGTGGGGTTGCAGTCTGTGATGAAGATCTGACCGAAGGCGTCGTCCGCGACCAGCCGCAGCAGTTGCTCGACCCGTCCGGCGTCGAGCTTGTCGAAGAGATCGTCCAGCAGCAGGATCGGTTTCTCGCCCCGCGCGGCGACGACGGCGTATTGGGCCAGCTTCAGTGCGATGAGAAACGATTTCTGCTGCCCCTGCGAGCCGTATTTTCGCAAGGGGTAGCCGCCGATGCGCAGCACCAGATCGTCGCGGTGGATGCCCGCGGTGGTGAACTGATTGACGAGGTCGCGCTGCCGTGCGGCGACGAGCAGATCGCCGAACGGGCGGTCGTTCAGCTCCGATTTGTAGATCAGCTCCACCGTCTCGCGGTCCGAGCAGAGCGCGCGGTAGTAGGACGCGACGAGCGGCTCCAGCTCGGCGACGGCCTGCCGCCGACGGGCGTGGATGGCCGTGCCGTGCTCCGCGAGCTGACGGTCGTATATTTCGAGCATCGTTTCGTCGGGCGACATCGTTTTGAGCAGTCTGTTGCGCTCGGCCAGCACGGCGTTGTAACGCATGACCGCGGCGAGGTAGGCGCGGTCGAGCTGCGAGATGAAGGCGTTGAGGTAGCGGCGGCGTTCGTCGGCGGCGTCCGAGATGAGGGCGCTGTCGGCGGGCGAGACGATCGCCGCGGGGACCAGTCCCACGTGATCGGCCAGCCGATCGTACTCCTTGCCGTTGCGTTTGAGGACCTTGCCGCCCTTGCGCGAGAACGAGCAGACGACTCCCTCCTCGCGGCCGCCGTCGGCGGCGTAGCGGGCGTCGAGCACGAAGAACTCCTCGCCGTGGCGGATGCACTGTGCGTCGGTCATCGCGAGTGCCGACTTGCACATCGAGAGGTAGTAGACGGCATCGAGGACGTTGGTCTTCCCGGCGCCGTTGTCGCCTACGAAACAGTTGATCCCGGCGACGGGCGCCAGCTCCTCCTGCTCGATATTCTTGAAGTTGATGAGCGATAGTTTCTTCAGAAGCATGCCCAAAGATACGAATAAGTCGAGCGCAAAAGCAAATTTATTTGCATTTTGCCGAGCGGGAGTATCTAAGACGCAGTCGAAGATCCGAAAATCCGTGCGGATCTCACAATTCGCGGCGCAAATTGCCGAATTCAAAATATATTTTGTATTTTTGTGAGCTAAAAGGCAAAACTGTAAACTAAAACGATATTTTTCTATGGCAAATCAGAAAGCTGCCGAGCAGGAGACCCTCGGTTCGGCAATGAACAAAACGGAGCTTTTCTTCGAACGCAACGGCAGGACGATGTCGTACGTGCTGCTGGGGCTGATCGTTCTGGCCGCGCTCGTTTTCGGCTACCGCTCGCTCGTTTCGGGCCCCCGCGTCGAGAAGGCCGCCGAGATGATCTCCGAAGCGCAGTACCGTTTCGAGGCCGAGACGCCCGACTACGAACTGGCCCTCAACGGCGATGCCAACGGCGCCGGCTTCCTCGACGTGGTGCGCCAGTACGGTTCGACGCCGGCGGGCAATCTGGCCAAGCACTATGCCGGTATCTGCTACCTGCGTCTGGGCGATCTGGACAATGCCGCCGAATATCTGGCGAAATATTCGCCCGTCGGGGGTCTGCCCGGTTCGATCCTCAATGCCCAGAACCTCGGTTTGCAAGGCGACGTAGCGGTCGAACGGGGCGACTACGCCGCGGCCGTGAAGTTCTATGAGAAGGCTGTGAAGGCTTCCGACAACAACCTGACGGCGCCGATGTATCTGCGTAAGGCCGGCATGGCCGAGACGGCGCAGGGCAATGCCGCAGCCGCCGCTGCTCTCTTCCAGCGGATCATCGACGACTATCCCTCATCGTACGACGCACGCGAAGCCGAGAAACTGCTCGGTGCCGCTCAGAACTGATTCCGCGCATGGCGACCCGACACCATAATCTCTCCCAGTTCGATGCTCCGCTGCCTTCGGCTGCCGATATGAAGTTCGGCATCGTGGTCGCGGAGTGGAACCGCGACATCACGGAAGCCTTGCTCGAAGGGGCCGTGCGGACGCTCCGCAAGGCGGGATGCCCCGACATGAACATCGAGATCAAATACGTGCCCGGCACCTTCGAACTGACGCTCGGAACGCAGTTTTTCGCCGAATACAGCGACGTGGATGCCGTCATAGCGCTCGGCTGCGTCATTCAGGGCGATACGCGGCACTTCGACTTCATCTGTCAGGGCGTAACGCAGGGCATCACGCAGCTGCAAATCCAGTGGAACATGCCCGTTTCGTTCGGTATCCTCACGGTGAACGACCGCCAGCAGGCGCTCGACCGTGCCGGAGGCCGGCTCGGCAACAAGGGCGACGAGGCCGCCGCTGCGGCCATTCAGATGGTCAAACTCCAGATCGACATGGAGGCCGCTTCGCCCGAATCTGTGGACCGCAAGAATATCAACTAGCCCGTCCGTACCGAACAGGAGTAAGGATAAGAGAGAGGGGTGTCCC
Source organism: Alistipes sp. CHKCI003 (assembly GCF_900021155.1). Taxonomy (GTDB): domain Bacteria; phylum Bacteroidota; class Bacteroidia; order Bacteroidales; family Rikenellaceae; genus Alistipes; species Alistipes excrementavium. Next base: position 15,990 of record NZ_FCNT01000089.1, read on the forward strand.
GCGTGGAATCGTGCCGGACACCCCCTCTTTTCGTATTGCGCCCCGCCCGGCGGACGATGCCTGCGGTGTACGTGCGGTTTTGTCCGGTCTGTTTTTTTACAGTCAGCCGCCTCTTTCGGCATGGGCGGCGATTCGGACCGCACGCGATGTGTCGGCGCGGTGCCCGGAGGATGTGCCGACGAGACCGAGGCGGCGCGGAGTTTCGGTGTGTCCGAAAAGGGGAAGCGGGGTAGGATCGGACGAAACCGGTGCCGCGGCAAGGGGGCGAGCGGCGAAAATCGCGCAGCCGCACGGGCCCGGCGGCGCGTATTCCCGCTGCGGCTGTCGCCCCGTAAATTCGCGATTTGCTTGCGGCTTGCCGAAAACTGTTCGGACGGAGGGGCGTTTTTCATCCGGTTTCGGGTGCGGTGCGGGCGGCCGAACGCACACGGAACTTCGGGCCGTAAGGCCCGCTGCTCTTCGCGGCGGACCGCCGGCAGTGCGGGTGCAAGGTCGGAACTTTCGGTGAGCGGTCGGAGGAGAAACGACGTTTTTCCCCGCCTCGGCGGAGTGCGAATCGCCCCCTCCCTCCGGCGTCTTGCCGGGAACGACGGCCTTCGTGCCCGGAGCCTCGTGTACGGTTCCGGGCCACCGCCTCCGCTGCTTCCTGCTCCTCCTGCTTCTGAGCGAACGTCCGGTCGGCGGGAACGATCGCGCCTTCGGTCCATTGCCGGTCCGCCACGGCGGAAGCGGAGGCGATTCCGCGGCCTCTTCCTTTCTGCGAGGGGGGCTCTGCATCTTGCCGCCGATTCGGTCCGGAGGAACGCCGGTGCGGAAAGGGATAAGTCCGTCTTTTGCAGAGGGTTGTCCGGCATGTCCCGTAATGTGAAGGCCGCCCCGCCGGAACGAATTCCGGCAGAGCGGCCTCGCTCGGTGGAGAGGCTTCGTTGTCTGCCTCGCCGTTCTCCGTGTTATCGTTCCAGCACCACGCTCACGCGGTCGAGCTTGCCGCCCAAGGGCGGTGCGAGCTTCGAGACCGTGCATTTCACGTGGCGCAGCTGCCCGAAGGCGGCGTAGAGCGCTTCGATGATGTTCGTGGCGACCCGTTCGATCGTGTGCTGCGTGATGCGCATCTGCGCACGGACGATCTCGTAGACCGTAAGGTAGTTGACCGCCTGCCGCACATCGTCGTCCGCGGCCGTGCGGCCCAGTTCGGTCGTCAGCTCCAGATCGACCGTGAAGCGGTTCCCGACCTGCCGTTCGAGGTCGTAGCAGCCGTGGAAAGCTCGGAACTCCATGCGTTCCAGTACGATGCGGTATTCCATGCTATTCGGCCGTTATGAGGTAGTAGTTTTTCTTGCCCTTCTGCACGAGCAGGTATCTGCCGGCGATCAGGTCGGCTTCCGCGACCGTGCGCTGCGGGTCGCTCACCTTCTCTTTGTTGAGCGATACGCCGCCGCCCTGCACCATCTTGCGGCACTCTCCCTTCGAGGGGAAGACGGCGGCCTGTTCGGTGCACAATTCGATGAACGGCAAGCCGAGCCGCCCGCGCGGAACCGAGTATCGGGGCACTCCTTCGAAGACCTGCAGGAACGTCTGCTCGTCGAGCCTGCGGAGCGCTTCGGAAGTCGAACCGCCGAAGAGGATCGCCGAGGCTTCGACGGCCTTCTCGCACTCCTCGCGGGAGTGGATCATCGTGGTGAGCTCCTCGGCCAGCCGTTTTTGCAGCTTGCGCAGATGAGGCGCCGCGTCGTGCTCGGCCACGAGCTCTTCGACCGTCTCGCGGTCGAGCAGCGTGAAGATCCGGATGTAGCACTTGGCATCGTCGTCGCTCACGTTGAGCCAGAACTGGTAGAACTTGTAGGGCGACGTGTAGCGCGGGTCGAGCCAGACGTTGCCGCTCTCGGTCTTGCCGAATTTGGTGCCGTCGGCCTTGGTGATCAGCGGGCAGGTGATGGCATAGGCTTCGGCCCCCAGCGTGCGGCGGATGAGCTCCGTGCCCGTGGTGATGTTGCCCCACTGGTCGGCGCCTCCGAGCTGCACCTTGCAGCCGAGGGTACGGTAGAGGTGCAGGAAGTCGTAGCCCTGCACGAGCTGATAGGTGAACTCGGTGAAGGACATGCCTTCGCCTTCGCCGCTGAAACGCTTCTTCACCGAATCCTTGGCCATCATGTAGTTGACCGTGATGAGCTTGCCCACGTCGCGGATGAAGTCAAGGAACCGGAACTCCTTCATCCAATCGTAGTTGTTGACCAACAGAGCCGCGTTCGGGGCGTCCGATTCGAAGTCGAGGAGCTTTGCGAGCTGGCGTTTGATCGCCTCCTGATTGTGCCGGAGCGTGGCCTCGTCCAGCAGGTTGCGCTCCTGCGACTTGCCCGAGGGGTCGCCGATCATGCCCGTGGCTCCGCCGACGAGCGCCACGGGACGGTGGCCGCACATCTGGAAGTGCTTGAGGATCATCACGCCCACGAGATGCCCGATGTGGAGCGAATCGGCAGTGGGGTCGATGCCGAGGTAGGCCGTCGTCATCTCCCGTTCGAGTTGTTCCTTCGCGCCGGGCATGATCGTGTGGATCATGCCGCGCCATTCGAGTTCTTCGATAAAATTCTTGGTTGCCATATTGTCCGTTCTCTTTTTTCCTGTTTTTCGTTCCGCCCCTCCTTTCCGGCTGGAGTACCGTTCCGGCCGCCGGGGGGCTTGGTATGCGTCATTCGAGCTCCAGATCGAGCGCTTTGCGCAGTTCGGCGAGGAGCGGGTTTTTCTCGGTCATGTGCTTCACGCGGTCTTCGAGTTTGATGGGACGCACGGCCTGCACCCGCTCGTTCACGGCGATCGCCAGTTCGAGCGGACCTTCGATTCCCGCCAGTTCGGCTATGCGCATCAGCATGGCCGTCTTCGACCGCAGAATCTCGTCGCGCAGCTCGTTCGTAGGCACGGTTACCGCGATCGTGTTCCCCGAAAATTCCATCAGCTCGAACGCCGCCACGAAGCGCGGACGGTGCCGCTGGATGAGTGCGAGGATTCGTTCGCGGGCCCGTTCCAGCTTCTCCTGAGCTGCGGGGTCCGCATCCGGAAGCAGCTGTTCCGCCTCGTCGGGCGTTTCGCCCGTTTCGGGCTCCTCCGCCGGTTCGTCCCCGACGGCCGAGAGCAGCTCGGAGAGCGAAGCGCCCGAGACGAGCGGCGTCCGCGACGCGGATCCGGCCGGCCGCAGAGGCGCGGCAGTGGCCGCGCTCGTCGCTCCGGCGGGCTTTGCTCCCGCAGAGATTGGTGCCGCGGCGGCGGGGCTCTCCTGCAGCGGAATTGCGTCCTGCGCATACGCCGCGCCGGATGCCTGTGCCGTCCCTGTCTCTGGCCCTGTCCCCGCCGCGGTTCGCGGGTCCGTTCCGGTTCGCCCTTCCGTCGCGGGATCGGCCGTCGGCGCCGTGTTCGCATCTCCCGGCGTCTGTCGCGTCGCGGCCGCGCTCTGCGGCGTCTGACGCGCTGCGGTCGGTGCCGAAGCCGGAGCGGCCGGTGAGAGCGTCTCGCCGGCCGCTTCCGTTGCGGCGGACGGTGCGGATGTGGCGTCGCGTGCCGTATCGGCCGGGCCGTATGGCGGCACAGCGGTCGCGGCACCCGTGTCGGGTATCCGTGTCTCGCCCCGGTCCGGAGCGGCGGGGGGCATCGTCGGTCGCTCTGCCGTCGCACTTCCCGGTATCGGCATCGGCGTCGCAGACGCCGATGCCGGCTGGGGACTTACGGCCGGGCCGACCGGCCTCCCGGCGGACACCGTGGCGGATGGTGCCTGCGGGGTGTCCGTCGCTGCGGCGGGCCGCAGCTCGGGCAGCGGGTAGCTGCCCGAGCTCAGGGAGTCATTTTTTTTTGAGCCGAGACCCGCGATCTTCATGAGCCCCAGCTCCACCAGCAGCCGTTGGTTCGACGACTGCCGGATTTTTCCGTCGAGGTCCGTCAGCAGCGCGATCGCGCCGAACAGAAACCCGACTTCGCAGGCGGCCGCCTGCGTCCGGTATCGTTCGAGCAGCGTACCGGTCATCTCGATCAGGCGCAACGACTGAGGGTTTTTCGCCACCAGCAGGTCGCGCAGGTGGCGGTTCAGGCCGGTCATGAAGGTCTGGCCCGAAAAACCCTTCGAGAGCACTTCGTCGAAGGCCACGAGCGCCGAGACATAGTCGCCGCCGAGGAGCTGTTCGGTGAGGGTGAAGTAGGTGTCGTAGTCCAGCACGTTGAGCGTCTGGGCGACCTCCTTGTAGCGGAGCTGCTGTCCGCAGAACGAGACGGCCTTGTCGAACATCGACAGTGCGTCGCGCATGCCGCCGTCGGCCTTCTGCGCGATGAGGTTCAGCGACTCGTCGTCGGCCGTAATGCCCTCCTCGGAGGCGATGTAGCGGAGGTAGCCCACGGTGTCCTCCACGCGGATGCGGTTGAAGTCGTAGATCTGGCAGCGCGAGAGGATCGTGGGTATGATCTTGTGCTTTTCGGTCGTGGCGAGGATGAAGACGGCATGTGCGGGCGGCTCTTCGAGCGTCTTGAGGAAGGCGTTGAAGGCGGCCTGCGAGAGCATGTGGACCTCGTCGATGATGAAGACCGAGTAGCGGCCCGACTGCGGGATGATCCGCACCTGTTCGATGAGCGAGCGGATGTCCTCCACCGAATTGTTCGACGCGGCGTCGAGTTCGTGGATGTTGAGCGAGCGGCCCTCGTTGAACGAACGGCACGACTCGCACTCGTTGCACGCCTCGGCGCCGTGGGGGCTCAGACAGTTGATGGCCTTGGCGAAGATGCGGGCGCAGGTGGTCTTGCCGACGCCGCGCGGCCCGCAGAACAGATAGGCGTGGGCCAGTTGTCCCCGCTCGATGGCATTCTTGAGCGTGGAGGTGATATGTCGTTGTCCGACGACCGAGGCGAAGGTCGCGGGCCGGTATTTGCGTGCGCTGACGATAAAATCACTCATAGTACGGCAAAGATACGCATAAGCGAGCGTAAAAGCAACTTTAGTTGATTTTACCGAGCGGGAGTATCTAAGGTGCCCGCCGAAGATGCGGCGAACGGCCGGCAAATGCACGCCTTTGCTGGGTGCGGAGACGAGTGTCGGTTACGTGGTCGCTGTGGCGGTCGATGATCCGGATGGCGTTGCATGGACGCCGGTTGCTGCACTGCCGGGATGCTAAATGAAAAAGGCAGCGTCCGAAGCGCTGCCCGAAAGGGAAATAGGTTTGCAACTACTTCATTCCGCATAAACCGTCGCATTTTTGGGTCCAGACCCAGCCGCACCCGTGGTAAGATTCTGTGCAGGGATCATCTGTACAAATCGTATTGCCGTCGCAGAAATCGTGGTTTTTGTTACAATTGCAGTCCGGAATTTTATTTCCCCATCCCGGACTAAAGTCCGTTTGACCTCCGATTCTTGCCGTACCCGTTTTGTTGACAATATCGTATCCTGAGGCTGCAATCGCACCGACCAGTTGCTTTGACCATCCCAATTCCGACTGCGCTTTTTCATTCCATTCGTACATAAATCGGTCGAATTTGTCGTACAATTCGTCGCTATAAAGTTTTTCCGGTTCGAATATATAGGGATTCGAGCGGATGAATGAGCGTAATTCGGCAATATGCGTGCGTTCGGCTTCCGTCCATTCAAGTGCGAGTACCTGCTGCATTTTGAGGTCCCAGAATCGTGCTTTTTGTTGAGGCGTGAATGCGATATAACATGCACGACTTACGGCAGGATCGAGTTCGTTCCACTCGGACCGCGTCATGCTGCGGACTTCGTCGAGATGTTCTTTGACCCAAGCATCGACCTCTTTGTTGCAACTGTAACTTTCCTCTTTTGCACAAGAAAACATTGATAATGAAATTATTAAGCCGTAGAATAGATAGAATTTTTTCATAAATTATAGTTTTAAAAGGTTAGTTGTTTTTTAGAAATTTTTTGACCATTGTCGTGCTTCCGAAGAAGACCGTCCGGTTGTCCCGAATGACGACGACCGCCGGAAAGCCTTTGATGCCGAGCCTGTCGGCAAAGGCCCGCGTGGTGTAGAAACAGGGAATATCGCTTTGCGAGCGGACGAAGTTTTCCTCGGCGGGAGCATCCAGCGGATTGACCGCCAGAAAGCGCATGTCATTCTGCTGCGAGCCGTATTGTTCGTACAATTGCAGGAAATCGGGGAGGTATTTGTGGCAATATCCGCAACGGTTCGTCCAGAAATAGAGCACGTAGGTTTTTTCGGGATCGAAGCGACGGGAGGCCGTTTGCCCCTGTATCTCTTTTACAGGCATCGACTCGATCGGAACCGGCTTTTGCGAACGACCGTCGAACGTGTCGTAATTCAGATAATCGATCCATTTCACAGTAATCGGATAAACACTTATAAGCAACAAGCAGCTGATTATGCCGATTGTTGTTTTCCATGTTTTCCGGTGGACCGTGAAAAACAGATAGGCGAGCAAAATACTTATCAGCCGTACTAAAAAGTCGGGCCATGATGCGCTTACTCCATGCATAAACCTACCCGGCAGATTGAGGATGGCGAATCCCAACAGGGAAGCCAGCAGGATCGTCCGGGGCCGGAGGCTTTTGCAGCGATGCAGTACGAAGCCTTCCAGCGCGAAAAGCGTCGTGAAGCCGACGATACTTGCCAAGACGTAGTGGATCATCCGCAAAGGGGCGGATGCGAAATCGACAATCAGAAATGCAAGGACGATTCCGAAAAACAACAATGTTTTTTTCATAAGCGGTTGTGATTATTCGACCTCAGCCTGAATGCGTACGATTTGCAATCCGTTGGCGGAGTTCGATTTGACATAAAGACTCAATAAGGTATACCCCTGTTTGGTTCGGGGGTCGAACCGAACCGTGATCGCATCCTGCCGATCGGGTAGTAAGGGTTGTTTGGACCATTCGGGAGCGATGCACCCGCATGATACATCGACATTGGTGATGAGGAGCGGTTTCGTCCCCGTATTTGAATATACGAACTTAATAATTTTGGGTTCGTCTTTCGATACTTTTCCTAAATCAATTTTTGCTGTCTCAAACCCGAGGACAGCTCCGCCTTCAGCCGGAGGCTGTTGAGCATGGGCCAAGAGAGAGCCTATTGTTAAAAGAATGAGGAGTGCTGTCTTCTTCATATGTACAAAGTTACCATTAGATTAAAATATAACAAAGAAATCCAATAAAAAATTGTATAATAGGTGTTTATGCGTCGAATATCAGCGAGATACGATATATGGTGTCGAAATGAAGAGTGCCTGATTTGTTTTTTCCTTTCGGGGAATCGCCTGTTTCGGGCGGGGGTATGAAATAGAAAGAAGCTGTCCGGAGTTCGTCGGACAGCTTCTTGAAATACGCGAATCCATGCGGCGGCCGAACACCGTCGACGTATCTGTCCCTCTATTCGGGAATACGACGATCGGGTCTTGGAAATTGCGGTATTCTGCGATCTGATCGTCAGTAAGCATACGCCATGTTACGCGAATCTTTGTAATCGCAACGGGCGATTCCTCGAATATATCGGCCCACTGCTGTCTGACGAAATCGTTGATCTCCATATCGAATTCGGCGCAGTCCTCCGCGATCGAACGAAGTTGCAGGGTCATGCCCGCATAAACGTTTTTCTGTGCGATTTCCGGATCGTTGGCCGTCAGACGCACCGTCTTGCCGTCCGAAGCCAAACTGTAAAGTCCGCGATACAGCAGCAATTCGCTCTCCTCGGAAGGATCGTACGGCGTCAGGTCGTACGTGTCGATCGACGAATCGTCTGTCCGAAAGGAAAAGACGCCCAGAAGGGATCGTCTGTCGGTGTCCCAGTGCAGAGCGGCTAACGACGATTTTCTGTCGACGATCTCTTCTCCGTTTTTCTCGTAGATAAAAGATTCGGTCGAACTCCAATATTTTCCGTCGATGACCGTTTTGAGTTCGAGAGACTGAGGGTCGGGAGCGGGAGCGGGTTTGTCGTCGCTGCAAGCGGCAGCCAGCAGTACGACGGCTGCCAGCCAACCGAAAAAATAAGAGGTTTTCATAGAGGCGGAATTTTTTGATGAATTTTTCGATTTATTCGGGGAACACGACGATCGGGTCTTGGAAATCGTGATATTCCGCAGCCTTTTCTTCGGTAAGCGATTTCCAAACCACACGGATCCCTGTGATCGGCGCGACAGCCTCGTCCAGAATAGGCGCCCAATCCTTCCGGACGAATTCGTTGATATCCATGTCGAATTCGACGCGATCCTCTGCCAAAGAGCGGAGCCGCAAGGTCATGCCCTCGTAAATATTTCGCCCGGCAGTCTCCGGATCGTTGGCACTCAACCGAATGGTATTCGCGTTCGGATTCAGGAAGAGGCTGTAAAGTCCGCGGTAAACCAATAACTTCTCGCCTTCGGAATCGCCGGTATAGGGTGTTACATAATATTTATCTATGGCCGTCCCGTCTTCGCTGCAATGGAAAACCCCCAAATAGAGGTCCGGATAGAATGCAAGCCCCATATCGGCCCGGAGATCCTGCAACGAAGTGATTGTATCGACTTTTTCTATTCCATCCGTAATGTAAGTAAAGGAGGAGTCCGAGACCCAGTATTTCCCTGCGATCACACTCTTCAGTTCGAGTTTGGGTTCCGGCTGCGGGATCGGATCGTCGTCGCTGCAAGCGGCAGCCAGCAGCACGACGGCTGCCAGCCAACCGAAAAAATAAGAGGTTTTCATAGAGGCGGAATTTTTTGATGAATTTTTCGATTTATTCGGGGAATACGACGATCGGGTCTTGGAAATTGCGGTATTCTGCGATCTGATCGTCAGTAAGCATACGCCATGTTACGCGAATCTTTGTAATCGCAACGGGCGATTCCTCGAATATATCGGCCCACTGCTGTCTGACGAAATCGTTGATCTCCATATCGAATTCGGCGCAGTCCTCCGCGATCGAACGAAGTTGCAGGGTCATGCCCGCATAAACGTTTTTCTGTGCGATTTCCGGATCGTTGGCCGTCAGACGCACCGTCTTGCCGTCCGAAGCCAAACTGTAAAGTCCGCGATACAGCAGCAATTCGCTCTCCTCGGAAGGATCGTACGGCGTCAGGTCGTACGTGTCGATCGACGAATCGTCTGTCCGAAAGGAAAAGACGCCCAGAAGGGATCGTCTGTCGGTGTCCCAGTGCAGAGCGGCTAACGACGATTTTCTGTCGACGATCTCTTCTCCGTTTTTCTCGTAGATAAAAGATTCGGTCGAACTCCAATATTTTCCGTCGATGACCGTTTTGAGTTCGAGAGACTGAGGGTCGGGAGCGGGAGCGGGTTTGTCATCGCTGCAAGCGGCAGCCAGCAGCATGACGGCTGCCAGCCAACTTATGTTGAATTTACTTATCATAAAGCATCCGATTTTAATAAAGGCGATAGTTTATTATATTATTGTAATAATTGTAGTTATTTTTAAAGGTACCGAAGGCATAAAGGCCATCCCCATCACCGTTCCAACCGTAGTTGCAATATACATAATCCGCAATATACTCTTCGCCGGCGGGTGCTGCCGATCGAGTTTTACGCATCCAGCCGTCGATTAACCACGCATGTCCTCCCGGTTGTTCATACCACCCGTCGGAGCCCTCCATAAAGATCGGAATTTTTTGATAGCAAATCATCGGACGGATGTAACGGTCTGCGTATTCGGTCATAGGCATTTTCAAAATAGGATCAGTGTCATAAGGGTAATCTTCGTAATAGGAACACGGAACTTTGACAATTTGCGGATTCGTATATATTCTGTTCATGGCCTGTGATTTCATGAAAGCAAGAACGAAATTTTTTCCAGAGATCGATTCGTATATCCCATAATCCATGTCCACTGCCAATCCGACTTCGTGGATAAATCGTGCCGCGTGATCCTGTATATCCGCAGGTGCATCCGCCAGGTCTTCATATCCTGCTGCAGCGTCCAACTTCGTCCAGTCGAGCGGCATGCCGGTGATGCTGCGAGGGCCTTTACCGAATGTTTTGTGGTTATGCAGTAAAATTTGTGTCATGGCAATGGCTACACAACCGGCTTTGCACAACTGTCCTGCATCATTGATGCAATATTTGTTATATAGGCTGTCGGTATCGAATTTGGTACTTCCCTGCCCCCACTTCGTCTTCACGAACGAGGGCTGGTGCTCCTCGATGACCCATTCGCCCGAAATGCGGGCTGCGGGCGTCGGATCGTCCGCCGAGCGCAGGATGTAATTGGCCACGAGCGCATCGACATAGGTCGGCGTGTCGACCTGTTCGCCGCTGTCGACGTTCCGTTTGGCCGCAACCAGTGTCCCCGGCGTCATTTCGCCCTTGCCGACGATGGCCACGACCGACGGCAGATGCGGATCGGCGCCGAGGATGGCATAGCCTCCGTCCGCGAAATTGACGATGTAAGCGAGCGAATCCCCGCCCTCTGCGGCGTCGCTGCGGGTGGCGGCGCCGAAGTCGCTGCGGCGTAGTACGGCGATGGTTTCCGCATCGAATGCGGCGCTGCGGGTGGAGTTGCGCATGGCTCCCAACTGCTGCCGCAGATCGGAGAGCGCCTCTTGTATGGGGGTAGCCTCTGTGGGGACATGTGTCGTTCGAGAAGACGTTTCGAACGATTCTTCGTTTCGGGTACATCCTCCCGCTGCCATGGACAGGAAAACGGGGAGGAAAAAGAGAAACTTTTTCATAGGCGTTTTTTTAGGTGTATACAAATATAATACTAATTTCGGTAAGTCCGGTAAGACAATCGGCTTGAATCGTATCATACCCGGGCTTAAAACCGACAAAATGACACGATGCCGTCCGGTTTCGATGACAGGATATGACATTCCGGCTCCGAATCTGTCAGCGTGTCGTGCGAAGGGCGATTGGCAGGCGTTTTGCGGAGGATGAGGTTGAAAACCGGAAAATAACAAAAACAGAAAAAATATGAATATCAACAGTTTGACAATTAAAGCGCAGGAGGCGCTGCAAGGTGCGGTGTCGCTTGCGAAGCAGCACGGACAGCAGGCCGTGGAGCCGATGCATCTGCTCGCGGTGCTCGTGCGCGAGGACGATTCGCTCGCGTCGTTCCTGCTGGGGCGCGTGGGCGTCAACGTCCGCGGTCTGCGCGACGAGGCGTCGCGTGCCGTGGCGTCGCTGCCGCGCGTCGAGGGCGGCGGCGATCCGTTCTTTTCGACCGATTCGTCGAAAGCGATCCAGCGGGCCGTGGATTTCACCCGCAATTTCGGCGACAAATACGCTTCGGTGGAGCACCTGCTGCTCGGTCTGATCGCCGAGAGGGGTGCGGCTGCGGATCTGCTCAAACGTGCGGGCGCCACCGAAAAGGAGCTGCTGGAGGCGATCCGTACGTTCCGCAAAGGTGCGACGGTCGATTCGCCCACGGCCGAGAAAGAGTTCGATGCCCTCGGGAAGTATGCCGTCAACCTCAACGAGATGGCCCGCTCGGGCAAGCTCGATCCCGTGATCGGCCGCGACGAGGAGATCCGGCGCGTGCTTCAGATTTTGACGCGACGCACGAAAAACAACCCGATCCTCGTCGGCGAGGCGGGTGT
>NZ_FCNT01000035.1 GCF_900021155.1 Alistipes sp. CHKCI003
TGCGGAATGGGCCAGACGAATTGCGGATCGTCAGCCGATTTCTGCATTTCGTAAGTTGCCGTACCGCCGGCGAGGATCGAAATGCAAGCCGTTTGTGCATTTCGTTTCATGCCGATGCCCCAACGCTTGAGGTCGAACAGTCGGTGTCCTTCGCCGATGAATTCACGCACGCATTCGTTCTGAATCTCCGTGAAGAGCGCTTCGCCCGTGGCGCCCGTGGCCTTCAAACCGCGCGCGGTGCGCAGCGTGTTCAGCGGGTTCGCGCCGGAGCCGTTCTTGCGATACTGCGCCTCTGCTTCGATCAGATACATCTCGGCTACACGGAAGACGACGGGCATGTTGTAATAGTTGAGCAGCGTCTCCGTGGAACGCAGACCCACCAGACCGGCCAGCTTCATCATCAGACGACCTTCGCTGTCGATATTGCGGATGGTCGCAGGACCTACATAGGGACCGTAACGGTAGTCATCCGCAGTGAAGAGATCGCAGACCCACTGCTCGGGCACATAACCCGGGTTATACAGATAGGTGCCCGATGCGCTCTGGTAGCTGCCCGAGAGGTAGTCGGTCGTCGCTCCGATCAGGTTATACGTGTTGCGGGTTACTTCGAGCTGCATGATCGTCTCGGTGCAAGTACCTTGGAGCCAGAGATTCTCCAGCCCTTCCCGGGTGTTGACCAGCGGATACTTCGAGTAAAGCGACGAAGCGTAAGCGATCGCATTGTCGTAGTCGTGCATCTGGAGCGCCACCTGCGCCTTGAAGGCCGTGATGGCGTCTACGGTGATATACTTCGAATTCTGCGACCCCTGCGTGGTTACGAGCCCCTCGGCCGATTTGATGTCCTCCGTGATGCGGGCATAGGTCTGTGCGAGCGTGCCGCGCGGCAGCTGTGCGCCCGGAGCATACTCCACGGGGCAGGGAACGCCCAGCTGCGCATCGGCCCGGTCAGGATCGTAATCCTCGCAGAAACGCAGTGCGAGCTGATGGATCATGTAGGCGCGGACGAAATACATTTCGCCCATGTAGAGCTTCAGCTCCTCGGCATTCTCCGGCTCCTGCTCGATGGCGAGCGCAGCCTTTTCGAGCGCGTAATTCACCTGCAGGATCGTCGTGTAGTAGTTGGTCCACAATTTCAGAATATCCTGATCGTCGGCATGCAGATTCCAGCGGGAAAAGAAACCGCCGCGGTTGCCCGAGTTGATCGTTTCGTTGAAGAGATCCGTATAGTACTCCGTATTCACCAGATTGGAATAGGCCGTAACGGTGGTCATGTTGTTGTAAATGCCGTTGCGAAGCGCCGAAACGTATTTCAGGTGCGCGGCATCCTTTCCTGCAATGGCGGTGTCGGGCGTGATTTCGAGGTCGCATGCCGTGAATCCGCACACCGCACCGAGCATCACCATGAGATTGATTATTTTTTTCATATTGAATCTTCGTTAAAATTTCGTTTTCCGGCTATTAGAATTTGAATTCGCATCCGAACGTCCACTGGCGGGTGTTCGCATAAACGTCGATTTCCGAACCCACTGCGGTGGCTGCCTCGGGGTCGATACCGTCGTAGCCCGTGATCGTGAAGAGGTTGCGCGCACCTACATACACCTTGAAGCCTTTGAGGAAGCGGCTGTTGGCCAGAAGCGACTGCGGCAGCGTATAGGAGATCTGGATATTCTTCAGACGCAGGAACGAAGCATCCTCGATCAGGTGGGAGTCGAACTGCGATTCGTACTGGAGCGCCGGATATTTGGTTACGTCGCCCGGTTTTTTCCAGTAGTCGAGCGCCTGTTCCGACTGGTTGTAAAACATGCGGCCGCTATACGTGTTGGCCGTGAAGAAGAGCGTGTTGTTCAGTGCGTAGGCTCCGGCCGTCCAAGCGAAGTCGGCGGTCAGACCGATGCCCTTCCACATCACGTTGAAACCGAAACCGCCGGAGTAGGGCGGGATGCTCGATTTGTCGAGATCCACATCGATCGCCTGATTGTAGTCGGTGGTGATCCCGCCGCCTTCAGCCGTCCACTGCGGTTCGCCCGTGTCGGGATTCACGCCGCGCCACTCTTTCGTATAGAACTCGTTGACCGGCTTGCCGACTACATAGTAGGTCAGACCGTCGCCCGTCGTCGATTCCTTCAGCCCCGGTTCCCAGAGCTCCGTCAGCTGGTTCTTGTTGTAGTTGAACGTGGCGTGGAAGTTCACGTACCAATCCTTGTTTGCGAAAATATCGTAGTTCAGGGTTACGTCGACACCCGTATTGCGCATGGCGCCGATGTTCCAGATCAGCGACGAAACGCCCGACGAGGGAGCCATCGGCTTGGGCATGAGCATGTCGGTCGTCTGGCGGCGGTACCAATCCACGCCGAGGGTCAGCTTGCGCCACAGCGTAGCGCTCGCACCGACGGTCAGGATACCCTGCTGCTCCCATGCGAGCTGCGGGTTGCCGGCCGACGAAAGATTCCATGCGGGATTGCCGTTGTAGGGGTATTGGCTGGCGGCGATCACCTCGTACTGGTCGTAATCTCCGATACCCGAGTTACCCTGCGTACCGTAGGAGAGCTTGAGCGAGAGGTCCGAAACCGTGCGGTTGTTGCGCAGGAAATGCTCTTTCGAGAGGTTCCACATCGCACCTACCGACCAGAACGTCGCGCCGCGGTTGTCCTCGCCGAAGCGCGAACTTGAGTCGTAACGCACCGAACCGTCGACGAAGTACTTCTCCTGATAGTCGTATTCCACGCGGCCGAAGACCGAATTGTAGGCGTATTTGCTCAGCGTGTACTGAGGAATGTAGGCGATTTCGGTACCTTGGCTGATGTAGAGCAGGTCGCTGTTGGTAACACCGTTCGTCGCGGCATTGAACGCTTCGTTGTTGCCGTAGATGGTCTCCTCGCCGAGCAGGGCGGTGAAGTGATGGTCGTCGGCGACCGTGAATTTATACTCGGCCGTGTTGGTCCATGTCCAAGCATACATTCGCTGGAAGCCTTCCTGTACGTAGGTCGTACCGATAACGCCGGTAGCTGTCGGCGTATCGGGGTTGCCGTGCGTCGTCGCGCGGTAGTCGAACGCATTGGCCGAAAGCTGCGAGCGCACGGTCAGCCCTTCCACCGGCGTGAGCTCGACGAAAGCAGAACCGTTGAGCTGCAGACGGTTGTTTTTGGTCGTCATCCACTTGTCCATGTAAGCCGGGTTGGTCGAGTTGAAC
>NZ_FCNT01000026.1 GCF_900021155.1 Alistipes sp. CHKCI003
CTCCGCAGCCCCGCCCGCGGAGGCTGCGCTTCTTTGCGACCGCCCCGCCCCGGCACTGCCGCACGGAACCCGCATGGCGCGCAATTCGCCGAAAACGTCCGCTTCGGGAGGGGCCGCTTCGGCACAGCCCGCACCGCGGCGGCTCTGCGCACGGCCTATCGGAAACGGCCTCCCGACATACGTTTTGCGCGGAATTTGCAGGCGGAGGATTCGAAAACGGCGGCGGAACCTCCGCACACGACATGCAGCGGCGGATGTTTTCCCCGCCTTCGGCTCCGCCTCAGGAGCTCGCACCCGACAAAATGCAAATGAATTTGCTTTTGCCCCCGACTTATTCGTACCTTTGTCCCGCAATGATTACCTACGAACGACATCAGCTCGCCAACGGCCTCACGGTCGTGGCCAACCGCGACCGCACCTCGCAGCTCGCGGCGGTGAACCTGCTCTACAAGGTCGGAGCCCGCAACGAGAATCCCGAACGCACGGGCTTCGCCCACCTTTTCGAACACCTCATGTTCCGCGGCACGCGGCGCATCCCCGACTTCGACCGCCCCGTGCAGATGGCCTGCGGCGACAACAACGCCTTCACCAACAACGACTACACGGACTACTACATCACCCTGCCGGCCGTCAACGTCGAGACGGCCCTCTGGCTCGAAAGCGACCGTATGACGGGACTCGACATCTCGGCGCGCAAACTCGCGCTCGAAAAACGGGTGGTGGTCGAAGAGTTCCGCCAGCGCTATCTCAACCAACCCTACGGCGACCAGACGATGCTCCTCCGCGCGCTCGCCTACCGCGAACATCCCTACCGCTGGGCCACGATCGGCCTCGCACCCGAACACATCGAGGAGGCCACGCTCGACGACGTGCGGGCCTTCTACCGGCGCTGGTACCGCCCCTCGAACGCCATTCTCTCCCTCTCGGGCGATCTGCCCGAGGAACGGATGTTCGCGCTGGCGGAGAAGTGGTTCGGGGGAATCGAAAATCCGGCGGACACGCCTTCGGCCGCTCCGCTGCCCGCGGAACCCGAGCAACGCGAACCGCGACGCATGGAGGTCGTGCGCGACGTGCCGGCCACGGCGATCTCCATCGCCTTCCACATCGGCGGCCGCACCTCGCGGAGTTTCTTCGCGGGCGATCTGACGAGCGACCTGCTGGCCGGCGGCGACTCGGGGAGGCTCTACCAGACACTCGTGAAGGAGCGGCGGCTCTTCGCTTCGGCGAACGCCTACGTTTCGGGCGACGTCGATCCGGGGCTCTTCGTCTTCACGGGGCATCTGCTTCCCACGACCGCGCCCGAACAGGCCGAAGCCGCCATCTGGGACGAAATCGACCGCCTCAAGAACGATCCCGTGCCTGCGCGCGAAACCGAGAAGGTGAAGAACAAGTTCGAGGCGAACACCCTCTTCGGCGAACTGAACGTGATGAACAAAGCCCTGAACCTCGGGTTTTACGAGATGCTGGGCGACCTCTCGCTCGTCGACCGCGAAGTGGAGCTCTACCGGTCGATCGGCGCGGAAGAGATCATGGAGTTCGCGCGCAGGGTCTTCCGCCCCGAGAACAGCAGTACGTTACTTTACACAGCCAAGCGATGAAACAGCCGCCTTTACAGATTCCCGACACCATCGACCTGCCGGCCGCCGAGCGCGTAGCGCTCCCCAACGGCACGGCGCTCTACCTGCTGCCTGCCGACGAGTTCGAGGTGCTGCGCGTAACGTTCGTCTTCCGCGCGGGCACCGTCCACCAGCGCGTACCCTTCGCCGCATCGGCCACGGCCAACCTGCTCGCCGAGGGCAGCGACCGTCTCACGGCCCGCGAAATCGCCGAGCAGCTGGACTACTACGGCTCCTATTACGACGTCTCGGTCGACCGCGACTTCGTCTACCTGAGTTTCGCCACCCTCTCGCGCTACTTCCGCGAAACGCTCGCGACCGCCGCCGAGATCCTCCTGCATCCCGCCTTCCCCGAACCCGAGCTGCGCACCTACTGCGCCAAGCGGCGGCAGGAACTCGCCATCGAACGCACGAAAGTCGAGACGGAAGCCCGCGAAGCCTTCGCCCGCTGTCTCTTCGGCGCGAACCATCCCTACGGCGTTTCGAGCCCGGCCGAGGCTTACGACACCCTCGCGCGCAG
Source organism: Alistipes sp. CHKCI003 (assembly GCF_900021155.1). Taxonomy (GTDB): domain Bacteria; phylum Bacteroidota; class Bacteroidia; order Bacteroidales; family Rikenellaceae; genus Alistipes; species Alistipes excrementavium. The sequence goes on from NZ_FCNT01000026.1 coordinate 2,137, forward strand.
CGACGTCGAAGCCCACTACCGGAGGCTCTACACGGCCGAGAACTGCTTCGTCGTATGCAGCGGCCGCATCGGCGACGCCGAACGCGCGGCCGTAGCCGCACTGGCCGGACGGCTGCCCCGCGGCACACGGGCCGAAGTCCTATTTCCCGCCCCGGAAACGACGCACGAAGCGCGCATCGCGCATGCGGGCGCCGTGCAGTCTTCGATCCGCATCGGACGGCTGCTCTTCCCGCGGCAGCACCCCGATTTCCTCGGCATGCAGGTCGTGGCGGCCGCACTCGGAGGCTACTTCGGCTCGCGCCTGATGCGCACGCTGCGCGAAGAGCACGGCTACACCTACGGCGTCTCGGCCGCCATGGTCAACTTCGAACGCGAAGGGTACTTCGCGCTCGCCACGCAGGTCGGGACCGAAGTTACGGAGGACGCCCTGAAGCTGATCTACGAGCAGATCGAACGGCTCCGCACCGAGCAGATGGAGGAGGCGGAACTCGCGCTGGTGCAAAATATCCTCGCAGGCGAGATGATGCGTATCCTCGACGGTCCGTTCGGGATCGCCGACGCGACGATCGAAAACATCCTCTGCGGTACGGACAACTCGGCGATCGCCGAAAACCTGCGCCGCATCCGGGCCGTCGCCCCCGCCGACGTGCAGCGTCTCGCGGCCCGCTACCTGCGGCGCGAGGATCTGGTAACGGCAGTCGCCGGAGAGCTGTCCGGCAAATAGCGCATGCGCCGCCCGGCCCGGCAGACCGCTCAGCGCCCTACGCCGGGACGGAAAGAAGGGGCTGCGACCGGACCGCACCTCCGGCTTGCGGACAAAGGCGTTCGCGGCGACGGAATGCCGCCCCGACCGCCCCCCCGAACCGGCGCGGCCGGCAGGCAGAGCTCCGAACTCCCCGATAGCTCGGGCAACCGGAGTCGCAAGACGATGTATCGGCCGGATGCGACGGAAGCCGACGAGAGGCTGTTTTCACAAAGCCGGACCTCGCACGTGTACCCCGCACGAACAGTCCGCACCGAGGCATTCCCCTACTCCCGCGGCCCCGACGGCATACTGCCGCGCGGCGTATTTCCGTTCTATATCCGGTAAAAATACCTATCTTTGTAAAATGGATTTCAAACTCGCATCGGATTACGCGCCGATGGGCGACCAGCCCGAAGCCATCGCCCAACTGGTCGGCTCCATCGAACACGGATCGAAACACAATACCCTGCTGGGCGTTACGGGTTCGGGCAAGACCTTCACGGTGGCCAACGTCATCGCGCAGGTGAACCGTCCCACGCTCGTGCTGAGCCACAACAAGACCCTCGCGGCGCAGCTCTACGGAGAGTTCAAGAACTTCTTTCCGGAGAATGCCGTGGAGTACTTCGTCTCCTACTACGACTACTACCAGCCCGAAGCCTACCTCCCCTCCACGGACACCTACATCGAAAAGGATCTTTCGATCAATGCCGAGATCGAAAAGATGCGCCTGAACACCGTCGCCACCCTGCTGTCGGGCCGGCGCGACGTGATCGTCGTATCGAGCGTATCGTGTCTCTACGGCTGCGGCAATCCCGCGGATTTCCACGCCACGGCCATCACGGTGAAGGTCGGGCAGATCGTCAGCTACAAACACTTTCTCTACAAACTGGTCGAGGCTCTCTACACCCGCACGGAACGCGACCTCGAACCCTCGACCTTCCGCGTGAACGGCGACACGATCGACATCATGGCCGCCTTCGGCGAGTTCGGAAGCCAGTGCTTCCGCGTGATGTTCTACGACAACGAGATCGAGGCGATCTGGATCGTCGATCCCGCCACGGGCCAGCGCATCCAGTCGCTCGACACGCTCACGATCTACCCCACCAACCTCTTCGTTACCACGCGCGAACGGATCAACGACGCCGTGCAGCAGATCTATCTCGACCTCGGCCGGCAGGTCGAATGCTTCGAGCGGGAAGGACGGATGCTGGAGGCGCAGCGGCTCAAGCAGCGGGTGGAATACGATCTGGAGATGATCAAGGAGCTGGGCTACTGTTCCGGAATCGAGAACTACTCGCGCTACTTCGACGGACGTCCCGAGGGGTCGCGGCCTTTCTGCCTGATCGACTACTTCCCGAAGGACTACCTGCTCGTCGTGGACGAAAGCCACGTTACGCTGCCGCAGGTGCATGCCATGTACGGCGGCGACCGCGCCCGCAAAGAGAACCTCGTGGAGTACGGATTCCGCCTGCCGGCGGCCAAGGACAACCGCCCGCTGACCTTCGCGGAGTTCGAACAGTTGCAGGGCACCTCGATCTACGTGAGCGCCACGCCTGCGGACTGGGAGCTGATGAAGAGCGAAGGCGTAGTCGTCGAACAGCTGATCCGCCCGACGGGACTGGTCGATCCGCCGCTGGAGGTGCGCGTAACCCTCAACCAGATCGACGATCTGATCGAGGAAATAGACAAGCGGGTGAAGAACGACGACAAGGTGCTCGTAACGACCATCACCAAACGGATGGCCGAAGAGCTGTCGAAATATTTCGACCGCGTGGGTATCCGCAACCGCTACATCCACTCGGACGTGGACACGCTCGAACGCATCCAGATTCTCGAAGACCTCCGCAACGGGCTTTTCGACGTGCTGGTGGGCGTCAACCTCCTGCGCGAGGGGCTCGACCTGCCGGAGGTGGCGCTGGTGGCCATCCTCGATGCCGACAAGGAGGGATTCCTGCGCAACGTGCGTTCGATCACGCAGATCGCAGGCCGTGCGGCCCGCCATTCGCAGGGAAATGTGATTCTCTACGGCGACACCTGCACCGATTCGATGCGCTTCGCCATCGAACAGAGCAACCGCCGGCGCGAGAAACAGGTCCGTTACAACATCGAGCACGAAATGCTGCCGCGCCGTGCGCAGAAAAGCGGCACGGGGCAGAGCACCCTGCTCGCCGGCAAAACGGATACGCCGCAGATCGACATGAACGTCTACGGCACGGAGATCGACCAAGCCTCACTGCCGATAGCGGCCGACGTGCAGAAGGGGTATGCCGCAGGCGGGAACCTCGACGCACTGATCGCCCGGGCTAAAGAGGATATGGAGCGGGCGGCCAAGTCGCTCGACTTCCTCGCGGCGGCCAAATTCCGAGACCGCATGTACGAGCTGCAAAAACTGCGGGACGAGAACGGGAAATAACCGTCTTTGTTTTCCCGTACCTTAATTATATTCGGAGGCACGCAAGATGAATTTCACGTTTTGCAGACTGTTTTCGAAGAGAAAGCCGCCGGCGCCGGCCGAGGGCCGGCAGGTGTTCCGGACGGTTGCCGCCCGCTGCGGCGGACGGCAACGAACTTCCGACATCGCCTCCGCAACGACGAAGAACGAAACGTGAAAAAGGGAAAATACGTCTTTCCGAATCCCCCCTAACCATTGAAGATACCGAACCCGATCGGAAAGCAGGAAGCCGCGGGGACAACCGCCGGGCGAGCCGAAACGGACGGCTTCGCGGATCTGCGAACGAGCGCAGCAACAGGCGCCTGTTGCGGACGGTCCGCTCTTCGCCGAACCGCCTGCCCGCAAAGAGAGAAAAGCGACCGTCTCGGTGTCGGGCCGGCGAGGATCGGACGCTCCGACATTCGGCCGCTTTTCGGGCACCGTCAGGCGGAGCAAAAGCCGCAGCCGCGAAAACGCGGCCTTTATTCCTTCGGGCAGCAAAAGACGGAATCGCAGTCTCGGGGCCCCGCCGAAGAGAACGGACAGCAGGCTCCGGCAGCAAACGGCACGCACGGTTCCCACGAGACGGAATCCGAAGAACGGCGAAGATCGCATACCGTATTCTCATCAAACCGGGCACTCCGGAATTCCGTCCGACCTTCGCCGAGGCGGGAAAGGATCGAATGATTTGCAACCTTCCCGTTAAGCCGAAAACGATCCGGGTTTTGCCCGAAGAGTGCCGAAGCGAGCAAACGACTGCCCCGAAGCGGGCGTTTCCGGCAAACCGGCGCAGAGCAAAACCCTGCTCAAAAGTCGCCTCGCCGAAAAGACGACGGCTGAAAACAGACGCCCGCCGCCCGGAGCAGACGCGGCGCCTCATTCCACGGCGTGGCGGAATGTAAAATATTTAGCCGTGAGATAGCTGTAAATCACCGTAATGACGTTCGTAAGAGCCTTCGACGGCGTCGGCCAGATGCCGCAAAGTTCGACCAGAAGTTTCATGCATCCATAAGTCAGCAGAATCGAACCCACGACCGAAAGTCCGTATCGCCAGAGCTGCGTACCGGCCGCGAGCGGCGAAGTCCGGAACGCGACATGGCGGTTGAGCCAGAATCCCGTGAAAAACGTGATCGGGAAAACCAGAAACAAGGCGGCGATATGGGGCGAGAGAACGATCGGGCCGAGGCTGAAATCGACGCGGTCGAAGACGAAATTGTAAAACAGCGCATACCACACGGCATCGAGCCCCAGCGTCATCAGACCGCACGCCGCATAACGAAAGGTCTGACGCGGCAGCAGAACGGCGACGGGACGGACGTAGAAAAAATCGAGCGCCCGTATTATCGGCTCCGCAAGACGCATCACTTGGCCCGATAAGTCCACAGATCGGGGTAACGGTCCGCATAGGCACGCACGAAGGCGATGCTCTGTTCGGATGTTTCGGACGAGAACATGGAGACCATGTACTTGGGACCGTAAAGGTAGATTCGTCCATGCAGGGCAGGTTCGCGCCGCTCCAGCTCCCGCAGTGCCCGACGGGCGTTTTCCAGCGAACTGTATACCCCTTGCACCACGTAGGTGTGCCCCGAAACGAGCCGGGCGGCCTGCATCGGGTCGGACGAAACGGCTTCGGACGAAGAACGGCCGGTACTCGGACGGCCTGCGGCCGGAACACCGGCGGACGAAGCACCCGCACCGGGGCCCGGGGCACCCGCAGCATGCCGATCCGAATGCGCAGATTTTCCGGACGGCGTCGCACCGGCGAAGGATTCCGACGCACGGACCGCACCGGCGGCATCCGCACCGACGTTTCCTGCAAGGAGGGAACGGTCGGCTCCGGCACCTGCCGAGGCGGCGGAAGCTGCCGCCCCCCCACTCTTCATAGCGCCTCCGCTGCGGGCCCGCTTCTCCGTTCCGGCATCAACGGCGGCGGAAGAGCGGTCTGCCCCACCCGATGCGGATACCGCCGCCAGCCGGTTATCGGCCGACGCCTCGTCTGCCGGTGCGAAACCGGAAGATCCGCCGCCGGTCCTTCTCTCCGAAGAAACGCCGGATATTTCGTCAAGGCCCGCGGAGGAATTCAGACGGTCGTAAAGAATCCAGCCACAGGCGCCCAGACCGCAGAAGATGGCGAAGGCAGCGACGGTCCACAAGAGCCAATGTCCGCGGGCGCCGCGAAGTTTCAGGGGTTCGTGCCCCTGCGGATTGAGCAGTTTGTCGAACGCCGCGTCCATCGTAAAACTCTTCTCCCGCAGGATGCCGACCCCTCCGATCGTAAGCACCTCCTCCGTGCGTACCTGTGCGAGCCAACGCCCGCAAATCTCCGCAGCCCGCCCCTCGTCGCATCCGGCGGCGCGGGCGACGGCCGCCGCAAGCGAGGTGCCGACAGGCTGGGAGGTGAACTCCACCATGCGGCAGGGCGGGACGATTTTGCGGGACGATATTCGACGGGCCCCGTGCCGCACGACGCGGAGCGATCCCGCACCGGGGATGCAGACCGCCCCTTCGGCGATCAGCAGGTTGGCGACGATCTTGTCGACCTCTCGGATCATGGGGCTTGCGTTCATCGTTTCGAATATTTGGTTTTACGTCGTCCGGATACGTTCACGACCTCGGCCGCCTTCCTCTGCGGCGATGCGTTCGCCGCAACGGCAGGGCGTTTCAGCCCCCGCCGGATCATACAGACGCCCAGCACGATAAACGGGATGCTGAGCCACTGCCCCATGTCGAGCAGCATGTCCTTTTCGAAGGCTTCCTGTTCGGTCTTGATGAACTCGATGAAAAAGCGCGTGAGGAAGACGCCGATCAGACCGACGCCGAAGAGAATGCCGGGACGGCGTCGGGCCGTATCCTTTTTATAATAGAGCCAGCAAAGCAGGCCGAAGGTCGCCAGATAGCACAGCGCTTCGTAAATCTGCGTCGGATGCACGGCGGCGGGAGCGAATTCGTAGCGCCATTTGTTCGAACGGACGAACTCGAACCCCCATGGCAGAGCGGTCGCCGTACCGAAAATCTCCGAGTTGAAGAGGTTGCCCAGACGCACCAGCGCACCGCCGATACCGACGGGGATCATAATGCGGTCGAGCGACCAGATATAGGGAAGTTTGTTCTTGCGCGAGAAGAGCCACAGACCGATCAGAAGGCCGATGGCTGCACCGTGGCTGGCCAGACCGCCGTCGCGGAATCCCGTGATGATCGTCCAAGGTTCGCGCAGATAGTCCATCGTGTCGTAGAAGAGACAATGCCCCAACCGGGCGCCGACGATCGTGGCTACGGTGCCGTACCAGAAGATCGAATCGGCGACTTTCGGCGGCAGGCCCTCGCGTTTGCAGAAACGGTCGAAAAAGATGGCGCCGATGAGGATGGCCAGCATCCACATCAGGCCGTAGTAACGGATGTCCAAGCCGAAAATCCGCAGAAAGACGGGATCGAAATCCCACGTTATTGTCAGTAAATGCATCATTCGTACGTGTTTGTCCGCCGACTGCATCCTGCGTCGCGGCACCGGAGGTTAAACATTCTGTTTTCGGGTCCTTTATCGTCTCGGCAACACCCCGAACGAACTCGGACGACACACGGCTCAGCGAAAATGGGTCCGTGTTACGGCTCCTTCGGAGCCGCGCGGTCCGAAGCCCCGCCGCCGGAGGCCCCCTCGGCGCGGACGTGTTCCGCATGTTGCGGTCCGCCCTTTTCGCAGCCGGAAGAGCTCCGAAAAAATCCGCGAAACGTCCGCCTCTCCATCTTCATCCACCTGCGGCATCGACATTGCAAAATCCGATGTCGGCAGCCGACCGCCGCGCCGATGCGGCGGACCGCACGCCGCCCAATGTCGCGCCGCCCTTCTGCCGCAGGCATCGAAGAGCGAACGCCTTCGCTACGGACGGAGAAGAACTCCGAATTCCGTCCGCCCTTTCCCGTCCCGGCAGAGCTCGAACGGGGGTCGGCTCCGCCGGCCGGAGCGGCGGAACGGCTCTATTTCACGTCCTGCAAGTTCACCTTTTTGAGCGTGAACGAGAAGGTGGTACCCGCCCCGACCTCGCTGCGCACGGAGATATGTTCGCCGTGAGCCTCGATGATGTGCTTGACGATGGCCAGCCCGAGACCCGTGCCGCCCTGCTCGCGCGAACGTCCTTTATCCGTTCGATAGAAGCGCTCGAAGATGCGGGGAATATCCTCCTTGCCGATTCCCTGACCGTTGTCCTCCACCTCGACGAGGATCTTATCGAGCATGTCGCGGAACTTGATACGGGTCTGTCCGCCCTCCTTGCCGTAGTGGATCGAATTGATGATCAGATTGACCATCACCTGACCGATGTAGTGTTTGTCGGCGTAGACCCAGAAGGGCGAAGGCAGATTGTCGGCCCCCTTGACGACGATCCGGATCCGTTTGCGGCCCGCCTCCATCTCGGCCTGCTCGGCGATCTCCTTGGTAAGAGCCACGATATCGAATCGCTCCATGTCGAGACGGTTCATATTGCTCTCCAGCTTGGAGATGGTGTCCAGATCGTTGACGATGTTGATGAGGCGGTCGATGCTCTTTTCGGCCCGTTCGAGGTACTGACGGTTGATCAGATCGTCCTCCAATCCGCCGTCCAGCAAGGTCGAAATATAACCCTGAACATTGAATATCGGGGTCTTCAGCTCATGGGCCACGTTGCCCAAATACTGCTTGCGGAAACGCTCCGTCTCCTTCAGGCGGGCGATCTCCTTGTCGTTGGTATCGGCCCACGCCGTCAGTTCGTCGCCGATATTTTCGACATGCTTGTCCTTCAGTTCGTCGAGGATTTCGTCCGTGCGCACATTGCGCGAAAAGACGATCGAGTAGATCGGTTTCAGCTTATAGGCCACATACTTGCGGATGATGAACAGCGCAGCGAACAGTACGACGCAGAATGTGCCGAGCACGATTGCGGCCGCCGCAGCCCAGCGCAGACCGCCCGTCATGTCGCCGAATGTCAAAACGACGACGGCGACGATCGCGGCCGCCAGCAGGGCGATGCGAAGCGACGCACCCTCCTTGGTTTTGATTGCCAACATCGTCCGTCTATTTATAATTTTCCATCAACCGGGCGATGTACTTGCCCACGATGTCGAATTCGAGATTCACGACCGATCCCACACCGATGCGGCGGAAATTGGTGTGCTCGTACGTATAAGGGATGATCGCCACGCGGAAACTGCCCGGCTTCGAGTCGCAGACCGTGAGGCTCACGCCGTTCACGGCTACGGACCCCTTCTCCACGGTGCACAGTCCGCCGCCCTGCGGTTCGTACTCGAAGGTGAAATACCAGCTTCCGCCGGCATCCTCCACGGCGGTGCAGACTGCCGTCTGGTCCACGTGGCCCTGAACGATATGACCGTCGAGCAGCGCATCGGGTTTCATCGAACGTTCGAGATTCACCAGATCGCCCACGGCGAGCGAACCGAGATTGCTGCGGTCGAGCGTCTCTTTCATAGCCGTTACGGTGTAGGTGTCGGCCGCGATGTCCACTACCGTCAAACATACGCCGTTATGTGCTATACTCTGGTCGATCCTGAGCTCGCCGCAGAAGTCCGCCCGGAGCACGAAATCCTTATTTTGGCGGTCGCTGCGGATTTCCACGACCTCCCCCGTTCGTTCCACGATACCCGAAAACATAGGTCTATTGCATTAAAATCAGTTTGCCGACGACCTTGTACACAGCTTCTATATCATTGGCACCGAGCACAATATCATCGAATTTCGTATTGTCGGCCGCCGCCAGACGCCAGCGTTTGCCGTCCGTTGCGGGGAAAACCGTACGCAAAGTTACTATTTTTCGGCTGACAATCACATATTCCGCCCCGGGAATCATCATCTCTTTTTCGGCGGCGGCAAGCAATACGATGGTGCCGGGCGGAAGGGCTTCGCCCATTTCGCTCCCGTCGTAGCGCATGGCGAAATCGCACTGCGAAAGACCCGGAATGATGAAGTTCCATGCCGGCACCAGCCGCTCGCGCAAGAGCATCCCCTGTCCCACTTCGATATTATAATAAGGTATCTGCGCTCCGCGAAGCTCGGTAGATGCGAACATCTGCCCCTCGCCCGTGAGCACCCAGAGTTTGTCGATCTGGGGAAATTTGGCGACGATGCGGTTGGCCACGTCGCGGGAGATGCCGTTGTTGCCGCGCTTGATCTGGTAGAGGTTTTCACCGCGCGGAAGGCCGATGTAACGTGCAAAATAATTGGTAGACATGTTCGCCCACTTTATTATGCTCTCGATTCTTTGCCAATTATCTTGTTTTTCTCGCATATTTCAAAATTTTTTGTATCTTTGTGCCCGAGGTCCCGTAGTTCAATGGATAGAATTTAAGATTCCGGTTCTTACGATGAAGGTTCGAATCCTTCCGGGACTACTCGAATGGGTACACTATTCAACGGTAGTATACCCATATTTTATTTTTCGAATCAGTAGCATTTTCGGCAATTCACCATAGCATTTTTCGCATCCGGAATAGCTCATCCGGACACCTTCGTCGAACAAAAATAGTAACAAATTTTGATTGTACAATAAAAAAAACGGTATATTCGAGCGGCCGAATAGCATATTCGGACACACCGCACCGCATCAATAGTTGAATCGCAAACCGATGCGAAGATCGAGAGCTGCCGCCGAATCGGTATAGGCCGTTCGTAACGAGGTGTGGGTCAGATAACGGGTAACCGAAGGTTCGAAATAGAGGCCGACCGAACGTCCCAGCAGGTATTGCGCGCCCACAACACCCGACAGCGACCACAGCACGCGGCGCTCGGTCATCTTTTCGGCACCGAAGCGTGCGCTGACGCATTTTTCGGCCATGCCGCCCGCCCCGACATACATCGAAAAACGTCCCGCGTGCAGGAACTGCCAGTCGACCCGCAGAGGAACTCCCACCAAATGAAGTTGCTGCCGAATCTCCCGTACCTTACCCGTAACGCCCACATCCGAGCGGAGCAGCGTATAGTTGAGGCCCGTTTCGAGCGAAAGCCCATATCCGAACTCCTTGCGGAAAGTGAGACCGAAGCTGAGCGGCTGCTTGTGTTCGAAAGAATAGCTCTCATATGCATCGCTGATGTGCACCACCTGCTTCTTTTCGACCAGCACAGCGCTGTACGACGGCCCCTCCGGACTCCTTCCGCTTCCCGCACCGGCAATGATTCCGGCGACGAATACCCCGGCCGCCCCTCTGCGTTTACGCACCGCAGGGGCGGCATCCGCAAAAAGACCGTCGTAGTCGTCCGTCCGGTAGCGGGACACGCCGCTCTTTCCGGAAGTTTCACGGTCCGGCGCACCGCCGGAGTGCGCCCCGAAAGGCGCCGGCGAGGGCATCCCGGCCCACTCCACGCTCTGCAATTCCGCAAGCAGTTCACGACCGGCACGGCCCGCATACAAGCCGTCGCTCCTCTTGCGGATGCCGAACGCATCCGCTGCCGTCGTTCCCGGCATCCCGCACGGAGCGGTCTTCGCATCGGGAAATCCGGCGCCTGCCGTCCGGCTGAGGTATTCCCCCGCCGACAGGATGTCTTCCGCATCGTTTCCGCTGCCGGGCGGATGTCCGGCAGCGGCACGAAGACCGGCGGACGCCGCACGATCCCGCGAGGACCGTCCGATATGCGAAGAGGGTCCCGGAACACTTAGCGTTCCGGTTCCCTCTTCAGACCCGCCGGCAGCCGCTCCGGATACCGAAACAACCCCATTATTCATCACATTATGATTCATTCGCAGAACTTGCACTCCGATCGAAACACAAATCAGCACCGAAGCGGCTGCGGCGGCATATCCTATCCATCTTCTTTTCCGGGCCTGCGCCGACAGAGAAAACCGGATATCCGCTTCCCGTTCGAGGCGTCGCCAGCCTCCGGACGGCAACGCCTCCTCCTCCGCTTCGCGCAACGAGTTTCCCACGACCTCCGTCCACTCCGCCTCATCTTTCCGTCTCATGCCCTGTTCTTTTCCAAATACTCCTTTATCTTCGCCGCTAAAGCCGCCTTGGCCCTCGTCAACTGCGACGAAGACGATTTTTCGTTGATACCCAGCATGCGGGCTATTTCCCGATGGGAAAATCCTTCCACGCAAAAAAGGTTGAACACCGTCCTGTACCCTGCGGGAAGTTCGCCGACCATACGCATCAACTCCGCGACAGGCACCTGCACCGCCTCTTCGCCGGACGGTTCGTCGTAATCCGGCAGCGGTCTGCGCTCGTCGAGCGGCGAGAGCCTCATCCGCGCCCGGGAACGCAGGTATTCGACGGAAGTGTTGACCGCAATCCGTTCGAGCCATGCCCGAAGCGACCCCTTGCCTCTGTAAACGAACTTCCCGATCGCACCGTAAGCCTTGATGAACGTATCGTGCAGCAGATCCTCCGCCGCAGCACGGTCGCCCGTATATCGTTTGCAGATCGACAGAAGGCGTCCGGCATAGAGTTCGTAGAGCATCCTCCGGGCCGTATTGTCCCCCTGCCTGCACCTTTCGGCCAGTGTCGGTTCATCCATGCCTGTCGTTCCGTTCATTCAACAAACGGCCGCGATCGTGAAATACTGCATACGGCCGCAGATATTATTTTTCCGTTCCGGTGCAGTAAATCCGCATCCGATACGTTTTTGATAGCGCATAATGAAAATTACCGGAAAGCAAAACGAAACGAATATACGACAAAAAAATGAAAAAACAATACCTGCTGCTGTCGCTTCTCTGCCTCGCTGCTTTCATCCCGGCTTGCGACAAGGACGAAAGCGACTATCCTTCCTATATTTCTTTCGCCACGGTGGCGGTTCCGGCCCAATCCTCCCGGAATTACTATTTCGTTCTGGACGACGGAGCGACGGTCTACCCCTCGGACAAGGATCGGATCATGTACAATGCCAACGGCAAGAACGGCAACCGCGCCGTCATCTACTACAATTTCCTCGCAAGTTCCGTCCCGGGTTTCGATCACAATATCGCACTTTACGACGTTGTGGACATCACCAGCAAAGAGATCGTGATGGCCGACAACGCAGGCTCGCTGCTCACCTTGGGCGACTCTCCCGTCGGCATCGACGAAGCCCGCATCAGCGGCGACTGGCTCGACATCTGCTGCTACTATCCCGCGCAGAACGCCACTTCGTCCGCCGAAAACAGAATTTCGCTCGTCGACAACCGCACCGTCCAGCCGCCCACGGAGATGCCCCAAGGCTACACCTATCTCGAACTGCGCCTCAAAACCAACGGAGAAACCTCTCCGCTCAACATCCGCCGAAGCTGCATTTCCTACCGTCTCGGCGAGTACGGCTCCGCATCGACAGGCGGCAAAGGGCTTTACCTCAAGGTCGTGCCGCCCGACGGGGAGCCGACCTATCTGCAACTCGACTACGACCTCAAGACGGAATAGAAATCCTCAACCGCAGCAAATGCCTCCGGGCCTTTCGGGCAAAGGACACTCGGAACGGGTTTTCGCAGCCGCTTCATACGACCGCCGGATTCGGTCCGACCGGACGGCAACCGGAAATTTCCGAATGAATGCGCCTCAGTCCCGCACCTGATGCGATTTTCGCCCCCATCCCCGGCTGGCGGCGCCTCGGCAAAATACGAGTAAACTTGTTTTGCACTCGGCTTGCACTACTTTGGCTTCGCCTTAGATAGGCGGCGCCTCGGCAAAATACAAGTAAACTTGTTTTTGCGCTCGGCTTGCACTATCTTTGTCTCGTTATGTCCATCGTACGAAATACCGAAAGCGATCTCGAATTCGAGAATAAGATACGCCCGCAACAGCTGGGCGCCTTTGCCGGACAGGAGAAGATCGCGGAGAATCTGCGCATCTTCATCCAAGCCGCACTGATGCGGGGCGATTCCCTCGACCACGTATTGCTGCACGGCCCTCCCGGGCTGGGAAAGACCACGCTGGCGAACATCATCGCCAACGAAATGCACTCGCAGCTCAAAGTAACCTCAGGTCCCGTGCTGGACAAGCCGGGCGATCTGGCGGGGCTGCTGACGAGCCTCAATCCGGGCGACGTGCTTTTCATCGACGAGATCCATCGCCTCAGCCCCATCGTCGAAGAGTATCTCTATTCGGCGATGGAGGACTACAAGATCGACATCGTGCTCGACAAGGGACCATCGGCCCGCTCGATCCAGATCGAACTGGCTCCCTTCACGCTCATCGGCGCCACCACGCGCAGCGGACTGCTGACTTCGCCCCTGCGGGCGCGGTTCGGTATACAGTGCCATCTGGAGTACTACGACGCACAAGTGCTGGCGGGCATCGTCGCACGTTCGGCCCGCATCCTCGACGTTTCGATCGACGACGACGCGGCCCGCGAAGTGGCGCTCCGCTCGCGCGGCACGCCCCGCATCGCCAATGCCCTGCTGCGCCGCGTGCGCGACTTCGCACAGGTCAAGGGCGAGGGACACATCGACCTCGCCATCACGAAGGTGGCGCTCGCGGCCCTCAACATCGACGCGCGCGGGCTCGACCGCATGGACAACCGCATTCTCGGTACGATCATCGAGAAGTTCAAGGGCGGCCCCGTGGGACTGAACACCATCGCCACGGCCGTGGGCGAGGAGGCCGGCACGATCGAAGAGGTCTACGAGCCGTTCCTCATCAAGGAGGGCTTCCTCAAGCGCACGCCCCGCGGCCGCGAAGCGACCGAGCTGGCCTACCGGCATTTGGGCTTCACGGCCCCGAACGACAGCGGGACGCTGTTCTGATCCGGCATCGGACCATACGCAGAGCTCCCGTTTCCGATACCCACGGAATATCTACGAAGAACGCCCGACACTTCCGGCAGGAGCCGAAAACGGAACCGGGACGCCGCACGAACGATCGGACGGTTCTCCGGCCCCACACCGCTCTGCACATCGGCCCGAGACCCGGAACCTGCACCGCTTAATTTTTGATGACGCCTCCGATTCGGGCCGTTACGGACTCGACCGCCGTACCGAATCCGTTTCCGAAGAGGATGCAGTCGCTTCCCGGCTCCGCCGCTGCCGCCGGCCGGCGCAGCGACATCCGTCGCACGACCGAGCCCGCATGGACGGAAATTTGCTGCGGAAGTACATCCGACAACATCGAGACGGAGCTCTGCAACCGTCGAATCCCATCGGCCGGAGATCGAGACGCAGACACCGACACAGCTCGGAAAAAAGGACATAAAAAACCGACATCATGACTTTCACACTCGAAATCGACGCCGCGACCTGCATTCGGTGCGGCAAATGCGCGAAGGTATGCCCTTCGCAGGTCATCGTACAGCAGGAGCCCGGCGGCCCCGTCTCGGTGCCGCGGCCCGCGGACTGCATCCGGTGCGGCCACTGCGTAGCCGTATGCCCCACCGCATCGGTGCGGCACGGTCTCTTTCCGCCCGAAACGGTCCATCCCGCCGACCGCACGCTGCTCCCGTCGCCCGAAGCGCTGATGCTCCTCTGCCGCACCCGCCGTTCGAACCGGGCCTTCAGCCGCAAACCCGTGCCGCACGAAAAGCTGCTGCAAATCCTCGAAGCCGCCCACCGGGCACCGACGGCCAGCAACCGCCAGCAGGTCGCATTCACGCTCGTAACCGATCCCGCGAAACTGCGTTTCGTGAGCCGTTTCACGCTCGACACCTTCGCCGCAGTGGCCCGCAAGCTGGAAAATCCGCTGCTGCGGCCTCTGCTCCGGCGGATCGCACCCGATGCTTACCGATACCTGCCCTCCTTCCACCGGATGCAGCGCGAATACGAACGCGGAAACGACATGATCCTGCGCGGCGCCACAGCCCTCATCCTGATCCATACGCCGCGCGACAATGCTTTCGGCACGATCGACTCGAACCTCGCCTACCAGAACGGATCGTTGATGGCCGAGGCGCTCGGCGTCAGCCAGTTCTGGACGGGTTTCGTCTACATGGCCCTGCGCCACGGCAAAGCGGAACGCTTCCGCCGCGAGCTGGGCATCGACGGGATCGTCCATGCAGGCATGGCGCTCGGCATGCCGCAGTTTCTCTATCCGAACTACATCGACCGCCGGCCGATCGACCTGCAAGAGGAGTAACCGCATCCGGCGGCGGCCGTCGCCGACCGCCCCTTTCCCTTCTGAGGGGCTGTTCCGCAGAAGGAGCGGTTATCCGGCCGCAAACCTCCCGTCGGACCGTCCCGCCGATGCCGTGCCCCGAAATCGAGGGAAAGGCTGAATCCGTATCGAAAAACATAGCAGGAAAGGCGTGAATTTTGTATCTTTACGGCGCAAACAGAAACACACGATGGAAAAAGATTATAAACAGCAGGCCCTCGCCTATCACAGCGAGGGTCGCCCCGGTAAGATAGAGGTCGCACCGACCAAACCCTACGCCACGCAATACGACCTATCGCTCGCCTACTCGCCCGGCGTGGCGGCTCCCTGCGTGGAGATCGCCCGCGATCCGAACCTGAGCTACACCTACACCGCCAAAGGCAACCTCGTGGCCGTGATCTCGAACGGTACGGCCGTGCTCGGCCTCGGCAATATCGGAGCCGCGGCCTCGAAACCCGTGATGGAGGGCAAGAGCATGCTCTTCAAGACATTCGCCGACATCGACGCTTTCGACATCGAGATCTCGGCGACCGATCCCGACACCTTCGTCGAGACGGTGAAAAACATCGCCCCCACTTTCGGAGGCATCAACCTCGAAGACATCAAGGCTCCCGAATGCTTCGAAATCGAAGCCCGCCTGCGCGAAGAGCTGGACATTCCCGTGATGCACGACGACCAGCACGGCACCGCCGTCATCACCTCGGCGGCGCTGATCAACGCACTCTACATCACCGGCAAGAAGATCGAAGAGCTGGAAGTGGTCGTCAACGGCGCCGGCGCAGCAGCCATCGCCTGCGCACGGCTCTTCCGCTCGCTCGGC
The DNA here is from genome assembly GCF_900021155.1 of Alistipes sp. CHKCI003. GTDB lineage: Bacteria > Bacteroidota > Bacteroidia > Bacteroidales > Rikenellaceae > Alistipes > Alistipes excrementavium. The sequence continues at coordinate 18,163 of NZ_FCNT01000026.1, forward strand.
GTACGCCGCGACCGCATGGTGCTGTGCGACAGCCGCGGCGTGGTGAGCACGCGGCGCGACGACCTCAATTCCCTGAAACGGGAGTTCGCCACGGACCGTCCGGCCGCAACGCTGGCCGAAGCGATCCGCGGAGCCGACGTCTTCCTCGGTGTCTCGAAAGCCGGAGCCCTCACCGCCGAGATGGTCCGGTCCATGGCCGACAACCCGCTCATCATGGCGCTGGCGAACCCCGTCCCCGAAATCGACCCTGCCGAAGCCCGAGCCGCACGGCCCGACGCCATCGTCTGCACGGGACGTTCGGACACCCCCAATCAGGTGAACAACGTACTCGGATTCCCCTATATTTTCCGCGGTGCGCTCGACGTGAGAGCCACGACGATCAACGATTCGATGAAACTCGCCGCCGCGGAAGCCATCGCCGAACTGGCACGCACGCCCGTGCCGGACGAAGTGCTGGCGGCCTACGGTCTCACCTCGCTGGAATTCGGACGCGACTACCTCATCCCGAAGGCGCTGGACCACCGGCTGTTGTGGAACGTGGCGCCCGCCGTGGCGCAGGCCGCCGTAGCCACCGGCGCGGCACGCCGCACCCTGCCGGACTGGAACGGGTACCTGATGGCGCTGCGCGAACGGATCTGACCCCTCAGGGTTCAGCCGCAGAACGCGACGCCGGAGCGGGACAACCAAGGCGAAAAGCGAAGGGTTCCTCTTCACGCGGCACGGCACATCAGCGCAAAGGGCAGACCATCACATACTCCTCGTCCGTTTCGGCGACGACCGAAAAACCCTCGCGCCGATAGAGATTCACGGCCGGATTCGCTTTCTGCACCGAAAGCGAAATCCGGTCGTATCTTTCACAGCGTAACCGCCGCAGCATTCCGCGCAGCAGCGCGGTGCCGATCCCCCGGCCGCGATAACCGTCATAAACGGCCAGCACACACTCCGGCACCCCGTCGGCAATGTGGCCGAAACCGCGGATACACCGCACCCACACGGCACCGACGACACAGCCGCCGGCCTCGGCCACGAGGCAGCGATCGTCCGGCCGGCTGCCGAATCCGGCCACATATCGCCACAGCGCAGGCTGCTGAAGCACCGTCCGCGGCACGGGCGGCTGCCCCGCCCCGCGCCATATAGCTTCGTATAGAAATTCGGTCAGCAAGGGCTCTTCGCCCTTCCGCAGCGGACGAACGATCGGATCCGGCACAGGATTCTCCCTCCCGCAAGCGTCCGACGGACCGCAGCGAAAATCCGACACGGCCGCCGGACGGGCCTCAGCACCGACAGCGCTCCCGAGAACGGCACGGACGGCACCGCATAAAGTAGCACCGCCCGGAACATATATTCCCCTGTCCGAAGCACAAGCGGCAGAATCGGCTGCAATCACTGCCACAGAGCCATCCGACCGGCCGGAATCCGAAACGGACACGGCCGCCGGACGGGCCTCAGCACCGACAGGCATCGAAGCATCCTGCTGCGCCGCGTCTCCGGCGACAGCCTCTGCACGGACGTCCGCAGGCAATCCCCGCACGCAATCCTCCCGTTCCGCTCCTTCATGCGCCGCCCCGGCCCCGACGGCTCCCATGAGCGCCCGGAACTCCCCGAGCGGCATATCGCACACCGTACACGAACCGATACCGGTCGGCAGCACCACGTGCAACGTCCCGCCCTCGCGTTTCTTGTCCGCAGCGACAGCCTCCAGCATCCGATCCATCGACACGGGCGGCGTCAGTCGGAATCCGAGCCGCCCGAGCGCTCCCGCAATCCGGCGGCACTCCGTCTCCGCGAGCATCCCCAGCCGCACGGCGGCCCGGGCCATGAGCACCGTCCCGACGGCAACGGCCTCGCCGTGGTTCATCCGTCCGGACGTACGTTCGATGGCATGGGCCAGCGTATGGCCCAGATTGAGTTTGCGGCGCTCGCCCGCCTCGCGTTCGTCGCGTGCGACGACGGCGACCTTCACTCCCACGGCACGCCCGACCACCCGTCGCAACAATGCCTGATCGCTCCGCAGCTCCCCGAAATCCGCCTCCTCGATCGCCGCGAACAGCTCTTCGTCGGCGATGATGCCCGCCTTGACCGCCTCGGCCAGCCCCGCGCGGAACTCGCGGTCGGGAAGCGTCCGGAGCAGCGCCGGATCGCAGACGACGAACTGCGGCTGGGCGAAGGTGCCCGCCATATTCTTATATCCGTCGATATTGACCCCGTTCTTGCCGCCCACAGCGGCATCGACCTGTCCCAAGAGGGTCGTCGGCACGAATCCGAAGGGCACGCCGCGCATGTAGGTCGAAGCCGCGAAACCCGCAATGTCGGTAACGATGCCGCCGCCGACCCCCAGTATGAACGTCTTGCGGTCGGCGCCCGCAGCGATCAGACGCCGATGGATATTTTCCACGGTGGAGAGGGTCTTGATCCGCTCGCCCCGACCGATCAGCACGGTCTCGCACGCAGCCGGCAGTCCGCCGTGCAGACGATCCGCTTCGGTGTCGGAAACGACGACGACTCGGCCCGCAGGAAGCACCTGCGGCAGTATCTCCGGGACGGCCCCCAAATATATCCTGCTGCAATGTCTGATGTCGAACGCGCACTCCATCGGCCGAAAGAATTGGTTGCTGAACGGGAAGGATACAAAATTAGCATAAATTCGGCGATTATTTCGTACCTTTGCGCCATAAAATTCTCTTCTATGCAAAAACTCCGCAATATAGCCATTATTGCCCACGTAGACCACGGAAAAACCACGCTCGTAGACAAGCTGATCCTCGCGGGGCACATCCTGCGCTACAACGCCAAGCAGGCTGCCGGCGAACTGATCCTCGACAACAACGATCTCGAACGCGAACGCGGTATCACGATCCTCTCGAAAAACGTATCGGTCATCTATAAGGACTACAAGATCAACATCATCGACACCCCGGGCCACGCCGACTTCGGCGGCGAGGTGGAGCGCGTGCTCAACATGTGCGACGGCGTGCTGCTGCTCGTGGACGCCTTCGAAGGCACGATGCCCCAGACGCGCTTCGTGCTGCAGAAGGCCCTCGCACTGGGCAAAAAACCGATCGTCGTGGTGAACAAGGTCGACAAGCCCAACTGCCGGCCCGAAGTGGTCAACGAACAGGTTTTCGACCTCATGTTCTCGCTCGACGCCACCGAGGAGCAGCTCGACTACAAAACCATCTACGGCTCGGCCAAACAAGGCTGGATGTCGCACAAGTGGAACGAACCGACCGACTCGATCGTGCCGCTGCTGGATGCCATCGTCGACGAAATACCCGAGCCGGCGACCGTCGAAGGCACGCCCCAACTGCTGATCACCTCGCTCGAATACTCCCCCTACACGGGCCGCATCGCCGTGGGCAAGCTCACGCGCGGCACGCTCCGCACGGGTCAGAACGTAACGCTCGCCAAGCGCGACGGCACGACGATGCAGAAGACCCGCATCAAGGAGTTGATGGTCTTCGAAGGACTCGGCAAGAAAAAGGTGGACGAGGTGGCATGCGGCGAAATCTGCGCCCTGATGGGTATCGACGGTTTCGAGATCGGAGACACGGTGTGCGATTTCGAACATCCCGAACCGCTGCCTCCGATCGCCATCGACGAACCCACAATGTCGATGCTCTTCACGATCAACAATTCGCCTTTCTTCGGCAAGGACGGCAAATACGTAACCTCGCGCCACATCAAGGAGCGCCTCGACCGCGAGCTGGAGAAAAACCTCGCACTGCGCGTCGAATCGGGCCCCTCGGCCGACAGTTTCAACGTCTTCGGCCGCGGCGTGCTCCACCTCTCGGTCCTGATCGAGACCATGCGCCGCGAGGGCTACGAACTCCAGATCGGCCAGCCGCACGTGATCGTCAAGCAGATCGACGGCCGGAAATGCGAACCCGTCGAAGAGATGACCGTCGACTGCCCCGAGGAGTGCTCGGGTACGGTGATCGAACTGGCGACCAAACGCAAAGGCACGCTGACGAACATGACCTCGAACGGCGACCGCGTGCGTCTGGAATTCACCATCCCCTCGCGCGGCATCATCGGTCTGAGGTCGAACATGCTCACCGCCACGGCGGGCGAGGCCATCATGACCCACCGTTTCCGGAGCTTCGAACCGTGGACGGGCGAGATCGAGATGCGCACCAACGGCTCGATCATCTCCGGCGAGACGGGGACGGCCTACGCCTACTCGATCGACAAACTGCAAGACCGCGGCCGGTTTTTCATCTCGCCGATGGACTCCGTGTACGAGGGACAGGTGATCGGCGAGCACACCCGCGCGAACGACATCACCGTGAATGTTACCAAATCCAAGCAGCTCACCAACATGCGTGCTTCGGGTTCGGACGACAAGGCGGTGATCGTGCCCCCCAAGATCTTCACGCTCGAAGAGGCGCTCGAATACATCAAGGAGGACGAATACGTCGAAGTAACGCCCCGCGCCATACGCTTGCGCAAGATACTGCTGCACGAAGTGGACCGCAAACGGGCGGGAAAATAAGCCGCCGCTCCATAATCCCGAAGACAGGACCGAAGGCAGACCCGAAAGCCGGCCCGAAACAAGGGCGGGCTATGCTGAGACGGGAAACGGACGGAAAGAACCTCAATCGCTCCGCAACCACGAAAGCCGGCCCGAAACAAGGGCGCGCCATGCTGAGGCGGGAAACGGACGAAAAGAACCTCAATCGCTCCGCAACCCCGAAAGCCCGCCCGAAACAAGGGCGGGCCATGCTGAGGCGGAAAACGGACGAAAAGAACCTCAATCGCTCCGCAACCTCGAAAGCCGGCCCGAAACAAGGGCGGGCCATGCTGAGGCGGGAAACGGACGGAAAGAGCCCCAATCGCTCCGCAACCCCGAAAGCCCGCCCGAATACAAGGGCGCGCCATGCTGAGGCGGGAAACGGACGAAAAGAACCTCAATCGCTCCGCAACCCCGAAAGCCGACCCGAAACAAGGGCGGGCTATGCTGAGACGGGAAACGGACGGAAAGAACCTCAATCGCTCCGCAACCCCGAAAGCCGGCCCAAAACAAGAGCAGGTCATGCTGAGGCGGGAAACGGACGGAAAGAGCTCCAATCGCTCCGCAACCTCGAAAGCCGGCCCGAAACAAGGGCGGGCTATGCTGAGGCGGAAAACGGGCATTAAGAAATTCAACGCGATCCGCATTCGCGGAGAACCGAATCCGTCCATTCGAATCCCGGACTTTTTCACCTCTCGCTCGCGGCCGGAGGACTCGACGGATGTGCGACGGGATCCCGACGACAGGCCCAAGCCGGCCTTCCCGCTTCTTCCGCCCTCTGCATTTTCTCTTTTCGCCGGCGTGCCGATCTTCGCAGCAACCTGCCCTATGCCACCGTCGCCGCCGGCCGGCGGCATAGCCGCGGCACCGATGGCCGATGCGCCCCGTCGTGCCGGCCTTCGCCGTCAAAAAACGCAGGACCATGACCATCATCGCGCCGAACGCAGACCGCGCAGGGCTTCCGTCCGACGGAGCGCTTTTCGGGTTCGGGGCCGCACGTCCGAAACCCTAAGACTTCCGATTCACCGCCGCATACGATGCAAAAAAGACAGAACACGAAAAGAGGAGGTCTCGCAAGCCGCAGACCCCCTCTTTCCATTCGTATTCCTATTAAACTATTTCAATTCTCAGACAGTTAAATATTCGTCAAACACCCCCTTTCATCCGTACTCCATCGAGACCTTTTCCGAACATATAACGCACGGGGAGAGTCGACACGACCTCTTTTTCGCATACGGAAAACGAATCTCTATTCGTAAGCATACTCCACTTCGCCGTCGAGCGGACAGGAGACGACGTTGTTCACCACGAGCTTTTGCTCCGTCTCATCCGTCGTAACGAAAAGCAACAGACGGCAGGCACTCTTCACCCATTTCTCATCCATCTCGATCACGAACACGTGTTCGCCGGTCTTGCCCGCTTCGATCTGACCGAGCGCATAGCCGCTATAATCAACCGACGACACTTTGCTGTCGGCCATACGGATCACATTGTTGTGCGTATCGAAATCGCCTTGTAAACCCGTATAGTTGCTTTGTTTGCCGTAAATGCCGTCCTCCAACAGCCATGCCCCGACACGGAAATCACGGGTCTCGCCGGCTTTCACGCCCACGTGTACGACCAGCGTATTGTCGTTGAGCTCGGCTTTTGCGCAGATGCCCGCCAGAGCTTCCGAACGTGCATAGGAGTCGTCCACGACTCTCTTGAGGCCGATCAGGCTGTTGTAATTATTGAAGCCCATGTACATATCGGCCACGACGTAGGGAAAACTGCTCACACCCATCGCCTGATCGAGACGCTGGCTCAAATAGCACGGATCATCCGAATTGAAATTGTGAGCGGCGGCCAACTCCACTTTCGAGGCATAGTCCTCCTCATCGAGCATCTGGCCCATGATCGTTATCATACCCGGGCACCATCCGCATCCCGTACCCGTGAACTGGGTGAGCAGCACCTTGCGCACAAAAGCGCGTCCGTCGGGCTTCGGGTCCGCCGGAAGTTCCGGCACGGGGAAGGCGATCGCCGTCAAAGTAACTCTTGCGGAATTGCTGGCCTCGTAGGACGCCCAGAAAGAGTAGGTGCCCGTCTCGGTCGTAGTGAACGTCAGTCCCGAGAGCGGTTCGTTCGTTTGTGCATTGTAAATGGTAACTCCTTCCGTAACCTGTTCTCCATTGACGATAACGATGAACTCCGCGGCATCCTCGCCGTTTGCGTGTATCACCGAACGGTCGAGCGAAAGTTCCACATCGCCGCTCGGTTTGGGCGGCTTCGGACCGGGATCCGGCTCTGGATCGGGATCGTTGCCGCTGCACCCCAGCGTCAGCGCGACGGCGGAAAATATCAGAAGATATTTAAGTATTTTCATTTTATTGTGTCTTGTTTCGTTTTGTTCGAATCATGTCGATCGTCGTTTGCGATATCGTCCGGGACATTTCCGGCAGGGAAACGTCCGCACAGCATCGCTCCGAGATTCAGAAGATATCGCGGCAGGAGCGCTGCTCCTGCCGCGATATTCAGGAAGCAACTATCTTCTGCGCGAGTTCTCGGCCCGCTGCTTGACGGCCTCGATCATCGCATTCTTGAACATATCCTGCGTTACGGGCTTCATCTCCACCTGCTTATACTGCACGGGGGCACCTTTCGCCACGCGCGTTCTCGCATGCGGACGAACCTTCGGCATCAGTTTGACGCCGTTCACGGAAGGCATGGCCACATCCGCACCGGCCGCACGGCCCGCAGAGTAAACCTTCGCCGCAGGTGCGGTTTCGGTCCATCCCTTCGTCAGTACGATGTCGGAAACGACCTTGGCGTTCCCCGGATAGTAGCTGTTCGCGCTCAGATAAGCGGGCGTCGGATAGAAGTTGTCGTCCTCCCCTGCAAGGTTTTTCCGCACGATCGGTTTCACCGTGAGGGTCGCTTTATCCGCCGATACGGTTACGGGGAATGCAGGCCATGCCTCGGTCTCCTTGCCGGTATCGTCGGTCGCCGGACCTGAGAAAGCGCTGTCCGATCCCATACCCACGAGGTAGTAGGTGTTGTAGTCCCAATTAGCCATCGGATCGAGCTTATTCATGTTCATGGGCACGCTGACGGTACCGTCGGCTGCGATCTGCAAGAACCACTTCGGACCGAAGTCATAGAAGAGCGCCTCGGTATTCCAAGCGTTATAGGACGGATTGATGAACAGGTCGTATGGCGACTGGAAGGCGAACGACGTAGTGGTCGTGTTGCCATAGATGTCGAAGCCCGAGCAGATCAGACGGTTCTGTCCGCGCACCTTATTCTTGTACGTGTCGGAAAGCTCCTTGAATTCGGCATAGAGTGCATCCACCTCCTCTTTCTCCATGGTGGGATAGAGGTCGTACACCTCTTCGGGCAGCGTCTCGGGATAGGACGGGATGGCACCGATCGAGACCTTGAACTTCGTGGCTTCGGTGTCGGGCACCCATTCCCGCGTGTCGGAATCGTACCGGCTGAGCGTTGCGGAAGCGGTCCAGTCGCCCGCAAGGCTCGTGAAGAGTTCGGACTCCACACGCTCGGCATCGGGCTGCGCGATCGTACGCTTGCGGCCCACGGCAGGCGAATTCTCCTCGTCGGGATTATTGCCTGTGCCCTCGTCGTTGGAACCGATGACTACCAGTACGGTCTCGGCATCTTCGCGCGACGAGAACGACATGTCCAAACCTTCGGACGAATTGATCTTGTCGATCTCTTCCACTCCGAAATCGACACCGTAGGAATCGACGAGCATCGAATACGTATAGCCCATATTGAGCATCTCGCCCATATCGCGGTCGTAGTTGGCTACGTATTTGGCCGTCAGAACGTCCTTGTTAGGCGCTTTCACATTGAACCACACCTCGTAGGGCGACTCCTCGCCGTTCGGATTGTCGATGCCCTTCACCTCGACCACCGGAGCGGGCTTCGTCGGCTGGGGCAGCGTGAACGTGTAATCCATGAAACACTGCGACGTACCGTTCTCATCCCCCATACCGGTAAGGAGCACATGATAAGTAACGTCGGGTTCGATATAATAATAGTCCTCCACTTTGATCTGAGCGGGCTCCTTCAGAGTCATGGCCCCCAGCTGCACGAACGCATAATACGACGTGGGGAACCACTGGAGATATTTCTCATTGTTCTCGAGTATCTGCTCCTTGATTTGCAAATAGGTCGCATGATCGGTCAGCAGCAGACAGTACTGTTTGATCGCTTCGTCGGGCGTGATGGTCAGCACCGCGGAAATCGGCGAGAGATCCTCCGTGATCGTGAATTTGGCGTTGAGTTCGGTCGGCTCCGTCGCGGAGATGCGCAGACGCTCGAAATAGCCCGTCCAAAAATCGTCCTCGTTCACGGCACGTGTCGAAGAGGGAGCGAGCAACTCGCCGCCGCCTCCGCCGCCTGCTGCGACGTAACCGTCGAAATCGAAGAGGGCCTTATACCAGCCTTCGCCCCAGCCGTACGTCGACTCGCCCCAAGTGAATTCGCCGGCCATGAAGACGATGGGCTGACCGGGAACGATCGGATCGTAACGGGAGATCGGCATCCCCGATTCGTCGAGGATCGGTTCTCCGTTCTCATCGGTTTCGTACATATGATCCTCGTCGTAATAGAGCGTGGTCGACTCATCGAGATAATGCTGGCCGTTGGCTTCGAGCATGGACGCATCCATATTGGCCATCCATCCCATCTTGTTCATGTTGTATACCACAAGATCGGTCAAAGCATATCGGAGCACGTTGCCCCTCTGCTCGGTCTCCTGAGGCATCTTCACATGAATAGCTATGCTCTTACCCGTGAGGTCGGTTACGGTCAGCGTCTCCGTATAGTCGATCGTCGTGAATTCTGCCGTCAGGATCTTGTCGAAATAACCGCCTTCGACAGTCTTGGCAGCGAGGTATACCTTATATTTAGTATTCGGTTCCAGTTTCTTGACCGCGATCGTATTATCCCCGTCCTCGCAGGCTGCGCCCGTTCCGTTGGCGAAGATCACGGCCGGATCGGTCATTGCCGCACTTCCGTCTGATTGGGTTACATAAGCGTACTCGGTCAAATGCTGGGACTTCAGCACCAATTCGGCAGTATTCGCTTCTACCTTACTTACAGCGAGTTCGCCAGTCGGCTCCACAGGCGGGAGGGGGGGGGAATCGGGGTCATCCGAACAACTCGCTACGCTTCCCCCGACAAACAGCAGGCCGAGAAGCGCCCAAACATTGAAAAAGTGTTTCATAACCTTAAATAATTTTAGAGTGAAACATGTTTTGCGTTTACGTTTACAATAATACATATTTTTTCCTAAAAATCACGTATCATCGGCATTATTTTTTTTAGCCCACATATCATACGCAAAAAAATATAAAAATTTATTAAAAAAATAAAAGAAACCGTTGTACGATATCTACGAAAAACACGGATTTGCAACGACGAAGATGCGGCATCGTATCCGCAGCGGACACGCACCGAGCCCCGATCGCCCGCGCAACACGGCCGCAAACAGCAGAGAAATGCAGCGAAACGACGCCTATCCATGAGATCGCAGCAAACCGATCCGGCACGAAAAGAGACAGCACGCTTCACGCTACCGCACGGCATGAGCCTCCGGACGGGATGCGGAAGCCGCCCGCCCGAAACGGTCCCGAACCGGCGGACAAACACTCGTACAGCCGGCCTCTACGGCCGGGGGGAGGGCGATCCATTCATCCGGGAACCGTCCTTCTCGTCCGCAACCGATGTTCCGCCACAAACGACACAATCCCGTAAACCGCCCCTCCCGATACCGGCACTGCACGCTTCGTTCCGACTTCCGAACCGATCTTTTGCGCCGGAGCGACGAACCGCCACAGCAGCCGGTCCGATCTTCCGCGGCGGACGAACGGCACGGCCGCGGACCCGATGCCCCGTCGCGCCGACCTGCGCCGGCAGGAGGCGCAAGGCCGCGCCCGCCCCATTCCGCCGATGCCCTTTTCCCGGGCGAACGCCCGGCCCCGCCTCGGACTTCTTCCGGCCGGTTCGTCCGACTGCGGAAATCGACGCAGCCGGCAAACGGGCGAAAACGAGACGCAGCTCCCGGACGGCGGCACTCCGCCGAAACGCGGCCTCGCGCAAACCGTCTCTGCGGGCATGTCTTCCGCAAGGGCGGTTCTCCTCGCAACGAGCGGGCGGACCCGGACCGTGGGCCTCGCCGCAGCCGGCGCAAAGCGAAGGCGGCCTGTACGTTCCGCCGCCCGAAAAAACGAGTTCCGCCGTCCTTTTGGACGGCGGAACGCATAAAAACGCCGAAGCGGCCCAACGGTCAGAAGCGGAAGCTGACATAGACGCGCACCGATCCCGTCTTGAACTTGGCCTTGCCCGTCTCGACGACATCCGACACGTCTTCCATCCCCTCGTCCAGAGCACCCAGCGAGAAGTTGTTGTAGCTGGCACGCCCCCAGCGCCCTTCGACACCGATCGAAATGACGTTGAACGACACGGCACCGCCCGCATTGAAGAAGGTGGCATAGCCCGCGTTCACCTCGTCGTCGAGCACCATCAGCGACGCCGACGGCACGACGTGGAAATAGGCGCTGATCTTGAGCCGGCTGACCGGATTGATCGTGATCGACGGTCCGACCTGCATGCCGTACTCGAACTGGTGAGCCCCCAGATCGAGCTCCGGCTCGCCGTATCCCGAAGGTCCCGACGTCGTCTCGGGAATCGAATATTTCGCATAGTTCATATCCATCCACGCGAAGTCGATGCCGAACTTGATCATGCGGGCCAGCGGTTTCTTGTGCAGATAGTACGTCCGGCCCCAGACGAGCGAAAAGCCCATGTCGCTCTTCCAGCTGAGGTCGCCCGAAACGTCCATCGGCGTCAATTTCTGACTGGCATAGCCCAGATTGAAAAATTTGGCGCGATCTTTCCAAATGGCGCGGTCGCGCTCGGCAGCCTCCGCGGCACGCACCTGCTCGTTCAGGTCGTCGACCACGCGCTGAAGCGAATCGACGTCCTGCATCGGCGTCTCCTGCGCCACGGCCGCCCCGCAGCATAGCATCGCGGACGAGAAAATGAGAAAGAAAAGTTTTTTCATACGCAATAATTGGGTTTGAGTTGGAAGTTTGTATTTCATTACAAAAATACAAAATTCCATGCTCAAATCCCCCCCCCGAAAAAATTGCGGAATTTTCCGGGCGGTCATCCCGCACACCTATATGAAATATCCGAATACGAGACCCGTAAATTCATTCCTCCGGCAAATCGCCGCCGCGGCGCAGCGTGGCGTACGACAAGATGTGCCGCGACACTCCGACGGCGACGACGAGCAGAAGCGCCTGCGCCCACCACCACCGGACGAGCAGTCCGAAAACGCAGTAGAGCATCGTGGCCCACATGACGGCGAGCGATACGATCTTCACGCGCAAGGGAATGGCGCGCTGCTCCCGGAAATGGCGGATGTACTCCCCGAGCCAGCAGTGGGACAGCAACCACGCATAGAGGCGCGGCGAACTGCGCACATAGAGCGCCGCGGCCAGCAGCAGAAAGGGCGTGGTGGGAAGCAGCGGCAGGAAGATGCCCGCAACTCCCAGCCCCACGCAAACCGATCCGCCGACGATACCCGCTACTTTTCGCATAACGGCTCCTGTACCTGCAATCTCCGCTCCATATCCGCACATCGTCTGCGCACGTCGTCGTAAGCCACGTACCACTCTTCGGTCTTCGTGTTGCGTCCTTCGGTTTCGCGCTTGATGCGGCTCCACTCGGCGGCGACGTACATATCGTTCAACCGGGAGGTCCGGTGCAGCTGCTCCGCGAGCTGCCGCTCCTGTTCGGGCGTCGCGCCGTCCGCCGCGAGCGACTGCGCGAACTCCGCAGCCAGCAGGGCCGTGCGTCGCGCCGCCTCGATCAGTTCGCGGTCGCGGTCGAAATGGGCGTGGAGCAGCGTCTCGAAAGCGGCGGCGGCCTCGATCGCACCGCCCGCCGTCCGCGCAGCGGAGGCCGCATCGAGACGCATACCTACCGGCGACGCATGCACCAGCAGGCGGCGCATGGCATCCTGCTGCGCCTTCATCCGTTCGAGCCGGTATCTGGTCGTGATGTCCACGATGTTGCGGCCTTTCTGGATGCGCCGCGAGAGGACGACGTTCGAAATGCCGAGCGACAGCGTAACGGCAATGGTCAGACATTGCAGAATACAGAGCAGCAGATCGGCCTGCGGAATTTCTTCGAAAAAAGTCATAGGGAACAACCGTTTTTCGCAAAGATAGGGATTTATGCCGAGTTTTTCACTATCTTTGCTATGCGTGAAACGACACTTAAAACACACGGCATATGAAAAAGCAAATAGGCATCGCCAGCGACCATGCGGGCTATGAGATGAAAGAGTTTCTGGTGGGATGGCTCGGCGCCAACGGCTGGGACGTGCACGACTTCGGGACCGGCTCGGAACAGAGCGTGGACTACCCCGATTATGCGCACCCGCTGGCCGAGGCCGTCGAGCGGGGCGAACTGGAGTGCGGCGTGGCGCTGTGCGGCTCGGGCGAAGGGATGACCATGACGCTCAACAAACATCAGGGTATCCGCGCCGGGCTGTGCTGGACCCCTCAAATCGCAGAGCTGATCCGCCGCCACAACAACGCGAACGTGATCGTTCTGCCCGCGCGGTTCATCTCGAACGACGAGGCGGTGAAGATGCTCGAAACCTACTTCGCCGCCGAATTCGAGGGCGGCCGCCACGAGGCCCGCATCGCCAAGATGCCCGCAGCGGCATGCGGCGAGTAGCCCGCCGGTCTCCGGCCCTCCCGGGGCTGTCCAGCAAGTTTTTTCAACCCTCTGAGAATTGCGTATCCGGAAAACTTCTCAATAGCAAGTACGAATAAAAAAGGGCTGTCCAAGATTTGTTAGACAGTTCCTTTTATTTATATACGATGGAATTTCCTCCCGCCTCTTCCGCTCCGGAAAGAGCTCGGACAAAATTCGGCCCTGCGCACGGTCCGACGAAAAGGCCGGATTTCTTCCGTCCATTTCCCGCCCCGGAAGAGCCCGGACGAGTTCCGGCCCGCATTCGGACTGATGAAACGGCCGAGTTTTCGCCGTGCCTTCCGGCAGGACAACATCGTAAACTACGAGATCGACCGCTACGAGCGGCAAAAGAATGAATCCGCCATTTGCTCTTTCCGCTCGATCGTAAAAACGCCCGACGGGGCATAGCTTTCCCAAAGAGTAAATCCCGTCGTCTGCGCGACATCGCCTCCGCAATGCCGGCGGCTTGCCTCCGGCGGGCAGCGCGTCGCCTTGCGCAGGACGAATCCTGCTTGCCGGCTCCGAAGCGCCCCGCACCCAAAACGGCTGAGAAACGGGCGTGCATCCGCCACCGCATACAGTCCCGACAAACTCCGCGAGAAATTCGGACCGGGCCGAAGACCGTCCGCGGGAAACAGCGGGTTACAAGGTAAAAACATACGGCGACAGCTCCGCCGCGACCGGTCCCGACCGCCGAGGATCGAAGAGCCCGTAGACGGCCGAACCGCTGCCCGACATCGAAGCATAGAGGGCGCCCGCGGCGAGCAGCCGCTCCTTCGCGTCGCGGATGGCCGGATGAACGGCGAAGACCGAAGGTTCGAAATCGTTGCCGATGCACCCCTGCCACTGCTCAAGCGGTCGTGCGAGGCGCTCGGCCAGCGGCACGGACGGCACGGACGGACATACGCCCGCATAGGCTTCGCGTGTGGAGACCGCCTCGTCGGGCTTCACGATCACGAGTTGCAACCCCGCGAGATCCAGTTCGACGGGCCGCATCACCTCGCCCCGCCCCGTGCAGAGCTGCGGCGTGTTGCGAACGAAAAAAGCCGTATCGCTGCCGAGCGCCGCGGCACACCCGACGAGCTCCTCTTCCGCGAGGTGCAGTCCGCAAAGTTCGTCCACGGCGAGAATCACCGCCGTGGCATCGGACGATCCTCCGCCCAGCCCCGCGCCGAAGGGCACCCGCTTGTCGAGCACGACCGAGATGCCCCCCACGCCGTAGCGCGCCCGCATCAGCCGCACGGCCCGCATGCACAGATTGTCGTCCGCCGGACAGTCGAGGGCGAGGCCCGTCGCACGGAACGAATCCTCCCCGGCGCATTCGACCTGCACCCGATCGAACAACCCCGGCACGGGCACCATCACCGTCTCCAGATCGTGATAACCGTCTTCGCGGCGACGGAGCACGTCGAGACCGATATTTATTTTGCAGTTGGCATGTCGGATCATGCCGCAAAGGTAGTACAGGCGAAGGGCAAATGCAAACGCGTCCGCTTTGATCCCGATGCGTTCCGACCTTCGGGTCCGCCTCAGGTACTTCCGTTCGGCAAAAGCAAATAAATTTGCTTTTGCACCCGACTTGTTCGTACCTTTGCCGCATGAAATTCCGTACCGAAATCGAAATCGAGCCCTTCCCGCCCGAAGCGCGGATCGGCTACGGCAACCGCATGCTCGCCGTCGGTTCGTGCTTCGCCGAAGAGATGACCGCCCGTCTGCGGCGGCTGGGGTTCGCCTGCACGGTCAATCCGTCGGGCGTGCTGTTCAACCCCGCCTCCGTGGCGGCGGCGCTCCGCTCCTATGACGCGGACGAACCCGTCGGACGCGAGGAACTGCACGAGCAGGACGGGCTGCGGTTCCACTTCGGGTTCCACAGTTCGTTCGCGGCCGCCGATGCGGATGAAGCGCTGGCGCGGATGAACGCCGCCCGCCGTGCGGGCGCCGAAGCGCTCCGGAAAGCCGACCGCGTGCTCGTTACCTTCGGCACGGCATGGGTCTACGAACGCGAAGGGCGGATCGTCGCCAACTGCCATCGCCGCCCCGCGTCCGAATTCGTGCGGCGCAGGCTCTCCGTCGGGGAGATCGTCGCCGATTACGACGAGCTGCTGCACACGACGCTGGCCGGCAAGCAGGTGCTCCTCACCGTCAGCCCCGTGCGGCACACGGCCGACGGACTGACAGGCAACTGCGCGAGCAAGGCCGTGCTCCGCCTCGCGGCCGAGGAGCTGGCCGGACGGCACGACCGCATCCGCTACTTCCCCGCCTACGAAATCCTCACGGACGACCTGCGCGACTACCGGTTCTACGCCGACGACCTCGTGCACCCTTCGGCTCAGGCCGCGGAATATGTCTGGGAAAAATTTTCCGAGGCCGTACTCGACCGGCGGGCGCAGCAGATCGTCCCGGCCGCGGCGCGGATCGCAGCCGCGGCGGCCCACCGCCCGCAAAATCCCCGCAGCGAAGCCTTCCGCGCCTTTTGCCTGCGGCAGATAGCAGCCATCGCCGCACTGCCCGAAGCGGATTTCAGCGAAGAGAGAGCCTATTTTGAACAATATTTACAATAAAATCGTAAATTTGCGGTTCAAACCATGTATATGACCAAAATTCTTTGCACCGCAATAGCACTGCTCGGCGCGCTGGGCAGCCTCCATGCCCAGCAGCCGAGGCTGGTCGTGCAGATCGTCGTCGGCTCGATGCGGGCGGACGACATCGACCGCTACGCCGCCAACTTCGGCGACGGAGGGTTTCTGCGGCTGCAACGCGGCGGCGCCGTCTTCACCGGCAGCCGCTACGACTACCAGCAGACCTCGACGCCCGTATCGCTCGCAACCCTCACCACCGGAGCCCAGCCTTCGACCCACGGGGTGATCGGCCTGCGCTGGCGCGACTATGTGCAGAACGAAGTGGTGGACCTCGTCCGCAGCAAGGAGGGCATCTCGCCCCGCAATCTGATCGCTCCGACGCTGGGCGAAGCGCTGCTGGCCGAATCGCCCGAAAGCCGGGTCGTTACGGTGGCCGCCGAACCGGTCTCGGCCGTCGTGATGGCCGGCCGCGCGGGACAGGCTTTCTGGATGGATCCGATGTATTGCAACTGGACCACCTCGGCGTGGTACGACCGGGTGCTTCCCGAGTGGATCCAGCAGTTCAACCGCGAGCGTTTCAACCTCTCGTACCTCGGGGACGAATGGAGCACCCTGCTCGACCGCGGCGAATACCGCAACACGCGCCGATTCGACATCGTGCCGCAACCTCGGACCAAAGAGGAGAAACGCGAAAAACGCACGCCCGAGCTCCGATTCGCCGACGACCTCGATCGAATGCTCCATACGCCGGCCGGAAACGCGGCCGTGCTGGGCTTCGCCAAGCTCGCCGTGGCGCAATACAAGCTGGGGGCGGACGAGGCGCCCGATCTGCTGAACATCTGCCTCGATGCACCGCGCCGCATCGCCGAAGCCTACGGGCCGGAATCGGTCGAGGTCGAAGACATGTACTATCGGCTGGACCGCGATCTGGCCGATTTCCTCACGTACCTCGACGCACAGGCCGGCGAAGGCAACGTGGTCGTGGCGCTCGCCTCCGACCACGGCACCAGCCCCTCCTACGATGCCGGCGCCGAGGAGTGCGACCGCTTCAATCTGCGGCAGTTCGAGGTAATCGTCAACAGCTTCCTCAACGTCCGCTACGGCGTGGGCAAGTGGCTGCTGGAGTACGAGGACAAGTGCGTCTACCTCGACCACAACCTCATCTACGAGAAAGGTCTCGATCTGGCCTCGGTGCAGAACGAGGTGGCGATCTTCGCCATGCAGTTCCGCGGCGTCTCCCACGCGCTCTCGGCGACGGCCATGCGGACGAGCTACTTCGGCAGCGGATACGCCCGCAAGATGCAGAACAGCTTCTATCCGCGGCGCTCGGGGGATGTGATCCTCAACTTCCAGCCCGGGTGGATCGAGGAACGCGAACGATGCCGCTCTTCCTCGGGTTCGATGTACGGCTACGACACCGAAGTACCGCTCATCTTCTACGGGACAGGCATCGCTCCGCAGTGCGTGGGCCGCGAGGTGGACATGATCGCGGTAGCCCCCACGCTCGCCTCGCTGCTCGGCGTGCGCAAACCCGCCGCCGCGGAGGGCTCGCCGCTGCCGGAAGTAACCGGCGAGGGGTAGGAGACCGCCGAAGACGGACCACGGCGACGGTCCGCGAACAGGCTCCGGTCCACCCCACAAGAAACGGAGCGATGCGAGGGGGGGGGCCGAGGCCGGCCGCCTTCCCGGCGACGCCCGCGCAAGACGCAATACGACCGGCGGAATTTACACAACGGTGCGGCATGAAAGAGGGCCGCCGAAAACAATATAACGAATGAAAGACAAAGTGCAGGAGGAGATCATCGAAGAGTTCTCCGTATTCGACGACTGGCTCGACCGGTACGACCACCTGATCGGACTGAGCGACACGCTCCCCGCGATCGCGCCCGAACACCGCACGGAGCAATATCTGATCGAGGGCTGCCAGTCGCGCGTCTGGATCGACGCCGAATTGCGCGACGGCCGCGTCCGCTTCACGGCCGACAGCGACGCCATCATCACCAAAGGCATCATCGCTCTGCTGATCCGCGTGCTCGACGGACGCACCCCGCGCGAAATACTCGACACGGAACTCTATTTCATCGACGCCATCGGTCTGGGGGCCAACCTTTCGCCCACGCGGGCCAACGGCCTGCTGGCGATGGTCAGGCAGATGCGTCTCTTCGCGCTGGCCTTCGAAAGCCGGCTCGAAAAGGAGCAGCACGCTTAGCCGACGTCCGGCCCCGTCCGCGTGCCCTCGTTCGGGGGGGGGCGAGGAAACGGACGCAGAAAACGAACAGCACGATGAGAAGTCCGGAACCGTGAATTTCCGGAACGTTCAAGCATACAAGATTGCCTAACCGCCATACAATTTTTCAGGCATGATGACGCCAGAAGAGATTCTACGGGTCGAAAAGGAGATCGTAGCGACCCTGAAAAACATCTACGATCCGGAGATTCCGGTCAACATCTACGATCTGGGGCTGATCTACGAGATCGACTTCACGCCCGACGGCGCGGCTACGATCCGCATGACCCTCACCGCCCCCAACTGCCCGATGGCCGACCTGCTCGTGGAAGACGTGAACCGCGAAGTGGCCAAGGTCCGGGGCGTGGAGTCGGTGAACGTCATCCTCACGTTCGACCCCGTGTGGGACAAGAGCATGATGTCCGAAGAGGCGCTGCTCGAACTCAACATGTTCTGAGGCGATGCAGGACCGCGACGAACGGATGCTCGACCGGCTGAAGACCGGCGCCGGAGCATTCGCCTGCGGGGAGTACCTCGCGGAGCTGGACACGCTGCACCGCAGCGAGATTCTCAAGGATGCGGCCTACGACCGCCTGCGCCGCAAGATCGCCGCGGTCGAGGAACTCTTCGAAGAGGCCGAGCGCAACTGGAACCAGACCTTCTACCTGATGTTCTTCCGCACGCTGGGCGACAAACGCAATCAGCGGGCCTACCTCGATCTGGCACGGCGGGCTACCTACGCCATGGTCCTGCGCGAACGAGCCGTGCCGCGCAACGTCGAGGCACTGCTGCTCGGCGCCTCGGGACTGCTCGGCCTCTACCGCCACGACACCTACACGCTCGATCTGGGACGCGACTTCGTCTACCTCGCCTCGAAATACGGCATCGAACCGATGGACGCCTCGGCGTGGGATTTCACGCGCATCCACCCGGCCAACCACCCCGTGCTGCGCGTGGCGCAGGCCGCAGCCTTCTTCGCCGGCCACGACTTCGTGATGGAGCGCATGCTCGACTGCCGCACGCCCGAGGATGCGGCCCGTCTGTTCGGGGTCGAAGCCTCGGCCTACTGGTGCACGCACTCGCTGCCGGCCGTGCGCTCGCAGGAGATGCCCAAGCGCATCGGCACCTTCAAAGCCAACCTGCTGGCCATCAACCTCGTCTCGATCCTCCAGTTCGCCTACGGCAGCCACACGGGCAACGACCTGTTGCGCGACCGCGCCGTAACGCTGCTCGAACGCACGCCGGCCGAAGAGAACGTCTACATGCGCGGCTGGCGCAGCGCGGGCACGACGCCCCGCAACGCCTTCGAATCGCAGGCGCTGCTCCAGCTCGCCACCGAATACTGCCCCAAACGGCGGTGCGCGGAGTGTCCGATCGGAGCGCGCCGAATAAAAAGCCGCGCAGAGGATTGATATATTGCAAAAAATACCTATTTTTGTAAGATTTCATTCACGAAAAACAAAAGACATTTTCAATGGATATAGCAGCAGGCATCATTAAACTGTTCTTCGGCTCGAAAGCCGACAAAGACCGCAAAGAGATACAACCCTACGTCGACCGGATCAAGACCGTCTACCCTACCGTCGAGAAACTCACGAACGACGAACTCCGCGCACTGAGCCGCGATCTGATGAAGCGGATCGCCGACTTCATCGCTCAGGACGAGGCCCGCATCGTCGAGCTGAAAACCAAGCTGGAACTCACGGAGACCACGCTCGAAGAGAAGGAGAAGATCTCGAAGGAGATTGACGCGACGGCCAAGCGCATCGACGAACGGATCGAAGAGAAACTCGACGAAATCCTGCCCGAAGCCTTCGCCGTGATGAAGGACACGGCGCGCCGCTTCGCGCAGAACGACACGGTGGTCGTTACGGCCACCGACTTCGACCGCGAGCTGGCCGCAACGAAGGATTTCGTAACGATCGAAGGCGACAAAGCCGTCTATGCCACCCACTGGCTCGCCGGCGGCAACGACATCAAGTGGGACATGATCCACTACGACGTGCAGCTCTTCGGCGGCGTGGTGCTCCACAAAGGCAAGATCGCCGAAATGGCCACGGGCGAAGGCAAGACCCTCGTGGCGACGCTGCCCGTATTCCTCAATGCACTGGCCCGCAAGGGAGTCCACCTCGTAACGGTCAACGACTACCTCGCCCGCCGAGACTCGGAGTGGATGGGTCCGATGTACCAGTTCCACGGGCTCTCGGTCGACTGCATCGACCGCCACCAGCCCAACTCCGAGGCACGCCGCAAAGCCTACATGGCCGACATCACGTTCGGCACCAACAACGAGTACGGCTTCGACTACCTGCGCGACAACATGGCCTCGTCGCCCAAGGATCTCGTGCAGCGCAAGCACCACTACGCGATCGTCGACGAGGTCGACTCGGTGCTGATCGACGACGCCCGCACGCCCCTGATCATTTCGGGTCCCGTCCCCAAGGGCGACGACCAGCTCTTCGAGCAGTACCGTCCCGCGATCGAACAGCTCTACAATCTCCAGAAAAACTTCGTAACGAACCTCGTGGCCGAAGCCCGCCAGCTGCTCGGCGACGGCAAGAACGAGGAGGGCGGCATCAAGCTCTACCGCGCGCACAAGGGGCTGCCGAAATACAAGCCGCTCATCAAATTCCTCTCGGAGACGGGCATCAAGGCCCAGATGCAGAAAACGGAGAACGTCTACATGGCGGACAACAACCGCCGCATGCCGGAGATCACGGACGACCTCTACTTCGTGATCGACGAGAAGCTCAACTCCGTGGAACTTACGGACAAGGGCCACGAAGTACTCTCCAACTACTTCAACGAGGAAGGATTCTTCGTGCTGCCGGACATCGGGGCCGAGGTCGCCGAACTCGAAAAGAGCGACCTTTCGGTCGAGGAGAAGGCGCAAAAGCGCGATGCGGTGATCAACGACTACTCAGTCAAATCGGAGCGCGTGCATACGGTGATCCAACTGCTGAAGGCATACGCCATGTTCGAAAAGGACGTGGAATACGTCGTCATGGACAACAAGGTGAAGATCGTCGACGAGCAGACGGGCCGTATTCTCGACGGCCGCCGCTACTCGGACGGACTGCATCAGGCCATCGAGGCCAAGGAGCGCGTGAAGGTCGAGGCGGCGACGCAGACCTTCGCCACGATCACTCTGCAAAACTACTTCCGCATGTATCACAAGCTGGCCGGCATGACCGGTACGGCCGAGACCGAGGCATCGGAGTTCTGGAGCATCTACAAACTCGACGTGGTGGTGATCCCGACGAACCGTCCGGTCATCCGCGACGACCGGCAGGACCTCATCTACAAGACCAAACGCGAGAAGTACAACGCCGTGATCGAAGAGATCGTGCGCCTCGTCGGCGAGGGACGCCCCGTGCTGGTGGGTACCACTTCGGTCGAGATCTCGGAGCTGCTGAGCCGCATGCTCAAGCTGCGCGGCATCAAGCACAACGTCCTCAACGCCAAGCAGCACCAGCTCGAAGCGCAGATCGTGGCCGAAGCGGGCCGTTCGGGACAGGTTACGATCGCCACCAACATGGCGGGCCGCGGTACCGACATCAAGCTCACGCCCGAGGTGAAGGCCGCGGGCGGTCTGGCCATCATCGGCACCGAACGGCATGAGAGCCGCCGCGTGGACCGCCAGCTGCGGGGCCGCGCAGGCCGTCAGGGCGACCCGGGTTCGTCGCAGTTCTTCGTCTCGCTCGAAGACGACCTGATGCGTCTGTTCGGCTCGGGCCGCATCGCCGCCATGATGGACCGCATGGGCCTCAAGGAGGGCGAAGTGATTCAGGCGAAGATGATGACCAAAGCCATCGAACGCGCCCAGAAGAAGGTCGAGGAGAACAACTTCGGCATCCGCAAACGCCTGCTCGAATACGATGACGTGATGAACTCGCAGCGCGAGGTGATCTACACGCGCCGCCGCCACGCGCTCTACGGCGAGCGGATCGAGATCGACCTCAACAACATCATGTACGACTATGCCGACAACTTCGTGGAGACCAACCGGGGCATCGACTTCGAGGATTTCCGCATGGAGCTGATCCGCGAGGTGGCGACCGACCCCTCGTTCGACGCGGCGATCTACGAAAACGCCAAGCCGGCGGAGCTGGCCGAGCGGATCGTCAAGGACCTGAAAGCGACCTACGACCGCCGTGCGAAGGCCGTGGCCGACATGGTGCGGCCCGTGATGGAGCGCGTCTACGAAGATCGCAAGGAGCAGATGGATTCGAACATCTACTTCCCGCTGACGGACGGACACCTCGGCTTCAACGTGCCGGTGAATCTCCGGCGCTGCAGGGACACGGACGGCGCCGAGATCTACAAGGTCTTCTCGAAGGTGGTGATGTTCACTTCGATCGACGACGCATGGCGCGAACACCTGCGCGAGATGGACGACCTGCGCCAAAGCGTGCAGAACGCCACCTACGAACAGAAGGACCCGCTGCTGATCTACAAGTTCGAATCGTTCGGTCTCTTCTCGAAAATGCTCGTCAAGGTCAACCGCGAAGTGCTCTCGATCCTCAACAAGGCGTACATCCCCGTGCGGGAGCAGAACCCCGAGGCCGTGCAGCGCCGGCAGCAGGAGCGTGCCAAGGTAGACGTCAACAAGTTGCAGGCTTCGCGCATGCAGGCCGCCGCACAGGCCGGTCAGGCCGAGAAACAGAAGCCGATGCCTCTGCACGCCGAAAAGAAGGTGGGACGCAACGATCCCTGCCCCTGCGGCAGCGGCAAGAAATACAAGCAGTGCCACGGCAAGGGATTGTAGGCGGCGAGGGCCGCACAGACCCGTCATGGCCCCATGTTCCCGAAACCGCGGAAGATCCTTTGCAGGAGGGTCTCCGTTCCTTTGGTGCAGTACGTTCCCGTGCATAAAGCAGAAAACTCCGGAAGGAAGCGGGTACAGCTCGGAAGGGCGCACAACGGTCCGGTCGGGGCGAGGGGGGGGCGAGAGGCAGGAAAGGTTGCGAGGCAAGAACTTCGCCGAACGAACCGAATCGGATGTTCCGCACGAGGCGGGAGAAAAGAAAAGTCGTCTCTCCCCGACGATACGGACTGTCTGTTCGTCCTGTGCAGCCTCACTCCGCGAATTACGGCAATCCGGAAAAACGGCATTGCCGACGAAGATCGAAACATATAATTTCACCTTCAAAAAGATGGGCTATCAGGAAGAGAAACAGCGTCAGCTCGACATACGCTATCTGCGGATGGCACGCATCTGGGCCGAGAATTCCTATTGCGTGCGCCGTAAGGTGGGGGCATTGATCGTCAAGGACAAAATGATTATCTCCGACGGTTACAACGGCACACCGTCGGGCTTCGAGAACATCTGCGAGGACGAGACGGGCAAAACCAAGTCCTACGTATTGCACGCCGAGGCCAACGCCATCACCAAGGTGGCCAAGAGCGCCAACAACTGCGACGGCTCGACCCTCTACATCACGGCTGCCCCCTGTATCGAATGTTCGAAACTCATCATACAGGCAGGTATCCGGCGCGTGGTCTACTGCGACGAATACCGCTCGGAAGAGGGCCTCGACCTGCTGCGCAAAGTCGGAATCGAGTGCGTGCAGCGCGAGATCGAAGAGTGAGCGCCGGATATTGAACGACGATGCAGACGGCGCCGCATCTCCACATGACGCAGCGATCGCACAAGGAGGAGGCGGGGCATGCAGAACCGGAGCCTGCGGCAGAGGCCGGAACGACCATGGGAGAAGGTGCCCGCCTCGCCTCTCGGAACGGCCGAGTAAAACGGCGGCACGAGTTGTCGGAACCTTTTGACGCCGGTCATTGCACGAAGGGTCGACGGCAGCGAAATCGTACAGCCGAATATCGTCCGGTTGAACGAACCGCGTTGCGCAGCGGCCGAATCGCTGCGACGACACGACCTCTTGGGTGCGATCCGGGCTGCATCGGAACCGTACCGAAACTTTCCAACAGCCGAAACGGCAGGTGGAACGGCAGGTGGAACGGACACGACAGTCCGATAGCCTCTGTTTCGGCGACGGATGCAAGGCGCGGCGACGGCCGAGACCGCACGATAAGGGAGGGGCACACTTGGGACAAACGAACCGATATATCGAAAGATCATGAAAAAGAGTACACTTCTTTTGCTGGCTCTGTGGATGGGCGGAACGCTCAGCGCACAGCCTACGCAACCGGCGATGCCGAACCGTCCGCCGACGGACGGACAGCCTGCACGGGTTTCGGAAACGACGCAGACGCCACAGGCCGCAACGGCTCCGGCTGCGATGCAGCGGCATCCGCAGACGGGCGCCATCATGGCCAAGCCCGAACGTTACCTCTATGCCGAACTGATCGGCAGCCATCTGCCCTCTTGCAAAGGGGACGGAGTGATCTTAGATTTCGGACAGTCGGCCGCTGCCCTGAATTGCAACTGGATCACCGATGAAAAGGGACGTAAAATCCTTTTCAACTCGATGGTCGAAGCACTCAATTACATGATTCGTCAGCGGTGGGAATTCGTACAAGCTTACACCTCCGGAAACGACAACGACAAAACGCATTATCTGCTGCGCATCCGCACCGAGGAGATTCCCGACCGGCTGCGCTCGCAACTGCCCCCGCCGCCGGTCGGTACGGATGCCGAATCGGTGGCGTGTGCCGATGACCGCCCCACGCCCGACGTCCCGGCAGCGCACTAAAGCAGACCGTTCAGCAGGGCGACGAGCCGCGGCCGGCCGCGGTATGCCGAACCTTGCCGGACCGCAGCGAACCGCAGCGAACCGCACGAGGCCGACGAATCGCCCCCCCCCGATCGCAGCGGACCGACAGAAGCCGACCAAGACCGGGAACGGTCGCAGAATACGGGAATGTTCGGGAAAAGGTGGAGAAACTGCGCATGCGCCGGCCACTCCGATCGTTTCCGCCCGGCCGAAATACAGCCCGGCCGTTTTCCGGACCGCATGCCACGACGGACCGCACCGGCCGTCTGCCGATGCGGGAGGAGCGACACAGGAACCGAAGGGGGGGGCAGAAGGCGGAAAGGATGCGTCGCAGACGGCGAAGCCCTGAACCGGAATCGGGCCGACGCGCAAGGCAGGGATCCGTATCGCACAGGGGACTTATCCGAATGCAGCCGGCATTCACGGACATTTCACACCGACGGCCGGAGGCGTCGGTTCCGTTGCGCGGAAACATCATGCTCCCCTTCATCATGGAGCGGATTTTGCATCCGCGAGGACAGAGGGACAAGTCATGCGGTGCACAGCCGACCTCGCCTGCGGCACGCCGTTCCGGAGCGGACTGGCCGGCGAGCGACCTCGACGCCACGGGCAGCGGCCGGCCGATTCGCACGCCGGACCTCCGATCCGGACAGAAAGCGCATCAGCGACTGCGAACCGGAGATTTACGCAGGTGCGGACAGGCTCGTCTGCGGAACCCGGAACAGGACGAAACGCCCCATCAAAAAACGGGACACGGCGACGATCCGAAAAACAAACAACCGACACTTCGGAAACACGACCATACGATGATGCACTCTGAATCCGCCGAAAGAGACGATCCCGCCATCCGGATCGTCATCATGGGAGCCACTTCGGGCATCGGGCTCGAAACGGCCCGCCTTTGCATGCGCAGGGGATGGCGCGTCGGCATCGCCGGCCGCCGCACGGAACCGCTCGAAGCCCTGCGGGCCGAAGCTCCGGCTCAGGTCGAAACCGCCGTCATCGACATTACGCAGGACGATGCGCCGCAGCGGCTCGCCGAACTCGCGCAGCGTTTGGGCGGGATGGACATCTACCTCCATTGCTCCGGCATCGGAAGCCAGAATCCGCAGCTCGTGCCCGCCACCGAAATTGCGACGGCCGAGACCAATGCCGTAGGGTTCGTCCGCATGACGGCGGCGGCTTTCGACTGGTTCCGCTCGCACGGCGGAGGCCGTCTGGCTGCCGTCAGCTCCATCGCCGGCACCAAAGGACTGGGAGCCGCGCCCGCCTACTCCGCCACCAAACGGATGCAAAACACCTATCTCGATGCACTGGCCCAGCTGGCCCGCATGGAGCGGCTGCCCATCCGGATCACCGACATCCGTCCGGGATTCGTCGCCACGGCTCTCCTCGACGACGGACGCCGCTACCCGATGCTCATGCGGCCCGAGCGGGTCGCGGCGCAGATCGTGAAGGCCCTCGAACGCGGACGCCGCCGCACGGTGATCGACCGTCGTTACGCCCTTATGGTCTTCGGCTGGCGGCTTATCCCCGAATGGCTGTGGGAGAGGCTCCCGATCCGCAACCGCCGACGCACGACACTCCGATGAACCGCGGCACTTGAGCGACTGCGCCGCACGCACGCCGCACTGCTCTCGGACCGCAGGCTTCCGCAATCCGCCGGCCGCAAATAAAACACGCGAAACATGCAGCTTACGACGCCTCTTCCGGCCGTCGCCGATCTCGAACGGTCGTTTCGTTTCTACCGCGGCCTTTTCGAACAGGAGGCGGTGCTCGATCTGGGAGGCAACCTCAGCCTCAGCGGAGGATTCGCCTTACAGCAGGATTTCGACCGTCTGGCCGGCATCCCGAAGGATTCGGTGATGCGCCGCTCCAACAACATGGAACTCTATTTCGAAACGGAGGATTTCGACGGATTCGTCGCACGCCTCTCCGCCCGCAAGGACATCGACTATGCGCATCCACCCAGAAAACACCCTTGGCAGCAGCGCGCGGTACGCATCTACGCCCCCGACGGCCAGCTCATCGAAGTGGGCGAATCCATGCGGACCATCGCACGCCGTTTCCACGAGGAAGGCCGCCGGCCGAGGAGATCGCCTCACTGATGCACAGCCCCTCTCTCTTATATCCGGACGTTCTTGTAGGAATAGGGCGCTCTACGCCATCCTCGCACGTCCGGTCTCCGGCCGGCAGGAAAACCGCGGGATGCGCCCGCCTCCACACAAACCGGCATACGGTTCCGATGCACGTCTCCCCGCTCTGTCGCCACGATCCGTGCTGCACGACACGCTCTTCACGAACCGACATGCCGGCCCGGCGCACGACTTTCCGATCCGTCGCCACTGCAATCCGCCCTCCCTGCACGGCGCAGTCCCTCTCCGCCCCCCCCGTGCCGCCGCACATCCTCCGGGCATAAAGCGGCCGGAAACGCACGAACCTCCCCGTGCATCTCCGGCCCCGTATATACGAATCGGAATAAAACGGGAAACGATTCGCCGGAATCTTCCCCGCCTCGATTCAAGACGATCTTGATACGCTCCGACAGAAGACATACATGCCCCGCACCCCATGTCTTCCTGCAACTTCGGCCAAACGGCCGACAGCCGCCGGCCAAACGGATGCGGCTCCGACCGCAATGCCCCATCCTCCGATCGGGAGGCTGCCCCGGCGATGCCGCCGGTCCACGGTCGCCCGATACGGCGGACGGATTTCAGACACCGTGCGGGCGGCTCGGATCTCCACCGCAGGCGGACGATGTACGGTACGGGGCGGAAGAGAACGAAAAACAAGACACCTCAGTATATCGTTCTCCTTCCGTGCACAGCCGGCGGCGAACGACCCGCGGTCAGCGGCATCGCCGAACGACCGCCTCTATGCCGAACGGCTCTCGCTTGATCCGAGACACGAACGCCCCATCAGCCGCTCGCATCCGACAGAGAGGCCGAATTCCGAAGAGGATTCCAATCGCGGCTCTTCGGCCGTACACGCGCTTTCGAACCGCCTGTTTCGCAAGGCTGCCAGTCCCGGCATTCGCCCGTCAGACGCCTTCGGACACCGAGCGCCCCCTGCCGGTCCTGTTCCGCAGTACGCTTGTCCGGCCGCCGAAACCCGGAGCCCGGGCGACTTCGAAGGCCGCACTGCCGGAAACAAAACGGAAAGCCGTCCGAAACTATCGACGGACAATCGTCCGAAGCATACCCCGGCCGCCGAAACCCGGAACCCGGGCGTCCTCGAAGGCCGCACTGCCGGAATCAGAACGGAAGGCCGTCCGAAACTATCGACGGACAATCGTCCGAAGCATACCCCGGCCGCCGAAACCCGGAAACCCGGGCGTCCTCGAAGGCCGCGCTGCCGGAATCAGAACGGAAGGCCGTCCGAAACTATCGACGGACAATCGTCCGAAGCATGCCCCGGCCGCCGAAACCCGGAGCCCGGGCGACTTCGAAGGCCGTGCTGCCGGAATCAGAACGGAAGATCGTCCGGATCGTCGGCAGGCACCGACGGTGCGGCAGGCTGCCCGTAAGCGGGAGCAGATTGTCCATAGGACGAAGCCGTCGGTCGGGTTTGTCCGCCCCCGAAGGAAGCGTTCTGCCCACCGCCGTATGCCGGCGCCTGCTGCCCGCCGCCGAACGAAGAGCCGCCGGACGCACCGCCATACGAAGCCCCTCCGGCAGAGGCGCCGTCCGAGGCGGGATTGTCGCTGCGACGCCCCAGCAGATTCATCGTATCGGCCAGAATCTCGGTCGTGTAGCGCTTGTTGCCGTCTTTGTCGGTCCACTCGCGGGTGCGGAGACGTCCCTCGATATAGAGCTGCGTCCCCTTGCGGACATAGCGGTCCACGACATCGGCCAGACCGCGCCAGAGCGTGATCGTATGCCACTCGGTGTGTTCCTTGGTCTCGTTGGCCTGTCGGTCGAACAGGCGTTCGGTCGTCGCCAGACGCACGCGGGCCACTTTCGCACCCGATTCGAGGGTGCGCACTTCGGGGTCGATGCCCACGTTGCCCACCAGAATCACTTTATTTACCATCGTTTTTCTTTCGTTTGTATCTGAATATTCGTCGCGCGCGCTCCTCTTCGGGGAGAAACCGGCCGCACCGTCTCCCGAGGGAGCCATGCACCACGGCGCGCGAACCGCACGTTACAACCCCTTGACCATCTCGCGGAAGAGCACGGCCATCTTCTGTCCGGCCTTCCGGCCCTGACGCTGCACGTCCTCGTGGTCGCCCGCCTCGTCCGAAAGGCCGCAGTTCGTGATGACCGAAACGCCGAAAACGGGAATCCCCATATGGCGCGCCACGATCACCTCGGGCACGGTGGACATGCCGGCCGCATCGCCGCCGATGGCCTTGAAATAGCGGTATTCGGCCTGCGTCTCGAACGTCGGGCCCGTCCCGCCCACATAAACCCCGTACTGGAGTTTGATCCGCTCGCGCTCGGCGATGGCCGTGGCCCGTGCGATGAGTTCGCGGTCGTAGCAGTTGTGCATGTCCGGGAAACGGGGTCCGAGTTCGGCCAGATTGGGACCGATGAGCGGATTGGGCATGAGGTTGATATGATCGGTGATAATCATCAGATCGCCCACGCGGAACGAGGTATTGATGCCGCCCGAAGCGTTCGACACGAAGAGACACCCGATACCCAGCAGTTTCATCACCCGCACGGGAAACGTTACCTGCGTCATGGCATAGCCTTCGTAGTAGTGGAACCGCCCCTGCATCGCCACCACGCGGCGGCCTTCGAGCAGACCGAAGATCAGACGGCCCTTGTGTCCTTCGACCGTCGAGACGG
Source organism: Alistipes sp. CHKCI003 (assembly GCF_900021155.1). Lineage (GTDB taxonomy): Bacteria > Bacteroidota > Bacteroidia > Bacteroidales > Rikenellaceae > Alistipes > Alistipes excrementavium. The sequence goes on from NZ_FCNT01000026.1 coordinate 47,736, forward strand.
GAAAGCCCGGAATATCCTTGTACTCGAGCGCGTATTTCACGTCGATCTGCTCGGCGAAATCTCCGAGTCCCGTGCCGAGAATGATGCCCGCCTCGGGACGGAACTGCTGCGTCCGCGCGTCGATGAACGCCGCGGTCTTCTTAATTTCCTCTAACATCCTGTTCCAGTTTTTGAAGAAGATCCGTCGCCGAATCCTCCGTGAATGAAATATTGATCGGTACGTAGTAGAGCGCACGCCGCACCGCTTCGGGAATCTTGTCGCGGTTGGTGAGTTTCACGGCATCCTTCTCGGTCGTAACGACCGCGGCGTCGGGATACTGCCCCAGCAGGGCCGCGAGCTGTTTCATGTCCTTCACGCGGTAGATGTGATGGTCGTCGAGCGTCAGCTCCGCCACCACGTCGTAGCGTTCGCGCAGCGACTCGAGAAACGGCTTCGGATTGCCGATGCCCGAGAGCGCGATCACCCTGCGGTGCAGCGCCACGCCCTCGCTGCCGGCTTCGTCGGCATAAAGCGGCTGCGGCATGAAGCTCTCGAAGCGGGTGAAGTAGACCTTCTGATAGGCCACCTGAACGAGCACCTTGCTCAGAATGCGCCGGTCGATCGGCGCCATCTTCTCGGGACACTTCGTAACCACGAAGTAGTGGGCCCGGTGAAGCATCTCGGGCAGGTCGCGCAGCGTCCCCTGCGGCAGCATCTTGTCGTGCTGCACGGGACGTGTGGCGTCGATCATCACGATGTTGACCTTCGGCTCCACGTAGCGGTGCTGGAAACCGTCGTCCATCACCACGAGATCCGTCTCGGGATGTTCGGCCAGCAGACGGCGGATGCCCTCGGCCCGCTTCTCGCAGACCGCGACGACCACGTCGGGAAACTTCAGTTTGATCTGCAAGGGTTCGTCGCCCACGTCGCGGTAGTGGGAATCGGGCCGCACCTCGCGATAGCCCTTGGTCCGGCGGCCGTAGCCGCGCGAGATGAGCGCCACATGGTGCGTACGGGTCATGTAGCCCACCACCATTTCGGCCATCGGGGTCTTGCCCGTCCCGCCGACGGTGATGTTGCCGATGCAGACGACCGGAACATCGAACTTTTCGCTCTTGATGATCCCCCAGTCGAACAGATGGTGCCGGAAGGTTACTCCCAACTTATACAGATATGCCGCAGGGGCCAAAAGCCAATTAAACATCATCGCATTCGGTTAACTGCACAACTTTTCAAAGGTAGCAATAAATCGCCGAACAGCAAAACGAAACGGACAAATATTGGCCGGGAAAGACGAACATGCGGCAAAAGCGCCCGAATAACCCGTTTTTCCGACCTGCGGCTCCGCCTCGGAGCCCACGCCCGGCAGAACGAATCGGCCGCTTGTGCATGCGGCATTGCCTTGCCTTCGCGTCGCCTCGGATACTCCCGTTCGGCGAAAGCGGATTTATTTGCTTTTACGCCCGACATTTCGTATCTTTGGCTCCGTCTTGGATACTCCGTCCCGGCAAACCGAATGAAATTCGTTTTTGCGGCCGACTTTTCGTATCTTTGCCAATAGCTATGAAACGTATCGCATACCTGACATTTTGCGCTCTCGCGCTCGCCGCGGGAGCCTGCTCGCAGAATGCCGCCTCCACGGAAGAGGAGACCGCCGACGAGCCGCAGAACATCCTGTACGGCATCAATGCCGACAACTACCGTACCGAGAGCGCCGAAATCCGCAGCGGCGAGACGCTCGGCAAGATACTCGGCAGCTACGGCGTCTCGGCCGCCGCGATCGACCGGCTGGACAAAGCCGCGGCGGACGTATTCCCGCTGCGCAACATCCGCGCGGGGCACAAGTACGTCGCGTTCATCCACGAAGATTCGCTCTTCACCCCTCATCTCGAATACCTCGCCTACGAACGCAGCGCCACGGACTACGTGGTCTTCGGTTTCGCGGAGGATTCGATCATGGTGTGCGAAGGCGCCAAGGAGATCTCGCTCCGGCGCCAGAAGAAGAGCGCGACGATCGACTCGTCGCTCTGGGGAGCCATCATGCATGAAAACCTGCCCTACTCGCTGGCCGCCGAACTCGAAGACATCTATCAGTGGACCGTAGACTTCTTCGGCATCCAGAAAGGGGACCGCTTCACGGTCATCTACGACGAAAAGTTCATCGACGATACGATCCCTGCGGGTATCGGCCGCATCTGGGGCGCCAAGTTCGTCCACGGCGGCAAGGAGTATTACGCCGTGCCGTTCCGACAGAACGAGAAAATACAGTACTGGGAATACGACGGCGGCAGTCTGCGCAAGCAGCTGCTCAAGGCGCCGCTCAAATACACGCGCATCAGCTCGCGTTTCACCTATGCCCGCAAACACCCTATTTATAAAGTATACCGCCCCCACACGGGCGTGGACTACGCTGCACCGAAGGGTACGCCCGTTCATGCCGTGGCGGACGGTACGGTTACGTTCAAAGGCTGGGGCGGAGGAGGAGGCAACACCCTCAAGATCAAACATGCGGGCAACCTCATGACCGGCTACCTCCATTTGAGCGGCTACGCGAAGGGCATCCGTCAGGGATCGCGTGTCGTGCAGGGACAGCTCATAGGCTATGTCGGCAGCACGGGCGCCTCGACGGGGCCCCACCTCGACTACCGCATCTGGAAGAACGGCAAGCCGATCGACCCCCTGAAGATCCCGCAGGAGCCTGCCGAACCGATCTCGAAGGCCAACCGCGCTCAGTTCGAATTCGTCCGCGACCGCATCGTGGCCGAGCTGGAGGGCGATGTGAAGGAGGAGGAGAAGATCGTACAGCTCGACTCGATCGTCCTGCCGCAGAACACCGCCGCACCCGCCGCATCCTAATCTCCGCATCGCCATGACCGCACGCACGGGAGTGATCGTCGTCGCCGGAGGAAGCGGCCGCCGCTTGGGCGGCGACGTGCCCAAGCAGTTCCGCCTGCTGGGGGGAATGCCCGTATTGGCCCGCACGATCAATGCACTCGCCGCGGCACTGCCCGGAGCGCCGATCGTCGCAGTGCTGCCCGAGGCGCACATCGCCTACTGGCGAAACCTCGCCGCACGCTTCGACGTGGCCCGACATACGGTCGCAGCCGGAGGTGCCGAACGATTCCACTCCGTCCGCAACGGACTGGCCGCCCTGCCGGAGACGGTGGAGCTGATCGCCGTCCACGACGGCGTACGCCCCATGGCGAGCGCGGAACTGATCCGCCGGACGACGGAGGCTGCTGCGACACACGGAGCGGCGGTCCCC
>NZ_FCNT01000068.1 GCF_900021155.1 Alistipes sp. CHKCI003
GCCGCCCGAATGCCGGCAGCGGCCCTACCGCCGGCCCGCCTTCCGATCCGGGCGCCCCTTCGCAGAGGCCATCCCCTTGCCTGCCGTTTTCGGTCCGGCGGGTCCCAAGACGCCTTTCCCGACGCATCCGGACGATGCAGCGCCGTCGGCGAACCGCTCTCATCCCCCCCCCTTGCAAAACGGACATAAAAAAACTCACGATGCGAACAGCAGGGCATAAGACCGGAGCGAAACGGATGCGAAAAACGGAGGCCGCTCATTCAAGCCCAACCCGCGCAATCGACCGCTTCAGCCGGCCGGGCGAACTTCCGCGCAATTTTCCGCCTTGCGAAGGGCTTTACCTGCGCGACGCTCGGCTCCCCGCCTCGCCCTTGCGCGGCGAAGAGCGCCGAAAACCCGCTTCGCCCGCACGGCAGGCGCCGGTCTTACCTTTCGGCCCTCAGAAAGCACGGAAAAAGATCGAAAAAAAGGACGAATCCCCTTCTCCGTTTCCCGCCTCGGAAGAGCCCGGAACGGCTTCCGGCTCCGCACCCGGCCGAACGGAACGGCCCTTTCCTTTTCATGCCCCCCATTTCGGGCACAGACGAAACACCATGCCGGCGGTTCGCCGCACCCGCAGCGGACCGCTACTCCCAGAGCCTCTCCGGATAGCGCCCCTCGCCGATCATCCGTCGAAGAGCCGCCACGAGCGCGGGTTTGTCCTCCTTGTAGGTTACGCCGTACCACTGTGCGTCCGACCGCAGCACGCGCACCTCGACCGTTCCCCGGTCGATGAGCCGGTTGACCATCGAGGGGATGTAGCACTCGGCCCCGAGGTCGGCGGCATGTTCGCTGAGAAACGCACGGAAATATTCGGCCGAGTACGAAAAATAGTCGGGCGTGAAGCCGAACAGATTCATCGACACCGGCGTCGCGGGCGCCAGCTCCTCGTCGGCTCCGCCGTCGCGGTAGACGATCCGCCCGTCCGCCGCGCGTTCGATCCGCGTGCGTTCGACCATGCCCGCCAGATTGCCCGCGGCATCGACCGTGCAGATCCCGCGCGAAACGGTCCCGTTCTCCGAGAGCGTCTTCTCCAGATCGTAGGCCACCATACAATATTTATTTCGGCTGCCGTCGAGCGTGCGCAAACAGTCGGCCATCGTCCGGAAGGCTTCGGCCCCGTAGAAATCGTCGGCGTTCACCACGGCGAACGGCACGTCGATCCGCTCCGCGGCCATCATCACGGCGTGGTTCGTCCCCCACGGCTTCACACGCCCCTCGGGCACGGCGAACCCTTCGGGCAGAGAATCGAGCTCCTGATAGACGTACTCGACCTCGATCCGCCCGCCGAACCGTGCGGCGTTGAACACCTCCTCGAACTCGGCGGCGAACGAGCGGCGGATGACGAAGACCACCCGACCGAAGCCGGCGCGCACGGCGTCGTAGACCGAATAGTCGATGATAGCCTCGTTGGCGGGGCCCACGCCGTCCATCTGCTTCAGCGAGCCGTAGCGCGACCCCATGCCGGCGGCGAGGACCAATAATGCAGGTTTCATCATAATATCTCGAATTTTCTTCGACCACTTTTCCGTCCCGGCGACCGGCGAGGGAGCCCCCTCGCACCCGGCTCACCGGAACGGCTGCGTTGTTTCATTCGTTTGAGAACCGACGGCAAAGGTAAAATTTTCGGAGCGAAGCGACAAGGTTTTCCGCAAAATAGTTACCTTTGTACGCTTTGATCCGCAACCGATGAAATTCCTGAAATCCATATCCCGCTGGCGGCGCGAGCTGTTCCGCAAACGCCGCCTCAGCCTGCGCGATGCGAGCGACGGCGCCGAGGAGTGGCACATCCACCTCTCGCCCGCGGGCGCATTCGCGGCGTTCGTGTCGTTCGCGCTGCTGCTCTTCATCCTCATTCTCGTCCTCGCGGCCTACACCCCCGTGCTGGAGTTTCTGCCGGGCTACCGCACCGAAGCCACCCGCACGCGCGAAGCGCTGATGCGCGACGCGATGCGTCTCGACTCGATGGAACGGATGATGAACGACATGATGACCTACAACGAGCATATCGCCCTCATCATGGAGGGCAAGACCCCGGTGGTGCGGTCGCTCCGAGCCTCCGACAGCGCACGGCTCGACAAGACGCTCGTCCCGCCTTCGCGCGCGGATTCGCTGCTGCGTGCGCAGATGGAGGGCGACAGCCCCTACGGCCTCGGAGCCGAAGGCTCGCGGCGCGAGATGCGCGAAGCCATCGGCATGATAACGCCCGTGGAAGGGATCCTGACCGAAGGTTTCGACATCAAGCAGGGCCGGCTGGGCATCCGGATCGCCGCCGCGGCCGGCGCCGGCGTCTCGGCGATCGGGAACGGCACGGTGGTGCTGAGCCTCTGGACGCCGGAGGAGGGTCATGTCGTGCAGATCCAGCATCCGGACAATCTGCTTTCGGTCTACAAACACCTCTCGCAGTCGCTCGTCTCCCCGGGCCAGACCGTGCGCAGCAGCGAGGTGATCGGCTATGCGGCCGCGCCCGATGCGGACAGAAGCGAAGAGACCCGGCTTTTCGAATTCGAACTCTGGAACGACGGCAAACCCGTCGACCCGGAGGGTTATATCGTCTTTTGACCCATGAAACAACGACTCGCCATTCTCGGCTCCACGGGGTCGATCGGCATGCAGACGCTCGACGTCGTGCGCGAAAACCCCGACCGTTTCGAAGTCCGCGTCCTCACGGCGGCCCGCAACTGGCAGCGCCTCGCGCAGCAGGCCCGCGCATGCGACGCCGACGCCGCGGTGATCGCCGACGAACGCTGCTACGGCCCGCTGCGCGAAGCGCTGGCCGACACCGACATCAAGGTCTACGCCGGGACGGACGCCGTGGCACAGGTGGCCGCCGCGGGCGACACGGACACGATTGTGAACGCACTGGTGGGCTATGCGGGGCTCGCCCCCACGGTCGCGGCGCTCGACAAGGGCAAGAAGCTGGCCCTCGCCAACAAGGAGTCGCTCGTCGTGGGCGGACAGTATGTCATGCGGCTCGCGGCCGAGCGCCGGGCGCCGATTCTGCCCGTCGACTCGGAGCACTCGGCCATCTTCCAGTGCCTCATGGGCGAACGGGCTCCGGTGCGGCGGCTGATCGTTACCTGCTCGGGCGGGTCGCTGCGCGACCTGCCGCGCGAGGCGCTGGCGGACGTTACGCCCGAACAGGCGCTCCGCCACCCGCAGTGGGAGATGGGCGCCAAGATCACGATCGACTCCTCGACGCTCGTCAACAAAGGCTTCGAGGTGATCGAGGCCCACTGGCTCTTCGGCACGCCCGCGGAGCGCATCAGCGTCATCCAGCACCCGCAGGCGGTCGTACACTCGATGGTCGAGTTCGAGGACGGAGCCGTCAAAGCCCAGCTCGGGGCGCCCGACATGCGGATGCCGATCAGCTTCGCGCTGATGTACCCCGACCGTGCGCACCGCCCCTCCGAGCAGTTCGACTTTCTGGCCCATCCGCAGCTGACGTTCGAGGAGGTCGACCGCACGAAATACCCCGCGCTCGACATCGCCTACGACTGTCTGCGGCGCGGCGGCACGGCGGCCTGCACGATGAACGGCGCGAACGAAGTGGCCGTGGCCGCCTTTCTGGACCGCAAGTGCCGCTATACGGACATCGTCCGCACGATCGAACACGCTCTCGCCCGGGCGACGCACGTCGCCCGCCCCGCTTTGGCCGATTATGCCGCGGCGGATGCCGAGGCGCGCGATCTGGCGCGCGGCTTGCTGAGGCTCTGATCCGTCGCCGGGAGAAGCGGATCGCCGCTCGGACGGCCGCTTTCGTCCGGGGCGTTTCGTCAGGCCGCATACAGCGGCGAACGCCGGTGCGGGCTCTGCCGAGGCCGGAAACGGAACAGAAATCCAAGGATCGCGCACGAAGAAAGAGGCCCCGACGACTGCCGACGCCGAATCGGGCGCAACCCGAACCTTTACCGGGTAACGGCCGCGATCCCGCAACGGCGAGCGAAAAAAGACTTTTCGGACCGCTCGGCTCATCCCGGGGACCGCAGACCGAGGAGGGGGGGGGCGGAAATCGCGGACCGGAGGCCGGAGCTGCGGAACACGAACCGAGCAATGCGGACCGCAGACCGGAAACGGGCGATCGGAAACCGGGAATGGCGGAGAAGCGGAAACGGTCAGCGGGCAAGGTCTCGTTCCCGGCAGGCCGCACGCAATCCGCGACCTGACCGAAGGATTGCCGGGCCGCCGGTACGAATACGGAAAGCAACGGCTCCCGACCGGCCGGCACGGCCCGAAGGACTGCCGGGACGGGAAAACGACAACATAAGGAAATAAAACATTTAAGATGGATATTCTGATCAAAGTACTGCAACTCTTCCTCGCCTTCACGCTGCTGGTGGGCATTCACGAATTCGGGCACTTCATCATGGCCCGCATTTTCCGCATCCGCGTCGAGAAGTTCTACATCTTCTTCGACCCGTGGTTCTCGCTCTTCAAGTTCAGGCGGGGCCACACGGAATACGGTCTGGGCTGGCTACCGTTGGGCGGCTACGTCAAGATCGCCGGCATGATCGACGAGTCGATGGACAAGGAGCAGATGAAGCGCCCCGTGCAGCCGTGGGAATTCCGCGCCAAACCCGCTTGGCAGCGTTTTCTGGTGATGATCGCAGGCGTGGTGATGAACGTGCTTCTGGCCGTGGCGATCTACTGCGGCGTGAGCTACGCATGGGGCGAAAGCTACTTTTCGAACGACGACGCCCGCTGGGGCTACAACTTCAGCGACGAGGGCAAGGCCCTCGGCTTCCGCGACGGCGACCGGATCGTCGCCATAGACGGCGTGCCGGCCGAGAACGTCTCCAAGATCATCAGCGATCTGGTCATCACCGAGGGCGACCGGACCGTTACGGTGCAGCGCGGCGGCGAGGAAGTGGCGCTCCGCCTGCCGCTTGACGAACTGATCGCGCTGCGCAAGTCGAAGGGCTACGAACACCTCATGACGCTTCGCATCCCCTTCCTCATCGACAGCGTGGACCTCGCGGGTACGGGTGCCGCAGCCGGACTGCGCCGCGGCGACGAGATCGTGGCCGTCGACGGAGAGCGGGGGCTCGACTTCCCGCAGTATGCGGAACGGATCCGCCGGAGCGCCGGTGACACGGTGCGGCTCGGCGTCCTGCGCGGCGGCACGGAGCTGCCCCTTACGGCGACCGTATCGGACGAAGGGCTGCTGGGCGTATACGTCGGCAGTCCCTACACGCTCCGCACGCGGGAGTTCACCTTCTGGGAGTCGATTCCGGCGGGCATCCGCAAAACGGGCAATGTGATCTCCTCCTACTGGGATCAGCTCAGGATGATCGTGCAACCCAAAACGAAAATGTACGAGGAGGTGGGCGGATTCATCGCCATCGGCAGCATCTTCCCCTCCGTGTGGGACTGGCAGGACTTCTGGCTGAAGACGGCCTTCCTGTCGATCATTCTGGCCATCATGAACATCCTGCCCATCCCGGGGCTCGACGGCGGCCATGCGATCTTCACCTTCTGGGAGATGCTGACGGGCCGCAAGGTGAGCGACCGCGTGCTCGAAGGAGCGCAGTACGTCGGGCTGGCCATCATCCTTTTCCTGCTCCTTTATGCCAACGGCAACGACATCTACCGCTTCTTCATCAAGTAGTTCTTCCGACACGGCGCGGCGCCGAGCGGCACAGCCTCGGCGGACGAGAGGAAGGTCCCCGCACCGCCCGCAGATCGGCACCCGCCGCAACCCCGTCCCGCGGAGAGCCGCCGCCGAACGGAAACATCCGGGCGGCGCCGCCCCCTCGGCCCCGCTCCGCCGGTAGCCGCCGGGAGAGGTCTCCGCACAAACGACCGGCCGACCGGCCGGCCCGGCGGCAAGCGCCTTCCGAGCAAAGCCGGACACCGCAGACGCAGCCTTCGTCCGCCCGGACCGGACGATCGAACGATACGACGAAACCTATGAATACAATCGCATAAGCATGGAACTTTTGGAAACTTGCGCCGCAGCACTCCGCAAACACCGCTTCGAAACGGCCGTCGTCAAGAACACGGCCGAAGCCTTCGAACGGCTCAAAGCCGAGGCGGAGGCGCTCGCTCCGGCGGCCGTCTCGTTCGGCGACTCGGAGACGATGCGCGCCACGGGCATCCTCGACTTTCTGCGCGACGATCCCCGCTTCGAACTCCTCGACGGGTTCGACCCCGCGATGCCGCGCCCCGAACGGATCGAGATCCGACGCCGCGGGCTGCTGGCCGACCTCTTCATCACGGGCGTGAACGCCCTCACGACGCAGGGTACGCTCCACTGGCTCGACATGGTCGGCAACCGGATCGCACCGGTGGCTTTCGGGCCGCGGAGGGTCGTTCTGGTCGCGGGCCGCAACAAGATCGTCGCCGACCGACGGGCAGCCGAAGCGCGCATCCGCGAACTCGCCGCACCGCAGAACATCGCCCGCCACCCGGGCTTCCGCACGCCGTGCGCCCGCACGGGCGTCTGCATGGACTGCAACGCACCCGACCGCATCTGCAACACCCGCATGGAGATGCTGCGTTGCTATCCCGAGGGGCGCATCCTCGTGATCCTGATCGACGAGGAACTGGGGCTCTGAATCGGCCGCCGACGGACACGCCCTCCCCGAAATGCCGTGCGGTCTGCCGCGACGGAACCACAACGACAAGGCGCCCGCCGGCCGACCCGCGAACGAACCCGACAACGAATCGACGGCAGGCACGACGCACGGCCTACGACGCGCAACCTCTCCACCGCCCGCATTCGCCGCCCACGGCGTCGTTAGCGGCTCCGCCCCGCCGCCGATATACGCGCCCGCGAGGGGCGGCAAGCGCGAATCGCCGAACGGTCCGGCGGAAACGGCTCCGCCTCAGGCGGGAACCCGCCTCCGGTCCGCACCCGTCCGCCTGTACGAAGTCGTACCACAGAACCGAAAACCGAACTCCGAAACCGAACGAAACGAAATGGCAAAGATCAAAAAAGCATTTTTCTGCAAGAACTGCGGCTACGACGCCCCCAAGTGGCTCGGGCGCTGTCCCGCATGCGGCGAGTGGAACACCTTCACCGAGGAGGTCGTAGCCCGCGAGAGCGGCCCGGCGCCGGCGGCGGTGGGCGCGAACCTGCCCGCGGCCAAGCCGCAGCGCGTGGCCGACATCCGCGAAAGCGAACACCGCCGCATCGATCTGGGCAACGCCGAGGTGAACCGCGTACTGGGCGGCGGACTGGTCCCCGGCTCGCTCGTGCTGCTGGGCGGCGAGCCGGGCATCGGCAAATCGACCCTCTCGCTGCAAATCGCGCTCGCGGCCAACGGCCTGCGCACCCTCTATGTCTCGGGCGAGGAGTCGGCCGAACAGATCCGCATGCGGGCAGCCCGCATCGGCATCGGCAACGAGGAGTGCATGGTCTATCCCGAGACCCTTTTGGAGCACATCGTGGCGCAGATCGAGGAGCTGCGACCCGATCTGGTGGTCATCGACTCGATCCAGACCGTCTACACCGGTCTGCTCGAATCGTCGGCCGGCAGCGTCTCGCAGATCCGCGAGTGCGCCGCCACGCTGCTCAAATACGCCAAAGGCACCGGCACCCCGATCTTCATCATCGGCCACATCACCAAGGACGGCACCATAGCCGGTCCGAAGGTGCTGGAGCACATCGTCGATGTGGTGCTGCAATTCGAGGGCGACAACAACTACACCTACCGCATTCTGCGAGGCATCAAGAACCGTTTCGGCGCCACGTTCGAAATCGGCGTCTTCGAGATGCTCGACGCCGGCCTGCGCGAAGTGGACAACCCCTCGGAGATCCTGCTCACCCACTACGACGAACCGCTGAGCGGCATCTCGGTAGGCGCTGCGGCCGACGGCGTGCGGCCCTATCTGATCGAAGTGCAGGCCCTCGTCTCGGGTGCGGCCTACGGCACGCCGCAGCGCTCGGCCACGGGGTACGACGCGCGGCGCATGAACATGCTCCTCGCCGTGCTCGAAAAGCGTCTGGGCATGAAGATGTTCCAGAAAGACGTCTTCCTCAACTTCGCCGGCGGATTCCGCGTCGCCGATCCGGGGCTCGACCTCGCCGTGGTCGCGGCAGTCATCTCCTCCTACTTCGACCGTCCGATCGCCGAGGGAGTGTGCTGCGCGGCCGAAGTCGGACTGTCGGGCGAGATACGCCCCGCACCCCGGACCGAACAGCGCATCAGCGAAGCGGCCCGTCTGGGATTCAAACGAATCGTCGTCTCGGGCTATCTGGCCCAAAGCGCACGCCGTCCGAAGGGCATCGAAATCGTCTCCGTGAATCGCGTCGGCGAACTTCCGAAAGCGCTCTTTATGGAATAATTCTTGCACCCGTCCCGAACAAAAAACACAGGGATGGGAAAAAGAATCACGGTACTCGGCGGTGCGGGACTGATCGGCACGCACCTCTGTCTGCGTCTGCTCGACGAAGGGCACGAGGTGTTCTGCATGGACACCCGCGACCTTTCCGTCTCTCCGCTGCTGGCCGAAGCCTCCGGAAACGAACGTTTCCGATACGTCAACCACGACATCGTCAACGGATTCTCGATCCGCTGCGACGAAATCTACAACCTCACGGCCCCGACCCGCATGCGCTACGACCGCACGCTGCCCGTCGAGAACCTCAAGATCAATGTGCTCGGTTCGATCAACGCCCTCGAAACGGCCCGCACGGAACATGCACGTGTGGTCTTCGCCTCGTCGGGCGAGGTCTACGGAGGCTGCCGCACCGACACGTTCGCCGGCGTCCGCACGTCGCCCGAGTACATCCGCTCGGAAGGCAAACGGGCCGCGGAGGCGATGCACCGCGCCTATCGTGCGGAACACGGCGTCGATGCGCGGATCGCCCGCATATTCAACACCTACGGCACGGGCACCTCGCCCGACGAGCAGCGCGTGGTGATGAAGATGGTCGTCTCGGCGCTCCAGAACCGCGATCTGCTGATCTGCGGCAGCGGCGAGCAGACGCGGACCTTCTGTTGGGCGGGCGACATGGCCGAAGGGCTCGAACGGCTGATGCGGGTCGCCCCGTCGGACGGCACGAAGACGATCGATCTCGGCGGCGGGCACGAGGTGTCGATCCGCGCATTGGCCGAAAAGATCGTCGCCCTGACAGGCAGCCGCTCGCGGATCATCCACACCGAAGCCCGTCTGGACGATCCGCGGCGCCGGATGCCCGATCTGTCGGCGGCCAAACGCGAACTGCACTGGACTCCTGCGACCACGCTCGCCGAAGGACTTCGCCGCACGGCGGAATATGCCGAGAAGCAGCTCTCGGCCATGGCGCGCAAGAACATGAGCTGGGTGGAAATGCACTGAAGCCCACGAACCGCTTCGTCGATCCGGAGCGCGAAGCCGAAGGCCGGTTCGAGCTCTGCCGAAGGGAGGGGGCGAAAGAATCCTACCGCTTTCGCCCGACCGGACCGCGCAGCGCCCCGCTTCGGAACCGGAATAGCAGCAAGACAGGACCGAGACGACGGTGCGTTTCGCCCGACCGGACCGCGCAGCGCCCCCTTTCGGGACCGAGCGGGCGGAAAAACGGACGCAACGACACTTCCGGACTACCGCCCCCGAACCCAATCCGCAAAGGACCGGAACGAGATAACGACTGAAAAAAGCGAACGTATGAAAGATTTTGAAAAACTGATCTGGCGGGATGCATTGACGCTCGTCGATTTCTACGCATCATGGTGCGGCTCCTGCCGGCAGATGCAGCCCGTGATCGAAAAATTCAGAGTGCAGATGAACGGACGGGCGGATGTCTTCCAGATCAACATCGACTCGGCCGAAGACGCCGAGACCGTTCTCCGCTACGGCATCGACTCCGTTCCGACGCTGATCTTCTTCCGGCGCGGCGAAATCCTGTGGCGTCAGAGCGGTCGGATCACCTACGAGCAGCTGCACAAGGTGCTCGAAACGCTCGAAAAAAAGGAACACGTGATGGATCACTGAACCTCCATGCGCCACGCCATCTCCTCTCGGATCGAGTCTGCGGACGGAGATGCATCGAGAGAACCGACGAAGCGGATCACCGCATCGCGGTTCTCTTCGTTTTCATACAACTTCTCCAGCAGCGCCACGGCACCGCGTGCCGTCAGCCGGTCGTCCGGATTGCACCGCACCGCACCGGCCACCGCCGGCAGAAAGGCCGTCGTCAGCTTCGGATTACGCGCGGCCCCCAGCAGCGCCGCATAGCGCTGCAAGGCGGGACGCCCCTCTTTTGTCCACGCCCCGAACACCTCGGCGATCCGTTCCGTGCGGCTCAGCAGAGCGAAGGCCAGCTCTTCGGCCATCTCCGAATTGAGCAGTCCCGCGCCCCAGAACTCCGCCTCCGGCGCGTCCGTCGCCGCGGGATCGGCGATTCCGCAGGCCGCGAGCTTCAGTTCGCGCACATCCTGTGCATAGAGATAGCGGGCGAAACCGTCGTCGGTTCCCTCCGCCTGCGCGAGACGGCGCACCGTGGGCAGGCTCACTCCGTAATTCAACCCGTAGGGTCTCCCGTAGAAACGCATCGCATCGGCCACGGCGCCGTTGCGCTCGCGGCGCAGATCGCCCAGCAGCCGCAACATTCGCACAGTGTAGTCCATCCTATCGTTTGCGGGGCAGGGCGATCTTCACGGTGCGCCCGAATTCGTAGACCGGAAGCACGCTCTTGGCCAGTACGTTGCTGCCGCAGAGAACGATGCACTCCGCGGGATCGGCCAGCCGGAACGTTTCGTAATTCTTCGCATCCCGCTTCGCCTCCTCGTAGGAGAAGGTGCCCGTATCGCCCGAAGGTTCGATGCGCAGCATCACCATATCGCCCGAGAGGTCGGTTTCGGGCAGGATGCCGCCGTCGGGGCTGAAGCGGCAGAGGACATACTGTTTTTTGTTCTCTTCGGGAAAAACGACGAAACGGGCGGTGTGCGTATCGACGATCCGCTTGCCGAGGAAAAGTTCCAAATAGCTCTGTTCGAGCCGTCCGATCTCTTCGAGCGCCGCACCGAGCCCGGCGCCGAACACATTCTCGCCGGCCTCGCCCGTGATGAGTTCGAGCCGGTGGCGGCGCAGCGAGAAGATCGTATTCGCCGCTTCGCGGGCCGCATCCTCCAGCGGCAGCGTCTCCACCGAGGTCTTATCGGGCTGGAGGCGGG
>NZ_FCNT01000098.1 GCF_900021155.1 Alistipes sp. CHKCI003
AGCTCCGGAGCGGTCGGGCACTCACTCGTCGGCCCCGCCTATGGATGCCGGGCCATTCCCCCGCGGCGGTTCGGCGAACGACCGCCAGAAGAAGGAACCGACCCCGGCGGCGTTGACCGCGGCATTCGCCGCGATCCTGACAATGTACTTGTCCCCAAGTCGGTTCCATGCCGAACGACGGCTTCGCTGGCGTTTGCCGATTCATCCGGCCGCCGGACGGACGGAGATGCAGCATTCGAAGCCGTCGTATGAAAGAGACGAGAGAGAACGGCACCCGAGAAGGGCCTCGGGCCGACGTGCGTGCCCGCGGCATGCTCCGACGGACGCCCGATCCGTCCGTTCTTCTTGTCTTCGAACTCAAAACAGAATGTTGCAGACGACACACCCGATATAAAAGGCGTTACTTCCAGATTCAGAGATTGCGTGTCGTTGTCTGCAACGATCCTGTGAAAAATGGAGGACAGGCGCATCCGATCATTGCTTGGTGACGCCTCCGTGGCGGACGGCCTGTCCTCGTGCGGAGCAAGGTGGTTCGGCTCTTCGAATGCTCCGCGGATGCGGCGCGGCCGGCGGGCGGCCGCATGGGGGTTACGACCGCGCGAGACGATACGGCCTGCGCACCCATTGGCGTTTTGGGAAGCGGTCAGAACGGTCGTAAAGTCGGGATTCATGGGTCGCAACACGGTTTCGGAAACGGGATTTTCCGGGGGTGTGCCGGTCATGCCGGTTCCCGTGGGGCTGTGGTCGTTCGCAGCCGGGACGATAGCTGTACGGCGCAGATGCGGGACTGAACCGTGTATCGGGGCGGCTGTTCTCCGATCCGAAAAATCGGACGCTCCGCCGTGCACGGCGGCACGGCGGAAGCGTCCGCCCCCAAAGGGGACTCCACATTTCGCCAACCGGCTGAAAAGTCGTTCGGTCGGTACCGCACGGC
>NZ_FCNT01000024.1 GCF_900021155.1 Alistipes sp. CHKCI003
TTCTTTCGTACGCCTTCAATGAAAACCGAGGAACTTTTATGGATTTGTGCTTTATGAGCTACAGCGGGCCTTTGCCTTCGGGGAAATCCATTCTGCCCAAACGCACGCGGACCTCGCAGTACAGCTACACGATCGGCAATCCGGCGCTCAGACCGGAACGGTACTGGAGCGTCGATCTGACTTATACGCTGCGCGGAAAACTGTCGTTCTGGTACTGTTATGCGAGAGCGACGGCTACGCAGGAGGATTTCACTTTTTACGATTCGGACGATCCGACCGTGATCTTTACGATGCCCATGAATATGGGTACGTCGCATTATCATACTTTACTTGTGGATTACGACACGGATATTACGGAGTGGCTGCGACTGGGGGCCTCTGCCGAAGGGAAATATATCAAGGAAAATTACGAGTTGGACGGAGCTAAATACTCCTTTTCGTCGAAACGCGCTCAGTTTTTCTGCAACCTGATTCTCCAGCCGGTCGAAACATTGCGATTCGACCTGTCTTATAATATACGTACCCGACAGCAATGGTCGGCAGAGAAGAGCCTCAATGCCGATCACACCCTCACGGGCTCCGTTCAAAAATCGTTTTTTAAGAACCGATTGCTGCTCCGATTCACCTATGCGGGCATTCTCTACACGACCGCGTGTTTCACGACCGAGATGTCCGACGGCTCCTACTACGCCACCGAACGGGAGCTCGCGCCGTCGCGAAGATCGTGGCGCTTCGGTTTTACGTGGAGATTCAACCACAATGCCTCGAAGAACGTAAAAACCGTATCTTCGGGCTTGAATGCGAGCAGCATGTTATAAGGTAACCGGGGGAAATGCCGAAAACCCGACGAAAGAGTAGGCGCTCGAAAACACCGAAACTATGCAAGCGAAGAAATTCATGACCTTCCGGGAGAAGGTGCAGC
>NZ_FCNT01000099.1 GCF_900021155.1 Alistipes sp. CHKCI003
TTCCCGCCCCGACACACGCCGCGGGCTCCGCCGCGAACCGACGGACGACAGCCGCACCGGCCTTTTGTCCGTGTTCGTCCGTTTCGGACCGTCGTCGAACCTCCCCGCCCCCTCAGTCCTTCGAACGTTTCGGAATACTTTTCCACCGCCGAAAAGTACATTTTTTTGCCCGCCACAATCCGCTGGGAATCATCCGAAGGTTCCGAATCGGCATTTTACGCCGATAAATTAACATAATATCGCATCCTCCGGCACCGTTATCCTTGCGAACAATTAAGACGACGCTGAAAAATGACTAAAATTTCAAAGACGCTGGAGGGCATTCTCGCCCGCACGGCATTCGACACTGCGAAGGCGGGCACCACCCATTCGCTCAAGGACTTCCTCTTTCTGGAGATCCTTCGCGAGGAAGGGTCTCTCGCCTGCCAGATACTCTCCTCCCGTCTGAAGGATTGGGAGCTTTATCAGATACGCCTGCGCGTGGAGCGCGAGACGCTCGATGCCGCAGGCAAACAGACCCACGATCCCGAAGCGTTCTTCCGCGCCTTCGCCGACGAACTGATCGCCGCGTGCGGCCCCATACGGAGCATCTCCACGGCCCACGCCCTGATCCGGATCGCCTCCGACCGCACGACGGCCGCGTCGCGCATATTGGAAATGTACCACATAACCCCCGAAATCCTCGCGGCGGAACTGCAACGCTTCATCACCGCCGGCGACGAAACGCAGACGCGCATACACGTACACGTGCTCGATTACGACGAAACGAACCGTCCGCAGGAGGACGCCTCGGCCCAAATGCTCGAAAAGTTCGGCGCGAACCTCACCCGCATGGCCCGCGAAGGGCGCATCGACCCCGTGGTGGGGCGCGAGCGGGAGATCGAGCGGGTGGTGCAGATCCTCTCGCGCCGCAAGAAGAACAACCCGATCCTCATCGGCGAGGCGGGCGTGGGCAAGAGCGCCATCGTCGAAGGGCTGGCGCTGCGCATCGCCTCGGGCGACGTGCCCTGCACCATCGCGGGCAAGACGATCTTCTCGCTCGACGTCTCGTCGCTGGTGGCCGGCACCAAGTTCCGCGGCGAGTTCGAGGAGCGCATGCAGCAGCTCATCGACACGCTGCGCAAGGCCAAGGACACGATCATCTTCATCGACGAGATACACACCATCGTCGGCGCCGGCTCCACGCAGGGCAGCCTCGACACGGCCAACATCCTCAAACCGGCCCTCGCACGCGGCGAACTGCAGACCATCGGCGCCACGACACTCGACGAGTACCGCGAAAACATCGAGAGCGACTCGGCCCTCGAACGCCGGTTCCAGAAGGTGCTCGTCGAGCCGACCACGCCCGAAGAGACGCTTCATATCCTGCGCAACATCGCGCCCCGCTACGAACATCACCACAAGGTGCATTACAGCGAGGAGGCGCTCGCGGCCTGCGTGGCGCTGACCGACCGCTACATCACCGACCGCTACTTTCCCGACAAGGCGATCGACGTGCTGGACGAAGCGGGCGCCCGCGCCCGTCTGTCGGCCGCACGCGAGCCGCAGGAGCTGCGCGAAACGGCCGCAGCGCTCGAAGCGGCCAAACGCGAACGCCGCGAGGCGGTCGAAGCGCTGGTCTACGAGAAGGCCGCCGCAGCCCGTCTGCGCGAAATCGCCCTCAAATCGAAGTTGGGCGAAGGACGCGCCCGGTGGAAACGCTCGATGGACGAACATCCCGTGCCGATCACGGAGACGCACATCGCCGAAGTAATCACCTCGATGACGGGCATCCCGGCCGAGCGCATCTCCGACGGGGAGCTGAGCCGCCTGCAAGGGCTTCAGGACCATCTGATGCACCGCGTGGTCGGCCAAGCGGAGGCCGTAGAACGCATCTCGCGTTCGATCCGCCGTTCGCGCGCCGGCCTCAAGGACGAGCGGCGTCCGATCGGTGTCTTCCTCTTCGTCGGCCCGACCGGCGTGGGCAAGACGCTGCTGGCGAAAGAGGTCTCGAAGTGGCTCTTCGACGAGCGGCGCGGACTGATCCGCATCGACATGAGCGAATACGGCGAGAAACACAACGTGGCGCGGCTGATCGGCTCGCCTCCGGGATACGTGGGTTACGGCGAGGGCGGACAGCTCACCGAAGCGGTACGGCGCCAGCCCTATGCCGTGGTGCTGTTCGACGAGATCGAGAAGGCGCATCCCGACGTTTTCAACACCATGCTCCAGATCTTCGACGAGGGGCATCTGACCGACGGTTCGGGCCGGCGCGTCGATTTCCGCAACACGATCATCATCATGACCTCGAACGTGGGGTCGCGCAATGCGGTCCGCAAGTCGGTACAGGTCGGCTACTCCACCGGGGCGAAGAGCGCGACGGTCGAAGCGACCCCTTCGTGCGAGTACCGCAAGGCGCTCGAAGAGACCTTCGCGCCGGAGTTCCTCAACCGCGTGGACGACATCGTCGTCTTCCGCACGCTGGAGCTCACGGACGTGGAGCGGATCATCGAACTCGAATTGCAGGATTTCTTCGCCCGCACCGAACGGCTGGGCTACCGCGTGCGCATCACCGACGCGGCCAAGCAACGGCTGGCGGCCATGGGCTACGAGGCCCGTTACGGCGTCCGTTCGCTCAAACGCACGCTGCTCGACAACGTGGAGGAACCGCTCTCGGCGCTCATCATCGAAGGCCGGCTGCACGCGGGCGGCACGGTGGTCGTCGAATCGGACAAGGCACAGGGCGTAAAACTGCGCGTGGCCTGATCTCCGGCCGGATGCCCCGGGCACTCACGCGCCCCACGGCGGGCACGCCGTTCCCGGCGCATCCCGCCCGCCGCCGCAGACCGCCCCACGGTTTTCGGGCGGCGGCCGCCGGGAGGCTGCGCACGCGACGGTGTCGAAAAGGGACCGTCCAACAAGTTTTCCCAATCCTCCGAGAATTGCGCATCCGGAAAAGTTCCCGAATAGCAGTACGAATGAAAAAGGGGCTGTCTGAAACGTTTCAGACAGCCCCTTTTGCGTCCGTATTCCGACTTCGAGGCGAATTGCGTCATACCCGGTACATAGCGCGCTCGCCGCACCGAGCATCCTCCCCATTTCGGCCCCCACGGCTGCAGCCTCCGCGCCGGCGGGCCGGGATACGAAAACCAGAAAACAGGACGGACAAGAGAGAAAAAAACGGAAAGGAGCATGCAGACTCATACGCCTCCGGATAGGTGGGATTCCGACAATCCCGCGTGCCTGCACCTCCTTTCCTCCGGCCAAATGGGGATGCGGCCGGCAATGTCGTTCGGATCGGACGTTCCTCGGCTGCCGTCTCCATGCAAAAAAAGTAAGCATGGAATCGACAGTGTCGGTTGGCAGGCAGTGGAGGCCTTCGCACGTACAAAGTCTATCCATGCTTACATGAAGCATGTAACCCGTACATAGACCCGTGCGAACAAATTTTCCACTTTTGCCAACCAGCGACGGGTAAGTCGTATAGCCACAGGAATCGACCTGATGGCGCAACAAATATACAATAATTTATTAGATATTTCGAAAAAAAGAGGCGCGAATCAGTTTTTCCGAAAAAGGACATGGACCCGGACTTGCCGGTCGGCGGGCAGTGGAAGGCCATCGCACGAACAAGTCGAGTCCATGCCCAATGTGTGCAGCATGAACTCTCCCTTGCCCGTGCGGTAGAAAATTCCACTTTTGCCAACCAGCTGCGGGTAGAATATGACGCTCCGTCCGGAGGCGGAAGCCGCACAAATGTAATAAAAAGTTTCACGCTCCGCCCCATGTCCCTGCAACAACTTTGCCCGAGCGCTGCCGGTCGGAGGCGAAAGTGCCCGACGCACAAGGGGTTTTCCTCAGAAATGTCGCAGCGGCAAAAAAACAAGTCCGCGGCGACAGTCGAAAAAAATCCGGACGGCCCATACGGCGCATCCGGTATTTATTCGTTTCTTTGACTTGCGTCTTAGATACTCCCGCTCGGCAAAATGCAAATAAATTTGCTTTTGCGCCCGACTTATTCGTATCTTTGCCCTTCAAAAAACAGACGCGATGTACCGTTTTTCGACTTATAAGGAACAATACAAATCCAACCTCCGGCTGGCGCTGCCCGTCATGCTCACCCAAGTGGGACAGATCCTCACGCAGGTGGCCGACAACCTGATGGTCGGCCACTACGGAGGCGACGATCCCACGCCGCTGGCGGCCGTCTCGTTCGGCGGGGCGGTCTTCTTCATCCTCTTCATCGCCTGCGTCGGCGTGGCACTGGGCCTCACGCCTCTCATCGGCGAACTCTACGCACAGGGCGACCGCCGGATCTCTTCGGGATACCTCCAGAACGCCGTCCTGTTCTATACGCTGCTCGGCTTCGGAGCCGCCGCCGTGCAGTATGCCGCCATCCCGCTCCTCTATCACCTCGGGCAGCCCGCCGAGGTGGTCGACATGGCCATCCCCTACTACCGGATGCTGGTCTACAGCATGCCGTTCATCATGCTCTTCTTCGCCTTCAAGCAGTTCCTCGAAGGGGTGGGCAACACGAAGGTCGAGATGGTCGTAACGATCGCGGCCAATCTGGCCAACATCGGTTTCAACACGCTCTTCATCTTCGGCCATCTCGGATTTCCCGAGATGGGTGCCGAAGGCGCGGGTCTGGGCACGCTCCTCTCGCGCATCATCGCCCCGATCCTCATGATCGGCTACTTTTGCAGCCGCGAACGCTACCGCGGTTATCTGCACGGATTCTCGCTGCGCAACCTCTCGCGCGAGACGGTCCGCCGGCTGCTCCGCATGGGACTGCCGATCTCGCTCCAGATGTTTCTCGAAGCCTCGGCCTTCGTCGGCACGGGCATCATGATGGGCTGGTTCGGCGCCGAAGCCAAGGTGGCCATCGGAGCTAACCAGATCGCCACGACGATCGGCAACTGCGCCTTCATGATCGTCATGTCGATCGGCGCGGCCACCACGATCCGCGTCTCGCACTGTTACGGCGCCCGCAACACGGGCGAACTGACGATGGCCGCCAAAGCGTCCTATCACCTCGTACTGGCTTGGAACGCCTTCGCCGCCGCCGTCTTCCTCACGGGCCGCTACTGGATTCCGCAGCTCTTCACGACCAATGCCGACGTGATCGCCGTGGCGGGCAACCTCTTGGCCTTCGCCGCCATCTACCAACTCTCGGACGGCATCCAGAACGTTTCGGTCGGCATCCTGCGCGGTTTGCAGGACGTGAAGATCATCATGCCGATCGCCTTCATCTCCTATTGGCTGCTGAACCTTCCGGTAGGCTACCTCTTCGGCTTCACGCTCGGCATGGGCCCGCAGGGTCTTTACCTCGGATTCTCGTTCGGGCTCTCGATGGCCGCCCTGCTGATGATCCTGCGCATCCGCCGCACGGTGCGCAAACTCAGGGCGGCATAGGTCCGCCGTTTCGGAAATTTTTCCTATCTTTACGCAAATTATCGCATCGACAATGGACGCAAACGATCCCAACAACCACCATAAAGGGTGTTGCAAACCCGAAATCGGACGCGGATGCGCGTTCTGCGAGGGCTGCTGCTCCACCGAACCCGAAGCCCATCTGCGCGAAGGCTGCTTCAAGCTGCACGAAACTCCGTGGCTCGAAGGCTACCCCGACAACTTCCCGACCGACATCTTCGAGGTGCGGTTCAAGAACACGCGCCGCGGCTTCTACCAGAACGTCAACGACCTGCCGCTCAAACGGGGCGACATCGTGGCGGTCGAAGCCTCGCCCGGGCACGACATCGGCATCGTCTCGCTCACGGGCGATCTGGTCGCCAAACAGATGCGCCGCACGGGATTCAACCCTTTCAACGGCGAATTCAAGAAGATCTACCGCAAGGCCAAACCCTACGACATCGAACGCTGGCAGGAGGCCATCGCCCTCGAACAGGAGACGATGATCCACGCCCGCCAGATCGCCGCGGAGATGGGCCTCAACATGAAGATCGGCGACGTGGAGTATCAGGGCGACAAGATCAAGGCGATCTTCTACTACATCGCCGACGAACGGGTCGATTTCCGCGAGCTGATCAAGGTCTTCGCCGAGCGGTTCCACATCCGCATCGAGATGAAGCAGATCGGCGCCCGTCAGGAGGCCGGCCGCATCGGCGGATTGGGCGCCTGCGGCCGCGAGCTGTGCTGCGCCTCGTGGATTTCGAGTTTCACGAGCGTTACCACGGGCGCGGCACGCACGCAGGACCTCTCGCTCAACCCCCAGAAACTCGCCGGACAGTGCTCGAAGCTGAAGTGCTGTCTGATGTACGAATACGACGCCTACGCCGACGCACGCAAGGAGTTCCCGCGCCTGCGCGAACCGTTGCAGACGCTCGACGGCGAGTATTTCGCCGTCAAGAACGACATTCTGTCCGGTACGATGACCTTCAGCACCAGCAAGGATTCGCTCTCCAACGCCGTCACGCTGCCCATCGCGCGCGTGAAGGAGATCATCGCCCTGAACCGTGCCGGCAAAAAACCTGACCGGCTGCAAGAGGCCGGCGCCTTGCCGGAGGCTCCCGACGAACCGACCTACCGCTCGGAGGAGGACAGCATCACCCGTTTCGATCAGGCCAAGCGCCGCAGCAAGAACCGCCGCGGCAGGGGACGGAACGCCGACGGCGGCGGGCAGCCGCAGCAGGGGCGTCGTGCGGAGGAGAAGCCGGGCAAACCGCAATCCCGCAAAGAGAACGGCCGCGAACAGCGAAGCGGCGACACCGACCGCAGCAACGACAAGGCTGCACGGGAGGGACGGCCCTCCCGCGAGAACGGCGGAGGCGCGGACAATCGCCGGCGACGCAACGAAGGCGAGGGAGGCAACCGCCCGCAGCGCGACAACGCTCCGGGAGCCGAGAGACGTCCGCCCCGCAGCTCGGGCGAAGCAACAGCCGAGCGCGCGGCACGCTCCGGAGCGGCCGCCGAGGCTTCCGGGAGCATCGCGGCACGCAACGCCGCGAACGGCGGCGACACTGCGGACCGCACTCCGCGCGAAAACAGCGAAGGCGGCGAACGCCGCAGCAGCCGCACCAAGCCCGGACGCGGCAACGGCGCCGAACGCAATAACGGCAGCGATGCAGCACGAGAAAATCCGAACGGAGAACACCGCACGTCCCGCGAAAACGGCAGAGAAGGTAGCGAAAACCGCAGGTCTCGCGAGCGCACGAACGGCGGCGAACGCGCGGCACAGGAAAATACGGGTGCAGCGGGAAACCGCGCATCCCGCCCGGGCGACGGCACGTCCGATCCGGCGAATCGTGCGTCCCGCCCGAGCGGCGGCCGCACCCGACGCAGCAACGGCGACGGGGCATCGAACCGCCCGGAGCGAAACGCCGCCGCCGGCGACCGCTCGGCCAGCCGCCCCGCGCGCGAGACGCACGAGAACGGGAACAGCGGCCGCAACGACGGACACGGCAACGGGACACCGAAAACCGAATAGCCGATGCGTGCATGGGCGGTCATAACGGCCGGACTGTTGGCCGGCTGCGCTTCGCCGCACGAGGTTCATATCGCCGATACGGACCCGTCGGGGTGGCGCCGGGCGGCGGCGGTCGCGGTCCCCAATACCGACACGCTCGCCCGGCGCGATCTGACCGTCGTGCTCCGCTGCGACGAACGGTTCCGCGAGGATACGCTGACGCTGCGCATCGGAGTGCTCTCGCCCGATTCGCTCGCCTATGAGGAACCCTTCACGCTCCGCATCCCGCGCGGCACTGCGGCCGCTCCGCTCGGCCGCGAAGTCGCAATACCCTACCGCCGCCGGAGCGTGCTGGCCGATTCGGGCACATACCGCTTCACGTTCACTCCCGTCCGCAGCGTGGCAGGGATCGAGGCCGCGGGCCTCAGCATAACCGCATCAAACGACTGAAAACGACATGGGCAAAGACAAACTCCGCAGATTCGCCGAGAACCTGACGTTCGAATGTTTCGTACAACCCGAGTTCGAGGAGATATTCCGCCGCGACCACCCGCTCAAAGGCCATTGGCGGCGCGATTTCTTCCGCAACGACCGTCCCATCGTACTCGAATTGGGCTGCGGCAAAGGCGAATACACCGTGGCGCTCGCCGAACGCGACCCCCGCAGCAACTACATCGGCGTCGACATCAAGGGCGCCCGCATGTGGCGCGGTGCGAAGACCGCCACGGAGCGCCGGATGGGTAACGTAGGATTCGTCCGCACGCGCATCGAATTCATCGGCTCGTTTTTCGCGCCGGGCGAGGTGGACGAGATCTGGATCACCTTCCCCGATCCGCAGCTCCGCACCAAGCGCGCGAAAAAACGCCTCACGGCCCCGTCGTTCCTCGCCGCCTACGCCCGTCTGCTCAAACCCGGCGGTGCGATCCATCTGAAGACCGATTCCCAACACCTCTACCGTTATACGCAGGCGGTGATCGCGCATTTCGGGCTGCCCTGCGAGGCGGCCAATCCCGACATCTACGGCACGGGATTCGCCGACGAAGTACTCTCGGTCAAGACGGCCTACGAGCAGAAGTTCCTCGCATGCGGACTTCCGATCACCTACACCCGTTTCGGTCTGGGCGACCGCACGGAGTTCCCCGCTTTCGATTGGGAAGGCGACGACACCGACGAAAAGGACAACGAAGCCGCGCGATCCTCCCGCACCTGAGCCGCGCCGTCGCCCGACATCGCCCGCAACCCGCGACCTGCGAATTCTTTACACGAAGGCCCCCCGAGCGGAGGTCCTTTATCTGTAAACATCTGTTCATCATCGTTTTAATTCCACAAGGAAGAGGGAGCATTCGGCTGCCTTCGGAGCATCTGCGGACGGAGCAAAAGGCGCAAAGAAAGAAAAAACGGAGGTTTATGACTTTCGGCGGCAAAAGGCAAATCGCAGACTGCGGAACAAGCCCGCGGAAAAGGCGGGTCCCGTCGCCGGAGGCTGCGGCCCGCACCGCTCCGGAAGAGCCGGACCTCGAAAAGCGGACGAGCACCGCGAGTCGTCGCAGGGACACGGCCCGCACGGCTCCGAAGAGTCCGAACCCAGAGCGTCCGCTCCCCGTTCCACGCCGTCGCCCGAAGCTACCGCGGCAGTGAAAACGATAACGACAGCGGCACCGACAGCAATAACACCGCCCGGAAATCCGTACTCATTTTACCATTCGTGATACTATCTTAACCAATCGCCGCCGCGGACGAGGAAATCCGGAGACGGCGTTATATTTTTGCATCGGCACTCGTTCGACGTATCACCCGAAATCCATACACACCCCATGCTCAAACACTGTACAGCGCTTCTGACAACCCTCTGCACGCTTCTCTGCGCGCATGCCGCGGCTCCGGTCCGGAGCCGCATCCTTCCCGGCACGACGGCCGCCACGGAAGCCGTCGTCTTCTGGGAGAAACCCGACGACTACGAACGGATGATCCGCTACGTCGTCCGCGTCGACGGACGCACGGCCGGCACCACCGACCACGACAATCTGCGTCTGAGCGGTCTGAAGCCTTCGACCACCTACCGCGTGCGGGTCGATGCCGTCGACGCCTCCGGCAAGGAGTGGGCGGGCGAAACCCTCACGCTGCGGACCGCTCCCGCCCCCGAAATCTTCGACGTGCGCGACTTCGGTGCCCGCGGCGACGGTCGCACGCTCGACACCGAGGCGATTCAGCGGGCCATCGACGCCTGCACGCCCCACGGCGAAGTGCGCATTCCGGCCGGCGACTACCTCACCGGAGCGCTCTTTCTCTGCAAGAACGACATCACCCTCCGCATCGAAGCGGGCGCCACGCTCCGCGCCGTCGACAACCTCGCCCACTTCCCGATGGTCGAGAACATCTACGAGGGTTGGGTCAAAGAGGTCTTCGCAAGCGTCGTGAACATCGGGCGTCTCCGCGGCGAGCGCTACCGCAACATCCGCATCACGGGCGGCGGCACGATCGACAATCAGGGCAGCCTCCTCGCCGTGCAGCAGACCGAGAACATCGGCCGCATGGCCCGCTCGCACGGACTGCCGATCATCCGCTGCGACGACGTGGCGATCGACGGCATCACCATAGCCGACCCCTGCACGTGGAACGTCCATCCGCTGCTCTGCAACGGCGTAACCACCTACGGCTGCCGGCTGCTGTCGGCCGGATACGGACTGAGCAATGCCGACGGCTGGGACCCCGACTCGTCGGCCGACTGCTACCTGCTGGAGTCGGTGCTCGACGGTCAGGACGACAATGTCGCCGTCAAATCGGTGATCTACACCGACGAACACGGGCAGAGGATCGTCAAACCCTCGGAGAACATCTACGTCAGCCATTGCCGCTTCTTGCGCGGCGGCGGACTGGTCGTCGGTGCCGAAGTGCCGGCCGGCGTCCGCAACGTCCGTTTCACGGACTGCGTGGTCGAGCAGAGCGACCGCGGCTTCCACGTGTGCAGCCGTCCGTTCGGCACCGAGCCGGTCGAGAACATTCTCTTCCGCGACATCGAGGTGAAGCGCACGGGCTGCTGGGGCATCAACGTAACGAACTGGTATTGGGTGCAGAGCTACCGGCCCGACACCTACCGGCCCGACGAACTGCTCGAAGTGAAGAACATCCGCTTCGAGAACATCCGCATCGCCCACGCCGACGGCAACCCCATACAGGTGCTCGGGACGCCCGAACAACCGATGAAGGACATCGCGTTCAGAAACGTCTCGATCGGCGAAAGCCAGTACGACGTGCTGCTGCGCGACTGCCGCGGCGTGCGGTTCGAAAACGTGCAGGTCGGCGAACGCTACTGGATTCTCGACCGCGCCGAAGGGGTCGTGCGCGACTCGCTGACCTCCGAGCCCGAACCGATGCGCTACCCCTACCGCCTCGCCGATCCCGACGCCACCTACCGCACCAAGGCGCTCTATGCCAATCTGCACAAGATCGCCGCGAGCGGCCGGTTCCTCTTCGGCGCACAGGATGCCACGGCCTCGGGCTACGGCTGGTGCGACGACTCGGGCCGCAGCGACATCGAACGCATCTCGGGCAGGAAACCCGCCTTCTACAGCTTCGACTTCATGGACGTCGTCGGTCCCGACGGGCTGAAACCCGAAGCCGAGAAGATCCGGCGGCTCACGGCACAGGCTTTCTACGAAGGGGGCGTCGTCTCCTACTGCTGGCATCTGTTCAACCCCGCGACGGGCGGCAGCTTCTACGACATGTCGGGCGACGCCGTGGCCAAGCTCCTGCCCGGCGGCGAACTCCACGAACGCTTCAAGGAGCTGCTCGGCCGCATAGCGGCCTACAACCGCACCCTCATCGGCAAGAACGGCGAGCAGATCCCCGTCATCTTCCGCCCGTGGCACGAGTTCGACGGCACGTGGTTCTGGTGGGGCCGCGACTGCTGCACCGCCGAACAGTTCAAGGAGCTCTACCGCTTCACGGTCGGCTATCTGCGCGACACGTGCGGCGTGAGGAACTTTCTCTACGCCTTCTCGCCCGACATCAACTTCACCACGGCGGAGGAGTACCTCCAGCGCTACCCGGGCGACGAGTGGGTCGACATCGTGGCCATGGACGACTACTGGCTCTACCGTTTCGAGGAGAAAGACATCGAACACGCCCGCCTGCGTCTGAAGGTGATCTCCGACTACGCCGCCGCGACCGGCAAGGTAGCGGCTCTCTCCGAGACGGGACAAGCCGGCATCGACGACCCCGAGTGGTTCACCGGCCGGCTGCTCGAATCCATCTACGGCGACCCCTCCCGCCCCATCCGGCTGGCCTACGTCGCCCTCTGGCGCAACAGCGTTACGGGGTTTTTCACCCCCTACAAAGGGCACCCCGCCACGGCGGACTTCCTGCGGTTTCTGGACGATCCGCGCGTCATCACGGCCAGCCCCTACGACTGGCTGGGCATGTACTACCACCTGACCGAGTAACGACTCCGCATCCGGCGACAAAGCGGGGAGGTCCCTTTTCGATCGGAACCTCCCCGCTTTTCATCCGCATCCGCCGCCTCTGCGGCACGAGCCGGGCCGCGACGCCTGCCGTACGGCCGTTCCGCCGCGGGACATGCAGCGGCACGTCGATCCGGCAGCCCGCACCGCCGGACGGGGCGGGACGTCGGCCGGCTTCGCAGAAACCGTCCGCATCGCCGCCGCCATCCGGTATCGGTGTCGGCACCCGGACAAGAGGGGCCCGAAGAGCTCCGTCAGACGATCACCTGTTTCTTGCGGTACATCTCGCGGAACTCGCGGGGCGTACACCCCTTTTTGCGGCGGAAAATGCGGTTGAAGTTCGACATGTTGTTGTAGCCGCATTCGTAGCAGATCTCGGCGATGGTCTTGCTCGTATCGACCAGCATGCGGGCCACCTTGCCGATGCGGATGTCGATCAGATAGTCCGTGAAGCTCTTGCCCGTATGCTGGCTGAAGAAACGGCTGAAAGCCACATCGCTCATGTTGACCAGCTCGGCCATCTCGCGCAGGGTGATGTCGCGGGCGAAGTTCTTTTGCAGATAGGCGTCCGCCAGCCGGATGCGGCGGCTCTGGCTGTTGTCGTCCACATGGGCGAAGGCGGTGCTCGCCAGCGGTCGGATCTCGCCCGAGACCGACAGTTCGTAGAGGAGCGAGAGAAAAGTGATTACCAGATAAAAGCCCTTCTGCTCGCAGGTCAGGGCATTGAGCAGGGGCCGCACCCGAAGGATCGTCGACAGAGGGAACACGACGCCCTTCGCACCCAGCCGGAGCATCCTGCTGATCGACAAGAACTGATTCTTGTCCAGCAGTTTATCCGACAGCCAGTCGTCCGAGAACTGGATCGTGATCTCGCGGATGTCGTGCGAACGCAGGTTGTGGTTCTGCCAGCCGTGTTCGAGGTTGGCGTTCGCCACGAGCACCAGCTCGTAGTCGCCGATCTCCTCGATCGAATCGCCCACGACACGCTGCGCGCCCGCGGCGTTCTCGATGTAGTTGATCTCGAATTCGCGGTGGGTGTGGATCGGATAGTTGAACTCGCTCTTCCTGCGCTCGATCACATAGATGCAGTCGCCCTCGGAAAGGGGCGTGATCTCATGCAGCACATTGCTCTTGAATGCCGTCATCTCTCGCATCGTTGATTGACCTTCCTAAATTAGACAAAATTCCGCATCCGCGCAACTATTTCCGCTATTTCGCCCGTGCCGGCACGATGAAGAGGCCCGCCTGCCCCGAAGCGGACCTCCCCGTCGTACAGCGCCCCGGCCGGTCGCTATTCGGCCAGCCGCTCCGCGTAACGCGCGATCACGCCGAGCGTCGATTCGTCGGCCGCGAAGACCGAGTTGAGCCCCTGCTGCTCCTGCGCCGGGTCGCCCGTATAGTCGTCACCCGCCTGCCAGTACTCGTGCGCCGGGCGGGCGAAACCGCCCCAGCCCCAGAAGTTGCAGCCCGCGAAGAGTCCCCCGTGCTGCCGGTTCTCGTCGATGCAGGAGAAGACGGCCTCGTAATAGCGGTCGCGGCAGGTCGTCGGCGACCCCGGCTCGAAGGCGAATCCGTCGCGCGGGAATCCGAACTCCTCCAGCACCACGGGCTTGCCGTAACGCTCCGCCACGGCCAGATGTTCGTCGATGTAGGCCCGTGTGTTGCCGATCGCCACGTCCAGACGTTCGGCGAGCGTCTCGGGCGTTACCCAACCCCAGTTGAGCGGCCAGACGTGGATGGTCATGTAATCGAAATTGGGGTCGGCATGCAGCCGCTCGAACAGCTCCAGATCGCCCTCGCATCCGGCCCGGCCCTCGCTGCCGGTCGAAACCAAGTGATTCGGATCGAGGCTTTTGACGAGCGCAGCCGCCTCCGACATCCAGCAGCGGAAAGCCTCCTTGTTCGCATCGCCGAAAGCGCGCGGTTCGTTGCCGATCTGCCACGCCATGACGGTCGGATCGTCGGCATAGCGGCGGCCCGTGAGCGAATTCTCGCGCGTTACGATCCGGCGCAGATGGTCCGTAAAGATGAGCTGCGCCTCCCGGTTGCCGGCATACTGCCCCACATACTCGGTGAAGGCGTTCCAGCCGTCGACGGCCGGGATCGGCGCCTCGCCCGCTCCGGCCCATTCGAGGTACTGCGAGTAGCCGCCCGACCACTCCCACGAATTGTTGAAGTAGAGCACGGCGTGCATTCCCCGGCGCCCCATCTCGACGAGCAGGTAGTCGAGCCCTTCGAGGAGCGCGTCGTCGTAGACGCCCGGAGCCTTCTGGAGCGTGGGTTCGATGCGCGAAGGCACATTGTCGGGACCGTCGCCGCCCACCAGCACGCGCAGATTGGTGATGCCGTGTTCCTTCAGGAAGTCGAGTTCGCGGTTCAGGCGCGCGCGGTCGCCGCCCGGTCCCTCCGAGCCGAGGATGGCTCCGTACCAAAAGTTGGCCCCCACGTAACGGTAGGGCTTGCCGCCGAGCAGGAACCGTCCGTCTTCGACGGTTACGAACTCCGCCTTCGGGGAGCACGATGCCGCAGCCAGTGCGGCGAAAAGCAGAATGAGAATCTTTTTCATCGGATTTGTCGTTCGTTAGCCGGTCGGGCCGGGTCCGTCGTTTCGGCGGACCCCGGCCGACAGCGGACCGCCGGCACCCGCCGAAGCGGCGCGGCGGCTCCGCCGGTCTATCGGCGTTTCATGTCGTTGCGCACCTTTGTGCATCCGTCGGCCACGAGAAGCCGTCCGGCCGGATCGGCCGGCGAAGGCTCGGCCAGCACCTCGGCGAGTGTCAGGCCGTGCACGCCGGCCGCTTCGACAGGTGCCGTGAAGTAGGATCTCCCGATCGGGCCCTCCCACCCGATCGTGCCGCCCGCAAAACGCACGTTGCGCACGTTTTCGAGGTAGACGACCGGCGTATCCGACGCGAAGAACTCCTTCTCCCCGACGACCGTCGGACGGAAATCGAAATTGCCGCCCGCCACGGCGTCGAGCGCGCTCTGGCGCATCCGGAAGTCGAAGTTCGAGAAGACGATGTTCTCGACCGTGCACTCCGGTGCGGCATAGACCGTTACGGAGTTCTCGCCGTCGCACGCGACGTTCGTGAATCGCACGTTGCGGATGGCTCCCGGCACGCTCTCGCGGCCGCGGATCGCCGTGATCTTGATCGGCTCGCCATGGCCCCACCAGTCGCCCGTATGCAGGCGCGTGCGGATGTTGACGTTCGTGAAATTGAGGTTCTCGACGCCCGCATAGTCGCGGATGCAGATGCCGATGCCGCAGTTCGAGTCGAAGATCGTGATGTTCGAGAAGTTGTAGTCCGACATGGGGTTCTGATCCCAGCCGCCGATGCGGATGGCGCTCGAACGCGACCGCAGGATGCAGTTCGAAAGGTTGATGTTGCGCGACGGACGGGCGATCCGCTTGAACCCCGGATCGCCGAAGTGCCAGTCGTAGCCCGCGAGCACCACGGCGTCGTCGCCGCACGAGATGTAGCAGTCCGAGACATTCACGTTGCTCGACGAGATGATGTCCAACCCGTCGCTGTTGGGGATCAGAAGGTTGTTGTCGATCTTGAGGTTATGCACCTCCGCGCGGTCGCAGTGAACCAGCAGGAAACACCAGTAGGGCGAATCGATGCAGGTGAAGTCGCGCAGTTCGACGTTCGTGCAGTTCGAGAAGACGATCATCTGGTGGAAGCGCTCCTTCGGATGGAGCGGTCCGTCGCCGACGCCGCCGTCCGCGACCGCGCGCAGCCCCGCGCCCTGCCGCACATGATCCAGCGCAGGTCCGGCGATCACCTTGGCGCTGTCGGCATGCATGAACTCCATGCCCTGCCCGAAGACGACGCCCGGCCCCGTGATCGAGACCCGGTCGGCATCCTCCGTATAGAAGACGCCGGCCAGCTCGTCGTTGTGCTTCTGATACTGGGTCAGATCGGTCGTGGCCACGAGCCGCGCCCCCTGCTCGAATCGGAACTCGACCCGCGAACGCAGGTTGAGCGTCCCGGTGAGGTAGTCGCCCTTCGGAACGAGCACCACGCCGCCGCCCTCCCCGGCACAACGGTCGATGGCCGCCTGCAGATGTTTCGTCGTGAGGCTCCGGCCGTCGCCGACCGCACCGAAGTCCCGCACGTCGTAGATGCCCGTGGGGCGGCCGCCGCAGCCTCCGCACAGCAGCACGGCGGCGAGCAGCCCTGCGAGGAGGCGGATTTTACGAGTTCTCATGGTCTCGACGGATTTCGATCGTTACTTTTTCAGCGACGGGGAACGTGCCGCACTCGGCCGTCAGCACGCCATCCCGCCATGTCCAGTCGCCGCACGCCGCACCGTTCACCGTTACCGACGCAGGTTCGGGCGCGCCGACCAGCTCCACGCGATAGGTGCGCTCCGCCACAGCCTCGGGATAGCTGCCTCGGGGAGCCTCGACCGTGAAGCGCTGCGGGCCGTCGGCCGTGCCGTCGTAGACGAGCAGCGTCCGGCGGCAGGCCCCTCGCTCGTAGTCGAAGTTCTCGCCTTCGTCCTCGTAGAGGTCGAACTCCGTATGGCACGCCGCGGCGGGAGCATAGGCCCGCAGCACGAGCGTTTCGAGCGGGGCGCTCACGCAATCGGCCGGAACCGCCATCGGGATCAGCGCGCCCGCCTTGACGTAGAGCGGAAAGGTGCAGATGTCCGACACGCGCGAGATCTCGCGGCCGCCCGCCACGGATTCGGCGGTGAAATAGTCGTACCACAACCCCTCGGGCAGCCAGAGCGAACGCTCGGTCAGTCCGTGCTGTCCGTCGCCCGAAGGACGCATCGCCGGCGCCGCGAGCATCGCGTCGCCGAAAAGGAATTCGTCGTAACGATACGACTCGTCGGCACCCGGATAGTCGATATAAAGACCGCGGCAGAGCGTTACGCCCGTGTCGTGCGCACGACGCATCATCGTATAGATATAGGGGTTGAGCGCCGCACGCAGACGCACCGAACGGCGGAGCGACTCCTCCACGGTCGGCCCCCACTCCCACGGCAGACGCGAGCCGCCGTCCCAGCCGTCGGGACAACTCTTGGCCGGGAACCAGAACACGTCCTTCTTGGCATGGAAACGCATGAGAGGCGAGACCGCGCCGAGCTGCGTCCAGCGGGCGAACATCTCCCCGTCGGGGATATAACCGTCGGCACCCTGCGGCATGTAGCCGCCGATGTCGTGCGACCAGTTGACGCCGTTGTTGGCCCCCTTGATCGTCGCTTCGAGCGTATAGCGCATCGTGGCCCACGTGGCGTAGGTGTCGCCCGAGAATCCGGCGGGATAGCGGTGGTTGCAAAGCGTGTAGCTGTGCAGGCGGTTGAGCACCAGCGGACGCCGGCCCGTCCCCTCCGAAAGGTATTTCCGGTAGAGTTCGGACGAGTAGATCGAATTGGCACCGTCGACCCAGTGGAAATCGAAGCCGTCGGCGATCATGTCCGCGAGGTAGAGGTCGTAGAAAGCCTTGAAGTGGCGTTCGTTGCGCGTGTCGTACTGCACGACGCAGATCTCCGGTTCGAACGACGGACCGGCCACGATCGACCGCTCGTAGTCGAGCCCCGCACGGCGGCAGAATTCGCGCACCTTGGGATCGTCCTTGTAGATGCAGCCCGAGTGGTGGTTGAAACCGGTCTTCACGTGCTGCTCGTCGCACCAGCGCTGGAAAGCGCGCATGTCGGGGAAGTTCACCGTATCGTATTTGTAGCCGTACCAGTGGTCGACGTGCCAGCACATGTCGAGGATCACGGCGTCGAGCGGAATGCGCTCCTCGCGGAAACGGGCGACGATCCGCTTGTAATCCTCGTCATCGTAATCCTTCCAGCGGCTCCAGATCAGGCCGAGCGACCACTTGGGATACATCGGGATCGGACCGGCCACGGCATAGAAGTCGGCGAACGCCGTGCGATAGTCCTCGCCGTAGCACATCACGTAGAGTTCGTCGAATGCCTCGCCCGCACGATAGAGATTCAGCGCGTCGGGCGTGTGTTTGAGCACCGTGTAGCCGCGTCGGCTCAGAATACCGTCCATCGGTATGCGGCGGTACTCCCACTTCGAGGTGATGTCGTTCTGCTCGGCATGGCATCTGGGACCGTCGCAGTTGTCGAGCGCTCCGACCACGCCGCCCAGATTGGCTCCGTCCTCCGCATCGAGCCGCGCCACGACGGGCAGCGAGCCGTCCGCCGGCTCCACGCGCACGCCGCCTTCCGCCAGCGGCAGCGAGGGATCGTAGACCACGGTCATGCGGTCGGTCGCAATGCGGAACACGCCGCCGGTCTGCGCCACGGTGTACTCCACCGGAGCGGACGGCAGCGCCACCACGCCGAGGTCGGTCCGCACGGGCGCGAAACGGTAGCCGTCGCCTTCGCGGACGGAGAACATCGTGGGCGAAAGCACCTCGATGCGCGCCTTGCGGAACGACACGGCGTTTCCCGCACGGCGGTACTCCTTGGCTTCGGTCCACGCCGCCGAGAGGAGCAGGAGGACCGTCAAAATCTTTTTCAGGTTCATTTTCAGCACTTTTTATCGGTTAATTCTCTTGGGGAACGAAGCGTATCGCGGCGCCGCCGCCCGCAGCCATCCGCAAGACGATGCGGTCGCCGCGGCGAAGCGTTTCGGTGCGTTTCAGGAGCCGGTTCGGATCGTCTGCGGCATCGGGATCGTCGGTGTAGATCTCGGCCCTATAGACGCCCTCGCCGAGGAAATCGGCGTCGAACGCGATCTCGCGCTCCTCGCAGCCGTTGATCGCTCCGAGCCACCACGCCGCGCCCGAGCGGCGCGCCACGCAGACATACTCGCCGACAGCGGCGGCCGGCACCACCGTCCGGTCCCAGACGGTAGGCACCGCGCGCACGAACTCGAATCCGGCCTGCCCCTCGTAGGCCGCCGGCGCATCGCACACCATGCCCAGATAGCTCTCCAGCACCACGTACATACCGAGCATGTGGCAGCGCGTGCCCGTTACCCACGGATTCGAATAGCGGATCCGGAACCGGTCCTCCGGCACGGCGCGGAAACCTCCGAGGTGGTAGTCCGTGGCACCCGCCAGCAGACGCGTGAAGGGGATCGAGATGTCGAGCCGCGGCCCCACGTCCTTCGACCACTTGTAGCACTCGTAGTTGCGCGTCCCCTCGCGGGTGAATTCGTTGGGATAGGTGCGGTTGAGCCCCGAGGGTTTCGACGATCCGTGGAACTGCACGAAGAGCTTGTGCTCCGCGGCCTTGCGCAGGATCTCCTCTTGGATGCGGATCATCTCCTGATCGTCGCGGTCCATGAAGTCGACCATCATGCCCCGCACGCCCCACCGTTCGAAGAGGTCGAACGCCTCGTCGATCCGCGCATAGAGCGGCTTCCAGTTGACCCACAGGTGGATGCCCACCCCCTGCGAAGCGGCGTAGTCGCAGACGGCCTGCATGTCGAGCGACTTCACGGGGCGCGTTACGTCGGCCGTCGGCGAGGGGAACTCGAAGCTCATGTTCCCGTCCGTGTACCACGGCTGCTCGGCATAGCCGTAGATCGAGTGGTATTCGATCCCGCTGCGGGCGGCGAAGTCGATGTAGTACTTGTTGGTCATGAAGTTGCTGCCCGCAAGGAAGGTCGTGTCGGGCACCGCGCAGCCGTTCCACCACGAAAAGGTGGTCTTGCCGGGCCGGATCCACGAGGTGTCGGCCACGGCGCACGGATCGTTCAGACTCGTGAGGATGTTCGATGCGATGAGCGTGCCGGCATCCGGTCCGATCATCGCCACGCGCCACGGCGTGCGGTGCGGCAGCTCGGCCCGCACCTTCTCTCGCTGCTGCCCCGGCAGCGGCGAGAGCTTGCCCCGCAGGGCCCCCTCCTCGCGCATCAGGTACATGCCCGCATAATCCCGCACGGCGGCTTCGGTGAGAGCCATGCAGACGCCTCCGTCGTACCGGAACAGGGCGGGCATCTCGATGAGCTTGCCCTCGTCGAGCGCACTGCACGGCCTCTGCGCATAGAACCCTTCGTGCGAGGTGGTGTAGGAGTCCAGATACATCGACAACACTTCGGGGTCGCCGGCAGGGTCGAACGCGGTCAGCTCGTCGTACATGACATAGGATTTCCATCCCTCCTGCTCGGGAAACTCGTAGCGGAAAGCCGCGCCGTCGTCGAACACGCGCACCACGAGGTCGACCCGGCGATGCGGCGCCTCGCGTTCGAGAAGCGGGATCCGCGCCTCGTTGTAGGGATCCTCCACATGCGAGCTCTTGCCGGCGAGGAGGTCGTAGCGCTCCACGCCGCGGCGGCGGACGATGCGGCCCGCGCGGAGGCCGCGGCCGAAGGTCCCGCTGTCGAACTCGAAGCCCAGACGGGCCCCCTCGATAAGCGGCATTCCTCCGTAAGAGATGTCGTAAGTCGGAAAGTCCTCCCCGGTCAGACGCACCGTCATGCGGATGCGGCCGCCGGGCGACTTCACGGTCGCGGTTTTCTGAGCGTGCACCGCCCCGCACATCGCAAGAACGGCCGCACACAGTGTAATGAGTTTTTTCATCGGATGTCTCTGTTCATCAAAATTCGTTCGGAAGCGATCCACGCTTCGAAATCCGCCTGCGACGGGTGGCCCTTGTAGGGCACGTAGAAGTGGCCGGGTTTGTCGGGCTCCCAAGCGTTGCGCCAGAAGAGGATCCATGCCACGGGATATTCCTCCGTCAGCGGCGCGACGATGCGTGAGAAGTAGCGCTCCGCGGCGAGCCCCTCGGCTCCCGTCTCGGCCATCACCGCCACCTTGCCCGCACGGGCGGCATAGGCGGTTACGATCGACAGATTGCGGCGCATGCGCTCCGTGTAGCGTGCGGCGGCCGCCTCGCCGCTGCCGAAAAGGTAGAGGTCGAAACCGACGACATCGACCCACTCGTCGCCCGGATAGCGCTCCAGATAGGCGGCCTCGTCGGCCACGTCGGTCGGCGAGTAGGCGTAGAGCACGTTGTGCACTCCGCGCACGCCGCGCAGATGCTCCACCGTCATGCGCCACAGGGCCTTGTACTCCTCGGGCGAGCACCACTCGGCGCCCCACCAGAACCACGAAGCGGTCTGCTCGTGGTAGAGTCGCAGCACGACGGGGATAGGCCGCCCCTCCGCATCCCGGAGCGAGCCGAGGAAATCGGCCACGCGGTCGAGCCGGCCGAGCCATTCTTCGTGCGCCGCGCCTCCGGGCAGGAGCTCCGCCACGACGCGCGCGCCGCAGTCCCACGTCGAACCGCCCGTGAGGATATTGTCGGCATGCCAGCTGACGGTCGAAATGCCGCCGCGCGCATCTACCTCGGCAATCCCGCGGCGGATGTCGTCGAAGCGTACCGAGTCCAGACTGTATGCGGTTCCGAGTTCGACGCGGCCGATCTCCCAGCCCGTAACGGCGGGATAGTCGCCCGTGCAGTCGTACACGTCCGAAAAACCGTATTCGCGGCGCTGGTATCCGTAGGCGAGGTCGTCCTGATGGCCGACCATCACCCCGCGCGCGGACAGATCGAAAAGCCGCCCGTACAACGCGCAGGTCTTCGCCGTCGCCGCCCCGTCCGTCGGGGCGGGCGTTTTCGCGCCGCCGGCACAACCCGCCAGAAGGGCGCCTCCCGCGGCGATCGTAAGCAATCGTTTCATAAAAACATTATCGGATGAAAGGTTTGTTGCGGTCGATCAGATCGCAGAGTACGCCGACCGAGGCGGCGCTGCGGTATCCGTCGGGCGCAGTGTTGAAACAATAGTCGAGCAGACGGTCCACCGACGAGACGGCCACGTGCAGCCGCGTATCGCACGAGGCGTAGTAGATGTAGACCGTGCCGTCGGGATCGGCGATCCAGCCGTTGCAGAAGAGCACGTTCGGCACGTCGCCCGTGCGTTCGCCGCCCACGGGGGCCATGAAGTGTCCGGCCGGCTCGGCGACGACGCGCGAAGGGTCGTCGAGCGCCGTTACGTAGAGGTAGAGCACATAGCGCAGTCCGGCGGCGCACATCCTCACGCCGTGGGCCATATGGAGCCAGCCGCGGGGCGTCTTGATCGGATGGGGGCCCTCGCCGTTCTTGCACTCCTTGATCGTATGGTAACGGCGCATGTTGATGATCCGCTCGTCGCGCACCTCGGCGCGGGTCATGTCGTCCACCAGAGCCCAGCCGATGCCGCCGCCGCTACCGGCGTCGATGAAGCCGTCCTGCGGACGGGTGTAGAGCGCGTATTTCCCCTCCACGAACTCGGGATGGAGCACCACGTTGCGCTGCTGCCCCGAACACTTCAGGTCGGGCAGGCGCTCCCACGTCTCGAAATCGCGCGTGCGGGCGATGCCCGCGGCGGCTACGGCGGCCGACAGGTCGCGGGGTGCCGAGAGGTCCTTGCGTTCGGTGCAGAAGATGCCGTAGATCCAGCCGTCCTCGTGGGCCGTGAGGCGCATGTCGTAGACGTTCGTATCGGGTTCTTCGGTTTCGGGCATGCGCACCGGATAGTCGCGGAAACGGAAGCGGTCCACGCCGCTGGAGCTTTCGGCCACGGCGAAGAACGACTTGCGGTCGTTGCCCTCGACACGCACCACGAGCAGGTATTTGCCGTCGTGGCGGATGGCTCCGGCATTGAACGTCCCGTTGATCCCGAAGCGCTCCATGAAGTAGGGATTGCGCTCGGGCGAAAGGTCGTAGCGCCACTCGACGGGCGTATGCAGGCGCGTCAGCACCGGATATTCGTAACGCTCATAGATGCCGTTCCCGGGCAGCAAAGACGTGTTTTTGCGGACAAGGAGCCGGTCGTGCTCCTCGCAGACCGCACGGAAACGGTCTTGGAACAAAGTTTCTGTCATATCGAATTCTTATCCTGTATAAGTGTGTGTGTTTCGGTAGGGAATCCCGAGGTGCGGCGGCTTCCGGACGGCGGAAACGGGCGCGGTGCGGTACCCGCCCCGCGCCGCACCGCACCCGTTCCGGTCATTTCACGGCGATCTTCTTCACGAAGCGCAGGTTCCAGAAATAGAACTCCACGTCGCCCGCCTCCTCGCGCTGCATGGCCACCTTGAAATTCAACCGTTCGTCCTTATTGACATAGGGCTCCTCGGCGATCTTGAGCGACGTCTTGTCGCCCTCCGCGAGCGCGGGGAAAAGATCGGCCACCTCGAACGAGACGGTCCGCCACTCGCCCATCGTGTTGAGCGCCACGCCGTCGTTCGAGCTGGCGGGGTCCCACATGAAGAGTTTGTCGACCGCCTCGCTCTCGGCAATGCCGAGGCGGACGTAACGCGCCAGCGGCGTACCGGCCGGATTGAGGATCTCCATCTTCACGCACCAATCGTCGGGATTGGCCACCAGATCGGCCGCCGTGTCGTCGAGCCAGAAGTGGGTGATCATCACGTTCTCGTACCCCCACGTGCCGGCGAAATTCTTCTTGATCCAGACGATCCAGCGGAACATCGGAGCCGCCGGCTCGGTATCCTCCTTCACCTCGGTGATGCCCGTGGGCCACCAGCCGTCGCCCCACGTGCGGTCGTCGTTGGTGAGGATCGGAATGCCCGGCTCGCGGAACGGCACCTCGACGGGCGTCGCCAACTCGGGCGTCTCGATGGTCAGATACGACGCGGCATCCGTCGGCGTACCTTCCGGAATGCGGATGCTGAACGACCCGGCATCGCCGGCAATCATGTCGACGGGCTGTCCGTTGAACGAGAGCGTGGCGTTGACCGTGTCGATTCCGTAGAGGTCGAACTCGCGGCCCATGACCCGCACCGTGTCGCAGTCGGCGGCGAAATCGTTCTCGAAACCGTCGATCTTCAGCTCCGGAAGCGTTACTTCGAGCGGTGCGGACACTTCGCCGCGGCGCGTTACGATCCGCAGCGTGTTGGTTACGGTTCCCGGGAGCTTGCGCGGCACGATCAGTTCGAGCCGATGGCGCTTGGCGAAGACCTCCTTCAGATCGAGTTCGAGGTCGTTGATCGCCACCGATTCCAAATCGGTGAGGTTGTCGCCGAACACGGCGATCGACTGGTCGAGCGCCGCCACGGAGATCACCGTCGCGGTGTCGGCCGAGGTCGTGATTTTACGGATCGAGGGTGCGCCGTCCGACACCAGATCATCGTCCCAGCCGTCGTTCATGTCCACCACGTCGTTGCAGGCTCCGAGCGCAAGGGCGGCCGTCAGGGCGGCGACCGCATATTTGAATGATGTGAATTTCATAGTTCTACAAGTTATTTTTCGGGGTTCGACCGATTAGTTCCACCCGGGGTTGTTCTCCGTGATCGAAGCGTTGGCGTCCATCTCGCTCGACGGAATCGGGAAGAGCGTGTGCTTCTGCTGACGGCCCTTGTAGATGCCGATCTCGTCGTTGCCGCCGATGGCATTCATCACATCGACATAGATGCCCCAGCGGATGAGGTCCCAGCGCCGGTCGCCTTCGCACAGGAACTCTATGGCACGCTCCTCAAGCACGCTCGACCGGAAGTCGACGATGTCGCCGATACCGCCCTGTCCGCCGAGCTCGCGGGGCGTCGCTCCGCTGCGGTTGCGCACGTCGTTGAGCGCCGCGAGCGCCTTGCCGTCCGTCGTGCCCACGGCCTCGGCATACGCCTCGGCGTAGATCAGCACCACGTCGGCATAGCGGAGCAGCGGCCAGAACGAATCGCCCTCCTGCACGGTGCGGTCGGTGCGGTCCGCATACTTGGTCGGATAGGCCAGATAGTAGGTGTCGAACTGCGGGCAGGCATACGAGAGCCCGTCGTCGAAGGGCGGCTCCTTGTTCTCGACCTTCCGGTTCCACTCCTGCGTATTGGGATAGTACTGCGCGAAGGTGAGGTCCCACGTGCGCTGCCAGCGGTGGCGGATACCTTCCGCAACGCGCAGATCCTTGCTCTCGACCATCTTGTACCAGTGGTCGCGGCCGCCGTACCACATGCCGTCCGCTATGAGTCCGCTGCTGTTCTCGATGCCGCAGATGTGGTAGGAGAAGTACTCGCAGTAGCGTTTGTCCGAGGCGAAACCGTCGTAGTTCCACATGTATTCGCCGTTGTAACGCTCGGAGCGTTTCCAAAGCCGGTCGTAAGGCACGAGCTCATAGGCGCCGTATTCGCCGCTCATCACCTGCCCGGCCTTTTTGTAGGCCAGCTCCCAGTACGTCTGGGGATCGAACTCCTCGTAGCCCGCAAGACGCTGTTTCCGATATTCGATTTTCTGCGGGTCCGTATAGGCTTTGTCCGTGCCTTCGCCGCTCCACGGTTTGCCGCCGCGCACCCAGATGCGCGTCCCCTCGGGCATGGCGCCCGAAGCGATCGTGGCATAGACCTTGGCCAGCAGGCCGGCAGCCGTGCCGGCCGACACGCGGCCCTGCACGAAATCCTTGTCCGTATTCTTGTAGCACTCGGTCTGCGCATCCTCCAGCAGTTCGATGATGTAGGCATAGACCTCGCCGACCGAACTGCGCGGCACGTTGCGGTCGCCCGTTTCGCTGATCGACTCCTTGCGCAAAGGCACGGGACCGAACGCCCGCACGAGCTGGAAATAGCTCCACGCCTTGAGGAACTTCATCTCGCCGTAGATGGCTGTCCGCAGCCGGTCGTCCACGTGCTGCATCCGGCCGACTTCGTAAGCGGCGTAGTTGCAACGATGGATCAGGTTGTAGAGCCCTTCCCACATGCCGTTGATGTAGCCGTTGTTCTGGAAGTTGCCGGCACCGATGTTGCCGAAAGCCCAGTCGGGCCCCGTCAGATAGTCTTCGTCGTAGATCCAGACCATCGGGAACGTATTGCTGTTGAACAAATTGTCGCCCAACTTGCTGTAAGTGCCGATGAGCCACTGCGTGGCACCCGCATCCGAGTCCTCGATGTCGTCGGGCTGCGTGAAGTCGAAGGACTCCTCCTCCAGCCACTTCTCGCAGGAAGTGAATGCGGCGGCGAACACCGCGCCTGCGGCGAGCGCCGCGAAAATTCGTTTTATGGGATTCGTTTTCATTTCAGTACTTGGTTTACGTTAGAAAGTCAGCTTCAGACCGAACGACCAGACGCGGCTGCTGGGATAGGAGTAGAGGTCCACGCCCTGACGGGTTACGTCGCCGCCGAAGGCATTGACGTCGGGATCGTACCAGCTGTAACCCGTGATGGTGAATGCGTTCTGCACGCTGGCGTAGACGTTGAGCGACTTGATGCCCCGCCACTTGGGGAAGAACGTATAGCCCAGACTGATGTTCTTCATCCGCAGATAGGAGCCGTCCTCGATGTAGCGGTCCGTGAATTTCCATTCGCGCTTGTAGCCCGCGGCGATGGCCTTGGGCCACTTGGCGCCGGAGGCGTTCTCGGGCGTCCAGCGCGTGTCGTACTGCTCGCGCGTGATGTTGGCGATGCCGGTCATCGAGGCGCTCGTGGAGTTGGCGATCGTATTGGCGTTGACGATGTCGTTGCCGTAGGTGCCTTGCAGGAAGAAGCTCAGGGTGAAGTTCTTGTAGCGGAACGTATTGGTGATTCCGTAGATGAAGTCGGGGTTCGTGTCGCCGATCACGCGCTTGTCGGCATCGGTGATCTGTCCGTCGCCCGTGTAGTCGCGGTACTTGATCTCGCCGATCATGGCCTTCGCGTCGGCATCCGACACGTTGGCATACTGCGGGTCGGCGCGCACTTCGGCGAGGTTGTCGTAGAAACCGTCCTCGACGAAACCTACGATCGTGCCG
The DNA here is from genome assembly GCF_900021155.1 of Alistipes sp. CHKCI003. Lineage (GTDB taxonomy): Bacteria > Bacteroidota > Bacteroidia > Bacteroidales > Rikenellaceae > Alistipes > Alistipes excrementavium. The sequence continues at coordinate 26,495 of NZ_FCNT01000099.1, forward strand.
ATCGGACAGCCGTTGCGCTGCACGAAGATGTTCTGGATGTTGTTGATGAAGCTGCTGGCGTACTGGTCGCCGGCCAGACCGCCGATTTCGTTGCGGTTGAACGAGATGTTGGCGTCGATCTCCCAGCCGAAGTCCTTGCGGGCGAAAGGATGGAACACGCCCGAGATTTCGAGACCTTCGTTGGTTACGTGGCCGATGTTGGCGGCCATCGACGTATACCCCGAGTTCGACTCGATCGTTACGCGCTGCAACAGGTCGTCGGTGCGTTTATAATAATAGTCTATGACGAAGTTGACCTTGCCTTCGGCCAGCGAGATATCGAGACCCGCATCGAACTGGTCGGTGGTCTCCCACTTCAGATCCCTGTTGATGGGGCCTTTCCACGTCTGCTCCGCGAAACCCGGGACGAGCGAACCGCCCAGCGGATAGCTCGACACCGACATGGCAGGAAGCGTCGCATAGGTGTCGATGCCCTGATTGCCCGTCTGGCCGTAGCTCAGACGCAGCTTCAGATCGTCGAACACGCCGAGACGCTCGATCCACGGCTCGGCCGACAGACGCCATGCGAGGGCCCCCGAGAAGAAGTGCGCGTACTTGTTGCCCTCGACGAAGACGCTCGAACCGTCGGCGCGGTACGACACGGTGGCCATGTACTTGCCCTTGTACGAATAGTTGAAACGGGCCAGATTCGACTGCATGCGTTTCTTGCCGCGGCCCGACTTGAGGGGATAGGTTTTCAGACCGGCGCTCATGTCCCACATGAGCGTCATGTCCGACGGAAAGTCGTAGGCCGACTGGTTGTTGTACTTCCAGTTCGACTCCTCGAACGTAATGCCCACCACGGCGTCGACCGTATGGTCGCCGCCGAAGGTCCGGTTGTAGGAGAGCAGCGTCTCGGAGGTGAAGCCCTGCGACCAGCTCTGGCCCTGTCCGGCCACGCCGTTGGTGGGTGCGTAGCCCTGCCGCGTGAGACGGTTGTAATACATGTTGCGATCGTTGCCCGAATAGCTGAAGCCGATGTTCTCGCGCAGCTTGAGCCCCTTCCAGAGGTTCGCCTCGACGTAGGACGAGAGATAGACGTTGTTGGCGCGGTATTCATCGAACGCCTCGCGGACATAGACATACGGATTGGCCGCCAGCCAGTTCAGTTCGTTGTCCTCCTTGGTGTTGATCGAAGCGTCGTAAGTGGGCGGGAAGACCAGCGCCGAGTAGATCACGCCGTCGCCGCCCGAGGTCGAGGAGTTGACGAAGTTGGTTACCGAATTGGTGTAGTTGACGTTCAGTCCGGCTTCGAGCCAGTTGTAGAGTTTGCGCCAGAGATTCGAACGCACGGCATAGCGCGTATAGCCCGACCCGACGATGATGCCCTTCTGGTCGGAGTAGTTGAACGAGAGCAGATAGCCGCCTTTCGAGCCGCCGCCGTCGATGCTGAGGTTGTACTCCTGCGTGAAACCGGTCTGGAAGATGGCGTCCTGCCAGTCGGTCGATCCGACGATGTCCGTATTTCCGTACCGGTCGGTATAGACGCCCGGCCGCAGGAAGTCCTCCGGTGCGGGCGAATATTTGCCCGAACTCTGGATCAGGTTGTCGTTCTGGTCGAACGAGTAGTACCACTCGCCGCGGTAGGGAAGCTGCGCGTCGGGGTTCGAATTGAGCGTCTGCTCGTTGATGTAGCGGGCATAGGTTACGGGATCGAGCACGTCGATCTTTTTAGCGATCTTCGAAATGCTGAAATTCGACGAGAAGGTGATGTTGCCCTTGCCCTCGCGCCCTCTTTTGGTCGTAACGATCACCACGCCGTTGGCACCGCGCGAACCGTAGATCGCCGTCGACGAAGCATCCTTCAGCACCTCGATCGACTCGATGTCGTTGGGGTTGATGTTGGCCATCGGGTTCGAACCGGACCCCGTGCCCGAGAGGCCCGTATCGGGCGCCGAGCTGCCGCCCCCGTAGGGCAGTCCGTCGATGACGTAGAGCGGCTGGGTGTCGGTGCTGAACGAGTTGGCGCCGCGCACCTGAATGGTCAGACCTCCGCCCGGGGCGCCGTCGTTCTGGCGCACCTGCACGCCGGCGACCTTGCCCTGCAAGGCGCTGTTCACGCTCAGCGCAGGGTTTCCCTTGATGAGGTTGTCGCCCTTCACGGAGGTTACGGCGCCGGTCAGGTCGCGCTTCTTCATCGTACCGTAGCCGATGACGACCACGTCGTTGAGCGTACTGGCGTCGTCCTCCATGCGGATGTCGATCACCGTCCGGGCATTCACGGGCATCTTCTGCGCGGCCTTGCCCACGTACGTGAACGAGATCACGTCGCCCTTCGAAGCCTGAATCGCATAGGCGCCCTGTGCATCGGTGCTGGTAGCCGTCGCGGTACCTACGACCATCACCGTCGCGCCGACCAGCGGCGAACCGTCGTTGGCATCGGTTACGCGGCCCGTGATGCGGAAGGCTTGGGCCGAAGCCGAAGCCGCGCACAGCAGGCATAAAACGAATAATAGTCCGATTTTTTTCATAGATAGTGGTTTAAGTAGTTCAGTCGGTCGGATGTCGGCACCCCGCATATTCCGTATAGGTTTCTCGGCTTCGCATGCACCTCTTCCGGATGCCGTGCGCCCCCGATGCGAAGTTCGGCTTTCTGCGGACAAAATTACAAGGAAGATAAAGGTCCGGCCAACACTTTCATAACATAGTATGATACTATTTTTACATCGACAAATATACGATTATCCCTGCACAAATAACATTTTCGGCAGTGATAATAGCATCTTGAGACCTTTTATATGCCCGATCGGACGACCGAAAAAAAGACATTCTTAACGAATAAGTATCATTAAGAGTTATTATAATGCTATATTTGCACCTATATACAGGGTATTTTTGCAGCGGGAAAGGGATTTCTCGACCGAAACGTCCCGCCACAGGCTTCGGCCGCAACCGCAAAAACTCAAAACAACACCACCAAATGAAGAGATTAGTACTTTCCATTACGCTCTGCCTCGCCGCTCTCGTCTCCCGGGCTTCGGTCTGGGACATCACCGCCTACGGCGCCGCACCCGACGGTGCGACGCTCGCCACGGCCCCGATCCAACGCGCCATCGACGACTGCCACGCCGCAGGCGGCGGCGTGGTGCTCGTCCCCCGAGGCACCTACCTCACAGGTACGCTCAATCTGCGCTCGAACGTCGAATTCCGCATGCAGACGGGCGCCGTCCTGCGCGCCACGCTCGACCTCGCGCAGTACCAGCGCCACAACCGCGAGCTGGCCGGCATCTTCTACACCGAGCAGGCGCACAACGTCTCGATCACGGGCAACGGCCTCATCGACGGACGGGGCATGGAGTTCATGGAGCCCGGCCGGGCGAAGACGATCGGCGACGGACAGCGGCTCCGCACCCGTCAGGGGCTCGACTTCCGCAAGGTCGCCGAAGGACTGGGCGACGGTCCGCTCTACCCGAAGGAGCGCTATCACCAGATGATCGTCTTCAGCCAGTGCACGGACGTGTCGCTCGAAGACTTCAAGTGCGTCGATTCGCCCTACTGGTGTCTGCTCGTGGTCCACTGCGACGGCGTGAAGATGCGCGGTCTGAGGATCGACAACAACCTCCTGATCCCCAACAGCGACGGCGCCGACGTCATCTCGTCGAGCAACGTCAACATCTCCGACTGCTTCTTCAAGTGCGGCGACGACGCCCTCGTGCTGGCCGGCTACGGCGAACACCACGGCGACCCGGGCTTCCGCGACATCCGCAAGCCGTCGAGCAACATCAACGTCTCGAACTGCATCTTCCAGTCGCGGTCGAGCGGCATCCGCATCGGCGGCCACGACCAGAACCCCATGTCGAACTACAACTTCTCGAACATCACGATCTTCGATTCGAACCGCGGCATCAACATCTCGGTGAGCGACTCCTGCTCGCTGGAGAACATGAACTTCACGAACATCCGCATCGAAACCCGTCTCCACACGGGCGACTGGTGGGGCCACGGCGAGCCGATCCACATGACGGCGATGGTGCTCGTGCCCGAGAAACAGCATCTTGGCGTCATCCGCAACATCTTCTTCAACAACATCACCTGCGTGGGAGAAAACTCCGTGGTGATGATCGCCGACGAGCAGACCCAGATCCGGAACGTCTGCTTCACCAATTTCGAATTCAAGCTGCGCCGCAGCGCCCTCGAAGCCGTCGCGGGCGGCAACTACGACCTGCGCCTCAACGTCGACCCCGCACGCGAACTCTACGCCGCCGACGTTCCCGCATTCTACATCGAGAACGCCGAGAACGTCTTCTTCAATCAGGGCTCGATCGTCTGGGACGGCGCCGATAGGCCCTACCACACCTACGCCGTCGACGCGCTGAAGGTGCGCAACCTGCGGCTGGAGAACATGACCGCCTCGGCGTCGCCCGCACACCCGAATATGCCCGCCGTGCGCACGCGCGAGTGCCGGCAGGTAGTGAACCGCATCGGCAAATAACGCAACGGGGCCCCGGCCCACCCACGCACCATGGCCGCACTGAGCGAAAAAATAGGCTACGGACTGGGCGACATGTCGTCGTCGATGTTCTGGAAAATCTTCTCGTACTACCTCCCGTTCTTCTACTCCAACGTCTTCGGTCTGAGCCTCGAACATGCGGCTCTGCTGCTGCTCGTTACCAAACTATGGGACGCCGTCTCGGACCCCGTGATGGGCATCGTCGCCGACCGCACCCGGTCGCGCCGGGGCCGCTACCGCCCCTATCTGCTCTGGTTCGCCGTGCCGTTCGCCGCGGCCGGGGTGCTGACCTTCACCACCCCCGCGTGGAGCGAAGGCGCCAAGCTGGTCTGGGCCTATGCCACCTACATCGCGATGATGACCGTCTACACGGTCGTCAACGTCCCCTACGGGGCCATGCTCGGCGTCGTTACGGACGATTCGCGCGAGCGCACCGTCTTCTCCTCCTACCGCATGTTCTTCGCCTACGGAGGCAGTTTCGTGGCTCTGGCGCTGTTCGAACCGCTCTGCCGCTTCTTCCGCGACAACATGGGGCAGACCGAACCCGCAGCGTGGCGATCGACGATCCTCGTCCTCGGCACGCTCTGCGCCCTGCTCTTCATCGCCTGCTACGCCCTCACGCGCGAACGGGTGAAACCCGCCGCGAATGCCCCCGGAGGCTCCGTCCTGCGCGACGTGAAAGCGCTCCTGACGAACGGCCCGTGGTGGATTCTGCTGGGCGCGGCGATCGCGGCCCTGCTGTTCAACTCGATCCGCGGCGGTACGGCGGCCTACTATTTCAAGGACTTCATCGGCACGGACAACGCCCTCGGCGGCAGCTGGCGCCTCACGGCGGGGCTCTTCCTCGCCGCGGGCGAAGCGGCGAACATGGCGGGCACGGTGCTCGCGGTCCCCGTCTCGCGCCGTCTGGGCAAGAAGGCGACCTACCTGTGGGCGATGATCGGCTCGGCCCTGCTGAGCGCCGCATTCTGCTACGCCCCACACGGAACTGCGGGCGCATGGTATCTGCTCGGTTTGCAGATCGTGATTTCGGCGCTGGCAGGCATGACCTTCCCGCTGCTGTGGTCGATGTATGCCGACGTGGCCGACTACTCGGAGCGGAAGCACGGCCGCAGTTCGACGGGGCTGATCTTCTCCTCGTCGTCGATGGCTCAGAAGTTCGGCGGCGCCTTCGGATCGGCGCTGATCCTCTGGCTGCTGGCCGCCTACGGCTACGACACGCAGGAAGGAGCCTTCCAGACGCCCGAAGCGCTGACGGGCCTTCGCATGCTGATGAGCTGGATCCCGGCCGCAGCCTGCATGCTGGCGGCGCTGGCGGTCGCATGCTATCCGCTCACCGAGCGCCGGATGGAACCGATCGCCCGGGAGCTCGAACGCCGCCGCCGATAACCGCGGGCGCATCGCCGGGCGGCATCCGCCCGCGGTCCGCCCCAACCTTCGAGGTTCGCCGCCGCAGACGCAAACGGCACACCC
>NZ_FCNT01000060.1 GCF_900021155.1 Alistipes sp. CHKCI003
GGACGAATTAATACCTCTTACGCATAGCGTGCGAGTGGTTAACGCCATTATCGACTGTCTGGATGTAGACGATATTCTTCATACTTATCGCGGAGGCGGTAACAGCTGTTTCCATCCTCGTCAGATGCTCAAGATTCTGGTTTATGCCTACCTGAACAACATCTATTCGTCGCGCCGCATAGCACAACAACTCTCTGAGAACATCCACTACATGTGGCTTTCAGGCGGTGCGAAGCCCGATTTTCGGACGATCAACTATTTTCGAGGCAAACGCCTGAAGGGTATCTTCGATGATTTGTTCCGTCAAGTCGTGGAGTTGCTTCACAAGGAGGGCTTCGTATCGCTCGAAGTACAATATATCGATGGTACGAAGCTCGAATCGGCTGCGAACAAATACGGTTTCGTATGGCGGGGCTCTGTGGAAAAGTATGACAAACGTCTGCGGGAAAAGACCGATGCCGTATTGCGGGAGATAGAGCAGGTTATCTGCGAGGAGAACCGCGAGCCGGATACGGAGCAGACGCTTTCGAGCGAAGAGTTTGCATCCCGCGTGGAGCGTATCAAGGAGCGGATGGATACGGAAAATCTCTCCAAAGAGCAACGCCGAGCCGTCAGAGACGTGGAGCGCAAGTCTCTACCCAAGATGAAAGAGTATGAGCGCCATATCGCCCTCATGGGCGAGCGTAATTCATACGCCAAGAGCGATCCGGATGCCACGTTTATGCGCATGAAAGAGGATGCCATGCTCAACGGGCAACTAAAACCCGGATACAACGTGCAGATCGCTACCGAGAATCAATTCATCACAAACTACGGGATCTTTCAGAGACCTACGGATACGGGTACGCTCATCGATTTTCTCGAATCTTTTCATAAGAAATACGGTCTGCAAAGCCGCGAGATCGTCGCCGATGCCGGATACGGAAGCCTGCAGAACTACGAGTACATGTTTTCTAACGGAATGATTCCTTACGTCAAGTACAATTATTTCCATAAGGAGCTGACACGGGAGTTTCGCAACAATCCCTTCTTACAACACAATCTCAGATACGATCCCCGAAACGACGAATATACATGCCCGGCCCAAAGAAAACTTGTGCATATATCCATACAAAAGCTCAAAACCGATTTGGGATATGAAACAATATCCAGACTATATCAGGCGACGGACTGCACCGAGTGTCCATTACGCAAAGAGTGCCACAATGCCGAAGGGAACAGAATCATAAGGGTGAATTACCGACTGAACGAATATAAGAAAAAAGTCCGTGAACTGCTGACATCTCAACGGGGAATCTATCACCGATCCATCAGACCCATAGAACCCGAAGCTGTGTTCGGACAGATAAAAGCCAATCATATATTCCGGAGATTCCACCTCAGGTCATTACAGAAAGTAAACGTCGAATTCGGCCTCGTAGCACTCGCACACAACTTACGAAAGCTAATAACATTAAAAGGTGATTTATTAGATGGATATGCTCATTGTGAACATAAACGCACATCGAAGGAACGCATTTTATCGCTTAACCAAAATCTCATGGCTGCGGCATGAACTCTGAAAAAACCCAAAGGGGGCTGACTAACATTTTATTGTTAGACAGCCCCTTATTAAAATAACTGCCGTTATATTCGGGGCCTATCAAATATCTTCATGCTTTCGGATGCTTGATTCTCATTTCATCCATCGAGAAAACTATTCCGTTTGACCGATGATCTTCCATTGATCTGCGAACAGATGCGATGCACTCTTCTTCGATATAGGGAAGATCGGGGATACGCTCGAAGAGCTCGCCTTGTAGCGCAACTTTCTCAATGCCTTTTATCATACTTACAGCTTCCGCGATTTTTTTCATATCGCCGTTGTCGCTGATGTTAATAATCATAGTTGCCATCGCACCTTAAATTTTTGTAGCTAACATTAGTTAGCTATGTAGTAAAAATAGTGCTTTATTTGATGATGCTAAAAATCGGATTCATTTGTCCATATATTGTTGCATCATGGCCATAGCTTGCGGGTCGGCGTTCTGTTGTGCCGCCTGTTGCAACTGCGTAAGGGCTTCGGGGTCGATTTGACCGGCTGCGGCCTGTTCGTTGAAAGACTTGACCTCGGAGAGCAGTTTGTCGGCCCCCGGCAGCGAACAATTATTGAGGAATATTTCGAGCGGTATGCGTCCGCTTTCGAGCAGTTTCATCAATAGGTCGTCGGTCATTTGCCGGAATACGGGCGTATCGTTCGATTTTGCGGCCGTGAGGTTGAAATCCTCGATTTTCTGCGCCATTTCCGGTTCGTAGAATTTCGCCAGCGCACCGACGGCCTTGCCGTTGGTGCCGATGTATCGGCGGGTGGTGTAGTATTGCATGAGGACTTTAAGCAGTTTTTCGTCGCGTTCCTCGCTGAACATGTTGTAATTCTCGAACAGCACGACGAAATTCATCATCGAGTTCTGCGCTTGCTGGGCATAAAGGCTCGACGGAGTGTTCGCTCGCGGCGTCTGCCCCTGTACCGCTCCGCTCAGGCCGCTGATCTGCTGCATGATGTTCATTTCCTGCGCGAACATTTCCCATGCGCCGATATTGGTGCCGTTCATGGATATTTGCTTCGGAAGTTTGTCGTAGGCTCCCTTTTTGATAAGGATAACGCCGTTCGTTTTGACGTATTCGCGTGCGAAATCCCGAATATCCATATCGTCGGGTATGCACTCTTGCGGTACCATCAACAGTCCCTTTGCCGAAGCTCCGATGATGAAATCCAAAAGGGTCAATAGCCGGTTGATGTAACGCTGAATGTCGATCACGTCCGACAGTACGGCTTTGAACCGCCCGTCGATTACGGGCATGGCCGCAAGGTGTGCGCGACTTTCTTCCAGATTACCAGCAGCTCCGGCACGTTGGAGTAACTGGCGAAGCGTTCGACTACGCGGAACTTGCCGTTTGTGGCAAACTCGGCCGATTCCTCGATATTTCCGAAATTGTTTGCAAAAGAATCGAAATCGGCAATTTCGTATTGTTCGAGTTCGTGTTTGGGCAGCAGATAGCGTAGGAACGTCCACATCTCGGCCATTGTATAGGATATGGGTGTTCCGGTGGCGAATACGACGTTTTTGTTCTGTTTATTTGCCAGAATGTAAGAGGTTTTCAACCTCATGCTTTGCGCCCGTTGCGATGCCGCAGGGTCTATGCCTTTGATATTTTGCAGGTTGGTGGTAAAACCGAGTTTCTTGTAGGCATGTGCCTCGTCCACCAGCAAGGCGTCGATTCCTAATTGCTCGAAGGTCATCGTTTCGTCCGTGCGGCGGTCGAGCAGGCGTAATGCACGAGTACGGGCCTGTGTTTTGAGTTTTTCTTCCTCTTTGACTGTTTTATCCGTTATTTTCTTGTTTTCCAGTCCCTCGATCTGTTTCTTAATTGCATAAGCCTGCCGTTTGGCATTGTCCGGAGAGTTGACTTCGATTTCTTCGAGCTGTTGCAGCTTCTCTGCGATCAGCGCGTCGATATATTCATTGACACGCTCCGGGGCATCCGGTATGGCATCCAGATAGCTGTGATAGAGTACGACAATATCCCAATCGTTATAGGCGATCTTTGCGAATAATTCCTGCCGCTGCGATGCCGTGAGGTCTTTTTCGGATGGAACGAGGACACGGGCGGCCGGATAGAGGGATTTTATTTCGGAGGCGAATTGGTTGAATGTCGAGCGCTGCACGACGATGCACGGCTTCTGGGCGATACCGAGCCGGCGCATCTCCATTGCCGTAGTTATGAGGGTCAGGGTTTTGCCCGTGCCGACTTCGTGTGCCAGCAGCGTTGCACCTTGCAGACCTCGCATGACACCGATTTTCTGATGCTCGCGCGGTTTCTTTGTGTGTACGGCATTCGGAAAATAGTCGAACGTTGAAACGTCGATCTGTCTTTCGACGGTGCTATTGAAGGTTCTGTTATATATTTCGACGAGCTTATCGGTCGTTGTTTTATCTTGTCCTTTGATCCATTGTTCGAATCGTTCTTCCAGCTCGGTCTGTTTCATGGCGGCCTGCGCCATCGCTTCGGGGTCTTTGACACGCTTTTCTTTTTGAGCCAAAGGGTCGTATTCGCTGCGACTGATGTAGGTCTGCGTCTTGTTCATCCGGTCGAGTGCGAGTTTGCTCCCCGGCGCTTGCGGAATCCCCATACTGGTATCGACCGTATTCCCTTCGTTCGAGATTCTGGCGATATACTTGTTGGCTGATGTTTTGGTGATATGAGCTGTTACGTTGAACGTCTCATTGAAAAACTGTTCATATAGTGCGGTGGGTATCCATGTGCTGCCGAGCGATATTTTAATCAACGGTAACGGAATGTCCATCGGGATAATTTTTGTCAATGCACGGATGTTGGCATCGAATAGTCCGTTTTCGTTGGCTTGTTCAGCCTGTTCGAGTTTCTCGCGGACATTTCCCGAAAGGTATTCGTTGCGCTCCTCATAAAGACCCGTTACCGGATTGACATAGATAAGTTCCTGTGCAAGCAGTTCTTTTTCTGTCTCCTCCTGCGGTATATGAAGCAATTCTGCGATGTAGGGCATATCGAGCCGTCCGTAGCGATAGAGCGAGACGGCAATCGCGTCTTTCGGCGTATCGGCTTTCAGTTCGCGTGTCGGTTCCAGCATTCGGCGAAAGAAGATGTCCGACCTTTGGATGTCATGTCGTTTCTTTCCGTCGGGAGTTACGATTTCCTTGTCGTTTTCGATAGCTGCAATGGAGGGAAAATCCACGTCGTCGCGCAGGAATGAAATACGCGCGTTTCTTGATAATGTTCCGTAACGACGGGTGAAGGTCGCATAGGCATCGTTAAGCTCGGCTCGTAGTTGCTCGATGTTCGGCAGATCATTGCGTTCGGCATCGAGCAGTTCTGTGATCGCACTTTTCAGCCGCAGGTAGTCGCCTAACGCTTCGACTTTACTGCGGTTGCGGATTTTCAACGAGTTCCATTCGGCGGGTACGGCTTGTCCGAACCGCACGATATAGGGCTTTCCGTTGATGATCGTAAGTCCTCCCTCTTTCGTACTGTTAGGGGCCTCGACCGCTTGCGGTATTCGCTCCATTGCGGGTGCAGGGGCCGATGTGTAGATATTTTTGGGGAGTGCGGATATGAAACTGTCGAGCGTGCGGGACTGGTCTATGTCGCTTGTGGGGACGCAGCGTTGTTCCGTGGGGCGTATTTCCACGCCGCTTTCGAATCCGAAGCGCATCTGGCCGGCCATGAACTGCGGATTGTCGTGGAAATACTTATTATAGTTCATGCGTGCCGTTGCCGCTTCGGTCTTTATCTTTCCGTTTGGCAGTTTAACGATTCGTTCGTAGGGTGCCTCGCGCTCAGTTATTGTCGATTGCATATTTGCGGCATAGGGTGCCGGCCCTGCTTCGTCGCGTTTGCGGACGATGATGATGTCGGCCGAGGTTTCGGTGCCGGCCGTATTTTTGAATGTGCCGGTATTCAGACGTACTGCCCCGATGAAGTCGGCATTACCGTCGTTTACGACCCAATTCCGTAAATTTGCACTCCGATCGAGCGTTGCTGTCGAGGTAATGAATACGCCCAATCCTCCGGGTTTAAGTTTGCGAATGCTTTTGGCAATGAAATAGTCGTGAATCTCGAAACGTGAGGATAAATCGCGGTCGAACGTATCGTGTACTTTGAACGTTCCGAATGGAACGTTGGTTATCACCAGCGAATAGCTGTTGTTAGGGATGCGCTGCTGCTCGAAACCTTCGATGCGGATATGAGCTTCGGGATAGAGCGCACGGAGGATGTGGCCGGACAGATCGTCGAGTTCGATTCCCGTCAAATCCGATTTTGACCGTATCGAAAGAGGCATCAGGCCGAAAAAATGTCCGATGCCGGCCGATGGTTCGAGGATGCGGCCACCGTCGAATCCGAGGCGTTCCACCATATCCCATATCGACGATATGACTTCGGGTGGAGTATAAAATGCGGTGGTCGTGGATGCGCGAGCCGCTTCGTATTCATCGGCTGTCAGTAGTTCGCGCAGTTCGTTGTGGTAGGGATGGGCTATTTTGAAGATTGCCGAAAGACCGCCCCAGCCGAAGAATTGCTTCAATACAGCTTTTTCTTCCGAGGTGGCTTCGCGGCCTTCGGCTTCGATTTCTTTAATGAGCCGGATTGCGGCGAGGTTGGCTTTGATCTTGCCAACCTCGCCTCTCGGAGCAAGGTCGTGTCCTCGTTCGATTACATGGTTTTTGTCTTTTTTCGCCCGTTCGTTTTTTCCACTTTTTTCAACGTTGCGATAATCTCCCGCATCATTTTCTCGCTGATCGGTATTTGCTCCGGCTCCTCCGGGCAATAACACGGCCGGAGAAGTTGATAGTAATACTCGTCCACTACTACCGGGTCTTCGTCCCGTTCGAGTGCTGCCTGTCGCCACCGCATCGCCCGTGTTACGGTCTGGTCTATCGAATCGAGTAATTCCGCCGGATTCTCCCGATACTGTTGTAACAGGCTTCTCGGCTGATAGAACGCCAGTTCCCAAAGCGCCGTCTTTGCGGCTTCCGTCTCCATGAGGGAAATGATTTCCGTCGTTACTGTCTTCTCGTCGTCCATCATTGTATGAATTTAGGTTGTTTTGTAGTTCGCGGCTGGATGTTTCGACCGAATTTACACGAAGATACGCATTTAATTTCTTTTTTACAAGTTCGGCCAGCTCGCCGACGGTAATATCTGCCGTGGCATAACGATTATGTCCATTGGGTAAAAAGGTTTGTTCTTTGTTTCGGAGCCGCCATAATATCGGCTCCCCGAAACCCATGACATCCGTTATCTGCAAGTCATGCGAGTATCCATCGCGGTCATTGTAACTTTGCGGTGAGACGGGTACACTGACATAGATACCCAAATCCGTTTCGGGTGCCCAAAGTGTAAACGAACCGTTGCCACCGGCCGGTGCTATATTGGTCTGGGCAAAGATGATTTTACCCTTGCGATCCGTTTTATGCTCCCAGCCCAATTCATCGGCCAAAGTACGGCTGAATCGCTCCAAATCTCTGCGGAAATTCTTTTCGGGACGCAGATTGATTGTCTCGTCCGTGTCTTTCCCGACAGCCCCCGTTATGTCGTATATTCCTGCCAATTGGTATTGTGCTCCCATTCCTGTCGGCTGGGATATTTTCTCGGCCTTGTCGAGATCGGCCATGTCGAACGCCTCCACCTGCTCGTAGCTATCCATTTGCACGGCATATTCCTCCATGCCGGGCATTTGGCGGGCGGCGGTGTAAATAGGTTTCAGATAGGGGCGGATCACGTCGCCCAGATCGGCGATCATCCGGCGGGAGAAGTCGGCGAATCGACGCGCTCCGGCCTCAACATGGTAAGCGGCCATTTGCGCACCTATGGAGAGTATTTCGGGGTCGAAACCGGCATTGAGCTGTCCGAGTTTCTCGCGCATCCGTCGTTTCAGTTCCTCGTATTGCTCGGTCGTTACCAATTTGTTCTGCGCCCCGTATTCGGGCGCTGTGCCGGCCGATGAAGCGGAATCGTCGGCTGTTTTCGACTGTTGTTTTTCCACTATCTGTCGGGCGTGTACCTCCTCTAATTCCGCATAGATGCTGTGTTGGGGTGGAAATACGGGTTTCCCTTCCTCTTGTTCTGCTGCCTTATTGATTTCCACCACTAACCGGATAGCGGCGTCTGCACTTTGTTCGGCCAATTTGCGGATATGGTCGATGAATCGTTCGCGGGCTTCGTTATTTTGAACGATACTTCGTTTTTTATATCCCAGTCCCTCACGGGCCCTTGCCGAATAAAAACGGTACATATTATATGCCTTCGGAGGGTATGAATCTACCGGAGCCAATGCCGCTTTATCGAACAGCGGATGTCGGCTGGCGGGCGGTTCTTCTGATGTCGGGCGGGTGGTGTCGGATGTTGGTGCTGTCCCCCGAAATGCCTCGGCGTCTTCCGGGGTGTCGAACAGAAAACTGCGAGTGAAGGAGCTGTAATATCCGCCGTGTTCTTTGGCCCTCTTTTTCAAACTTTGAAATGCGTCTCGTTCGATCCGTTCTGCCAATCTGACAGAGTAGAGAGTAGCGCCGGTCTTGGAGTGGTGGGTTTGTTCCGTAGGGCTGAAAAGTCCGGTTTCGACCGATGTGTCGGATGTCGCGGTTTTCGTTCGATGCTGACTTTCGGCAAGAGCTGCCAGCTCCGCATGGATGCTGTGGCGAGGCGTAAGGATCGGTTTGCCCGCATATTTTTGAGCCGCAGCGTTGGCTTCCGCGACCAATTTGATTGCGGCGCGAGCGTCTTTCTTGGCCAACCGTCGCACATCGCGGACGAATCCGGCTTTTATAAGGTCATTGTTCAGTACGCTGAGAATCTTGTCGGGGAACGACGCGACGGTATAATACAGGTATCTATTGTATTCTTGGGTAATTGCAGGTGGGAACGTGTCCTCAGCGGACGTGCTGTTTTGCGGGATTTCCTTTTGCCGTTCTTCTCGGAGCGGTAAAGTCCCCTGTGCACGATAAGCCTCCACCGCCTCGGCAATAACTTTGCTTTTCGAGGCTTCGATACGGGCAATACGTTCCTGCAAACGGCCTATTTCCGCTTGCAGAGGTGCTAAAATGTCGTTGAGATTACGGTCGGAGAAATCGCGCGGCGCATCGAACAGATCGCCATCGGAGGACTTGTGCGACAGCTCGAACAATGTCGCTTGATTGTCCTCTTCGTAGGCGGTTCCGATATTGCGCTTTTTGGCGGCATAGCGGGTGCGAAGCGTGTGTAGTTCGGCCCTGTATTGGTCGAGTTGGGCTTCGACCTCGGCGGCGGTCTCGGACGCTATTCGTCGTTCGTCGTCGGTGAGGGGGCCGGATATTGCATCCAGTCCGCCTCCATGTCGAACTGCGGCCGACCCGCCGCCCTGTTGTCCGAGATACGCATCATCACCTGCTGCGGCGTTACGTTGTTCTCCATCGACAGTCTCGCTACGATCGTTGCCATTCGTTCCAAACGCTGAGGTGTCAATCCCGTTTCCGGTTTCGGTTTCGTCGTCATAATTTTCTGGATTGAGAGGTGCTGTCTCTGTCGCTCCAAAGTTAGTGTTTTTTGAAGATTCGGAAGCATCCTCGATGAATAAATTATCTATTTCTGCCCATTGATCCTGCGACGTCTGTCCGACCCATTGTGCGAAGGCGTCATCATATAATAATTCTGTGCGGACGCGCTCTTGTTCGGCTTCATACTCCTGCATTCGGGTATAGTCCTCGTCGTCCATATTGTCGTATGGCTGCTGCTCTCCGTTATGCAGCGTTACAGCGGCCTTGTATGCTTGTCGGGGTGAATGTATCCGAGAAAGTACATCCAGCACGGTATCTTTGATCGTCAAGTCGTCCATGTCCCAATGCGCCTGCTCCGTATTCCCGTTGCCGTATTGGAAATAAAGCCGCTCGGCGTATTGTTCGGGGGTGATACCGTCCGAAGATAGGATGCTGAACCGCGAGCGGCGTTCGTTTTCTTTCCCTGTAAATCCGAGCTCATGGGCCAATCCCCGTCGGTTTCCGTTGTCTTTCCATGTGAATTTCAACCCGCTGGCAATATCGCGTAGAATCACGTCCTCAATAGATACGAAATCACCTAATTCGGCCGCAGGTTTGGCATAGGGCGTCGTTCGCTCTTTGCGGATTTTGGGTATTTCTATGCGGGCGGGAGCCGCAGGGGAAGGTACGGCCGAAACCGGTGTAGGACGTTCTTCGACGGGAACCGTTGCAGGGGCGTGCTGCTGTAAAAACTGCAAGGCGTCCGAATACATTTGCTGTTGTCCGACGTCGGCCGCCCCGTCGAGCATACGTTGTATGATTCGTTGTGCATCCTGCTCTCCTACGGCTGCCCGAATCGCTTCGGCGAGTTGCCGGGCGATCGGTTCATTGTTCGTCGTGTCGGTATCCGTGGCTTCATTGTGCTACGCAGGTGCGATGGCGGTGGTCGTTTCGGTCGGTGGTGGTGTCGCCTCGGATTTCGGGGTGAGCGCATGGGACGGTGTAAGGACGAATTGTCCGGTATCCAACTGTACGACGTAATTGCCGCCTTGTTTCCCTGTGATGCGTCCTTGTACGCCGTCTGCGGTGATTACTTCGTCGCCGTTGGCATATTGTACGGCTTCGGGTGTAACGATCCGTGCGACCTCCTCCGAAGCAATGCCCGTCTCAGTGCCGGTTTCCATGTCGTATTGTTCCTGCTTGGCCCGATTCTCGGCTTCGGCCTGCTGTTCGATGATTTGAGCCTGTTGTGCCGAAAATTCCGCCAGCGGCGTTCGTTCGATATGTTCGAGTTCCGCCCGGTCGATCTGTACGGGCTGGTCGGTTTCGAGGTCGAGGACGAATAAAGTCCCGTCCGTAGCCGCTTCGTCGATGTCGCCCGAAAGTACGACGTAGGTTTTCCCGTCCGCACGCCGGGCCGTTATGATTTCTTCGGTCGCCGTTTTGCCGTCAAGTCCTTTGTAGGCCCACCGCTCGGCGGTTTGTACGGCGGTGCGGAGCGCTTCGCCCTCGGCGTCGCCCGTCTCCATGCCGTCGAGAATCTGTCGTTGGAGACGGAAGCGGGCATAGTCGGCCGCGTGTGCGGCGTCCATTTTCCCGATGCCGGTTGCCTGCCAGTCGATTGCAGCCATCGCCTGCGACTGCTGAGCCATCGTCGGCTTGTGCATCGCTTCGAAAACCTGTTTGCGCAGTTCTTCATTTTCGATTTTGGCGAGCGCTTTCTTCTCCTCCGTTTGCAGGACGTGCGTTTTGTGGACGTATGCTGCGACACTCGGAAGTTCCAGCGCCGAAAAACCCGCCCCCATGAGCGACGTGGTGAGAAACGTCGTCCAGAGGTTTTCACCCGAAAGATTCTCCCGCCATTGTTCGTGCTCTCCGGTCAGAAGGGGCGACATGATGCCTCCGGCGACCTCTTCCAGCCATTCATCGACCGGGCCGTTCCATAGGGTTCGATTGCGGAAGTCGGTAAGATACCTGCTCCGAGAATATCCCGGCAATAGCTTGTCGAACGACAGTTTTACGCCCATACGCCGGCCGAGCTGCTCGACGGGCCATTTCAGTACTTTCTGTACGCCCTTACCGAGTTCTCCGCCGATGTGTTCTGTGAATACGTCCGTAAATGAATCGGCGGCGGCTTTATACATGAGTTCGTATTTCGGTAAGGGATGTTCTATAACCTCGCCGTCGTCTTTGACCTCGTATTGTTGTTGCGCCCGTTGTTGATAGTTCGTATGGGTTCCGGCCTGTAAAGGCGTCATAGCGGCTGCGCTGACGGTATATTCACCCAATTTACGCAGACCCCGCCCTGCAAGACTTTTCGCCTCTTTCTTGATAAGGGCGCGTCCGACGGTTTTTGCGGCTCCACTGCCTAACCCGCTCGTCGTGGCGAAGCCGGCCATGTAGGGCAGCGATGCCGCGACGCCGCTGCCGACTTTCGCGCCGGTGGTAGGGCCGCCTCGCCGGGCGATATACTCGTTTATTAACCCTGACGTGCGGAACAATTCGACTATATCTTTTTCGGTCGGGGTCAGCCGTTCGCCTCGGGCTGCCTTTTTCAGCGCCCGTGTCGTTACGACATTTTCGGCCAGCTCGCGGGTTCCGAGCGAGGCAAAGTCCGCCAACGTCTGCCAGTCGAAAATTTCACGTGCAAGTCCCGATGCGGTATCCCCTGCCTGCTTGTCCTTTTCGGTTTTTTGATTGAGGATTTTCAAGGCCCGCTCTGCGGCCTGCATGAGTTGCGTATCTTCGCCGCCGAGAGCCGAGGGGCTGCGTAACATTTGCGATTTTGCATAAGAAGCCCATGCCTGCTGCCATAAGGAGGCGTTTTCCGTACCTTTATCCACGAGCGCCAGCGTTTCCCGTCGTCGGGCATCGGCACGCTGGCGGGCACGATCGTAGATCGCTCCGATATGTTCGGCAAGACCCTCTTTAATTTGCCGCTCGTAATCCTCTTCGGACATGTTCGGAACCGGTTTCGGAAGTGCATACGATGCAGACGTATCGGGAGCTTCGGCCGATTCGGATTCGTCAGCCAGAGCGGATGGTACCGAGGCGTCGGCTCCACGTCTGCGGGTCTTTTGCAGGCCGGATATGGCATTGAGCTGCCGAAGCTGTTCGGGAGTGAGGTCGGGAAGTGAGTTATTCATAATTCAGATAGTAGTCCATGATTTGTCGGTCGGAGAAACCGGCCTCGCGCATCTGTTCGGCCTGTTCTGTTTCGAGCAGATTCAGCGCTTCGGTCGAGTAAGGGCCGGTAACATAGCGTTTGGGTTGTCGGAATAGCAGACCCAAATCGACGGGCGGTTTCGATGGCTCTTGTTCGCCTGTAAGTTTCAGATAAACAGTGCGTAAAAGTTGTGCTTTCTGCGCCGGTTTGAGTTTGCCATACGAGAACTGCGGAACTTTTTCGCCTGTGTAGGCCGGTTTCTTGGTCGGGGTTCCGTCTTCGGGAATAATACCCATATCGCGGCCCTTTTCGTAAAGCAGACTTTCCTGTGCCGGCGAAAGGTTTACGACGGTCTTTTCGTCGCGGTCGAGAAATTGCACGGCCGGTTTGTTGGCCGCTGCGGATGCACGTGTGCTGGCGGTTGAAGCCGACGCTACGGCTCGTGTACGGGCCACTTTGAGGTTGTTTTCACCCCGTATTTTTTCGATTTCTTTCTTATCGCGGAGATCGTCGGTGCGTTTTTGCCTTTCCTGTCTGGCTTTCCATACATTTCCCAGTAAAGCGTCGTATTGTTTCTGCGCGAGGTTATAGGCTTGGCCGGCGGCCGAGGCTTCCATGTTCGCGGCCTGCTGCTCGCCTTCCTGCTGTCCCAAGAGGGCGCGGAGTTTCAGTTGTCGGTATTCGCGGTTCTGACTGTCGTATAATTTCTCCCACTCATTGATCCGGCCGAGCATCCGCAGCGGAGCATCGGTACCGGTTTTCGGCACATAACCTTCCGTTGCCATACCGACGATTCCCGTACCGAGGGCCGTAAGCATATTGCTCCATGCGGTGATCTTTGCCGCTGTTTCGGCGCGTTTGGTGCGTGCGGGATCGGCTTCCGGTTTCATCGTCTCGATGTAGGCGAGAATCGGATTTTGGCCGCTGCGGTATAGTTCTGCGGCCCGTTGCTGTTTCTGCTCCCATACGGCTTTCTGTTCCTCGGCACGCTGTTGCCGCCGTTGCAGTTCATCCGCAAAGGAGAAAATCGCTTTTGTCGGTTGCTCTTGCGGTTCCATATCGCTAATTGTTGCCCGTGATTCCGGCAAGTCCCGATTTGCCGAACCCTCCCAAGCCATAAAGCATGGCGAGTTGCCCGAACGCATCGCCTACACCGCTAACCATGTTTTGCATACCGCTGATTTTACCCGATTCGGCTTCGTAGCGGGCATTGTCGAGGTTGTCGAGGCGGGCTTGGTATTGTTGTTTTATCTGGTCTTTGTGCTGTTCGCCCAATCCGGCGATTTGGGCGACGACCTGCGAATAGTTCTTATTGAGTTTGTTGGCGGCTGCGACCTTCGCTTCATCCGTCGCTCCGCTCTTGATGGCGTTTTGTGTTGAGCGCTTTGAGTTCATCCTCGTTATAGTCCCGAATACGTTTGAGCATCGCCCGCGAATCGGCGCGGTCGAGGTACGGTCGGTTCATTTCCGATTGGTACCATTCGTCGAGCCGTCGCCGACGGTCTTCGAGCATCTGGTCGGCCTTCTTGCGGCGTTTATTGGCCGAGACGCCGCCTGCGATGGAGGAGAGGGCCGAAATTCCGGCTCCTATGGCTAATGCAACGGGAAACATAATTGTCTAATCTTTATCACTTTGTAAAATTAGCGGCCGCAGGTGAGAAAATATCCTTATTTTTGATCGGAATATATCAATAAATCAGATACTTAATGCCTCGAAAGACCCTTCAAGACGACGAAAAAAACGCAGTCTGCGTGAGATACGCGCAGACGGGAAGTCTGCGGGCCGTAGCCTCCGAATACGGTATCAGTCCCATGCGTGTAAAGCGTTTGTGGGAGGCTCTCGGCGAGCAGCAGCAACAAGTGCTGCGGGCATCGGTCGAGGATTTAAGGCAAGAGGTCGAGACGAAGATCGTTCGCAACGAGCTGACAGGCGACTATCTTGAACGGGTCATTAAGGCACGGGATGCGGCTATTGCCGAATTATGGGCGCGGTTGTCGGATGTAAAGCTGCGTAGGGCCATGTCCGATAAGAATTTGATCGCCGCCTGCAAAACGTTGTACGATATGAGCAGCGGGGCCGAAAAGCGACAATCCGAACCGAACGACCTGTTCATGGTGTTGAACCAGCGTATTCACAACGAAATCAATCACAACTATTACATACAAGAGCATGGAACGATAGAGACAGACGATTCCGATAGCGGGAATTAACCGTGCGGAAAATGATTTGACGGTGCAGGACGGCTGTTGCGAAACCCTGCACAACCTACGATATGACGCGGGGGCATGGCGGAACGTGGAAACTTTCCGGCAGGTGGCGGAAATAACCGATTTCGGAGGTTTTACGCTGTTGTATAAACATCCCGCGACGGCCGATGACCTCTATATCGCCTCGGACGAAAGCGGCACGATTCACGAGGTGCGCGTTTCCGGCGGTCGGCTGTTATCGACGCAGATACTTATGCGCGGGGTGTCGGAACTGCGGCAGACTTTTTCGTTCGGGAATGTCTTGGTGTTTATTACCGACGGTCGGGAGTTGTATTACGTCCTCTACGGTAGCGAATATGTCGCTTTCAATATGCCGGAACCGCCGGATATAAGCGAATCGAAAGAAAACAGATCGCGGTTCAAGACCGATTTTTACGCAGCGATACATCATAGTTTAGGGAGTACCACGTATGATTATATCGCCGGCGATGACTTGGCACGTGTGGATAGTATCGCACCGGACGGCGGGTATTTCTTTACTCGTATCACCGATAAGAAAAACAAAACCTTGTTGCTGCCTGCGGTCGATGGCGAATATTGGCTCGGAGCCATAGCCGTAATGGTCGCCTATCGCATGGTGGACGGTTCTACGGTCGCCAATTCCGAATTGGAGATTTTCGCCTCGGACGGCGGGGAAAGCGAGGACGGGGAGTATGTCGATTATGTGGCGGACGGAATGCCGTCGAAAGTCCCGGAGAGTATCAGATACGGGGTTTTCATCGGGACGAAATACAAACACACGACCTGCACCAATAATTTTTATATCCTGCCGGAAATCGTTATCAATATTCCGGAAGGGATAGATACGCGCATCATCGAGAGCGTCGCAATTTACTCTACCCGTATTATCCCTATTTACGATTTCGAGCAGACGTGGAATGGCAAATGGAGCCTGTCGGATCGGGGAAGCGGGGATGATAATAGCTATACGTGGACAGCGGATTTCAGAAAACTGTTTACAAAGGATGTGGATTTATTGCAAGAGCCGTTATACCGGATCAAGGAGATCAAGATTCGGGATTTTGTCGAAAACTGCCATAAAGAGAAACTCACCTATACACTTCTGAAAAATGCGGAGAGCCAGCCGGTTTTCGAGCCTACGCAGTCGCTCCACACGCAGGTTGCCGGGTGTTACTATGAATATAACGGGCGGTTACACAAGGGAAATATCCGTACCCGCCTCTTTGCCGGTTATTCCCGCTTCTGTTTAGGAGAGACGGAAGAGGGGATGACGACGAAATTGATTTGTCGATTGGATATAGACAATACCCGCAAGCAGGTTTGTCGTTCGGTGGCCGCGTTCCGTCCGACGAAAATCCGCAGGGTTGCATCATATCCCGATTATCGGGCCGTGCAGTTTGCCGTTACGGTCGATGACCCCGGCTCTTACGGCGGAAAATGTCTGCTGAATGTCAAACTCGATGCCTGCGAGGGTAATAATTATGCTTATGCCATCGGCACTCCATCCGGCAATGCGAAATACCCCTGTCTTAGAATGTCCCGATCCTCAGTAGAATATGAACAGACGGACGACGACGATACCTATATCGAGACGAACCGCGTACAGGCATCCGCGACGAACAATATGTTTTCCCTGCCTTTTGCCAATTCGTACCGTTTCGGAGTAAGCGAGGAGCGGATCATCGCCATAGCGACGGTCGTGGACGAGCTTTCCGCAACCCGTTTCGGCGCTTTCCCGCTCTATGTCTTTACGGATCGGGGCGTGTGGTCGCTGGAAAGCGGAACAGGCGAGGTTCTCTACTCCAATATTCTGCCCGTCAATCACGATTAGATTATCAACCCGAACACCTGCACGGCGTTGGAAACGGTCTTTTATATCACTTCACGGGGCGTACATAGCCTCCGAGGACGTTCTTCGCAGCTTATTTCCCGACAGATCGAGCGATACGCCGGAGAGCTGACCGAATATTTGAAAACGGCGCAGATCTGCTTTCGGTTCAAATACGGGGATTTGGTCGTCTATAACCCTGAATATCCGTATGCCTATGTCTATTCGCTGGCCTCCGGCCTGTGGTCGTCGCGCGATATGGACGGACGGATACTTAATAACGGACAGATTGTCATGTGCAGCGCGATCGCCTTATTTGGCGACGAAACGATGTCCTGTTCCGTCGATTGCCGCATCGTAACGCGCCCCTTGAAATTCGGAACGACCGATTTCAAGCGTCTCGAAACAGCCGTCGTGCGCATCATGTCGCAGGACTGTTTCGTGCATGTGATCGCCGAAGGGGCGAACGACTGCCGTACATGGATAACCTTGCGCGACGTTTGGTGTCGTGTCAGCGATATGGACGCACGGTTTCGGCGTACCTCTACGTCGTTCAAATTCTTGCGGTTCAAACTGCATTTGACAGCTAACGAGCGGCTGTCGATGACCGGCGTGGATGTCGAGTGGTATCCCCGTTTTACGAAACGGTTGCGGTAGGGGTGTTACATTCCGTTCCGAAACGTTACGAATCGCAGTGCGCCCGATTAAAAATTATTTATCGAAATTTTCGTTTGTGCCTGAAAAAAATGTATTTCTGTGTTAAATCTTAGAGTATGGACGAAAAATTCGCAGCGCTGGAAAAGTATAATTTTTGGGACGGCAATATTCCGGTTTTGGGGTATTTGCGAAAGCATTATACGGATGAAATTGCCGATTATATCGGTAATAAGCTGGTGAAGGTATTGGTCGGGCAACGTCGATCCGGTAAGAGCTATATTTTGCAGCAAATCGCACATCGTCTGATCGAACAAGGCGTCGAGCCTCGGAATATCCTTTGTATCAACAAGGAGTTTATCGAGAAGGATTTGGAGGCGCTCTTGCAGCTTCATAGGGAGCGTCTTAAACCGGAAGGGAAAATCCGGCTTTTCATCGACGAAATACAGAATATAGCCGGCTGGGAGTTAATCATTGAATTGAGATTTCCCGAAATATTTGATGCAATTCGGGCGGGACTTTTTCGGACTGGCAAATTCTCTTTGAAAACGCCGCCATTCCGCAGAATATTTCCCCTGTTCATCCCGAAATAGCATGGCGAACGGTAAAATCCGGCTATCCATGCCTCGCCCAGTCGTTTCATTGCTTTATCCATTGTATCACCTTTGTAGCCTACCAAAACATAACATTGTAAGATATGATCGGGTGTAGTGAAGCCTGCTTCACGAAGGATTTTTCCAGCCTCAACGAGCGGAGGCAAATCGCTCGGTGTATCATAAGCAAAAATAACGAACGAGGGCGCAGTTCTTTTAATCGTTTGGCAATTTCTGATGTAATCAATGCGGCTTCCAGTCCACCGGTGAAATGTGGCCGTTGCGGTTGTCTGGCCAACATGGTAAATACTTCGTCAATGTGCTCGGGACTACATGCGAGAAGATTATCGTCGAGAACATTCCAACCATCTGCAATTGGCAACTCGCGGAGCTGGCCTCCTTCTCGTTTAGGAACGGCACAAAACCAACATCGGTTAGGGCAACCTCGGGAAGTAATCGTATAACCTTTTTTTAGATACATTCCGGGGATAAATTCTCCACAGGGTTCGTTGTATGCTGGGCCTCCGATCTTTACCGGAGCAATGTGTGCCCATTGTTTCGCAGCCCATTCTGCCCATCGTCTATGCCAAGTAAATGCGACGGAAATATGCACTTCGTCTGCTTCGTCGAAGAGTGAAGGTGTCGTAGCGATACGCACCAGTTCGTCGTCGGGCGTAGCGTTTGTACGCACGGGAAACACTCGGATAATCCGTTTCATAGTGTGTCGAAATCTATTTTTTGTTGCAACCTCAACGTGGCGAAATATTGGTCGGCCGGAAGATTCGATACCCACCAATCGAAAATTTCGTCGGCTGTGGCGTGGAAACGCTCCATGTAGCCGTTCGTGTCGATCAGATATTGAATACTGCGTTTTATGGCCCGTTCTACGGCGGGATAACGGCGGCGGTCTCTTGCTTTGTTTTTAACCGACGACATCGGACAGAAGATACAGCCTATACGTCGGTATCCCTCGTCGTATAATCGGCAATAGGATAGGTTATTTTTCCGAATGAAATTCCATACATCGGAATCCTGCCAGCGGTAAATTGGCAAGAGCATGATTTTATCTTTGCCTCCCACACACGCGAAATCCCGCTCTTTATTGCGGTTGAATTGGTCGAAGCTGCCGGAAAAACGATGATTGCCGATTTGCACTTCGTTCCGTGCCGCTCGGCGTGGACTTTCGGCGGCTCGGATACCCAGCAAAGTTACGGTTCCGCCTCCGGCCTGTTCTTTCAGATAGGCGCAACAATAGCGTTTGGTGCGTATCGGGAGCATTTTTTTCTTTTCGATCAATTTGTAAAAGTTGATTTCGGGACGATGCAATACGACATCGGGATATTGTAAGCGGACGAAACGCATCAGTTCCGGCGGGTCGATGGTCGTAATTTGCATGTGGGCCTTGAATTTCACTTCGGCCATCTTTGCGAGATGGTATAATGCCACGCTGTCTTTCCCTCCCGAAAAAGCCAAGTGATACCCGTCCGGCGACATGCGTAAGGCCAACGTTTCTGCACGTCGTAGGAGTGCTATCGAGTAAGCGATTTTATGTTCGAGTGCTCCCATTTTCTTTTCTGCGCAAAATGCCCTGCCTTATAAGGCAGGGGTTAAGTTAGTTGTTCCTTTCAACAGCTTTTTTGAAGTTTGGATACGGTCGAAATTGCGGTACCCGTTTGGCCGGAACAGCCATTTGTTCACCTTTGGTGATGTTCCGACCGACTTTTGCTCTACGGAGCTTCGCTTGGAATACACCGAATCCTCGAAGGTAAACATAGTTTCCCGAGGCGACACTCTTTTTGATGAATTTCATTACGTCCTCAACAACTAAAAGGACTTCCTGTGCGCTCATACCACGTTTTTCCGCGATCTGATCTACTAATTCTTTTTTAGTCATACGATTTAGTTTTTAGTTAATGATTTATGGAGGTTTGGAGCCCTACTAAATGTTTTGCTTGCGTTTTAAGATGTGATCCATTCGGGCAAAAGAATTGAAGGTCGCAATCGCGCTGGTATGGGTGGCCAATACGTTCCGACGGTTGGCGATGCTCTCCATAAGCCGCTCTATGTCGCGCCAATCCGATATTCTTTCCGCAATGCTCCGACAATTCGCCAATATCAGAGGACGCTCGAATTCGAACATGATGGGATAATTGCATCGTGTCCATAAAAACATTTTTTCATGTCGGGCCAATTCATTCCATCGACGGCCGAATGAGGCAAGAGCGAGCCGGTCGTTTTCCGGCATGGTTTCCCCCGCACCCCCTTCCCTTTCTTCAATACCGTGTGTATGTGTATCTGTTTTGCCATTATTCTCTCTATTCTTCTTTTCTTTCTTATCGGAAGGAATAGCCGTTTCTTCGGCAGATTGCGGTATATCTTCCGAATCATTCTGCATAAACCGGCATTTCTGCGTATTCTTTCGGATTTTCACGGAGGAATCGGCGATTCTTTCGGAATCATCGTCTATTGTTGCCGAATTATCGCCTATTTCTTCCGAAGAAATAAGCGAGTATTCGGCATCTATTCCGGCTTTACGCCGCAGAACCGCCATAATATCGAGATAACGGGCTTGAATCCCCCGTGAGGTCAATAATTCGCTGTGTTCGTAGAGCTGACGATCGAATAGGCCCAATTCGATACAATCGTGAAAAATGCTGGAAGTACGGTCATCGTCCAACAGGCATGTATCGGCAATGTCGGCGATCAGGTCTTGGTCGGCAACGATATAATATCCTTTATCCCGATAAATTTCACAAAGCAAGGCGAGGTAAACGGCCAGTCCGTCGTTTTGCCAACGACGCATCAGCCGTTTTAATTTCCGGTCTTGGAACAGGCCGCAGTCCAACCGGAAATACATAAGTCCTCTTTTTACATTTCGCCCGGCCATCGGATTTCAGTTAGCGTAACTTCCCCAATTCAATAAGGCGTTTTACCGTGTCCAATTCGATACGGGAGTAGGTCGCTTTGGAATTTCCCGTTCCCGGCTTGACCCGATGTACCCAGCCGCGATTGAGCCATGTGCGCACGTAACTTTCACCATAGATCCGATACGCCTCGCGTTGGGATATTTCATCCTTAATCAATCCCAGCCGATTTAAGGCTATCGAGGCTCCGAGTGCAGCACTTTCCATGATTAGGGTCTTTTGTTCGTGTAAATCGTCCATAATCTTTAAAGTATTCCTCAACTATTTTTGTATGCCGATACTCTTGAATAATCGCAGAATTTCGGTTCGAGTGAGCTTCGATTCGTTAGGAGCCGAGGTGCAGAGGATGTAAAAATGGTTATCTTTGGAACGGGTGCGGAATGTCAGGCCCCGTCGTTCCATGCGTGGAATTGCGTGGCGGGCATTGGTCAAAGCCTGACCTTCCAGCGGAAATTTGCGAATTTCACGCACGCTGAAACTACCCAAAATTTCACTCCATGTTCGGGGTAATTGTTCCGTTTTGATCGAAGGTGTCTTGCCGTTATCGTCCATTTTGTATATCTCTTTTCAAGTGAGTGAAATATGTAAAAATCACACGTTTACGGTGAATACAAGTTACAAAATGGGACGTGAATAAGAAAGAGGGGATTTACTGTTTGGGCGTATCTGACGGACTGACAAATAAATAAAATGCGCCCTTCCGTATATTTATCGGAGGGCGCATAATGCCGTCGATTATGTATTTCTACGATGCGACAAGATTTTGTACGGACTTTTCCGGTGCTGTTTCATTGAAAATATATTTTGAATCAGTCAATGAAACTTCGGTTTGATTGCTTTTTACAAAATCAATAACGGCGCGATTGGCTTTATCGACGATATTCCAATCTTCGATGATATAAATGTGTGCCAACTTCTTCTCTTCTCGTGGAGAATGTCCGAGGGCGAAATCGACAATATCATCGCGGATGCCGCAATGATTCCATGCAATGGATGCCCATGTACGCCGGAAGGTATAAGTTTCCAAATCCGGAAAGTTGATTACTTTTCCTACCCGTTTCAGTCCTTTGTTCACCTGTGCATTGAATATATCGCTGTTTGCATATTTACGATGAAATTCAAACAGGCGTACTCCCGTAGGATCGCGGTATTTTTCAATTAACGCCAATGCCTCCGGTTCGATTCGAATGTCGATTTTTGCTTTATCCTGTCGCCGATTTTTTGTTTTGGTACGGTTATAAATTAAGCGTCCGTTTCGGATGCCGGTACAGTTATATAAATCCACCGTGTTTATCCCGATCAAGAAGAATGATAGCAAGCCGATGTCTCTACCTAAATTTCTAATGTTATAATCGCCTCGGCGCTGGAATGTATCGTCGTCTGGAACATTGAAAACGGCTCGTAATTGCTCCAATGTCATCGGCTTTTTTTCAGTCCGAGGAATCGGGGGAACTTTGGTTCGAGAGAATGGAGAGAGAGGAATGCGGATAACTCCGATGTCCTCATCGTTATACTCGGCTTTGGCTGCATTGTGCAATGCCTTCAATGTGGCACAGTACAACGACGGAGCGCGTCGGCCTTTTTTATGGCCTGCGCGGGGCTTTTCGTTTTCAAGGAAAGTGATAAACTGTTTTATGACTTTGGATGTTATTTCGTTAATATCAATATTATTCCGCCGAAGAAATCGCACAAATGCGTTAAGCGCACATTGATACATCTCCGCATTGCCTTCATGGTCGTTATCTCGTAATTGTTGAATATGCCGCCTTCCAAAAGCGATAAAATCCAATTTGAAATTTTCATCCTCCTTATAATTCTTGATAAGTTCTACGATCTGATCTACATTCATCGTCTCGATTTTGTCTGCGCACTTATTGCAGATTTTCCGGTATTCGTCGATAATAGGCATCGTATCCCGGACATAGGAGGTGCCCCGCTTGAAATCGAATTTTTCGTTTACCTCGGAAGAACTCGCGTAATAGCAGGTCGGGATATACCGGGATTGTTTGTTGTGGGTAACCCGAATCTTTACTCTGAAAACTCCGTCCGCTTTTTTGTAGCGGGGATGGATAACGGTCTTAAAAGTCGGCATACGGCTAAAAATTTTGGAAAACTATTAGAAAACTTTTTACTTCAAATGTACCTTCCAAATGCTGAAAATGCAATAAAAAAACGGTGTCTGACTTACGTTCAGACACCGATAATTAGTTAAAATTCAGTGCAAATGAATTATTTATGTAAATTTCGCCGTTCCCGTTTTTATGCCGTTTAGCAAACCGGTGGTATAAGCCACTCACCCACCTCTCCGGAGAAACTAAAACAAAGGGCCCTGCCCTCGATTGCGGAGCAAGAGTAAGTCAAAAATGCCGAACTACCAAATAAATTCCGCAAAATTCATTCGAATCCCTCTCGGGTCGGTGTCCCGTGCGGCCCGCACCTCCGACCGGATACGGCAGGGCGAGCACGGCAGGAAAAGCACGACGAACCGGAAACGACAGGTACGATGCGGCGGAGCGGATGCGACGAGGCGCCGGCAATGACGCCGGCACGACCCGCCCTGCCGGCAAATCCCGCCCGCGCTATTTGAAAATCAACCGCACGAACTCCGATAGATAGATGCGCCAATTGCGCCATGTGTGGCCGCCGCCGGTCTCGTAATAGGTATAGGGGTACCCCATCCCATCGAGCTTGCAGCGATACTCCTCGTTGGCCTTATAGAGAAAATCCTCCGAGCCGATGCCGATCCAGTAGAGTTTCGGCGCCTTCGAGAACTGCAAGGCCAGTTTCCCGTCCGAATCGGCGTATACGGGCGACGACACCGAAGCGTCGGGTTCGACGGCCGCGGAGAAAAGACCCACGTAGTCGAATAAATCGGGGTATTGCTTCGAGATGTGGAGCGCATGGAAACCGCCCATCGAAAGCCCCGCGATGGCCCGCGCCTCCTTGCGGCGGACGGTGCGGTAGTGGGTGTCGACGAATTTCACCACGTCGGGGAAGTGGGTCTCCATCACGCCGTCCATCGTGTGGGGCAGCTGCGGCGTAGGCCGCTCCAACCCGAGCGGCGAAGCGCCCGGGGCGGCCTGACGGGCCACGTTGCCGTTGGGCATCACCACGATCATCGGCACGGCTTCGCCCGCAGCGATCAGATTGTCGAGAATCTGGGCCGCACGCCCCAGCGACACCCACGCCTCCTCGTCGCCGCCCATACCGTGCAGCAGGTAGAGAACGGGATATTTACGCCCCGAATTTTCATAGCCCGCAGGCGTGTAGACCGTCATCCGACGATCCTCTCCGAGCACGGACGATGGGTACCACACGTGCGACACGGTGCCGTGCGGCACATCGTCCACCCGGTAAAGGTCGGCCCGACCGCCTTCGATCAGAAAGACGTTGGATACCGACGCCACGTCGCGGATCGCGTAGACGTTGGAGGGATCCGTCGTCCGGAACCCGTCTACGAGAATCGTATAGCTGTAAAGCTCGGGCGCCAGCGGCGCAGGCGTCGTGTACTTCCACAGACCGTTCCCGACCGGAACGAGCGCCGCCACACCGGCAGCATCGGCCTGTCCGAAGGGGGTTTCCACGCGCTGTGCAGGCAGGAAATCGCCCGTAACCTCCACCTTGCGGGCTTCGGGCGCCAAGACGCGGATCGTAACCCGGTTGTCGGGCAGGATTTCCGGAGAGACGACCTCTCCGCCGCCCCAGATCGCCTCTTGAGCGGAAGCCGCGAAGCCTCCGGCGAGGAGTGCGGCGAACAGAATGAATCTTTTCATGGTAAAATCAGAATTTTTCGGATCGTTCATCGGGCCTGCGCGGGATCGTAGACAATCGAGACCTCTCCGCCGTATGCGACGCGAGGCGCGGCGCAGTTGAGCGCAGACTCCACCTCGAACGGCGCGTCGTCCGTCGGCCGGCCGTCGAGAATCGACTGCGCCAGCGCAGCCATATCGGCCAGATAATCGGCACCGAGCGGGCGGCGCTGATAGGGATAGTGTCCGCAGTAGATCTTCTCGATGCCGCCCGCCGTCTCGCGCTGCATGCGGCGCACCGCGGACAGATAGAGCGACACGGGAGCCGTGGGCACCACCTGCAACCACACCTGTCCCGAGCCGAAGGCGTCGCCCGAGAAACAAATGCCTGCGGCACGGTCCATCAGGACGACCGATCCCGGCGTGTGGCCCGGCATCTCGACCACTTCGAGCACCCGCCCGCCCAGATCGAACCGGTCGCCCCCGCCGATGAAGCGGATGCGGCCTTCGTACTTCGGCAGGCGGTCCAGCAGCACGGTGTCGGCGGGGTGCATGTATATCTCGCCGAAGAAACCGATGCCGCCCGCGTGGTCGTAGTGGGCATGGGTCAGCACCACGAACAGGGGCTTGCGCGTGAAGCGGCGCACCACACGGTCGAGCTCCGCGGGATGGGTGCCGGTGTCGATCAGCAGGGCGCGCTCCGTGCCCTCGACCAGATACATCGTCGTCCGGTCGTCGGTCTCGATCACCCACACGCCCTCTTCGAGCGGCGTAACCGCGAGGTCGGCCGCCGTATAGACCGGCGGGCGCGGAGGCTCGGAAAGCCCCTCCTGCGCAGCAGCCGTCAGCACCGGCAACAGAAAGCAAATCAGCAGCAGCAATCTTTTCATGGTCGCTCAACTTGAAGGATCGTACGGACAAAGATAACACATTTCGCGTCAAAACACACAGCCGCGGTCCGTTTTTCAGCCGAAAATCCGGCCTGCGGACACCGGATGCCGCATCGGCATTCAGCCTCCCCGACTGCTTTCCCCGCCCGCCGGCGTCGTCGCCCGGGCCGTCCATCGCCCGTTCGCCGCTGCCCCGTGCCGCGGTCGCGTACCCGCTCCGGCGCACGCAGATACGGAACGGAAAGAATCGGTACGGGCGGAGACCGAACACGCAGGCCCGACCCATGCGGGTACGGCACGAGAAGCGGTGCGGCAGGATCGGCGCAGGAGAGGCCGGCAGACAAACGCACCGCTCGCAGGCGCGGCGCAGGCGGAAAAATCCGGTTCGGCACAGGCAGACACATCTGCGGCGAAGCGCGCCGAGAGGGACGGGAGCGAGGGAACCGAAATTCAGAAACAGGAGACACGAAGTTCGAAGCGCCCCAGCGGTCAAAATGCCCGAACCGCACCGCCGGGACAACGGACCTCGGGACCGGAAACGGTTTGCGGATATGCCGAAAAAAGAGGAGCTGTCCAACAAGTCTTTTTACCCTCCGAGAATTGCGTATTCGGAAAAGTTCCCGACAGCAGGACGAATAAAAAAGGGGCGTCTAAAACCTATTAGACGGCCCCTTTGCAAATCCTGTCCCGCGAACGGATCAATAGGTCTTGTTCTGGGGGTCGAACTCGGTCCAGCCGTCGAGCCAGTCGTCGCCCTCGGCAAAAGCGCCGATGTAATTCACTTTTTCGAATCCCGAGGCGACCATCGCATCGTCGAACGATGCGGCGCCGAGCAGCGGGCTGCCGGCCAGCGGACGATAGTCGGCACCGGCGGCCAGACTGTTGGGCTGCGCGAGCATCAGGGCGTCGATCGTCTCGAAGTATCTGTTCGACGCGATGCTCTTGAAATATGTCGAAGAAAACGAGGCGCGCGACGGATCGGGCTCGCCCGAGTCGTCGGTGAAAGCATCCTGAAAATTCTTGTTCTTATCGCTGCCCAGCACGGTCATCTGCGCGAAGAAGACGTTGGCGATCTTCAGATTGCCGTCGGAGGCCGCCGCCTGCGTGTCGGAGCCCTTGTCGTTTTCCACGATCAATCCTACGGGATAGCCCATGGCCACCGAGTTGAAGCACGATAGGCGGGAATTGCGACGGATCTGCATGGCCGCCTGAAACTGGCCGAGCTTCGATCCGTTGGCCGGATTGAGCGCTCCGCCGTCGATGTATTGGGTCGTGTTGGCGAACGCGGGATCCTGTCCGATCGGACCGACGAACGTTACGTTGGAGAAGACGCACGAGGTGAAGGGCTGCATGTCGGCGCCCGTCGAGCAGTTGTCGCTCTCGAAACCGTTCGAGACGGACTGGTCGGCCAATTTGGGATTGCGGACGGCCAGACAGAACTGCACCTTGCCCGAGAAGCCGTTGTCGGTGTCGAAGTCGTCGTCCCAACCGTGGTAGGCCACAAGATACTCGGCGTTCGCCGTGCCGCCGAACCACTCGTAGGAGTCGTCGTTCGAGTAGGAGACCTGAATGTGGTCGAGCTTGGTCCCCGAGCCCACCGAACCGAACGTGATGCCGTTGATCTCCATATCGGTCTGGAAGGGATAACCTGCGAACTCGCAGCGCACGTAGCTCAGCACGCCCGAATCGTCGGCATCGTCGTCGCCGCCGTGCTTGGAACGCGGTCCGCCCTCGATGGTCATCTCGGTCTGGTTGTTGCGGGCGCGGCCGCAGAGGATGATGCCGCCCCAGTCGCCCGGCCGGCGCTCGCCCGCAGGCTGCGCCGAGGTGAAGACGATCGGCTCCGCAGCCGTGCCCTGCGCCACGAGACGTCCGCCCCGCTCGGCTATGAGAGCCGCCTTGGTGCCCTTGTCGCCCTTGATGACGGTGCCGGGTTCGATGGTCAGCGTCGCGCCGTCGCAGATGTAGACCCATCCCTTGAGCAGGTAAGTGCCCTTCGGGAGCGTGTAGTCGCCCCGGATCTCGAACTCCTGATCGCCGTTGCCGATCTGGGTGCGGTTCTCGAAGAGGATGTCGTCGAGGTTGTCCGTCCCGGGTTGGCCGCCGCCGAGCGAAACGCGGATCGTGGCGGTCTCGGAATCGAGCCACTTCGCCGGATCGGCCGAAAGGGCCGTAACGGCGACCTCATAAGTCGCGACGCCTTCGTCGGCTTCGACCGTAACCGAGGTCGAAGAGGTCTTTTCGGCCTTACCGCCGTTGACCGCATAGGAATAGGAATCCGCATTGTCCACGGCATTCCACCGCACCGTAAACGCCTCTTCGCTTACATCGGCCGAGGAGAGCACGGGTTTGGCGAGCCGCACGGCGCCGCCGCCTTCGTTGTTGTCATCGTCGCAGGCCGCCGTCGCAAGGGCCGCAGCAGCCAAAAGGGCTGCATAAAAAAACTTTTTCATACTTTTTTTTATTGGATAAAAAGGTCATGTCGTTCAATTTCTCTCCATCCCGCAATCCCCTCGTGCAACCGGTTTACGGTCCGCCGGCGACATCGCGGCGCGATGCCGGCAGTTCGTCGCCGCTCCTCGGCAGCGGGCCGGACTTCGTCCTGAAGTTCGTGTCCGTCGTGCCGCCGGCGTCGGCCGGCATGCGGAGCCTTCTTGCGGATGCATGTTCAGAATTTCACCGAAGCGCCGATCGTGAAACTGCGGCCCGGATCGTACGTTTTGGTTACTTCCTTGCGTTCGTGGAGCGTGCCGCCGTCGTCCGTGAACTGGGGGAACTGGCACAGCTCCACCCGGTCGCAGATGAGGTCCTTGGCGCTCAGCCGCAGCTCCCAGCGTTTGCCCAGCCGTTTGGCGAGCACGAAATCGAGGGCGTTGCGCGGCATCTCGTACATGTCGGGAATGTCGTTGTCCACGCTGCCGCCCGACGAGAGATCCGTGCGGCCGATGCCGATGATGCGTTTGCCTATGCGGTTGTAGAGCACGCCTACGGTCAGCCCCGCCCGCTGCGGCTGATAGAAAAGTCCGCAGTTGACGATGTAGGGCGACTGTCCCTGCATCGGGCGGTCGTGCTCCATCGACGAAGAGTCGAAAAACACCCGGCTCTCGATGAGCGAGACGTTGAGCGACAGAGAGACGCAGGGCATCCCCATGAAGTCTAAGTTCTTGCGCACATCGAGCTCCACGCCGTAGGCACGGGCCCGGTCGGCGTTTTCGAAGGTGTAGGTGTAACTGCCGCCCGCATCGCGGATCGTGGTTTCGATCGGGTGGCGGAAGTGTTTGTAGAAAACCGAGAGCGAGATGCACTCGCCGGCCGACGGATACCACTCGTAGCGCAGGTCGGCGTTGTGGACATAAGCGGCCGTGAGATCGGGATTGCCCATGATCATCGAGAAGAGGTCGAAATCGTAGAAGGTCGAAGCCGACACCTCGCGGAACTCGGGACGGTTGGTCGACATGCCGTAGGCGCCGCGCAGGAGGTGATTCTCGGCCAGAGAGAGCGTGGCGTTCACCGAGGGGAAAAAGTCGTCGTAGGTGTAGCTGCGGTCTTTCGAGGTCCATGCGTCGGTGCGTGTGTAGCTCGTCAGAGTCATGTCGCTGTGTTCGAACCGCACGCCGGCATAGACGTTCAGACGGCCCAGCGGCAGACTGACGGCGGCATAAGCCGCGGACAGCACGTTGCCGCCCTCGTAGCTGTTGCGGTTGTCGCTGTCGTCGTAGAGGTAGAGTTTGTCGGCGCCGAAATTCCCGGGCGTGAGGATTTGCGTTACGGGATCGCCGTAGGCGAAGTCGTCCGGCAGATTCGACGGGTCGAAGCGGTAGTAGAACGAACGGGCGCGGTACGAGCGGGTGCGGTATTCGCCGTAGAGGCCCGCGCGGAGCTTCGGGGCGAAGGGACGGCCTTCGCGGAAGGTGTGCTCGTAGTTCACGGCCGCCGAAACGATGTGCTCGGCCAATCGGGTGAAGTCGCGCTGCATCTGGTTCTGGTCGATCTGCATCTGACCGTAGCGGGGGTCGCCGTAGATGTCGTTCTGCTGGCGATTGATGATCCGGCGGTCGGGCAGCTGCCGGTCGGCATAGGCGTAGCCGGCGTTCCAGTCGAGCCGTCCGCGGCCCAGATCGTGCACGCCGGCGAACTGTCCGTTGTAGGAGCTGCGGCCCGAGTAGTAGTATTCGGATTTCTCCTGATTGTAGAGCGACGAGATGTTCTGCCACCCCTCGCGGAAGGTGTAGCGGTTCTGTCCGATCCGGTTGAAGAGGTTGCGAAAATAGTAGCGGCTCGAACGCCGCACGTAGGCCAAGTTGAGCATGGCGCCCACCTTCACGTCGGTGCGGTACTGGTCGTCGGTATATTTGTAGAGGTATTCGGGTTTGTCCTCCTTCTTGTTGTAGATGCCGAAGCGCGAATTCTCCATATCGGTGCAGGTGCGCTCGGTGTAGCTGTAATTCAACGCCCCCGTGAGTGCGAACCGTTCGCCCTCGCGCAGGTTCCACGCACGGCCGAACGACGCCGTGAAGCGCTGGTCGGGGACGGCGCTCCGCCGGCGGACGCGCCAGTCGTTGCGGAAACCGTGGCGGGTCATATAGTTCACGACGGCGGCGTCGCCGTTGTCGAAACGGCCCGTCATACCGCCCCGCATCATGCGGCTGCCGCTGCCGAAGCCGACGATGTCGGCGGCGGTGCCGCGGTTGTAGAGAAAGCCCCGGAAATGCGTGGCCGTATTGACGCCTGTGGAGTAGCTCAGCGACACCGTTTCGTCGGCGGGCATGTCTTTCGTGGCGATACGGATGAAGCCGCCCGAGAAATCGGCGGGGACTTCCGGCGCGGGAGACTTGAGGATCATGATGTTCTCGATCTGCCCCGCAGGGATGATGTCGAACGAAAAGGCACGCGAATCGGCCTCGGAGCTGGGGACGGCCGCGCCGTTCACCCACACGTTGTTATAACGCTGCGAGAGCCCGCGGGCGATGATGAACTTGTCGTCGACGAGCGAGATGCCCGGGATGCGGCGCACGACCTCTCCCGCGTCGCGGTCCTGCGTTTTGCGGATCGTCTGACCCGAAACGCCGCTCATGACCGTCATGGCCTCGCGCACGTCGCGGTTCACGGCCACCTCGGAACCCGTGCGGCGCACGGCCGTTACCACCACATCGCCGATCTGTTCGCTCTGTTCCCGGAGTGCGATGTCGATCCGCACCTCGCCGGCGGCGGCCCCGACGACTTCGATCCGCTGCGGTTCGTAAGCGATCATCGAGACGTCGAGCGTATAGCTCCCGGTCGCCAGACCGCGCAGCGCATAGCTGCCGTCGGGGCCGCTGGCGGTGCCTTGGGTCGTGCCCGAGACGAGGATCGTCGCTCCGACGACGGGCTGTCCCGTGGCGGCGTCGGTTACTGTGCCCACGATGGATGTCCGGGCGGGAAGCATCTGAGCGGCGAGCGTCTGAGCGGCGCACAGCAGGACCGTCGTCAAGACGGATCGGATGAATCGGGTCTTAGGTAAAATTCTCTTCACGTCGTATCACTGTTTGTTTACGCCGCAAAAGTACCCGCCGACTGTTTCACGCCCGTAAAGGCTCCGTTACGATCGCAAGACCTCTCGGTTGCACCTCCATGACAAACCGCCCCGCGGCGATCCGCAGGAACGTTTTTCGAGGTTTCGGGTATTGCAGAAAACCGCGAAAGTAGGTCCGGATCCGCCCCACGCATGCGCAACGGGGTCGTCCGGACGATACGGACACCCCTTCTTCATCGGGCGGGTTCTCCGCCCTCGCGCTTCGCGCAACCACTTGCAGGCTACGACGCCTATCAAACGTTCGACGATAGGACGACCGGCAGGATTCAACGCCTGCACGGCATGCAACGCTGCGAACGGTTCGGCCGTGCGGAGACAGACCGCGCCCCTAAGCACCGGGGAGGACAAGGAGGCGACGGGCATACATGTCCGAGGCGACAGAGACGACGAAGCCGCAATGGAGGCGGGGGCGAGATCGTCCGTGCAAAAAAAACAGGGACCCGCGCACGAACGCGAATCCCTGTTCGAACACCGCCACGATGCGGCGCTTCGGCTACTCCCACTCGATCGTTGCGGGCGGTTTCGAGGAGATGTCGTAAACGACGCGGTTCACGCCGCGCACCTTGTTGATGATCTCGTTCGACACGTCGGAGAGAAACTCGTAGGGCAGATGCACCCAATCGGCCGTCATGCCGTCGGTCGAAGCGACGGCACGCAGCGCCACGCAGCTCTCGTAGGTCCGCTCGTCGCCCATCACGCCCACGCTCCGCACGGGCAGCAGGATCGCTCCGGCCTGCCAGACCTTGTCGTAAAGTCCCGCAGCACGCAGCGCGTCGATGTAGATCTTGTCCACATTCTGCAGGATTTCGACCTTCTCGGGCGTGATCTCTCCAAGGATGCGGATCGCAAGACCCGGCCCCGGAAAGGGATGGCGTCCGATCAGCCGTTCGGAGATGCCGAGCGAACGACCCACGCGGCGCACCTCGTCCTTGAAGAGCAGCCGCAGCGGCTCGACGATCCCGAGGTGCATCTTCTCGGGCAGGCCGCCGACGTTGTGGTGCGACTTGATCGTGGCCGAGGGGCCGTTCACCGAGCACGACTCGATCACGTCGGGATAGATCGTCCCCTGCCCCAGCCAGCGCACGTGCTCGATCCGCTGCGCCTCGTCGTTGAAGACCTCCACGAAGTCGCGGCCGATGATCTTGCGCTTGCGCTCCGGGTCGCTCACGCCCGCGAGGTCGCCGAGGAACTTCGCACCCGCTTTGACACCCTTGACGTTGAGCCCCATATCCTTATAGGATTCGAGCACCTCGTCGAACTCGCCCTTGCGCAGCAGACCCGAATCGACGAAAATACAATAGAGATTCCGGCCGACGGCCTTGTGGAGCAGCACGGCGGCCACCGTGGAGTCCACGCCGCCCGAAAGGCCCAGCACCACCCGGTCGTCGCCCAGCTTCGCGCGCAGATCGCGCACGGTCGCTTCGACGAAGCTCTCCGGCGTCCACGTCTGCGCGCATCCGCAGATGCCGACCACGAAGTTCCGGAGCAGCTGCGTGCCGTCGGTCGAGTGGTAGACCTCGGGATGGAACTGGATGCCCCACGTCCGCTCGCCCTCCACGCGGAAGGCGGCCACGCGGACATCCTCCGTTCCGGCGATGAGCCGGTAGGAAACCGGCACGGAGGTGATCGTATCCCCGTGCGACATCCAGACCTGCGTGGTGCGGGGCAGGCCATGCATCAGCGGGTCCTGCGCATCGCCCACCGTCAGCATCGCACGGCCGTACTCGCGGCTCGGCGCAGGGTTCACCTCGCCGCCGAAAGCGTGGGCGAGGTATTGTGCGCCGTAGCAGACGCCCAGCAGCGGAAGCCGCCCCTTGATGGCCGACAGATCGGGATCAGGGGCATGCTCGTCCCGCACCGAATAGGGACTGCCCGAGAGGATCACCCCCCGCACCGAAGCGTCTATGGCCGGTATCTTGTCGAAGGGGTGGATCTCGCAATAGACGTTCAGCTCGCGCACACGCCGCGCGATGAGCTGCGTGTACTGCGAACCGAAGTCGAGAATCAGGATTTTTTCCATATCTGTTATATTCAGTATCTTGTTTTCGACCGGCGACTCCATGCGTCCGCGTGCACCGGAAATTCCGGTCCCGAGTTCAGTCCGGTCCGGCCCTGTACGGAAATCTGCGCGCAACGAGTTCGACGTTGCCTCCGCAGGGTCGGCAGCTCGGCAGTTCGTCGCAGCCTCCGATGCATCAGCGCTCGCTGCTGTAGTTGGGGGCCTCGCGCGTGATGGCCACGTCGTGCGGATGGCTCTCGTTCATGCCCGATGCGGTGATGCGGATGAACTTCGCCCGCTGCAAGGCCGCGATGTCGGGCGCGCCGCAATAGCCCATGCCGGCGCGGATGCCGCCGATGAGCTGGTAGACCGTCTCGCTCAGCGTCCCCTTGTAGGGCACGCGAGCCACGATCCCCTCGGGTACGAGCTTGTTGATGTTGCCCTCGCAACCTTTCTGGAAGTAGCGGTCGGCCGAGCCGGCCTTCATGGCGTCGATCGACCCCATGCCGCGGTAGGACTTGAACTTGCGGCCGTTGTAGATGATCGTCTCGCCCGGAGCCTCTTCGGTGCCGGCGAACATCGAACCGATCATCACGCAGTCGCCGCCCGCGGCCAGCGCCTTCACGATGTCGCCCGAGTAGCGCAGTCCGCCGTCGGCGATCACCGGCACGCCGGCCTTCTTCGCCTCGGAGGCCGCGGCGTAGATGGCCGACAGCTGCGGCACGCCGACGCCGGCGATGATGCGCGTGGTGCAGATCGACCCCGGACCTATGCCGACCTTCACGCCGTCGGCGCCCGCTTCGATGAGGAACTTCGCGGCTTCGGCCGTGGCGATGTTTCCCGCCACCACGTCGAGACCCGGGAACGCCGCCTTGATCTCGCGGAGCTTCGCGGCGATGTTGGCCGAATGTCCGTGCGCCGAGTCGAGCACCACGGCGTCCACGTCCTCCTCGACCAGCGCCCGCACGCGGTCCATCGCATCGGGCGTGATGCCGATGCCGGCCGCCACGCGCAGACGGCCCTTGGCGTCCTTGCAGGCATTGGGATGATCCTGCACCTTCGTTATGTCCTTATAGGTAATCAACCCCACCAGCCGTCCGTCGTCGTCCACCACGGGGAGCTTCTCGATCTTGTTGGCGAGCAGCACGCCGGCGGCATGCTCCAGCTCGGAGCTGTGGGTCGTAACGAGCCCCTCCTTGGTCATCACGTCCTCGATGCGGCGGCCCATGTCGCGCTGGAAGCGCAGGTCGCGGTTCGTAACGATGCCGATCAGCCGGTTGCGCCCGTCCACCACGGGAATGCCGCCGATCCGGTTCTCCTGCATCAGGTGCAGGGCGTCGCCCACGGTGTGCTCTTTCGAGATGGTGATCGGATCGTAGATCATGCCGTTCTCGGCACGCTTCACTCGGCGGACATGAGCGGCCTGTTCGGCGATCGTCATATTCTTGTGGATCACGCCGATCCCCCCTTCGCGGGCCAGCGCGATCGCCAGCGGCGCCTCGGTAACGGTGTCCATGGCCGCGGACACGACGGGGATGTTGAGCGGGATATTGCGCGAAAAATGCGTCTCGACGGAGACTTCGCGCGGCAACACTTCCGAATAGGCGGGCACGAGCAGCACGTCGTCGAACGTAAGTCCTTCGGGCTGCACCCTTTCATTGATAAATGACATAATGAACGCGGATTTTTGTTGCCTGCAAAAGTAAGCATTTTTTTCCGAACTGCCGACAAACGGGACCGATGTTGTCAAAAAAAATTCCGGTACGGCATCCTCTTCCGCCCCGACTTGCGCCCGATCCGCCCTTTATGCAGCCGGATCGGACGCAAAACGATTATCTTTGCACCGCCGTATCGCCGCATCGGCCATGATCCCTAAAGAGCCGCAATCCGGAGGACGACGAAGATCATACGACCCATTTTCGTCGAATCGCACGCGGAGAGGCACTCCCCATGGACTTCGACGAGGCGAAAAACGAACTGTCCGAAACTGAGACCGCGACCGGAATTTTCGGCACAT
Organism: Alistipes sp. CHKCI003; assembly: GCF_900021155.1. Taxonomy (GTDB): domain Bacteria; phylum Bacteroidota; class Bacteroidia; order Bacteroidales; family Rikenellaceae; genus Alistipes; species Alistipes excrementavium. The sequence continues at coordinate 34,648 of NZ_FCNT01000060.1, forward strand.
TCAATAGAACGAACGACATAAGTCAAAAACAGACAACTCGAAACCTACGATGAACACGATCTGGATCGTACTGCCCATTCTCCTCGTACTGATGTTCCAACTGGGCATCGAACTCGACCGCGAGGCATTCGCCCGCGTTCTGCACCGCCCCGCCGCCGTGGCGGTCGGCCTCGCAGGCCAACTCGTGCTGCTGCCGCTGCTCGCTTTCGGCATAGCCTCGGTGTTCCGTCTGCCGCCCCACTTCTTTCTGGGGCTGGTGCTCGTGGCCTGCTGTCCGGGCGGCAGCTCGTCCAACGTCTTCTCGCTGCTGGCCAAAGGCGACGTGGCTCTCTCCGTTACGCTCACGGCGCTGAGCAGCGTCATCACGCTCTTCACGATCCCCGTCGTCATGGAGTTCGCGGCGCGATTCGTCTCGCTGCACACCGATCTGGCGATCGACCTGCCGGCAGGCAAACTGCTCGTGCAGAACATCGTGCTGCTGTTTCTGCCGATGGCTGCCGGCGCTCTCTTCCGCCACCTCAGACCCGCCGCGGCAGCACGCTGCGCCGCGCTGCTCAAACGATTCGCCTTTCCGGCACTCATGCTGCTCGCCGCCGTCTTTTTCCTCCAGTACGCCCGCACGATCCTCCGGAACCTCGGGCTGCTGGGAGGAGCGACTGTCGTGCTGCTTCTCACGGCCATGTCCGCGGGCGGAGTACTGGCACGCATGTTCCGGCTCGGCCGTGCCGTGCGCCGCACGATCGTGATCGAAGTCGGCATGCAGAACGCCGCACAGGCGATCGCAATAGCCACCTCGCCTTTCCTCTACGGCAGCGGCGAAATGGCCATTCCGGCCATCATCTACGCGCTGGCGATGAACGTCGTCCTGCTGACCTATCTCCGGCTGCTCCGCCGGCGGGACTGCGCCTGAGCGCTCAGCCCCCTTACGCACGACCTTCGCACGACGCCGAAGCCCGTTCCGCCCGGTCCGGAGGCATTCGCCGTCCGGCACGGGCGGTTGAAATGCACGGCCCGGAGACGACGCATCGTCCGCCAGACCGAAGCGCCGGCGGCAGGACGAGCACGATCTTTCGGAACGAAATACGATCCGCCGCAGACGGAGGGCGGCGAACCGGCGACATCGCCAAAGCGGTTCGGACGAGACGACGAAAATTTTTCCGGGACCTTTCAGTGCCGAAGGGTCCCCGCCCGACGCCCCGCAGCACAAACGCGAAAACCCCAAACTCTCATTTCCGCGCAAGGAGCAGGGACCCGGGCGCAGCGAACTGTCATTCCGCACAACCCTCTTCCCTCCGGACGTCGGAAAAGACGCCGCGCAACCCTTCGGACCGGGAACCGATAGGTAACGGGATCGGTTCACGGCCCTGAGACCCGAGCCGCTCGCGCAGCGGGACAAGGGTATGGCGACGCCCCGGCGAGCAGCGAGCTGTCCGCAGCCCGCCCGCCTTCGGCCCCACGCTGTCGCCCGTCTCGGGCGTTGGGCCGGCGGCCCCGTTTTTTCCGGCATTCGGCCGTTTCGGATACGTTTCGGCAGGACAAAAGGGTCGAAAAGAAAAATGCTGCGCCCATCCCCGGCATCGAAAGACGGGATCGCGGCCTGCGCGGCCCGCCCCACTCTCAATACTGCTCCTGTTCGCCGGGAAAACCGCCCGTCTTGACGTCGCCCACGTAGCGGGTTACGGCATCGGTCATCACCGCGTGCAGATCGGCATAGCGGCGCAGAAAGCGGGGCGAGAAGCCCTTGTTGATGCCCAGCATGTCGTGGATCACGAGCACCTGCCCGTCGCATCCGCCGCCGGCGCCGATGCCGATCGTCGGGACCGGTATCTCGCGCGTAACCTGCGCGGCGAGCGACGCCGGTATCTTCTCCAGCACGATGCCGAAGCACCCCGCTTCGCTCAGCAGACGCGCATCGCGCACGAGCTTGGCCGCCTCGGCCTCTTCGCGCGCACGCACGGCATAGGTGCCGAACTTATGGATCGACTGCGGCGTCAGCCCCAGATGGCCCATGACGGGGATGCCGGCCGAGAGGATGCGCTGCACGGATTCGAGAATCTCCTCGCCGCCCTCCATCTTCACGGCATCGGCCTCGGTCTCCTTCATGATCCGCACGGCCGAGTCGAGCGCCACCTTCGAGTTGCCCTGATAGGTCCCGAACGGCAGGTCGACCACCACCAGCGCACGCTCCACGGCGCGCACCACCGAGCGGGCATGGTAGATCATCATATCGAGCGTGATGGGCACCGTGGTTTCGTAGCCGGCCATGACGTTGGCGGCCGAATCGCCCACGAGGATCACGTCCACGCCGGCGGCGTCGACGATACGGGCCATCGAATAGTCGTAGGAGGTGAGCATGGCGATCTTCTCGCCCCGCTGTTTCATCTCCGTCAGGCGGTAGGTCGTAACGGCCCGCACCGTGCTTTCAACAGACATAATCGTTTCGTTTTTGAGGTTTCGAATGCGGCAAAGTTAGCGTTTCGGTCCGATTCGGCAAAAGAAATCCCACAAAACGACTCCGGCCGAGACCGAAACGTTGAGCGAGTGTTTCGTACCGGCCTGCGGGATCTCCACGGCGCCGTCGCAGAGGTCCACGACCTCCTGCGCCACACCCTCGACCTCGTTGCCGAAGACGAGCGCATAACGCCGCCCGGGTTCGGCGCGGAATGCGTCGAGCCGGACGGCCCCCTCGACCTGCTCGACGGCCAGCACGCAGCACCCCTCCCCGCTGAGACGGCGGACGCATTCGGCGGCGCTCCGCTCGCGGCACCACGCCACCGTCAGCTCGGCGCCGAGCGCCGTCTTGTGGATCTCGCGCGCCGGCGGCGCGGGGGTGATCCCGCACAGACAGATCCGCTCGACGGCGAAGGCGTCGCCCGTGCGGAAAAAGGCGCCGACGTTCTGCGCCGACCGCACGTTGTCGAGCACCACCGTCAGAGGCATGCGCTCCATGCGGGCGAACTCCTCGGGCGTGGGACGCCCCAACTCTTCGTTCGTGATCTTACGCATAGTCCGTTCCGATATTTCGGGGTCAAAAGTAGTTATTTCGGAGAATTATCCCTAATTTTGAGGCCGCTAATTCACCAACGCACACGTAACGCCCTATGTCATTGCGCACCTGCACGCTCGCCTGCCTCGCCGCACTCGGCGCCGCGACCGCCTCCGCACAGGAGTGGATCGCAGGCATCGGTTTCCGGACCTTCTTCGACAACCGCGAATATTCGGGCATGGGCTTCGACGGCTCGAAGACCTTCTTCGCCGCCCGTCTCACGCCCGAGGCCGGTCTGCGCTGGGCGGAGTGCAACCGCCTCATGGCGGCCGTGGACCTCATGCAGGACTTCGGAGACGGTTCGACGTTTCTCACCGAAGCCAAGCCGCAGATCTGGTATCAATACGAAACGCCGCGGGTACTGGCCGCCGCAGGCATCTTCTCGCGCACGAAGCTGCGCGGAGACTACGGCGAAGCCTTTTTCGACCGCGCCTATGCGTTCTACAACAACCGCCTGCAAGGCGTGATGGGCCAATACCGCAGCGAGGGGGGGGGCTTCGTCGAATTGGCCATCGACTGGGAGGGCATGCAGTCCGCCGAACGGCGCGAACGCTTCCGCCTCCTCTCGGCCGGCGAATTGCACGGTCACCGCTTCTACGGCGGCTATGCGCTCTCGGTGCTCCACTTCGCCAAGACCTCCGCGCCGGCTGCGGACGAGGGGATCGTCGACCACATCCTCGTCAACCCCTACGCCGGTCTCCGTTTCAGCGCCTTCTTCGACTTCGACATCCGGCTGGGCTATCTGCAAAGCCTCCAGCGCGACCGCATCGCCGAAGGCGGCTGGGAAGCCCCGAAAGGCGGCGTGCTCGACATCCGGTTCAGCCGCTGGGGTCTCTCGCTGGGCAACATGCTCTATGCGGGCGAAAACCAGATGCCTTTCTACGACCGCTACGGCGGCGCGCTCTACTCGGGTTGCGCCTTTTTCGGCACGCGCGACCACATCTACAACCGTACCGACCTGAGCTACGGAAACAGCTTCTTCGGCGGCACGCTGGACATCCGCGCCGGCATCCTCTTCCACTACGACGGCGTGGGGCTGGGCACGCAGCAGGTGCTCACACTGAGCGTGAAGCTGGAAAAAATCTTCGGGCGACAGGCGAAATAGCCCGCAAAAACGTTACCTTTGTACACTATATATAATAACACTCCCCGCACCATGGCAGACGAAACCAAAGAGAAGTCGCTCAATTTCCTCGAAGAGATCATCGAAAAATCCATCGCCGAGGGCGAAACGCGCGTACAGACCCGTTTCCCGCCCGAACCCAACGGCTACCTCCACATAGGCCACGCCAAGAGTATCTGCATCAACTTCGGACTGGCCCGAAAATACGGCGGCAAATGCAACCTCCGCTTCGACGATACGAATCCCGTGAAGGAGGACGTGGAGTACGTCGACTCGATCAAACGCGACATTCAATGGCTGGGGTTCCAATGGGCCGAGGAGCGCTACGCCTCGGACTACTTCGATCAGCTCTACGAGTGGGCCCTCGAACTGATCCGCAAGGGATTGGCCTACGTGGACGATCAGACGCAGGAAGAGATCCGCGCGAACCGCGGCACGGTCTCCGTCGCAGGCACGCCGTCGCCGTGGCGCAACCGTTCGGTGGAGGAGAACCTCGACCTGTTCCGGCGGATGCGCGAAGGCGAGTTCGCCGACGGCGAAAAGGTGCTGCGCGCCAAGATCGACATGGCGCATCCCAACATGCTCTTCCGCGACCCGATCATGTACCGCATCCTCCACGCCGAACACCACCGCACGGGCAACAAGTGGTGCATCTATCCGATGTACGACTACGCCCACGGCCAGTGCGACTCGATCGAACGGATCACCCACTCGATCTGCACGCTCGAATTCGACGTGCACCGTCCGCTTTACGACTGGTTCATCGAGGCGCTGGGCATCTACCCGTCGCATCAGTACGAATTCGCGCGGCTCAACCTCACCTACACGATGATGTCCAAGCGCAAGCTGCTCAAACTCGTGCAGGAGGGAGCCGTGATGGGCTGGGACGATCCGCGCATGCCGACCATCTGCGCCCTGCGCCGCAAGGGTTACACGCCCGCCTCGGTGCGCAACTTCGCCGAGATGGTGGGCGTCGCCAAGCGCGACAACGTGATCGACCTCGCCAAACTCGAATACTGCGTGCGCGAAGACCTCAACCGGGTGGCCGAGCGCCGCATGGCCGTGCTCAACCCGCTCAAGGTGGTCATCACCGACTACGACGAGGGTAAGACCGAGATGTTCACGGCGATCAACAACCCCGAAGACGAATCGGCCGGCACGCGACAGGTGCCCTTCTCGCGCACGATCTACATCGAACGCGACGATTTCATGGAGAATCCGCCCAAGAAATTTTTCCGTCTCCAGCCGGGCGGCGAGGTGCGCCTGCGCTACTCCTACCTCATCCGATGCGAGCAGGTGGTGAAGGACGCCGAGGGCAACATCATCGAACTGCGCTGCACCCACGACCCGATGTCGGGCGGCGGTTCGTCGAGCGACGGACGCCGCGTGAAGGGCGTGATCCACTGGGTGTCGGTCCCCGATGCGGTGGAAGCCGAGGTGCGGCTGTTCAACCCGCTCTTCACGAAAGAGAATCCCGACGACGCGGACGAGGGCCGGACGTGGGAAGACAACCTCAACCCCGAGTCGATGGTCCGCATCACGGGTTATCTCGAACCTTCGCTGCGAAACATTCCCGTGGGACAGGCTGTGCAATTCGAGCGCGTAGGCTACTTCTGCCCCGACACCGATTCCACGCCGGAGCATCTCGTCTTCAACCGGACGGTTACGCTCAAGGATTCGTGGGCCAAGATCAATAAGTAGACAGTCGATTTATCCAAATTGCAGCACAGCAGCAGGCCGGCTCTCGGAGCCGGCCTGCTTCGTTCGGCGAAAACGGCTTGCACGATACCGACCTCACGAATGCCGCCGCAGTGCCCCGTGCCGATCCGTTTCGCCCGGCGGAAACGGCTTGCGGAAAGAGCGGATGCACAGTCCCGCCCCGCACGAACCGATACGATCCGGCCAGCCGCCCCTTTCATCCGGCCGGAACGTGCGGGCAGAGGAGCGAATAGGCGGCAACGCTTCGGCGACGCAGGCGGTTTTCCGCCGCACCACGCAGTACACGGTTCATCGCCGTCGCTCCGACCGCCGCTACCGAAACCGCCGCTGACGCCGCAGCGGAAAATCCGTTCGGCGCGAAACCGTTCCCTCCGGCCGGACTCCCGCCGGACCGACGACGCGGAATACGGGGATCGGCGCGGCGACGGACCGCGCACGAAACGTGCGCCGGCGTCGAAACCGGCGAACGCCGTCTTCGAATGTTCGGTAAAAATACAAATTCCCCATGTTCGACCGCCTCATTTAATCAATTTTTCGATCATTTTCTTTGGATTATTTAATTTTATTATCTTAAATTTGTATTTAATAACGAACAGAAATAAATTTTTATGAATAAGGTTACGACATTAAACCAATTCATCATCGAACAGCAAGCCGAGTTCCCGAGTGCGACCGGGGGATTCTCGCGGCTGCTGCACCACATCGGCATCGCGGCCAAGAAAGTCAACCGCGAAGTCAACAAGGCCGGACTGGTGGACATTCTGGGACAGGCCGGCTCGGAAAACGTGCAGGGCGAGGAGCAGCAGAAGCTCGACGTTTATGCCAACGAAACCTTTCTCGAAGAGCTGAAAGCCAGCGGCGAGTGCTGCGGCGTGGCTTCCGAGGAGAACGAGGACATCGTCATTTTCAACGAAGGTCTCTGCAAGAACGCCCGCTATATCGTCTGCATGGACCCGCTCGACGGTTCGTCGAACATCGACGTGAATGTCTCGGTCGGCACCATCTTCTCGATCTACAAGCGGCTTTCGCCCGAAGGCAGCCCGGCGGAAAAAACGGACTTTCTGCAACCCGGCTCGGCGCTGCTGGCTGCGGGATACGTAATCTACGGTTCGTCGACGATGCTGGTCTATACGTCGGGCAACGGCGTCAACGGCTTCACGCTCGACCCCTCGATCGGCGAGTTCTGCCTTTCGCATGCGGATGTGAAGATCCCGGTCAGCGGCAAGATCTATTCGATCAACGAGGGCAACTACGAGAAGTTCCCCGTGGGAGTGAAAAAGTACATCAAATATTGTCAGGAAAAGGACACGCGGCACGGCCGTCCCTACACCTCGCGCTACATCGGATCGCTGGTGGCCGATTTCCACCGCAACATGCTCAAGGGCGGCATCTACATCTATCCCGAAACCGACAGCCATCCCCACGGCAAACTGCGCTTGCAGTACGAGTGCAATCCGGTGGCTTTCATCGTCGAACAGGCCGGGGGCACAGCCACGGACGGCGGCAAGCGCATCCTCGACATCGAGCCGCAGGACGTGCACGAGCGCACGCCCCTTTACGTCGGCTCGCGGAACATGGTCGGCAAAGTAACCGAATTCCTCCGTTTCTTCGACAACGTCTGAACCGTAGGGGCAAATATCGCAGAGAGGGTGTACGTCCGAACCGGCCGACACCCTCTTGTTTCGCAGCCTAAACGTATTCTCCCGCAAACGGGCAACATGCGGAACGGTCCGTTCGTTTCATCCGTTTTCCGCCGCCAAGAGGAAAACGATCTCCCGGCGGTCGAACCGGTCGCACACCTCCTGCTCGTGTTCGAAACCGAAAAACACCGCCGCACTCACGACGTGACCGGCGAACGAAGCGAAAGAGGTCAGACAGAACGGCACCTGCCGGCGGATGAGTAGTGCGGAATCCCCCTGCGGACATCCGCGATCAGCAACTCCTGCGGACCCGATCCGTGAAACGCGAACGTAAACTCCCAGCGGGGCTGCTGCTGGAGCAGCTCCACACTTTTCAGGTCGCTGTCGGCCGCGATCCGGTAGTCGGAAACACAAGAGGACGGATAATCCCTCGGGATGCCTTTCAGAATGATGTCGTCCAGCTGGTCGTGCGGAAAATTCCCGTTCCCGTCGAAGGTCAGCAGACAGTACGGTTCGGATTCGTCCGCTCTGCGACGACGCATCTCATAGCCCGCGCCGAATGGCCGTTCGTAGAGTATGTATCCCGCCTCCGGATCGCGGGCCCGGACCATAGGGCACAAAGCCCCCGATCCGTTCGAGAAGCCGCCACCTGTCAAGCGGAAGCAGTTCGATGGCGCACACCCCGGGCGGACCGGACGGTCCCGCCTGCTGCAACGCCCGCGGCGCCCCCAGCGCATCGGCGAGTTTGGCAATAAAAGCATCCGTCGGATTGTCGAGCATGCGGTATAAGTACTCTCTGCTGATTCCGGGTCGTTCGGCAAGCATCACTTTTGTGATTTTCCGGTTTTCAAAAAACGATCAATGTTCATTCTTCATGATTTTTTTCTTCCCGAAGGCAAAATATGAATTCGTAATTTACAAATTTCACAGCACGAGTTTACACAAAAACCCATCATACGCACACCCGGCGCTGAGAAAACCGCGCGGCCGAAGCATCGGCAGCCCCCACCGGCCGGCAGGACCGCAACCGACGCTGCCGCAAACGAAAAGCCGGCCCACAGGCCGGCTCCCTCATTCCACAGGCAGAAAAATCTCCGTTTTCAGTTTTTCGGGCGGCACTCTGCCGGGCCGGTTGAGGTATTTCTCGAAGCACGGCGCATCCCGAAGCGTGCATCCGCTCCGCGGCAGCCACTCGCCCCATATGCGGCGATAAGCCCGCCCCAGACCGGTATAGGGGCCCGTATACCGGAAGACGGCATAACGGCCGCCGCCGATGGTTTTCACGCCGATCCCGGCCTCGGGCACAGGGCCTTTGGGCAGCACGAGGCACACGTCGCAGCGCAAATGCTCCGCAGCCGAAATATCAGGATCGTTGTGGTAGACGACGATGTGTTCGATGCCCGCCGAAAAGAGTTTGCGCGACTTCACCCATTCCCACAGACGGAGGAAACAAGCGCCGTAATCGACCGAGCCGTAGCTGCCCTGCGCACGCACATAGGCAGCGTTTTTTTCGGGGACTTCGAGGATTTTCGGCTTCGAGAGCCGTCCGAGCGCCTCTTCGGGCTCCACTTTTTTTTCGATCATAGACGGAAGAGTTTTATGTGTTTTGAATGTTCGGGGCGATACTCCGAACGACTTCCGGAAGGCTTTCGACAGCGACGACGGGGCGTCGTACCCCACCCTGTACGCAATCTCCGACACGCTGAGTTCCGTGTAGCGGAGCATCCGCGCAGCCGCCTCCAGTCGGGTCCGCACGATGAACTCGCCGACGGGTTCGCCGAGACGGGCCGTCAGGATCCGGTGGAAGTGATAGGGCGAAAAGGCCGAAATACCGGCAAGCGTCTTCAGGTCGATCTTCTCGGCCAGATGCTGCCGGATCCATTCGACGGCTCTCGTGATCCGTCGCTCGTAATCGTCCGTTGTCGTCGGTTTGTTTTTCATCCCGCAGCAAAGATAGCGGTTTGCGGATGCATGCACTTGTCCCGTTTTGCGGATTCCGTCCGGCGCGCGCAATCACATGAGACGGCCGAACCGCTTGCGGCCGAAGAAATAACGGACCACGATCGAAAACCGGTAGACCGTGCGGGTCGCTTCGGCACGGCGCGAGCGGCGGATCCGCCTCCGCTGCGCGGGCAGGCGGTCGTGCCGGCGCAGGAAGTCGCGCCATGCCCGCCCCACGGCCATGAAATTCGCGGTCTGTCCCTTGATGAGGTAGGAGACGGCCGCGACGAAATCGAGCGGCGGACGCAACACGGCGACCGCCGCACGCTGCACGGGCGGCGCGCATTTGAAGAGCATGACCAGATTGTTCCGGTGGTTGTAAAACACTTTCGCCGGGGATTCCGCCGCCAACGTACCTCCGCCGAGGTGGTAGACGCAGCTTTGCGGCACGATCCTCACCCTGTACCCCGCCAACTGCATCCGCCAGCAGAGGTCGATCTCCTCCATGTGGGCGAAAAACGAGGCATCGAAGCCGCCCAGCTGCCGGAACACGTCGCGGCGGCAGCAGAACGCCGCACCGCTCACCCAGAAGACATCCCGCTCGTCGTCGTACTGTCCCTCGTCGCGCTCCACGCACTTCAGGATACGGCCCCGACAGAACGGATAGCCCAGAAAGTCGATATAACCGCCGGCGGCACCGGCGTATTCGAACCGCTCGCGCCGCTCGCACGAACGAAGCTTGGGTGCTGCGGCGGCCACGTCGGGATGTTCGTCGAGCACGCGCAGGATCGGTTCGAGCCAGCCGCGGGGCGTTTCGACATCGGAGTTGAGCAGGATGCAGTAGTCGGCCTCGATCTCGTCGATCGCCCGGTTATACCCTTCGGCGAAGCCGTAGTTGCGGTCGAGCGACACCACGCGGACCGCAGGGAACTCGCGCCGGAGCAGCGCCACCGAGCCGTCCGTCGAACCGTTGTCGGCGACAGTAACCCCCACCCCCTCGGGAGCGGCGGCCACGACACCCGGCAGAAACCTCCGCAGGTGTTTCTCCCCGTTCCAATTGAGTATGACGATTTCGGCGGACATCAGCGTTTGTGCTTCCAGCGGCGGTGCGACCACATCCACAGCTCGGGACGGTTGCGGATCATCGCCTCCAGACGACGAACGTAACGCTCCGTGATTTCGTACTCGGCGACCTGTTCCGTTCCGTCGTAAATCTGCTCGAAAGTCATTTCGTAAGATCCGCGGCGGATGCGGTCCACACGGGCGAAGTAGACGGGCAGTCCGCATTTGACGGCCAGTTTCTCGCCCCCGTCGAAAAAGAGCGTATCCTGATCGAGGAAACGGAACCAATGGCTGTCGGGCCGCCGCGGCGGATTCTGGTCGGCGATCAGTCCGATCGCTATGTTCTTGCCGTCGATGCCCTGCTCGCGGTGGCGGAGGTAGAACCGCAGGCAATCGTTCATGGCCACGGTCATCGTATTGTGCCGGCGGCGGAGCCGCTGATAGAGCTCCTCCATCACTGCGCTCCGCAGCGGGTGGTAGACCGCCACGATCACCTGCGTGGGATCGCACAGGCCCCAGAACGAACCGTATTCCCAACAGCCGAAATGCGCCATCATGGCGATCCAGTCGCGGCCTGCGGTGGCGGCGCTCTGCTCGGCGGCATTGGGGAAGCGGATCATCTCCTGCGCGCGGGCCCGCGCGAGGCTCACCGTGTCGACGAAAATTTCCGAAAGCGTGCGGTAGAATCTGCGCCGGATGCGGAGCAGTTCCAGCCGGCTCTTCTCGGGGAACGAATTCCGCAAATTCTCCTTCACGACCCTCATGCGGTAGCGCAGACAGTAGTAGAGCACGAAAAAAACGATATTCTCGACGACATAGTAGCGGAACCAGTAGGGCAGCGCCGCGAAACCGCGGCACAGGGCCCACAGCACCTCGACCTGCAACCGCCGGACGAAGGTCATCTTCACGCTACTCCTCATCGGCGGGCGTCTCGATATAAAGTTTGACATCGGCGATCTTCGTCCGCACGCGCAACCACTGCCGGAGCGTCTCGGCGTCGATCGCCGTCTCGGCATCGCGGGGCGTTACGAGGCAAAGCAACAGCGTATCCCGCGAACGTCCCTTCATGTCGAAGCGGATGCCTTTCGTGAGGGCGATCGTCCCCACCGAGGGCATCAGCACGCCCAACTCCTGCGAAATGCCGTCCACACCGACGTCGACCACGCGATAGCGGCTCATGAGCGCCTGCAACTCGGCGATCCGGCGGTTCTTCTCGTCGAGCAGATCGGCATAGTTCTTCTGGAGCGTCTCCAGATCGAGCTTGTCCGTCGCGGCACCCTGACGCACCACGAGCTCCGTATCCTTCAATCCGAAGCGGATCAACTGCGCCCGGGCATTCTCGATGATCTCTTCGGCGAGAGGTTCGCCCAGCAGCACCACCTCGATCCGCGAGGGATTCTTGCCCTGCGCATAGCTCTTCTCACACTCGATCACGCGCGTATGCGGGAACTCGAAGACCTGCGACACGTATTTGTCGGCCGTCGCTTCGAAGAGCGAAACGCGCACCATGTGGAATCCGATGACGACGCTCGGGATGAACGTTACGAGCGTGATGAGCAGCATCGTGCGCCGCACGTTCCGCTCCTTGACCGGATCGAGGAACGCTTTCTTCTCGTATTTGAGAAAACGCACCATCAGGTAGGTGGCCAGCGCGATGAACACCGAATTGATGAAAAAGAGGTAGAACGCCCCGAGGAAATAGCGGAACTGCCCCGTGGCCAGTCCGTAGCCGGCCGTACAGAGAGGCGGGATGAGCGCCGTGGCTATCGCCACGCCCGGAATCACGGTCGAGGTGCGATCCCGGCGCGACTGCGCCACGATCCCCGCCAGACCGCCGAAGAGGGCGATCAGCACGTCGTAGGTCGTGGGCACGGTCCGCGCCAGCAGCTCGCTCCGGGCATCGCCGAGCGGCGAGATGAAAAAATAGACCGTGGAGGTGATGATCGCCACGATGAACATCAGCGTGAAGTTGCGGAGCGACTTTTTCAACAGGTCGAAGTCGTTGATGCCCAACGACAGCCCCACGCCCATGATCGGACCCATGATCGGCGAAATGAGCATGGCGCCGATGATCACCGCGGCCGAATTGACGTTCAGCCCCAGCGAGGCGATCATCGTGGCGAAGATCAGTACCCAAAGGTTGACGCCGCGGAACACGACGCCCTTTTCGACCGTGGCGACCACTTCGTCGCGCTGGGCCTTGTCCTCCTCGAGACTGAAACGGCCGCTCATGAACTCCTTGAGGTCCTCGAACCACGCGGAGAACGAATTTTTCACTTTCTTCGTATCCGAATTGTTTTCCATGCTTCGTTTACTCTTCTTCATATACCCCTCGGACGGACGCTTCGCCGCCCCGCACGGGTTTGGATTTGGGTTTGCCCGCCACGACGATCACGAATTCGCCCTTGGGTTCCGTCGTCCGGAAATGGGCGAGCGCTTCGTCGATCGAACCGCGCACGGTCTGTTCGAATTTCTTGGTCAGCTCGCGCGACACGGCCACGCGGCGTTCCCCGCCGAAGACTTCGGCCAACTGTTCGAGGCACTTCACCACGCGGTAGGGCGACTCGTAAAAGACCATCGTCCGCTCCTCGTCCGCCAGCGACGCGAGGTGTTTCGACCGCCCCTTCTTCTGGGGCAGAAAACCTTCGAAGCAGAAACGGTCGCAGGGGAGCCCGCTCTGCACGAGCGCCGGCACGAAGGCCGTGGCCCCCGGAAGCGTCTCGACCTCGATGCCGTTTTCGAGGCAGGTGCGCACCAGCAGAAACCCCGGATCGGAAATGCCCGGCGTGCCCGCATCGGAGACCAGCGCAACGCTGCGCCCCGCGGCGATCGTCTCGGCGACCGCCTGCACGGTGGCGTGCTCGTTGAACTTGTGGTGCGAGCGCAACGGACGCTCGATCCCCAGATGCCGCAGCAGCACCGAAGCGGTGCGCGTATCTTCGGCGAGGATCAGGTCGGCCTCGCCGAGGACGTGGATCGCACGAAGGGTGATGTCGTCCAAATTGCCGATCGGCGTGGGAACGATATAGAGTTTGGCCATGTCCGCTGTGTCAGGAAAGTTTGCGTTCGATCAGCTCCATGAGCAGTTTGGCGCCGTCGGAGTTGGGATTCCATGCGTAGTGTTCGGCGATGTAGATCAGGCAGTCGTCCAGATCGCCGAAAGCATTGAGCGCAGCGATCGCGGTCTCGAAGGCTTCGGCATCGCCCCCGAACAGGTCGCGGATCAGCAGAAACCGGTCGTTGATGCCGATCGCCTTGCGCAGGTCCGTTACCGGCTCGCGGAACCCTATTTCCGAAGTCCGGCCGCGTGCCGGCGCGGACAGCTCGTCGCCCAGCGTCCGCACCTCGCGGTTGATTACGTCGCCCAGTACGGCTCCTTTCGGAGCGTCGTCCGAGCGGGCCGCAGCCGATTCCGGAGCGGCGGCGCCGGCCCCGGGAGCCTTCGGCGTCTCTTGCCGAAGAGCCTCCTGCACACCCTCCGCCGCCGGGCAGCCCGCGGACGATGCGCCGCCCGACGACTGCGTCTCCGGATTCGGATTACCGCCTGCGACCGAAAGGACTTCGATCTTTTCGGCCGCCGCCGCGACGGCTGCCGATTCCGGCCGGGCTTCCGCCTCCGCGCCCTCCGACGAATGTCCGAAAGGACGGGTGTCTGGGTCGTTCCGGACCCCGTTCGGATGCGAAGCCTCCTCACGAGGTTCCGCAGCGGTGCATCCCGAAACGTCCGAAACAGGTCTACACACCTCAGCCCGAAGCGCGGGATAATCCGCTCCGCCGCCGCTCTGCGCACGCAGACCGCCCGACGGCCCCTGATTTTTGCGGGGTTCCGGTTCGGGCATGTCGTACAGCGACATCAGGATGCGCTGTTTCTGCCGATGGCGCCGCAGCGCCTCGGGATCTTCGGGGCCGAACAGCGAAGGGATCACGGACTGCGAGGCCGCCTCAGGCTTCGCGGACTGCGTCGTCGACGGCTGATGCTGCGGCGCAGGCCGAGGTTCCGGCGCGGGCTTTCCGTCCGGCAAAGGGATCGCTTCCGCACCGGATGCAGACCCGGTTTCCGGAGCGGATGCAGAATCGGGAACCTGCCGTTCTTCCGGACCATGCGCCGGTTCGGAAGCCTCACCGGAATCCATGGCGGGAGTTACGCCCCCGGGGGCTTCGGGTTCGGGGCCCGAACCCGCCCGTCCCGCCGGCTCATGCGCCGGTCCGGAAGTCGGTCCGAGAGTCGGTCCGGAAGCCTCTGCTTCGGTCCGGACCTCCGAGCCGGAGACGACCGGACGTGCCGGTTCGGAGACGGCTTCCGGCGAAGTCTCCTTCCGTTCCGCCTCGGAGTTGTCCGACGCAACGGTCCCGTCGTCCTGCCCGGCGGCGGCAACGGGCAGCGCCTCCGGCTCTTCCGACACCTGCAGTTCGACCGAAAGCACCTCGTCCAGATTGATGCTCACGGGCTCTTCGGCCGACACGGAGACGGCATCCGCCGCTGCGGGTGCTGCGGGCGCACCGCCCGAAAGTTCCTCATAGAGCCGCCGCAGTTTTTCGAGCGCCAGATCGCGTTCGATGGAGGGAATCAGGCCCGTCTGCGCCCACCCTTCGGCCATCGCCGAGAGTTGTCGGAGCACGGATTGTATATCATATGGTACCATAACGCATACGCTTTTGCGCTCAAAGATACGAAAAACCAAGCGCAAAACCGAATTTTATTCGTTTTTGCCGGGACGGAGTATCTAAGGCGAATCAAAGATACGAAAAAAAGTCGGGTGCGAAAACAAATAAATTCGATTTTGCGGAGCGAAGACCTCCCGAACGCACCCGAAGACGCGGAAAATCCGGCGACCAGAGGCAGGTTCCGGAAAGATTGCGGCACCCTGCAAAAGGAGGCGAAAGCCGCACCGCCTGCGGACCGAGACCACCCGCTGCGGCGATCGGGACGCAAGAGCCGCGAAGCCTTCTCCGGACGGGAACGACCGGTGCGCCGCCGATCTGCGGCCTTCGCCGAAAATCGCAACGACCGGCCCCGAAAACCGCTCCGCCGGAAAACCGAAACGACCCGATCCGAAAACCGAAGCCGCCGAATCCCGAGATCGAAATAATCCGTCCGGAAGACCGGAACGCTCCGAGCGATCGGCCGGATTGCAGAACGGACGTGCGCAATTTCCTTTTTTTAACTATTTTTGTCGGCATGAACCGAACCGACAAAATAACCGGCTGCGACGCCGACCCGCGCGTCGTCATCACGCTCGATGCCGGAGGCACCCACTTCGTATTCGGGGCGATGCAGGCCGGCAGACCGATCGTACAACCCCTCACCCTGCCCTCCCGGGCGGACGACCTCGACCTCTGTCTGGCGACCCTCACCGAAGGATTCGCCGACGTCATCGGCCGCCTCGGCGAGCGGCCCGCGGCGATCAGCTTCGCCTTTCCCGGACCGGCGGACTACCCGCGGGGGATCATCGGCGGTTATCTGCCCAACTTCCCCTCGTTCCGCGACGGCGTGGCGCTGGGTCCCTATCTGGAGGATCGGTTCGGTCTGCCGGTCTTCATCAACAACGACGGCGACTTGTTCGCCTACGGGGAGGCGCTCTGCGGAGCGCTGCCCGAGGTGAACGAACGGCTCCGTCGTACCGGCAGCGCCAAGCGTTACCGCAACCTCTTGGGCTACACCTTCGGCACGGGCTTCGGCTTCGGACTGGTCAGCGAGGGGACGCGCCTGCACGCGGGCGACAACTCGTGCGCCGAGACGTGGTGCCTGCGCCACGGAGGCTATTCCGGAATGATCGTCGAAGAGGGCGTCTCGGTGCGTGCCGTGAAACGGGTCTACGCCGAAGCGTCGGGCGACACGGGGCACCGCTTCGAACCCAAAGAGATTTTCGAGATCGCCGAAGGCCGGCTCGCAGGCGACCGTGCGGCGGCCCGGCAGGCTTTCGAAGAGCTGGGCCGCACGGCAGGCGATGCGATGGCCACGGCCGCCACGCTTTTTGACGGGCTGATCGTCATCGGCGGCGGCATCACCGCGGCCCGCGAATACTTCATGCCCGCACTGCTGCACGAGATGCGCGGCCGCCTCGGCACCTTCGCGGGCGACACGCTCGACCGGATGCGGATGAAGGTCTACGATCTGGACGACGAGATCGAATTCGCCGCCTTCGCACGGGGCGAAGAGCGCGAGCTGAAGGTCTACGGCTCGGAGCGCACGGTCGTCTACGATCCGCAGAAACGCATCGGCGTAACGGTCTCGAAGCTGGGGGCCGAGCGGGCCATCGCGGCCGGCGCCTATGCCTTCGCGCTCAACGAACTGGACGGTCGAGGGGCCGCAGGGACCGTCGACACAGCCGCGCAACGATAGGAAAATACTGCGAAACGATCGACAAAACACGAGATCGTCGAACCGTCGGAAGGAGCCGGCTTCGCCGCACGGCGGCACCGGGCCCCGGGGAGAAAATCGCGGAGCGCAGGTCTTTTCCCGCCGAAACGGGCAAGCGGCTGCGAAGCGACGGAACGACACGAAAATACCGATTTCTGAAAAAACACGATTACGATGTATCTGCTCAAATTCGAACCCATTCTGAAAACGACGCTCTGGGGCGGCGAGAAAATCATCCCTTACAAACGCATCGCATCGGCGCTGCACAACGTCGGCGAGAGCTGGGAACTCTCGGGCGTGCGCGGCAGCGAATCGGTCGTGGCGGACGGCCCGTGGGCCGGCACGGCGCTGCCCGAGCTCATCGCCGAAGAGCGTGAACGGCTGGTCGGACGCAAAATCTACGAGCGGTTCGGCACGGAGTTCCCGCTGCTCGTCAAGTTCATCGACGCACGGCAGGACCTCTCGATTCAGGTCCACCCGAACGACGAGCTGGCCCGCAGACGCCACAGCTCGCAGGGCAAGACCGAGATGTGGTATGTGATCGACGCGGACGAGGGAGCCCGCCTGCGCTCGGGCTTCGCCCGGCAGGTTACGCCCGACCGTTATGCCGCCAGCGTCGCCGACGGCACCCTGACAGAGCTGCTCCGCGAATACGAAATCCACCGCGGCGACCTCTTTTTCCTGCCCGCGGGGCGCATCCACAGCATCGGCGCGGGCTCTCTGATCGCCGAGATCCAGCAGACCTCCGACATCACCTACCGCATCTACGACTTCAACCGCCGCGGCGCCGACGGCAAGCTGCGCGAACTGCACACCGAGCTGGCCAAAGAAGCCATCGACTACACGGTTCTGCCCGACTACCGCACCCGCTACACCCCGCAGCCGAACGCCGCGACGCGGCTGGTCGCATGCCCTTACTTCACCACGTCGCTCTGCGATCTGGACCGGCCGCTAACGCTCGACTGCACGAAGCTCGATTCGTTCGTCGCAGCGATCTGCGTCGAAGGCTCAGGAACGCTCGCGGCCGACGGCGGCGAAGGGCTGCCGATCCATGCGGGCGAGACGGTGCTCGTACCCGCAGCGGCCGGAAGCCTTCGCATCGACCCCGCGCCGCGCATCCGGCTGCTGACCAGCTGCATCGAATAGAATACCCGAACCCTTCGCGCCCGCACCGGAACCGTCCGGTTCTCCCGAAGACTTTGCCGACAGACCGGCGCCATCGGCCGACAGACACCGGCCTTTCGGACGACGCACAGCAGCGCCCCCGGGCGGCGCGAGTTCGCGGCATCGCTTTCGCAATGCCGGCGATGCGGAAAAAACGAAAGGAAAACGATATAATTATGTGCGGATAAATCGAAGACAGAAACGTCTTGCGTTCCCCGAACCGTCGGAAAAGACGCTCCGGCAACCGCCGGCCCCAAAACGACGGGAAACGGGGACGGGGCATGCGTCCCCCGCAGCGGCCGCCCGTTTCGGGCATTGGTCCGACAGGTCCGGGCATCCCCGACATCCGGCTGTTTTCCGGACCTCTTCGGACCGGGAGCACAAGAGGCGAAAGTCCTGTGAACTTTAGCAACAAACAACGGGATCGCAATCCGCAAAGCACGTCCGCGCACCGTGGTCTCGGACCGTGTCGTCGCCGCGTCGAACGCCAAGCCGGACGAATGCCCGGGCCATGTGCGGGCCGCCGAACGTCCGCCGGAAAGCGGGAGCCGTCCGAAGATCGGAGAATCTCCCGCCGCCCGAGCGCGAAGATTGCGAAAGATTGCGTATCTTTGCGTGCCGGGAGCGCACGGCGCGGCCGCCGCCCCGGATAACGAATTTAGATCAAACGAGATAGAATGGCTTTACAATGCGGCATCGTGGGTCTGCCGAACGTCGGCAAATCGACCCTTTTCAACTGTCTGTCCAACGCGAAGGCACAGGCGGCCAACTTCCCTTTCTGCACCATCGAACCCAACGTGGGCGTCATCACCGTACCGGACGAGCGGCTCGTCCGGCTGGCCGAGATCGACCGCCCGAAGAAGGTGATCCCGACCACGATCGAGATCGTCGACATCGCCGGACTGGTCAAGGGGGCGTCGAAAGGCGAAGGGCTGGGCAACAAGTTCCTCGGCAACATCCGCAACACGAACGCCATCATCCACGTGCTGCGCTGCTTCGACAACGGCAACATCACCCACGTCGACGGTTCGATCGACCCCGTGCGCGACAAGGGCATCATCGACACCGAACTCCAGCTCAAGGACCTCGAAACCGTCGAAGCGCGGCTGGGCAAGATCCAGAAACAGGCGGCCGTCGGCGGCGACAAGAACGCCAAGCGGCAGGCCGAACTGCTCGTACAGTACAAAACCGCCCTCGAACAAGGCCGCAGCGCCCGCACGGTGGAGGTCGACAGGGAGGACCGCAAGCTGCTCGCCGACCTGAATCTGCTGACCGACAAACCGGTGCTCTACGTCTGCAACGTGGACGAACGGAGCGCCGCCGCGGGCAACGCCTACACCGAGGCCGTGCGGGCGGCCATCGCCGACGAGAAGGCCGAAATGCTCGTCGTCGCCGCGGCGGCCGAGGCCGAGATCGCCGAGCTGGAGGAGTACGAGGAACGGCAGATGTTCCTCGAAGAGCTCGGTCTGCGGGAGTCGGGCGTGGCGCGTCTGATAAAAGCGGCCTATAAATTGCTATGTCTCGAAACGTTCTTCACCACCGGCGCCGACGAGAGCCGCGCATGGACCTACGTGCGGGGGATGAAGGCCCCGCAGACGGCAGGCATCATCCACACCGACTTCGAACGGGGCTTCATCCGCGCCGAGGTGATCAAATACGACGACTACGTAACGCTCGGTTCCGAGAAGGCGTGCCGCGACGCAGGCAAGATCGGGATCGAAGGCAAGGAGTACGTCGTGCAGGACGGCGACATCATGCACTTCCTGTTCAACGTGTAACGACGACACCGAATAAATATGCAAGACCATGAAAAGTGCGAAATTCATCATTCCCGGCATCGCGGCCATCGTCTGCGCCTTCGTGCTGGGCAACGCCTACACCTATAAATTCCGTGCGCAGGACACCGTCGTGGTAACGGGGTTGGGCGAAACGGAGTTCGCATCGGACCTCATCGTCTGGAGCGGCGCGATCACGGCCGAAGCGGCCAATGCCGCCGCCGGTTACGCCCAGATCGAAACGAGCAAACGCAAAGTGCAGGAGTATCTGGCGGCCAAAGGCATCCCGGCCAAAGCCGTGGTGTTCGACTTCGTGAACGTCAACAAGCAGTTCGCACCCGTCTACAACGCCAACGGCAGCTGGGCCGGACAGCGTTTCACGGGCTACGAACTGCGGCAGCGCTTCACCGTCGAATCGGAGGAGGTGGACAAGGTCGAAGCCGTCTCGCGCGAGATGTCGTCGCTCATCGCGCAGGGCGTCTCGATCGAAGCCTATCAGCCCGATTATTACTACACGCGGCTCGATGACGTGAAGCTCTCGCTCATCGAGCGGGCCTCGGCCGATGCCCGCACCCGTGCGGAGAAGATCGCCGCCAATGCCGGCGCTAAGATCGGCAAGGTGCGCTCGGCCCGCATGGGCGTTTTCCAGATCACGGGCGCGAACACGAACGAGGAGTTCTCGGCCGGCGGATCGTTCAACACGTCGAGCCGCCAGAAGAAGGCCCGCATCACCATGCGCATCGAATACCGCATCAAATAACCTATCGAACCGATACCTATGTTCAAACTGCTCGGAATCCTCTCCTCGCGCTGGCTGCAGGCCGCCGTAATCCTCCTCTGGCTCGCCGCGCTGCAATTCCGCCAGCGGTGGCTGCTCTTCACGGCCATCGGACTGGCGGTACTCGTGATACTCGCCATCGCGGCGAAACTCCTGCACCGCACGTTCCGCAAGCCCGGCACCCGCGAAGAAGACGCCGGTGCGACCCAATACGGCGGATACGATGCCGGACGGGACGAAAAGGAGCGATCCGATGAGGAACGTAAAAAATAATAAAAAGATGTCCCGACGGGAAAATCCCGCCCCGCAGCAGGACCGTCCGCAGGGACCGGAGTAACGGCAGGAATCGAAGCCGAGGCCGAAAGCGGGAAAGCAGCATAGCCGGATGCGGATACCCGGTCCGGTGCAGGTTCCATGACGGAGGGAAGCTGCTGAAAACCGAGTAACCGCCCCAACAGAAAACGGCCGGAACCGGAGCAGTCTCCAAAGAACGGAACAACCGCCGGGGGGGGGAGGGCGGAGAACCCGCCCAAAGGGGAACGTCGCCGATCGCGCTCATGTTCTGACGGAGAGGGACCGCGGATACAGGCGCCCCTTCTTCAGACAGGGAAGAGCGAAGCCCGGCACCCGCCCCGAAGGCAGCAAGCTGCGGCAGCGGGGGGGGGCAAAACAGACGCCCCTCTACCGAGGCAGAAGCCCAGTCCGGCAGTCCTGCACTCCGGCCCGACTGCAGACGACGGCGGCTGACAATGACAGACGGCGGCACCGGTGCGCACAGAATCCAAACTCAAGCCGTATCGAAGGATACGTCGTCCTACATATAACTCAAAATAAATCAGACGGAAACCATGTCCAGACCTGTACGGGTGCGCTTCGCACCCAGCCCCACGGGGCCGTTGCATATCGGAGGCGTCCGCACGGCGCTCTACAACTATCTTTTCGCCCGCCAGCACGGCGGCACGATGATCCTCCGCATCGAGGACACCGACTCGCAGCGCTTCGTGCCGGGTGCCGAAGCCTACATCATGGACTCGCTCGCATGGTGCGGGATCGAAATCGACGAAGGCGTCGGCGTCGGAGGCCCCCACGCCCCCTACCGCCAGAGTGAACGGCGCGAAATCTACCTCGAATACGCTCTTCGGCTCGTCGAGGCGGGCTGGGCTTACTACGCATTCGACACGGCCGAAGAACTCGACGTCCTGCGCCGCGAAGCCGAGGCTCGCGGCGAGACGTTCGCCTACAACCACGCCGTGCGCGAACGGCTGGCCACGTCGCTCGCACTGCCCGCCGCAGAAGTCGAAGCCCGCATCGCCCGCGGCGACCAGTGGGTCGTCCGCTTCAAAATGCCCGAAAACCGGATCGTCGGGATGGACGACCTGATCCGCGGCCATGTGGAGGTCAATACCTCGACGCTCGACGACAAAGTACTCTACAAGTCGGCCGACGCACTGCCCACGTATCATCTGGCCAATATCGTGGACGACCGTCTGATGGAGATCTCGCACGTCATCCGCGGCGAGGAGTGGCTTCCCTCGCTGCCGCTCCACTACCTGCTCTACGAAGCCCTCGGATGGCAGGATGCGCGACCCGCGTTCGCCCACCTGCCGCTGCTGCTCAAACCCACGGGCGGCGGCAAGCTTTCGAAGCGCGACGGCGACAAGATGGGCTTTCCCGTCTTCCCGCTCTTCTGGAAGTCGCCCGCCACGGGCGAGACGGCCCGCGGCTACCGCGAAGACGGCTACTTTCCCGAGGCGTTCGTCAACATGCTGGCCCTGCTCGGGTGGAACCCGGGCACGGAGCAGGAGCTCTTCACGATGCAGCAGCTCATCGACGGTTTCTCGCTCGACCGAGTGTCGAAGTCGGGCGCACGGTTCCAGCCCGAGAAAGCCCGGTGGTTCAACGCCCAGTACATGCACCGCAAGACGGATGCCGAACTTGCCGAGGTGCTGCAACCCGTGCTCCGCGCCCACGGCATCGAAGTGTCGGACGAGCGGGCGGGCCGCGCGGCAGGGCTCATGAAGGAGCGGGCCACGCTCACGACCGACCTGTGGGATCTCACGTCGTTCTTCTTCACGGCTCCGGCCGAATATGAGGAGAAGCAGACCAAAAAATACTGGAAAGGCGACAACCCCGCGATCCTGCGCGAAGTACGCGAGGTGCTGGCCGGGATCGACGACTTCTCGCTCGAAAACACCGAGCGGATCCTGCACGCATGGATCGCAGAGAAAGGCTATGCCATGGGGCAAGTGATGAACACGCTGCGTCTGGCGCTGGTCGGCGCCGGCAAGGGACCGGGCATGTACGACGTAACGTCGTTCATCGGCAAGGAGGAGACCCTGCGCCGCATCGACCGCCTCTTCGACGCGCTCGAACCGGCCGAATGATGGAGATCGAACAGCACATCTGGGGCATGACGCCCGAAGGCGAAGCCGTCGTGCTCTACACGATGCGCAACGCATCGGGCGCCGAGGTGCGTCTCGGCACCTACGGGGCGGCCGTCGTCTCGGTCGCAGTCCCCGACCGCAACGGACGCATGGACGATGTGGCGCTCGGCTGCAAGAACTACGACGGCTATTTCGGCGACCCCGCGGCCATAGGCAAGAGCGTGGGCCGCTGCGCGGGTCGGATCGCCGGCGGCCGCATGCGGATCGAGGGCACGGAGTACCGTCTCGAAACGAACAACGGCCCCGGCCACCTCGGCGGCGGCACGCGCGGCTTCGCCGACCGGCTCTGGGAGGGACGTGTGGAGACCAACCGCGTGGTGATGTCGCTCCTCTCGGAAGAGGGCGACCAAGGATATCCCGGGACGCTCGCGGTCGAGGCCGTCTTCGACTTCGGCGACGACAACGCACTGGAGATCACCTACCTCGCCCGCACGGACCGTACCACGGTCGTGAACCTCACGAGCCGTCTCTGCCTCAACCTCGCAGGCGCGGGCCGCGGCGACATCCTCGGCCACGAACTGCGGCTCGCAGCTTCGCGGGCGCTCGAACTGGATACGTGGCAGCTCCCCACGGGACGTACGACGGAGGTGGCGGGTACGCCGCTGGATTTCCGCTCGTTCCGCACGATCGGCGAAGGCATCGGTGCGGCCTCCTGTCCGACGGCCGGCGGCAGCCTCCGTGCAGGAACAGGCTCCGTAAATGTCCCGGAGCCCGGCACCGGATACGGTACAGAGCTTCGTGCGGCCACCGGCACGAGGACCGGCGAGGAGGCCGGCCCGGGAACAGCCTCGGGAACAGGCCCGGGAATCGGCCCGGATCCTTACGGCATCCGTGCTCTGGGCGGTTACGACCACCCCTTTCCGATCGACGGCTGGCGGCCCAACATCCTCGCGGAGGCGGCCGAGCTGCGCGATCCGCAATCGGGTCGCCGCGTGGAGGTGCTCACCTCGCAGCCGTGCATCGTACTCCGCACGGGCAACCGCCTCGCCGGCGGCTGTGAACCAGACGGGCGCTACGCGGATCACGCAGGAGTGATGCTCGAATGCCAGCACTACCCCGATGCCGTCCATCACCCCGCATTCCCCTCGCCGCTGCTGCGCGCAGACGAACTCTACTGCCAGAAGACCGTCTACCGCTTCGGCACCTTTTGAGGGTTTCTCAACGGTTGTCGTCGGGAGGGAGGCCACATGCGGCACTCCCTGACGACGACGCAAAAACCGATCTGCAACAGTACGAGAACAGCCCTTACCGGCACCGGCGGCACAGGACGGGCACGAGCTTCCGGAGCTACATGCGGTCTGCGGCACCGATACGGCGGCGGATTGCCGACATTGGCTCCGTAAGGCCGCAGACGCGGCAGTGATCCGTTCCGAGCAAGCGCTATCAACGACGCCGGGAGGCTCCGCAGTCAATCCGAAAGGGAAAAATTACGGATGCGCATTTTTCTCATCGTTCCATCGAGCCTTCGACACAGCAAAGCAATCATTGATGACGAGGGATCAGGAGAGAGGGGGGGGGAAAAGAAAAAAGAGAGACACGGAGTGATCCGACTTCGTGTCCCGATCAGCGATCCGGCGGTCGGTACGTGCTTCGACCGAGCGTGAACCGCAGCAGTCCGCAGCGGAAGTCCGCAGCCGCACGTGCGGTACCGGCCGCTGCATCCGCCGGCTGAGGTCCGAAAACAACGGACTTCGCCCCGAACCGGCGGCTGCGTTCCCGCCACGAAAGAGGACGCCGCCTGCGCACGCCCGCGATGAGGCGCACCCGCGCGGCCCGAAGTGCGGGCCGCACAGCACCCCGGGAGCTGAAAATCGGCATACGGCGATCGCCCGCCGCACGCAAAACCCGCATAATTCGGGAGGACCAGCAACCGGCCGAACAGCGCCGCGGAAAGCCTCCCAGTCCGCGCACCGGACTTACGAATCGGTGCAAAACAACTGCACAAAACGATAAAATGCAAAAAAATTGCATCATTTCGCTTTTTATTCGCTATCTTTGCGGCCGATATTTCCAAGGGGTGCCCTACCGTCGGGCTGAGATTATACCCATTGTACCGGATACGGGTAATGCCGAGACCGGGATGCATAATCAATAACACATACCCCTTTTCAGTTCTTTAACCATTAAAAATGTAACATGAAAAGGATCTTTACCCTCCTCGCATTCGCGTCGCTCGGCTGCGCGAACGCTCTGAATGCACGCGCCCAACACTCCGAACAGGATTCGCTGCGCATGTACGATCTCCAGCAGATCGAAGTAACCGCCACGCGCGCCTCGGAGAAAACTCCGGTGGCCTATGCCGACATCTCGCGCGAAACGATCGAGAAAAACAACTACGGCCTCGACGTACCGTTCATGCTGACGACGACCCCCTCGATGATCGCCACCTCCGAAGCGGGCGTGGGCGTGGGTGCCACCTCGATGCGCATGCGCGGCACGGACGCCACCCGCCTGAACGTTACGGCCAACGGCGTACCGCTGAACAACCCCGACTCGCATTCGACCTACTTCTACGACACGCCGGACTTCGTTTCGGCCGTGGGCGACGTGCAGGTGCAGCGCGGCGCCGGCACCTCGACCAACGGCACGGGCGCTTTCGGCGGTGCGGTCAACATGACCACGGCGCCGCTCGGCACCGAGTTCGGCGGCGACGCCTCGCTCTCGTACGGCTCGTACAACACCAACAAGCAGGCGATCCACATCGGTTCGGGCCTCATGGGCGGCCATTGGGTGGTCGACGCGCGCCTGACGCACATCGGCTCGGACGGCTACGTGGACCGCGGCGCCACCGACCTGAAATCCTACATGCTGCAAGGAGCCTACTACGGCGGCAACACGATGGTCAAGTTCCTCTCGTTCGGCGGCAAGGCCCGGACCTACCTCACCTACACGGGCGCCACGAAAGAGGAGATGGAGCTCTACGGACGCCGCTACCACACCGACGGCCAGTACGCAACCTCCGACGGTCCGCACGTACTGGCCGACGGCACGCACGTCGACTACTACGACGATCACACCGACAACTACCTCCAGATCAACAACCAGCTCATCCTCAACCACCGTTTCAACGAACGCTGGCAGATGAACCTCACGGGATTCTACACCTACGGCTACGGCTACTACAAACAATATAAGGACGACGCCAAGATGCTCGAATACGCCGGTTTCGCCGACCGCTACTCCTACGTTACGGACGACAAGGGCGACTGGGTGCTCGACGAGGAAGGCGAAAAGATCGAGGTCCGCAAAGACCTGATCCGCGAAAAGCTGATGCGCAATCACTTCGGGGGCCTCAATGCTTCGGCCGGCTACACGGTGCGCAATCTCGACCTCCTGTTCGGCGGTTCGTACAGCTATTACACCTGCCCCCACTGGGGCGAAATGGACTGGGTGCAGGACATTCCGGACGCCCGCGAGCGCGGCGACCGCTGGTACGACAACGACGTCAGGAAACACGACGCCAATCTCTTCGTCAAGGCCAACTGGCAGGTGGCCGAGGGGCTGCGGCTCTTCGCCGACCTCCAGTACCGCTACGTGAGTTACGAGGCGTGGGGCGTGAACGACAATTACGTGGAGAATCAGACGAACCCCGACGGCTCGACGGGCGGCATGCAGCTCATCGACGTCGACAAGCAGTACCACTTCTTCAACCCCAAGGCCGGTCTGAGCTACCGCTTCGCCCGGAACCACACGCTCTACGCCTCGTTCGCCATCGCCCAGAAAGAACCCACGCGCAACGACTTCACCGACCGCTTCCGCGAGACGTTCCCCTCGGCCGAGAAGCTCTACGACTACGAGATCGGCTACCAATACGACAGCCGCTACGTCTCGGCCGGCGTCAACCTCTACTACATGGACTACGACAACCAGCTCGTGAAGACGGGCCAGATCAACGACAACTACGACGCACTGAACATCAACGTCCCCGACAGCTACCGCCGCGGTATCGAGCTATCGCTGACGGTCCGCCCGCTCAAGTGGTTCTCTCTGAGCGGCAACGCCACCTTCTCGCAGAACCGCATCGAAAATTACGTGAACAAGGTAATCGACTACGGCACGTGGAACGACGCCACGAACTTCTACGACTACGCCGTTACGGAGATGGGCACCACGACGATCTCCTACTCGCCGTCGGTGATCGCAGGCACGATTTTCGATTTCCACATCGCGGGTTTCGAAGCCGTGCTGCACACGCAGTATGTCGGCGACCAGTACTTCACCAACTACGAGAATCCGAACATGAAGCTCGACGCCTATTGCGTAACGAACCTCAATCTGGGCTACACGTTCCGCACCCGCTCGGCAAAGAGCGTGCGGCTGGGCGTGGCGGTCTACAACCTCTTCAACGCCGAATATTGCAGCAACGGCTACGGCTATTCGGAAGCCTACGAAGGGGTGCAGACCGACGTGGCCTACTACTTCCCGCAGGCGCCGACCAACGTGCTGGCGAACGTAACCGTCAAATTCTAACGACACGCACCGGATGCAGACGCTCGAAATCATCGGCACGCTCGTCGGGCTGCTCTACCTCTACTTCGAATACAAAGCCAGCATTTGGCTCTGGGCCGCGAGCATCGTGATGCCGGCGATCTACATCTTCGTCTACCACGATGCAGGCTTCTACGCCGACATGGGGATCAACGTCTACTACCTCCTCGCCAGCGGCTACGGCTGGGCGATGTGGCTGCGGCGGTCGCGTCGCGGCCACTCCCCGGCCTTCGGACAGGATGCGGAGGCGGTCGGCGCGGGAACGGCCCGGTCGAAAACGAACCGACCGGGCCCGGAGCGCCCCGGCTCCGACGGCACGGACGCCGACCACCGCCACGGACACGGGGCCGCGACAAGCGCAAGCGGAACCGGTGCGGGCGGCGACCTTGCGAACAGCACGCAAGCAGTCGCCCCGGCGGCGCAGGCTGCCGCGGTCGCCGAAACGGCAACGATTTCCGCACCGGACGCGCGTTCGGCGCATGCAGCCGGATCTGCCGGACCCGAAACGGCAACGGATGCCGAAGCAACGTCGGCCGCAGCTGTTTCGGAGCCGGACACAACGGCATCAGCCGCCGAGAAGCGGCACGGGTCCCCCGAGAAAACGGACACGGGCGTCCGTCCGATCACGCACACGCCCGTGCACCGCTGGCTGCCGCTGGCCGGCACCTTTCTCGTCGCCTTCGCGGCGATCGCCTTCGTGCTGATCCGCTGGACCGACAGCACCGTACCTTACGGCGACAGCTTCACGACGGCCATGAGCATCGTCGGAATGTGGATGCTGGCCCAGAAATACGTCGAGCAGTGGCTCGTCTGGATCGCCGTCGATGTCGTTTGCGTGGGTCTCTACCTCTACAAGGGTCTCTATCCCACGGCCGGGCTGTATGCGCTCTACACGGTGATCGCCGTATTCGGATACTTCAAATGGCTGCGGATGATGAAAACACAGAACGCCTATGCTTAAACTCCCCACCGAATCCGACCGCCCCACCGTCGTGATTCTCGCCGACGGAGACTACCCCACGGGACGGGTCGCCGCCGCGCTGCTCCGCAATGCCCGACGGGTCGTCTGCTGCGACGGAGCGGCCGCCCGCTTCCTCGCCGAGGGCGGCGAGCCGTGGGCCATCGCGGGCGACGGAGACTCGCTGCCTGAGGCGCTGGCCGAACGCTACGCCCCGATTCTTCGCCGCGAGGCGGAACAGGACACGAACGACCTCTCGAAAGCCGTGAGATTCTCACTGAACGAAGGCGAGCGCCGGCTCGTGATTCTCGGCGCCACGGGCCGCCGCGAAGACCACACGCTGGGCAACATCAGCCTTCTGGCTGACTACATGGCGGCGGGGGCCGAAGTGCGGATGGTAACGGACTACGGCGTATTCGACCCGATAGCGGGTGAAGCCGTATTCGAGAGCCGTGCGGGACAGCAGATCTCGATCTTCACACCCGATCCCGCGACCGCAATCTCGGGCAAAGGGTTGAAATACCCGCTTCCGCCGCACCTGAAAAACTGGTGGTGCGGCACGCTCAACGAAGCTACCGGTGCGGAGTTCACGCTGCGCATCGCCGGCTGGGGGATCGTCTACCGGTTGTTCTGACACCTCTGCGGTCCGGCTCGTCTCAGGCACGGCCGCAACGTATGGAAACCGTCCCTGCGACGGAAGGCTGCGGAATCCGCACGGGTGAAGCCGTGCAAGGAGAATATATGAACGCGAAAACAGAGCGAAACCGGTCTGCCACGAGAATACATCGAGGAGGCAAGCACTTGGAAAACCGGAGCCGGGAAAAGCCGCTCCGAAAACGCATCCATGCAGGTCTCGCAAGAAACGAAGCGACGAAAGGATATGCGGAAAGAGGCATACCAGCGCAAGACAGCCCCCAGTACGCCGTCGGCACGACGGACGAACCGCGAGCGGAAGTATGGCGCGGCTTGCCCCGAAGCACAGGGCGAGAAACCGGCCGAAACGAATCGGGACTGCTATTCAGGCAGTCCCGATTTTTCGATGCAGGCGCGGATCTCTTCCCGGCGGGCCCGGGGCGCAACGCCTTCGAGAACGAGCAGGCAGGAGCGGCGAATCTGCTCGCGGATACACGCATGGGGCAGATCGCCCGTCGTACGAATGCCGGTCCAATGCTTTTTATTGAAACGACAGGCAGGCTCCGCTTCGGCATATCTTTCACGCAAGGCGATCGCCGCCCCGGGGTCGCACTCGACCGCAATGCAACCGACTCCGCCCTATCGGCACAAGCGTACATGCGGCCGCCGATCTTGCAGACGAGCGTCGTCTCGTCGAACGGGGTCGGCTCCCCGCTCAGCGGAAGCGAGAGGCAGTAATCGCGGAACCCGAGAACAATCCATAACCTCCGGATTTCCGGCGCGATCGAAGCGTGTCCGCCGGCCGAACCGACCTCGGATCGTCCGGCCGAAAGCGAGCTTCCGCGCCGCAGTCGTGCCGCAAAAAGATGCGGCGGCCGAGGGCTGCATCGGATACGGTCCGCTGCACCGGGGCACCCGCGGCCGACCCCGAAGCTCCCCCCCCCGGCAAAGATAACGCATAAAACAAGACGCAATTCCGATTTTCCGCTTCTTATCATCGACCCGCAACCCGCACCGCCGCAATTCCCGGCCGCCGGCACGCCTCGCACGCGCAATCCGCCGCGACATAATGTCTCGCACGCCGAACATCCGCACCCTCCGTCCGGTCGTCGTTCTTTCGGCCGCACGCCTCCGAGCACGATACCCTCCCGCGCACCAAGCGTCGCCGCACGACATTCGGCAAGCCGCAGCCTAAAAAAACGGCACACGAATTGCAACCCACACGCAATAAAACCAAATTCAAGGAATACGATGAAAAAAATGCTCCTTTTACTGCCTGCACTGGCCCTCTTCGCCGCAGGCTTCATGGGTTGCTCGCAACAGCGCCGGTGGAACCACGAACAGCGCAAAGAGATGCGCGAAGCTCTGCGCAGCTACCGTCAGATGGCCTATCTCGAAGACCTCGACGATGCCGAATTCATGGTCTTCACGGACGGCGTAACCGAGACGCTCGAAGGCGACTACCCCGTGTACGCCACCTTCATCCAGATGCCGGGCGTGGACGACACGGTGGAGATGGTCGTCGTAACCACGATCGTCGACGAACTGAACGCCGACGCACACAACATGCGGCATATCTACCCCTATGCTTACCTCGTTTCTCAGGGAGTGCTGCCCGCAGGGCTCGATCACCAGCAGCAAAGATCTTTCTACAACTGCTTCGCATCGAAGGTGAACGCCGCCTATGCGACCATGGGCCAATTCTTCAACGCCATACTGGCCGACACCACCGATCAGTCGCAGATCCGCCAAATGGAGGCGCAGTGCGCCAACGACCTCTTCGACTGGGTATTGACCGATGTCGAAGTAGTGGAGACCGAGTAATCGGCCCGCGCTTTATTAGAAAAAGAGGGTGTCCGACCGCAGGCAGACACCCTCTTTTCGTTCGTATTCCTATTCGAGAGCCATTCCGAACACCCGATTCCCGGAGGGTCGAACGATCTCGTCAGACACCCGCTTATCCATGCGATCCTCCCCTCCGGCCCCGCTTTCGGAGCGGACAGCGGCTTCGTCCGGCATTGCACGCCCCATACCGACCGCACCGCAGGCCGCACGGCGAAATATCGGGAAACGGGCGAAATCCCGGCCGGCAGCTCCCCTCCGTCCGCTCCGACCGCTTCCGCAGACGGAAATACGATTCGGGAACGACTGCCGCGCCCCCTCCGATGCAGCATGTGCGACGAGCGCCGCCGTCGGCAGGACGACGACACCGGAAACAACACATACCCGAAACGGACCGGCCCGCCGGACGATTCGCGCCCATGCCCCGATTCGCGCCGAACGCATGCACTCCGTCGCTGCACGGCCGGAAAGAGCAGTCGCAGCCTCCCGCCGCTGGCGAAAAGACAACGGTACAGAAAAAGGCTGCCGCTCCGTCGTTACTTTTCGAGAAACTCCTTCGAGACCACGATGCGGATCGCACGGTGGAGAATCGAGAATTCGAGCGGAGACTCGCCCAGCAGCTCTCCGTCGACTTCGACCGACACCTCGGGCGAAGATTCGATCCGGACACGGCTGCCGCGCTCCTGCAACACGTGGCGGATGCGGTAGATGCCGCCGTTGAAAAGGTAGCGGAAACGGAACAGCACGTGCCAGAAGTGGATCGGACGGATGAGCGACACGTCGAACATGCCGTCGTCCGCCACGGCATCGGGCAACTGCTGCATGCCGCCGCCGTTGTACTTGCAGATGCCGATCGCCACAGAAAAGAGCAGGTTGTTATAGACCAGCCGATCGTCGATCCACACCTTCACGCCCGTGGACTTGTAGCCGAAGAACGTCTGGACCATGCTCCACGCATAGAGCCAGCCGCCCCGGCGTCCCTTCTTTTGCAGATGGGTGAAGCGGCGGTTGACCGCCGCATCGAACCCGGCGCCCGCGACATTGGCCATGTAGCGGCTCTGACGGTAGTGCGACTCCTCGTAGGAGATCACTCCCACGTCCTGCAGGAACGAATACTGTTCCTTGATGGCGCGCACGGCGTCCTGATAGCGCCTCGGGACGCCGAACATGCGCATCCAGTCGTTGCCCGTACCGACAGCCACTACGCCGAGCAGCACCTCGCGGGGATCCGCCTCCTGCTGGATGAAAAGTCCGTTCACCACCTCGTGCAGCGTACCGTCGCCGCCCACGGCGATGATGTGGCGGTAGCCCTGTTTCACGGCCCACACCGTGAGCTCCGTGGCATGGAACTTATGTTCGGTGAAGACGGGCTCGCAGAGGATATGCTCGTCGCGCAGGAGCTTCGAGATTTGCGGAAAGTGATCGAGCCCGCGGCCGGAACCGGCCACGGGATTGACGATCACGAACCATTTCACCTCCTTGGCGGAGCTCTCCATGCGCGCTATTTCTTAGGGCTGTTTTCGAGCGTGTGGACCAGAAATTCGTAGAACTTGCCCACCGAAGCGATCTCCACCTTCTCGTCGGGCGAGTGGGGGTAGCAGATCGTCGGGCCGAACGAAATCATGTCGAGCTTCGGGTATTTGCTGCCGATGATGCCGCACTCCAGCCCGGCGTGGATGGCCGTAACGGCGGGTTCCGTCCCGTAGAGGGCCTTGTACGACTCGGTCATCGCCTTCAGGATCGGCGACTCCATGTTCGGATTCCAACCGTCGTAGCTGCCCGAGAGCTCGACCTCGGCACCGGCCAGTTCGAAAACCGCCGCGAGCGCTTCGCCCAGCGCCTCCTTCTCGGTGTTCACCGAGCTGCGGAGCAGACATTGGAGCTTCACGGTCCTGCCGTCCGACACCACGCGGGCCAGATTGGTCGAGGTCTGGACCAGTCCGGGCATCGCCACCGACATGCGCTGCACGCCGTCGGGACAGCCGACGACCGCCTTCGTCAGATTCCGGGCCACCTCGCGGGCGATGATCTCCTTGGGAAACTCGCACTCCTTCGCTTCGATCGAAATCGAATCCTCGATGCCGGCGAACTCGGCTTTCACGGTCTCCTCATAGGCTTTCAACCCCTTCACGAAGGTCTCGTAATCCACGGTCTTCACGAGCACCACCGCTTCCGCTTCGCGCGGGATGGCGTTGCGCAGGCCGCCGCCGTCCACCGATGCCAGCAGCACCTCGCAGGATGCGGAGACCCTGTTCAGGAAACGGAACAACAGCCGGTTGGCATTGGCGCGCTGCGTACCGATCTGTATGCCGGAATGGCCGCCCTTGAGCCCCTTCACGGTCAGTTTCACGGCCGTGCGGTTGCGGGTCGGAGCCGCCTCGGGCGTATATTCGAACGTGATGTTGGCGTCCAGTCCTCCGGCACAGCCCACATAGAGTTCGCCCTCGGTCTCCGAGTCGAGATTCAGCAGAATGTCGCCGCGGAGCAGCCCCTCCTTCAGGCCGAAAGCACCGTCCATGCCGGTCTCTTCCGTGGCGGTGAAGAGCGCCTCGATCGGTCCGTGCCTGAGCGTATCGTCTTCCAGCACGGCGAGGATCGCCGCCGCGCCGATGCCGTTGTCGGCTCCGAGCGTCGTGCCGTCGGCCGTTACCCACTCGCCGTCGACGTAGGCTTCGATGGGGTCCTTCTCGAAATCGAACTTCTTGTCGTTGTTCTTCTGCGGCACCATGTCCAGATGGGCTTGCAGGACGATGCCCTTGCGGTCCTCCATGCCTTCGGTCGCCGGTTTGCGCACATAGACGTTGTGCGCCTCATCCTCGCGGCACTCCAGTCCGAGCGAACGGGCCACGTCCATGACGTACTTGCGGATCTTCTCCTCGTGGTGCGAGGGACGGGGAATGTTGACGATCTGTGCGAAATGCTTCCAGACCTGCTGCGGCTTCAGAGCCGATAAATTCTTATCCATTACGTGTTTTATTTAGGTTAAGTATCTCTTCCATACGGTCTAACGCAAGCATACCGGAGAGAATCCGGCTCCGGACCGGCCGCTTTTCGCAACCCGCAGCCCGCAGCCGCGCGTCTCCCGCCCCGAACCGCGTCCGGCAAGCGGGCGCACCCGCGCATCCGCAGAGTGCCGGCGTCCGCTGCGGATCAAGCCGCCCGCCCGACTGCCGGCCGCCGTTCCGAACGGTCGTCGTCTGCGAACGGCACCTCCGACCGATACCATCCTCCGCATTGCGGTCTTGCTCCTCAACCGCCGCAACCGCTCCGTCAGGCCTCCTCGTCCGACGCCGGGCGATCCGGCGCAGCCGCTCCGACCGTCGCCTCCCGACCGTCGAACGCATCGACGATGTGCTTCACGAGCGGATGACGCACGATGTCGCGCCGGTCGAACTCCACCGCACCGATCCCCTCGATCCCCCCGAGAAGCTCCATCGCGCGCACCAGTCCGCTGTCGCTCTTGCGCGGCAGATCCACCTGCGTAACGTCGCCCGTAACGATGAACTTGGCGTTGCGCCCCATGCGCGTGAGGAACATCTTGATCTGCGACAAGGTCGTATTCTGCGCCTCGTCGAGGATCACGAAGGCGTTGTCGAGCGTCCGCCCGCGCATGTAGGCCAGCGGCGCGATCTGCACCGTCCCGTCCTCCATGAACTTCACCAGTTTGGCCGGCGGGATCATATCGTTCAAGGCATCGTAGAGCGGTTGCAGATAGGGATCGAGTTTCTCCTTCATGTCGCCGGGCAGGAAACCGAGCTTTTCGCCCGCTTCGACGGCCGGCCGCGTGAGGATGATGCGCCGCACCTGCCTCTCCCTGAGAGCCCGCACCGCCAGCGCGATGGCCGTGTAGGTCTTGCCCGAACCGGCGGGCCCCACGGCGAAAAGGAGGTCGTTGCGGTCGTAGAGCTTCACCAGCCGTTGCTGATTGACCGTGCGGGCGCGGATGATGTTGCCGTTGTTGCCGTAGACGATCACATCCTTGTCCGCGGGAGCGTTCTCCGGCGAGATGCCGCCCGCGAAAGCCTGTCCGACCACCTCGGCCGAAATGTGGCCGTACTTGAGATAGTAGGCCACGAGCCCCTCCAGCCGGCGCTCGAACCGCTCGGTCTCGCCCTTCGGGCCGAGCACCTTGAGCGACGAGCCGCGTGCGATGATTTTGAGCTGCGGGTGCAGCTCCTTGATCTGATCGAGATAGACGTTCTGCGCACCGTAGAGTTCGCGCGGATCGACCCCCTCGATCCCGATCTCCTTTCCGACCGTTTCCGTCATAGGCTAAAAGAGGTATCCGAGGCTGAAAGCCACCGAGTAGGATTTCACGTTCACGTCGATACCGTGTTCGTTGAGGCTCTGCTTGCTCTTGAATTGGCCGTTGAAACGGGCGTCGATCAGGATGCGGCGCAGCTGCACGGCCGCACCCACGGCATAGCCCACCGTGGGCTGCAAACGGCCGAAATCGTACTTGTGGCCGTCGATCTTGTACTTGCAGTCGTTCGTGAGCGAGAAGACGGGTCCCGCATTCAGATGGAGGATCCGCAGCAGTCTGAACGACGCCAGCAGCGGCAGGCTGAAGGAATTGGAACGCACACGGATGTCGTCGCCCTTCCAGTTCACGTCCATCGACTGACGCACGAAGAGCAGTTCGGGCTGGATGGCCACGATCGGCGTGTTGATGCGCACGACGACGCCCGCCTGCCAACCGAGTTTGTTGCCGATCCCGGCGTCGGCCGTTCGGGTCGAGTAATCGGGCAGATTGACACCCGCCGTCAGACCGTATTCGAGAAATTTCTGGGCCGAAGCTCCGGCCGTGGTCGCCAGCGCCAGCAGCGCGGCAAGGATGAATTTACGCATGACTATCTGTTTTTTCTGTCGTTGTTTCGGTTTCGATTCGGAACGAAGCCCACACGAGATAGCCGATGCAGGCCATCACGAAGAGCAGTCCGTAATGCACGTCGCCGGCAACGCGGATGAGCGCTCCGACCGCAGGGCCCGAGACGGCGCCGGCGGCGATCATCATGATCATCAGCCCGGCCACCTCGTTGGATTTCGTCGGGGCGCTCTTGGTCGCCACGGCATAGACCGTGGCGAAGACGCAGGCCATGGCGAAACCCAGCAGGCCGACGAGGAGATAGACGGCCGCATCGCTGCGCACGAAGAGCAGCGCCGTCGCCAGCGCCAGTGCTCCGCACATGTTCCAGCGCAGGTATTTCACATCGGAGTAACGCACCAGCAGCCACGCTCCGACGATCGTACCGACGATGCGGCAGGCATAGAAACCCGTCGAAGTGAGGATCGAATCGGGGTTGTCCAGCAGCCGCGACGAAAGGAATCCGATGCCCACGTCGGCGGCGATGAAGGCCGCCACGCCGAAAGCGCAGAGCGCCACGGTCGGATGGGCCAAGAGCCGGAAGCAGTCGATCATCCCGACGGCACCGCCGCGCGTCTGCGGCTCCTCGACACCGGTGAACCGCAGCCAGATGCCGCCCGCCACCGTAAGAGCCGCATAGACCGGCAGCAGCAGACGCCACGATCCGGTGGCGGCGACCAGCGCCGTAACGATCGGCGCCATCAGCAGCAGCGACGTGTTGCGGAAGATCTGCCCCACGGTCAGGTAGCTCGTCATCCGCTCGCCGGGCACGATGGTCGCCAGCAGCGGATTGATCGCCACCTGTATGGCCGTATTGCCGACGCCCAGCAGTCCGAAGCCGAAGAAGTACCACCCCAGCGCGCACCCTTCGCCGGCCGCATAGGGCACCACGAGGCCCGCGACCGTGAACGCATAGCCCGCCAGCGCCATCGCCTTGCGGCCGATGCGGTTCATCAGCCCCGCCATCGGTGTCGAAAGCAGCAGGAACCACAGGAACACCATCGTCGGCAGGAAACTCACGGCCCCCTGCGCCTCCGCCGGGAACTCGTCGGCGATCCGCCCCGAAATAGGGGCTACGATATCGCAGAATCCCATGATGAAGAATCCCATCAGCACGGGTCCGAGCAGCCGGCGGTCGACCTCTCTGCCATTCTTTTTTCGCATCGCTCCGTCCATATATTTTCCAAAGTTACGTTTTTTCGTGCAAAAGTAGAAAAAAAGCCGTCGATTTTTTCCGGGTCCGCCGCTTTGCGTCTCATTGCACGCACATCCCGACGAACCGCAGTACCCGCACGAAGCTCCCTCAAAAACAGTGCGCGGGAGGCTTCCCGACCCGAAAAAAAGTGCGGCGCACGGAGCCGGACAGTGTCCCCGTTCGAACGCAACGGGACGGCCCTCACAGGCCGTCCCGTCCCACGGAGCGCCGCACGGCACTCTCTCGTCCCAATTCTGCCGTTTGTCATTCTACCGTTTCGATCCCGGCCCTACGACGCCTCCCCGCACAACCGGCCTTCTCGCGCGCCAACAGTTCGTCGGTCATCCGCTGCAATTCGTCGATCGCCCGCGAAGGAATATCGGGAACGTCCGAAGTGTCGATTTTCAGATAAGACAGGTAGGTATCGTAAGAGATTCCGAAGATGAAACAACCCATTTTAGCCCAGTTGCGCTTGTGGCATTTCCGCTGATTTTCCTTTTCGTAATACATCCGGTCGAAAATCTGAACGCTCTTGACGCGCAACCGCTGATAACGATTATTGTAAGACATACTGTCGATATTTTAGTCGGGCAAAATCGCTCACTAAAATGTAGGGATTATTCGCACGGATACGATAAGCGGAATCGCACGATTTATATCGGATAATGCACGCTCCGATATCGGATTTCGAAACATAATTCTTCCGTGCAGGCCGGAGGCGGGATCCGGACGAATTCGATCGTTCCGGAATCCATAACGAGCTGTCGTCATAATTATTCCAAGGTTCGGTTCGGCGGCAAAAGTCCGTCGAATTGCGCTCTCGCCCAAAAACAATCCGAACGCTTCCTATTTTTT
This sequence comes from Alistipes sp. CHKCI003, assembly GCF_900021155.1. Lineage (GTDB taxonomy): Bacteria > Bacteroidota > Bacteroidia > Bacteroidales > Rikenellaceae > Alistipes > Alistipes excrementavium. Next base: position 72,536 of record NZ_FCNT01000060.1, read on the forward strand.
ATTGCACACATCTGCTTTTCGGCCCCGAAGGCGACGCGATTCCCGACTGCGATCCGACGTCCGTGCCGTCGGATCGGAGGGCGAGCACCCGAACCGATGCGGAGTTGAATCCGAATGCGGAGGAAGACGAAGCACCGGCAGATCGACGACCCGAAACGAGCATAGAGCCGAAGCCCCGAAGTGGTTCGAGGAAACGCCGCATACGAAAAACCGGGGCTCGGGAAAGACGCCTCCCGGCAAACCGAAGGATCAAAGCAAAAGCGGCAACAGAAAGCGCAGCGGGCGGAAACGTCCCGGCACCAAGAAGGCTGGGGAGGGGATACCAATACGGACAGAGCGGAAGAGCGCCGGAAACCGCTCCCGTCGTCCGCCCCCAGCGAAACGGGGAGAGCGCCCGCCCTCCCCGTTGGATTTCACAGTTTTTTAACCGCAAGAATTTTACCGGACACCTTCCCCTCCATTTCGTAAGACCCGACCAGCGACAAATTATCCCTCGAAATCTTTAGTTCATAACATATGCAATCGACGGGAAACCCCCTCGAAGATACGGATTCCGGAATCGGCACGGACTGTCCGATAAGTTTTCCACCCGTCCTGCGCAGCATCACCCCATGTACCGCAAGCAACTCCCCGCCCTCGCCCGTCTGTTCGTAAAAAACGATTCGGCCCGCATATCCTCCCATACGCTCCATCACATTGTACAAAGCGGTCTCGCCGATCAAACGCCCCTGCTTTGGCCTGTTCCAGCTGCAAACGCCCATACCGGATTTCCAATGCCGCGGCAATCCCCTGCGCGCCGCATGTCGCGAATAGGAAGTGTCCCGAAACAGTTTACGGCCAAGCAACGGCCCGTCGAGCCCCGCGTCGTCCGCCGCATCCGCAGACGACCGGAATACCGCGTCCGATTTATCGCAGCATGACGCTGCCGAAGCAGGAAATGTCCAGTATGCGGTTCTCAAAACCTACGTAACCGACACCGGAGAAGCAACACGAACTCAGTCCTAAGAAATTTTCCGAAATAACTCAAATTCCTTATATCAGGAAACCCGAACTAAGGGGGGGGGAGCGAAAAATCTCACATTCACAATTTTTTCATCCGATTTTCCTACATTCCGATCGTTTTTTTTCATGATTCGGTTCCAATATGTCATCCGGCACGCTATTCGGACCGTCGCACCCTTACGGCCTCGCATGCCGGAAGCCGCCCTCGTCCGGCAGTGCCGGGCGACCTCTCCGAACCAGCAAAGCACAGGGAATGTCGCAAGTCTACTTTTTTTTCTTATTTTTGTAAACAAATTCCGCAAAGCCATGTTTCCGATCGCATCCCTCCTTCCTATCGACCTTCCGCTCGAAGATCCGATCCTGAAGTTCATGCTCATCATGGCGATCGTCCTCACGGCCCCGCTGCTGCTCAACCGGCTCCGCATCCCCTACCTGCTGGGCCTCATCATCGCCGGTGCCGTGATCGGTCCGCACGGGCTCAACCTCGTGCTGCGCGACAGCAGCATCATCCTCTCGGGGACGGCCGGCCTGCTCTACATCATGTTCCAGTCGGGGCTGGAAATGGACATGAACGACTTCCGGCGCAACAGCTGGCGCAGCCTCGTCTTCGGGCTCTACACCTTCTCGGTCCCGATGGCTTTCGGCATCTTCGCCGGACACTGGATCCTCGGCTACCCGATCCTCTCGTCGATTCTGCTGGCAGCCCTGTTCGCCTCGCAAACCCTGATCGCCTATCCCATCGTCAGCAAGCTGGGCATCGCACGCGACAAGGCCGTAACGATCGCCGTGGGCGGGACGATCATCACCGACATCATGGCCCTCTCGGTACTGACCGTCGTCGTGGGCTTCTCCACGGGCAGCGCCGACAACGCCTTCTGGTACCGGCTCGGCATCTCGGTCGCAGTCTGCATCGCAGCGATCCTCGTGCTCTTCCCGCTCATCGGCCGCTGGTTCTTCAAGCGGTGCAGCGACAACGTGTCGCAATACGTGTTCGTACTGGTGATGGTCTTTCTCGGCGCTTTTCTGGCCGAAGCCGCAGGACTCGAACCGATCATCGGCGCCTTCCTCGCCGGACTGGCCATGAACCGGCTCATTCCCGCCACCTCGCCGCTGATGAACCGCATCGAGTTCGTGGGCAACGCCCTCTTCATCCCCTTCTTCCTGATCGGCGTGGGCATGCTGATCGACTACCGCGCCTTCTTCAAGGATTGGGAGACGATCGAGGTCGCCTCGGTGATGATCGTCGGCGTTACGGCGGCCAAATACCTCGCCGCCGTACTGACGCAGAAAACCTTCCGCCTCTCGCGCGATCAACGCACCCTGATCTTCGGTCTGAGCAGCGCCCACGTCGCAGCCACGCTCGCAGCCGTGATGGTGGGCTACAACGTCATTCTGGGCCACACGCCCGACGGCGACCCGATACGCCTGCTCGACGACGGCGTGCTGAACGGCACGATCCTGATGATTCTGGCCACCTGCACCGTCTCGACCTTCGCCACGCAGCGGGGCGCCCACAACATCGCCCTCGGAGAAGTCCGCGAAAAGGAGGAGGCCGACCCTGCCGAGCAGATTCTCATCCCGCTCGCCAACGAAGAGAGCGTGCCGGAGCTCGTCAGTCTCGCCACGCTCCTCAAACCCCGCAAGCTCAAGAACGCCCTCTGCGCCCTGCATGCGGTGAACAACACCGAGAGCGATCCCCGCGACGTAAAGCGGGCCCAGAAGCTCCTCGACGCGGCGGTGCGCGCCGCAGCCGCCTCGGACGACTACCTGCAAGGGCTCTTCCGTTACGACGTGAACATCGTGAACGCCATCGCCAGTACGGTACTCGAACGCAACGTCTCGGACCTCGTGATGGGCGCCCACCGCGAACACGGTCTCACCGAACACTACCTCGGCAAGACGGCCGAAGGCATTCTCGCGCGCAACAACATCACGACCTTCATCTACAAGCCCGTGCAGCCCATTTCGACCATCCAGCGCCACTGGATCGTGATCCCCGCCCGAGCCGAGCTGGAGGCCGGCTTCCCCTACTGGGTGCAGCGCTTGTGGACCCTCGGCCGCAACACGGGCGCCGAGATGCACTTCTGCGGACCGGACCGGACACTGGACTACCTGCGCGAAAAAGCCGAAAAGTCGCCCGTCAACGCCCGTTTCCGGACGCTCGACGATTGGGACACACTGCCCGATCTGGCAGCGGATACCCGCACGGACGACGCCTTGTGGTTCGTGATGAGCCGCCGCGACCGCAGCTCCTATCTGCCGGCGATGGGACGTCTGCCCGACTATCTGGAGCGCTGTTTCAGCCGCCGGAGCTGCATCCTCATCTACCCCGTGCAGGCGGGCGAGGACTCCAACCGCTTCGGATTGTAGGTCTGAGCCGGCAAAAGCGTCCGAAAACTTTTTTACTTCCCGAATTTGCGTTATCTTTGCACACCTATAATAAAACGCAAGATTACACACGTTCCCTGTCGTCGGCCGCGTATGCGCGCGGAGCATGCCGGCAGTTCGCCTTCGGAGCAGGGGCACGAGGATTTCGGCGAAGGCTAAATCACGAGCGCGCGGCCCAAGACTGCGAACGGCATTCGCCGCGCCCGCGGAGCGTAATCGCCAATTAAAACGAAAGATATGAGCCTTGTAGCAATCGTAGGACGTCCCAATGTGGGCAAAAGCACGCTTTTCAACCGTCTGGTCGGACGGCGGCAGGCGATCGTCGATTCGACCGCCGGCACCACGCGCGACCGCCACTACGGCAAGACCGACTGGAACGGCAAGGAGTTCTCGGTGATCGACACGGGCGGCTACACCGTCAATTCGGACGATGTCTTCGAGGACGAAATCCGCCGTCAGGTGCTTCTGGCCATCGAAGAGGCCGACGTGATCCTCTTCATGGTCGAAGTCTCGACCGGCATCACCGATCTGGACATGATGATGGCCGACCTGCTGCGCCGCACCACGAAAAAGGTACTGCTCGTCTGCAACAAGGTCGACAACAACGACCAGCTCTACGCTTCTCACGAGTTCTATTCACTCGGGCTGGGCGACCCCTACTCAATCAGTTCGATGTCCGGCAGCGGCACGGGCGATCTGATGGACGCCATCCTCGCGGCACTGCCCGCCAATGCGCAGAGCGAGCTGGAGGACGATCTGCCGCACATCACCGTCGTCGGCCGCCCCAACGTGGGCAAATCGTCGCTCACCAATGCCCTGCTGGGCGAGGAGCGCAACATCGTAACCTCGATCGCCGGCACCACCCGCGACTCGATCCACACGCGCTACAACAAATTCGGCATGGACTTCTATCTGGTCGACACGGCCGGCATGCGCAAGAAAGGCAAGACGATGGAGGACCTCGAATTCTATTCCGTGATGCGCTCGATCCGCGCCATCGAGGAGTCGGACGTCTGCATCCTGATGCTCGATGCGCAGCAGGGGCTCGAATCGCAGGACCTCAACATCCACAACCTGATCGTCCGCAACCGCAAGGGATGCGTGATCGTAGTCAACAAGTGGGACCTCATCGAGAAGGACAGCAACACGATGAAGGAGTGGCGCGAATTCATCGCCAAGAAACTCGCGCCGTTCAGCGACATTCCGGTCGTCTTCACTTCGGTGCTCAACAAACAGCGCATCCTCGACGTACTCCAGACGGCCATTCTCGTCCATCAGGCCCGCAAGCGGCGCATCTCCACTTCGGAGCTGAACGACTACTTCCTGCCGATCATCGAGAACTGGCCGCCCCCCTCGACGAAAGGCAAGTACATCAAGATCAAATACGTAACCCAGCTTCCGACTCCCACGCCCCAGTTCGCGTTTTTCGTCAACCTGCCGCAATACATCCGCGAGCCCTACCGCCGCTTTCTTGAAAACAAGCTGCGCGAGAACTGGAATTTCTCGGGGGTTCCGATCCAGATCTACTTCCGGCAGAAATAAGCGGGAAGAAGTCCGGTCAGCCAGCGGGCGGAGACGAGAACGCCCCCCGAGGCCGCAAGGACCGGATGTGCTGGGAGCGCCGACGGCAGGAGCATGCCGCAGAGCGGCATCCGCCGCCGAAAGCGCGGGCAACGGCACAGACCCGAAACCGCGGACGCGAGACTGCGGAATCCCGGAGTCGACCGATTCGTGATCCGGCGCGGCGGCCGCAGGATCGGACTGCCGCGCCAAAGAGTTGCATCCGCGACCGGCATCGGAAAAGAACAAGGGCAAAAAACCGATATTTCGTCCGGACGAAATACGACCCCGGAATCGCCCCTCCGCATTTCCGGTCGAAACAACCACGAAACGACCTCTCCATGTTCGGCATACGGAGCCGACCGCATGTTCAAATCACAATTCGACAACTCGGGGACGCCACGCACAAGTCTCCCGCCGACCGCCTCTCCCCTCGTCGGCGATTCGACGACCGGATCTGCGTAACGAACCGCCCCGGCGTTTCGGCTGGCCGAAAGCCCGAACAAGATTCGAGTTGTGCCGATGCAAGAAAACGGCAGACAGAAACGAACGCGATTGCCAAGCCGAACACGATGCCCCGCGGTACGGCCCGAAGGTCGCCGAGGCGGAAAGGACAACAGCAAATAGCGGACGTTGCACCATTCGTGAGGAAAAAAGACGAATTTGCCACCCTAAAGTTTCGGAAAATCATGCGCCCCGGCCGCCGACGGCGGAAACGCACGGGCCGGCGACGAAGCATAATCACCGTATGAGACGGCTGCAACTGTCGGCATCGTCCGGAAAAGACACGTATCGCGAATGCTACGGAAACCGAATCTTCCGAAACCGCACCGAACAAACATGCCGAGAAAGAACTGTCTCGAAACCGCACCGAACAAAAGCCACGGCGGTCGAGGAACAGCAGTCCGAGACCGTGCCGGCCTCATCCGCCTCCCGTCTCCGACAAGCCCGCAGAACCGGCGGCGAACAACCGGCCGCAGTCAGCCGAAAGACGATTCGACAATTCCGATCGAACGATTTTCTTTCGTTCGATCGGGGTTCGGTCCGGCATTTAGACAATAAATAATTTATTGAATAACATCGAATTATGAATCATATCCATTCATCCGCCGACGAATTTCGTCCAAGGGCCGAATCGAGGCTGACGCGATGGAAACTTTCGCTTCGAAACAGTCGCTTTTTCGCCCAACGCACGGTTTCGAACAGTGTCCCGCTTTCACCGGCACCGGTTCAAGCTCCTCTCCGGCACTCGGCCCGGCACGCCATGCAGTAGCTCCGGCACAGCCGAACCTGTTCGACTTAGCTGGCCTCCCCTTGGCCTATCGAGCGGTTTAACCCGGCCGGCAAAGACATCGGGCCGACAGCATCCATGACGACGGAACGGGCGCATCGTCCGGGCCGAGCCGCACCGTTCCGCCTCCCCCCCCGCAAAAAAAGAGGACCGCACGACGGTCCTCCGGCTTTCGGTCCGACACCTATTCCTCCGCTCCGCCGCTTCCGCCGCCGGCAGTCTTTTCAGGTGCTTCGCCCTCGCCGCCTTTTCCGCGGCGACGGCGGCGGCGACGGCGGCGATCCCGCGAACCGCGGCTGTCTTCGCCTCTGTTCCCTTCATTGCGGGCGCCTCCCTCGCGCGGAGCCTCGGACTGCGTCGTTCCGACAAGGCTACCGTCGGCAGGTGCAACGCCGCTACGACTGTCGACGCTGCATGCGGACGAAGCGACGGCCGCATCCGGAAGCCCGTCGGCCGACCGCTCGCCCCGGCGGCCGGCACGCCGCCTTTTCCGCGGCGCCGGCGCCCCCCGCCGC
>NZ_FCNT01000002.1 GCF_900021155.1 Alistipes sp. CHKCI003
CGATCGAGCCAATAGAGAGGATTGCCGTTATCGTCCGTCGCACGCTGATAGGGCTGGATCAGCAGCGAACCCATCATGGGCGAGTCGGGATATACGCCCTCCGAACCGTCGGGAGTTACGAGCGCGGTTCTCGCATCCTGATAGCTCATGCTGAGGTTGAGACCCATCTTGAGCCAGTTGTTGGCCTTGGTCTCGATGTTCGAACGGAACGAGTAGCGGTCAAGCGTCGAACCCGGCATGACGCCCTGCTGGTCGTAGTAGCTGCCCGAAAAGTAGTAGGATGTGCGCTGAGAACCGCCCGCATGGGATGCACAACGGGACGCAGCCGTCAGGCGGGACAGAGCAACACCCGCCTGCATCATACCCGCTACCGAATCGAACGTTGTTACGATGCCCTGTTTTTCGACGGGCGGACCGTTACTCCGCAGAAGGCACGGGAGCTCTATCTGGGCAAAGAACACCCGCGGGACGGAATCGTCCGTTTCTTCCGGTCGCACAACGGCGAATTCGGCCGCATGGTCGGCGCAACCGGTCGCAAACACACATTATAAATATAGGTGAGTCTGCATGCATCTCGCAACTTTCATCCGCACGCACTACGGATGTTCCGACTTGCCTTGCGAACGTCTCGACCGGAGTTTCTCTCCGGGTTCCACGACTACATCGCCAACCGGACGTCCCATAAGACCAATACCGTGTGGATCTATCTCGTCGCACTGAAGCACGTCTTGTCGCTGGCTTTCGACAGGGGTTTGATCGACCGCAACCTTTTTCCCAATTACAAGCCGCACAGCGAGTTCTGTCCGCGCGACTGTCTGACGATGGACGAATCGATGCGCATAGCGGAACTCGAACCGGATCATCCCGGTCTCGGACCGGTGCGGGATGCCTATCTGTTCAGTTGTTTTACGGGGTTGTCTTACGCAGACATCAAATCGCTGACGATGTGCAACGTAAAAAAGCGGGACGGTCAACTGTGGATTTACACGACCCGCCGAAAAACGGGGACCGCGGTACAGGTCCGTCTTTTCGAATTGCCGGGCGCCCTACTGACCAAACGTATGCCCGATTCGCAGACGGCCCCCATCTTCCCGCTGCCTTCGAACGGCTGGTGCAACGCCTGCCTGAAAAAAAATCATCCGCCGATCGAATATCGACCGTCTTCTCACGTTCCACATCGCCCGCCACACTTTCGCCACGACCGTAACGCTCGCGCAGGGCATGCCGATCGAAACCGTCAGCAAACTTCTCGGCCATAAAGACATCCGCACCACGCAGATTTACGCGGCCGTTACACACGATCAACCGTCCCGGGAATTGGAGCATCTGTCCCGCAGAATCGACACGATCTGCTCGAAGCGCAGCGGCGCATCCGGACGACGCGCGCGGCATGCCGCCGACACCCTTTCCAACGCACGCTTCGGGGAAGGTTTGCGCCTGAAAAACACTAATATAATATACGAATCGGCCTGTTACGATCCGTAATCGCATCCCTTTAATAAAGAGGAATCCGTAAGCCAAGCAAAAAAAAGGCCAACAGTTCTAAATTTTCTCAGTTTTTTTAAGAAAATTATTTGTTCTTGTATGGATTATCTTTTATCTTTGCCTATGAACTTTTTATATTAAAAACTATTTTATTAAAATTAACGCTTATGGTTAGAAAACTTGTACTATCGTTAATTGCTGTTCTGAGCGTATGCGCGTTCGCATTCGCACAGAATAAGCAGGTATCCGGTACAGTCGTCGGCCCGGACGGTCTGCCCGTCATCGGCGCCACGATCATGGTGGAAGGGACCGGAATCGGTACCTCTACCGACGGAAACGGTAAGTTCGTCATTTCGGCTCCGGCCGACGGAATTCTCGCGGTCTCCTGCATCGGTTATACCAACCAGCAAATTCCCGTCAGCAATCGTACCGCATTGGACATCGTTCTGGAGGAGGACGCCGAGGCCATCGCCGACGTGGTGATCGTGGGTTACGGTACGGGCCGCAAGGTCGGCACCGTGATCGGTTCGGTGGATCAGGTGAAGTCCGAGAAACTGGAGGCCCGCCCCACGAACAACGTCATGGACGCCATGCAGGGACAGGTCGCCGGTCTGCAAATCATGAGCTCCAGCGGTGAGCTCAATCAGGCTTCGACCATCCGTCTGCACGGTGTAGGTTCGCTTCAGGCCGGCAACGAGCCGCTGATCCTTCTGGACGGCGCGCCCATCAGCTCCTCGAACCTTCTCGCGATGAACCCCAACGACATTGCGGCGATCACCACGCTCAAGGATGCGTCGGCTACTTCGATCTACGGTTCGCGTGCCGCCAACGGCGTGATTTACGTAACCTCGAAGAAGGGTGCTCGCGGCGAGGAGGGCGCCGTCGTAACGCTGCGCACGCAGTACTCGTTCTCGAACATGATCCGCCCGCGGCTGAACCCCATGAACACGGAGCAGCTGCTCAACTATCAGGGCGCTCTCATTGCCGCCGACAACAACATGGATTACAACGACCCCGCTAACGTAGCGTGGGGTCGCGATCAGGTGATCGCAACCTTAGGCATCGACCCGAGCGTGGATGTCGACTGGTTCGACGAGATCATGAAGAGCAACGCTCCGCTCTATCAGGTCGACCTGAGCGTGTCGGGCGGTTCTCAGCGCACGTCCTACTACTTTTCGGGCAGCTACTACGACCAGCAGGGCGTCATGCCGGGTTCGACGCTTGACCGTTACTCGTTCCGTTCGAACATCGAAACCAAGGCCAACAACTGGCTCAAGATGGGTCTCAATCTCAGCATGAGCTATCAGGATGCGAGAACCGCGCTCGTAACGCCCGACGGTTCGGATGGCGTATATCCCGACTCGCCGATGATGGGTTCGCTGCTGATCCAGCCCTATCAGCGTGCGACGGACGATAACGGCAATCCTCTCTATTGGCTCGATCT
>NZ_FCNT01000009.1 GCF_900021155.1 Alistipes sp. CHKCI003
CTGGCGATGCTCACGGCCAGCGTGCTGAGCCTGATCCTGCCGTTCCTCACGCAGTCGGTCGTGGACAAGGGCATCGGCACGGGCAATCTCTCGTTCGTGGTGATGATGCTCGTCGCGCAGGTGGTGCTGGTGCTGGGCCAGATGGCCAACAACCTCATCCGCTCGTGGCTGATGCTGCACATGACCATCCGGATCAGCATTTCGCTCATTTCGGATTTCTTGTCCAAGCTCATGCGCCTTCCGATCGCCTTCTTCGATTCGAAGATGGTGGGCGACATCATGCAGCGCATCGGCGACTACGACCGCATCCAGTCGTTCCTCACGGGTTCGCTGCTGAGCATGGCGATGGCCGTCGTGTCGTTCGTCATCTACGGAGCCGTGATGGGCGGCTACGACCCGACGATTCTCGGCATCTTCCTGCTGGGCAGCGCGCTCTATGTCGGCTGGATCCTGCTCTTCATGAAGCGCCGCCGCAAGCTGGACTACATGCGCTTCCAAGAGGCGGCTGCCAACCAGAGCAACATCGTGCAGCTCATCGACGGCATGCAGGAGATCAAGCTCAACGACTGCGAGAAGCAGAAGCGCTGGGAGTGGGAGCGCATTCAGGCGCGGCTGTTCCAAGTCTCGATCAAGGGGCTCGTGCTGGGGCAGACGCAGGAGGTGGGCGGCACGTTCATCGACCAGACCAAGAACGTCGTCATCTCGTTTCTGGCCGCCTCGGCGGTCATCGAGGGCCACATGACCCTCGGCATGATGGTCGCCCTGCAATACATCATCGGCCAGCTCAACGCGCCGCTGTCGCAGTTCATCCAGTTCGTGCAGGCGACGCAGGACGCGAAGATCTCGCTCGAACGCCTCTCGGAGATTCAGGAGAAAGAGGACGAAGAGCCGGCCGGCGAGGAGCGCATCCGCGTGATTCCCGACCATGCCGACATCGAATTCCGGGGCGTAACGTTCCAGTACGACGGTCCGCACTCGGCCAAGGCTCTGGACGACGTGTCGGTAACGATTCCGGCGGACAAGGTTACGGCCATCGTCGGGGCGAGCGGCTCGGGGAAGACCACGATGCTCAAGCTGATGCTGGGCTTCTACACGCCGACCTCGGGCGAGGTGCTGCTCCGCGACCGCCGCATCGGGCAGTACAGCCCGTCGTGCTGGCGGCGGGCGTGCGGCACGGTGATGCAGGAGGGATACGTCTTTTCGGATACCATAGCCGGTAACATCGGCGTCTCGGACGATCGGCCCGACATGGAGCGGGTGCG
>NZ_FCNT01000078.1 GCF_900021155.1 Alistipes sp. CHKCI003
AAGGGGCTGTCTAACAAGTTTAGATGGCCCCTTAAAATTTTTTTTAGTGCCCAAATCCATAAAATGGATAGTTTTAATAACAAATAAGGTGCAAATATTTTGCAGAATAAGAGACGATTTTCTATATTTGAAAAACGAAAGATACGCAGTCAGAGCTGTTTATCTTAGCAGAGATCAACTAAATATTCGAATAACCATTGATAAACAGTCGAGGTGCGTGCACATAGTGCGCGGTCCTTGACCAGAATGGTTATTACATTTAGTCGATTGATCTCTGCTAATTGTGAAAGTCCCGCGCACTTATTTTGAAAGTGCATAATTCAAAATAAATGCCGGACAATGAAGAATCACAATTGCTACTATCCGCCATCCTCAATGCAACGAGGACGCCGGATTGGTCTTTATCCCACTTGCATAGTTTCGGGAGTCAAATTTCATGTAGGCGAAGTCTATCTGTTTCATTGCAGCGATTCTCGCTGCCCCGGTTCGAGTTCCCTGTGGGGTCAGTACGATAAGCATTATCGAGGTCGTCTCTATCTTGAATCGAGCAGTCGAGATTTGCGAATATTTGTAAAGTGGCACATCTTGCCGCTTCGGTACCGTTATTGTCGCAGAGCGAGCCGCAGTGAATTCCGCGATTATATTTTTGCTTTGTCGTGGAGTGAAATCCGCAGTCTGTCACCCCCGTCTTCTCATACCTGCAATTCATAGAATCCCTTATCAGGGAATGTAGTGACGCGCTCGATGCAGGAGGGAGAGGCTGAGAGGTCTCTCCCGTTTCGTGCCGTCCTTGTTCGATGCGGGGGGGGGTAAAAGGCAGGCTTTTATTCTGATTTACAGAACAAAAGCCTTTGTTATACGGAGAAAAATCGTATATTTGTTTTGCTTAACAATCATATAACGACCGTACAACGATGGCGAAGATAGCATTTAAATCGGACAATCAAAAACAAAGTCTGCTTTTACCGCCGAGTCTGGACGAATTAATACCTCTTACGCATAGCGTGCGAGTGGTTAACGCCATTATCGACTGTCTGGATGTAGACGATATTCTTCATACTTATCGCGGAGGCGGTAACAGCTGTTTCCATCCTCGTCAGATG
>NZ_FCNT01000011.1 GCF_900021155.1 Alistipes sp. CHKCI003
CGGTCCTATGCACCCGGAGGGGGGGGGAGGCTGCGAAGCGGCGAACCGTCCCGAAAACGAGCTCCGGAACACCCTGTCCCGTCCGATGACGGCGAGCGCGCCGGAATTGCGGTGCGCCCGAAAAAAATCGGGACCGCCCGCGAGAGGCAGCCCCGACCGCAAACTCCCGCGAAGGAGCTTATTTAACTGCTTTTACGATAGCTTCGAATGCTTTGGGTTCGTTCATTGCCAGATCGGCCAGAACCTTGCGGTTCAGCCCGATGCCTTTGGCGTTGAGTTTCCCGATGAATTCCGAGTAGGTCATTCCCTGCATGCGGACGGCGGCGTTGATGCGCGTGATCCACAGGCTGCGGAACGTCCTCTTCTTGAGCTGGCGGTGTGCATAGGCATACGTCAGACCCTTTTCGACCGTGTTTTTGGCGACGGTCCATACATTTCCCCTTGAACCAAAGTTGCCTTTGGCAAGTTTCAAAACCTTTTTTCTTCTTGCGCGAGACGCAACAGCGTTTACTGAACGTGGCATAGCGATAAAGTTTTTGAGAGCTGTCTGCGATGCGGTTCTCCCGCATTCTTCGGGGCAGATTCGCTCCGGTTAATAAAATTCGGCTTGCGTGGCCGGCCCTTCGGAGAGGGCCCGTTTGGGCGGTCGGTTTTCGTTCGCTTCGGCGAAGCGCGGGCGAACCCGCGGTTTTGCGTGCGGCGTATCCGGAAACCGTCCTATTTTACCAGCAGGCTCTTGATTTTGGCCTCGTCGGCCGACGAAACGATCCCCGAGTAGCAGAGATTGCGCTTCTGTTTCTTGGTTTTCTTAGTCAGGATGTGGCTGTGATAAGCGTGCTGACGCTTGATCTTTCCTGTGCCGGTGAAGGTGAAACGCTTCTTCGCAGCGGCATTTGTTTTCATTTTCGGCATTTCGTAAAAGTTTAATTAGTTAAATATAGCGTGCAAAGATACGCATTTATTCGCAATCCGCAATCCGCCGACCGCTATTTTTGGAGGAGGTGCGAAAAAATAGTGCATCTGGGTGCGGAATCATCTTTCGCCTCGTCGTAAGGGTCGGTTCGGTGCGGAAGACGCGCGGCGCCCGTCCTGTGGGCGGCCGGGTGCAGGGGCGGCGGCATTGGCCGGGGCATGCGCGTGCCGGAATATTTGCCGGCCGCCGGATGTGCGTGTGCGGAAAACGGGGCCGGAAACGGGATGCGGCCGCCCGCTCCCGCACCCGGCCCGTTCGCCGTCGGTCGGGGCTCACTTCCGCTCCTGCCGGAAGCGGTGGGTGAGGTCGGTGCGCGAGCCGTCGGGGCGGAGCCGCCAGAGCCGCTGGTTCGTCTCGGGCGAACGCAGTCCGCCCAGCGCTTCGACGTAAGGGCCGAGCTTCAGGTAGTCGAACCGCTCGGCGCGGAATCCGGCGGGCGGCTCCGTACGGCCCGAATACCATGCGATCCGCAGGTCGGGACGGCTCCGGCGCAGGTATTCGGCCAGCGCGGAGACCGCTTCGGGGTCCCCGTCGCCGCCCATCATGCAGACGCAGGTGATCGAACTCCCGTAGCGGGCGAGTATCCCTTCGAGCGCTTCGGCCGTGAGCGGTGCGCCGATCTCTCGTTGCAGCTGGGGACTGTGGCAGCCCGGGCAACGGTTGGGGCAGCCCGAGAGGTTCACGGCGAGCGTTACTTCGTCCGGAATCTCTTGGAACACGATGTCGTAGTCGGTGTAGCGCAGCATTGCGTTCGGCGGTCAGCGGGTCGGAACATTCGGGGAAGCGGGCGCCGCGGTCCGGACTGTGCGGAGTTCGGCGTCGTGCGCCAGCGCGTCGGTGCATGGTGCGGACGGAGCGTTTCCGGCCGCCGGTTCCGGGCGGGTGGCGGCTGTCCGCCCGGCAGCGGTGCGTTCGGCCGGTGCAGCCGCCGGGCCGGTGCGGAATGCGTCGGTGGGGGCGTTGCTCGGTCCTGCCGCTCCGGCTGCCGGGCCGCTGCCGGAGGGTTGCGCGCACGGCGAGCCTGCGGCGGTGTCCGCGGCGGGTGCTTCGGCGGCGGAGCCGTAGTGGCGGCGTGCGGCCTCCTGCTGGCGGGCCAGCGAGAAGTTGGATATGCGTTTCATGTAGCCGATCACGCGCGTCAGGTAGTCGGTGTTGCGGCTGCGACAGACGGGGCATTCGCGCAGGTAGCGTTTGTCGATGTGCCCGCAGTCGTTGCAAACGGTGTTGGGGATGTTGAACGTGAAGTAGTTGCATCCCTCCTGTGCGGCCACGCGCAACAGCTGGCGGTACTGGGCCTGCGAGAGGTGCTCTTCGAGGTTCATGTGCAGCGCCGAGCCGCCCGTGAGGTGGGCGATGTAGCGCTTGCCGTGGAGGCGGAACTTGTCGAGGATGTTGAGCGATGCGTCTTCGACGGCATAGAAGTAGCTGTTGTAGCAGTCGCGCGGCACGTCGTAGCCCGCTTCGCGGTCCCATTTGGCGTGCTTGACGCCCACGTTCTCGGCGGGGATCATCTCGCAGTTGAACATGACCTCTCCGGTGCGGTACTTCTTGTTGCAGCGTTCGACGAGCCCCAGAATCTCCTCCACGAAGTGCTGGTACTCGGGGTTGTCGTCGATGCGCATGCCGAGGTATTCGGCCGCCTCGACCAGACCGTTCACCCCGATGGTGAGGTACTGGCGGCTCATGTTGATGTAGCCCGCGTCGAAGAGCGGGAGCATGCCTTTCGCGCAGAGCGTTTTCAGATTCTCGTTGTAGGCGAGCTGCACCTTGTGCACGAGTTCCGTAACCTCTTCGAGGAATTGCAGATAGGGGATGTGCGCGCGCCGGGCGTGCTGGATGCAGCGGTTGAGGTTGATCGTGAGCACGCTCTTCGAGCCGGTGGAGACGCCGCCCGCACCGAGCGTATAGCTGAATCCGTTGTCCTGAATTTCGTTGCGCAGACGGCAGCACGACGAGAGCGAGTCGGCGTTGTCGCTCATGTAGGTGAAGAACGAGTGCCCGGCGGCGTACATCTCGGCCGTGAAATCGGCCCACTCGCGGTCGATCGCATCGCCGTCGCGGGTCAGCAGCGCCATCGTCTCGACGGGGAAGGTCAGCACGGTCTTCGTGCGCTCGGCGTTGAACCAGCGCATGAAGCGTTTCTGGAGCCAGCTCAGCGACTCCCAGTGAGGGCGCGAACCGTCCGGAAAACGGAACTCGCCGAAGAGACTCTCGAAGTAGGGGCGGTCGTAGTAGGCGATGTTCCAGAAGACGGCTTGGAAGTTGCGTGCGCCCGTGGGCTGGTTGATCGAGTAGACGATCTGCTCGAAACAGTCGGTGATGACCTTGTCGATCGTGCGGCGGCGTTTCGAAAGGTCGGCGGTGTCGTCGGGTCGCAGGTAGTAGTCCTCGCCGTACTCCTGTTCGATGAAATAGTTGAGGTACATCAGAAATTCGGGCGTGGCGCAGGCGCCCGAGAGCATCGACGAGACGATGAAGACCATGTTGACGAAGCCGCCGCAGAACGACTTGAGGTTGGTCGGGGCCGTCGAGTTGCCGCCGATGGACTTCGTGCCGCCCAGCAGCCACGGATACATCGTGATCGAGGCGCAGTAGTTGGCCAGCGACGTCTCGTCGTTCTTGTAGATGAAGTGGTTGTTGAGCAGCTCCAGATAGCGGTCCGCGAGCTCCTTGCCGTACATCTCCTTCAGGCGGTCGGTCAGCAGGCGCCGGTTCAGGCGGATGAAGTTCTGCTTGGGCAGCTCGCCGATCAGGGTGGCGATGTTCTTGTTCTCGACGTTGGCGTTGGCGTCGAATTTCGAGCCCGTCGCAGGGTTTTTCGCTTCGCAGTAGTCCAGCAGGAACCGCAGCTTGTCGCGCACTTCGCGGTCTTCGAGGTGGCGCTGGCGGTAGAGCATGAAGGATTTGGCCACTCGGTAGTACTTCTCGGCCATGAGCGCCGTTTCGACCTGATTCTGAATCTCCTCGACGGTCATCCCGTCGGCGACGCGGATGCGGCTCAGGATGCCCGTCATCATCTCCTGCGTGGCGAAGCTGCCCACCGAGAGGAAGGCTTTGGCCACGGCGTTGCGGATTTTGTCGATCGAGAACGGCTCGCGTTTGCCGTCGCGTTTGGTGATGAATAAATCTGTTCCATTCATAACGTATCGTGTTTTAATCGTCGGCTGTCTCTGCTCGGGGGAATCCGGGTGTGGGATGAGGGGAGAAAGGACCGGGGTGCACGGGACCCGCCGGTTTCCGTTCTTCTGCTTTTCGACCCGAAAGCTCCGAATGCGCGGACTGCGGCAGGTCTTCTGACTCGTTTCGGCCGGCACGCCTTCCCGTCTGAGGGCGACAGTGGCACAAGAGAGTGCGCGGCTTTCGTTGAAACTTACAGCTACGGGGATAGTTCCTGATTTGCACAGGATTCCCTTTTAATCCCCGCTCCGCCTCGGCGAAGCGCGGGAACCGTGTCCGGAAACAAAAGTAGCGATTTTTTCGATAGCAGGTCGCACTGCGTCCGGAAGTTTTCAACATTTTAGAAACATATTCGGAGCCGGCGCTCGTTATCAGCGGGTTCGGCGGCGTGCGGGAGGTGTTTTGCGGCGGTGTGCGGAGCGGCTCGTTCCGGCT
>NZ_FCNT01000015.1 GCF_900021155.1 Alistipes sp. CHKCI003
CACCCTCGGAGCCGCCCGTCCGGGACGGGGCGGGCCTCACCGCGGCCGCGGCCCGCGAATTTTACGAAACCGCCCGTCCGGTCCGCACCCGCTCGGGAGAAGCGACCGCCGGGGCGCTCACGCTCGGCACGTTCGAGCCGCTGTGGGATGCCGCCCTCCCTTCCGAGAGTCTGAATCTCGAAGCGGTGGACGTTCCCGTCCGGGGCGACTGTCTCTACCGTCTGCCGGTGGGGCGCGACAGCCTCGGGCGCGAACTCGGACTGCGCATCGCGCACCGCCTCGTCGTCCTGCGGCAGAAGAGCTCGGGGAATATGTGTTCCTATCTGATCTTTTACCTGCCCGACAGCTGCTATGCCGCGGCCCGTCCGCTCCAGACCGCCGAGCTGTGCGAAACGCTTCTGAGCTGTGCCGAGAAAGCCTCGTTCACGGGGCTGGCCCTCTACACGCGCACGGACGGCACGCCCGTCGCGGCCCAGCGCTACGACGAAGGCATGCCCGGAGCCGGAGCGTTTCTGTTCGACGGGCACTGTCCGGCGAGGGAGAACCTCGAACGGCTCCGAGAGGTGATCGGGACGGTGGAATTGTGGAAGTGCGGTGCGGCAAAGACACGGGGTGTCGGGGGCATCAACTCCATCGCTCCCGTAATCGTATACGGACAACAGCCGATACGGACGATCGTCATCGAAGTGCCGCCCGTGCCGGCCGTCGATGAAGGTGTAACGGAGTTCACGCCTTTGTTCCCGGGCTTCGCAGGAGGACCCGGAGGCGGTGCGGACGCCGACGGAAACACCAAGTTCCGAGGCAACGAAAACATACGGACCAAGGACCCCGACGTACTCGAACTGCTCGACGAGTTCATGCTGGACTGCATGGGACGAACTCTGATCCAAAACCTGAACTATACGATCGAAATCGAGAACGGGGAAGCCAATTTTTTCAACGCCGAGGCGGTTTTTCCGAAAATCACGCTGACGCAAAACCCTCGCAAACACGACATACACGATGTGATTCTGATGGAAGAACTCCTGCATGCCTATCAATATCAGGTGATGGGGCGGGATATATATGCCCGACAGATGAATTGCGAAATCGAAGCCAAATTGGG
>NZ_FCNT01000005.1 GCF_900021155.1 Alistipes sp. CHKCI003
GGACGAATTAATACCTCTTACGCATAGCGTGCGAGTGGTTAACGCCATTATCGACTGTCTGGATGTAGACGATATTCTTCATACTTATCGCGGAGGCGGTAACAGCTGTTTCCATCCTCGTCAGATGAGACGAGCATTCTTGTTGCCGATGTTCGTTATTTCGACGTTGTGAAGAAGGTTTAATTTAGAACTTGAATAGATATACAACAAACCAGACTAAACTCCTATAATTGACCTTTTGCACGGATTACGTTCATGTTTATATTTTTAGGAGACATAACCTCCTATATGGGGCAAAAAGCCATTTTATATTTACTCTTTTTTCTTTTGGCCAGCAAAATTCCGTCCCCAGAATGTCCCCGACACACTTCACATCATACACAACTATCTAAACATCAATAATATGAGCAATTTCAATATTTTCTGCATCGGCAAATAATCATACTCAATTAATTGATTATCAATATATTGCATAATAGATAATGAAAAATAAAAGAAGGAACAATCCAACTTAGATAATATTGATAATCAACACATTAAACACAGTTCATGGAAATTCATAAATTTCTATTAACTCATCCACCAAGGCTGTGGTACGAGTTTTGATGTCCTCAATCGTCCATGTATCTTTAGTAGCTATCCCACGATTTATTTCAAGCCCGTTCTTATAACCTATAAAGCGTTTGCCGTCCTTACTTTTTCGGTCGCGCTTTTCTTCAAACGACTTGTTGCCAAGTGTACTATTATAACCCGTAATAGTAAGGTTTCCAATTTTATGGGTGTACTCCTCCAGATACTTTTGGGCTAAATTCTTATCGCCATTAGCAATCATATCCACCCAACATTGTGGAATATTTTCCCCTTCGGGGAAGATATGTTCGATAGTCCACACAAACACCTTCTTATCAGTACGTCTCCATAAATCAGTCCATGTCTCCTGTGTCATGGCAGACTCTGCGAGTTTACAAAGTATGTAGCGCGTAGCACCTACATTATCTTTATATACATCACCTTCCAAACTTCGACGGAATTGCTCATCGGAAGCACAATTGGCAGGTATACTCAGTATGTCCACAATCAGTGTCATTACATCATTGCCAACAGAATTCGATTCTTCTATTTTACTGATAATATCCATAAAGATTCGAGTCAAATCACGTGTATTTGGATAGTCCGTGATATTTCTGCGAACAAAATACTTAGCAAGTAATCGGATGAGTTGGTTGATTTGATCTTCAGTAACAGTAAGTTCTTTCTTATTTCTCATCACGTACATGAGGAGAAGGTAAGAAGGGGCACCTTGGATATGGTCGAGGTCTTCCAGAGCTTTACGATAGGTCGTTTCTGTAGAATCTTGTAGAATGAGCCAAGAATAAATTTGCCCGCAAAGTAAAATATCATCGAGGAAAGAAGGCAAGTCTTTATTAATAAGACTCTCAAAAATATTGAGCAAATTAGAGCGAGTGGCCACAACACCTAACGGGTCTTTCTTGCGGTCATTGGTACTCTGGAAAGGCTCATTCAAACGATGCTTGAAGGCATTATAATAGTGACGAAAAAAACGTTCCTGTATCCCATAGTCATCGGATAGGTTGCCGAGCAACATTTGCCAACGGTTGAAGCAGTCGTCAATAGTCAGATTGTTACTCTCCGCCCGTGCCATAATAAGGTTCTTCATCAAATCGATCGCGGTCAATGGCGTTCCTCGATTGTTCAGTGACTCAAACAGCACGTAAGCGTCAGAATGAGTAGAGACCTCTATCTTAACCAGCATGGCTTGCTTCACTTTATTGTACTTACCCAACAAGAAATTGATAGCATTATGACCATCCATACCCTCCATCTCTTTATCGAGACGCTTTAAGAAATAGGTGTAGCAACGAGCAATTTTTCTCATGGGGTAATAGGCGCGCTTTGGTACAGTAGATTTTCGCAACCCTACCTCGGTCAATAGGTAATCAAAATCATCCTTATTGAAATTCTGCACCTGTGGCACCAGCTTCATTTCGTTCGGAGAATTCTTGCTTTTCAGCGACTTCCTTAATGATGGTATCACGTCTTCGTCATCCTCACTCAAATCGTCCTTATATTCCTTCAAGCGAGTATAAATAGCTGTTAGGAATAGGCTGATGGTAGTCAGTCGCTGCTGACCATCTATCACTTCTAAATAAGGATTGATAGCATCGCCCAAAGGAATACATATGATAGATCCTATGAAATACTCATCGTTGTTCTCACTGATGTCATCGTAAAGAGCTTCCCATTCGCGATGACTCCACGTGTATTCACGCTGATATTTTGGAATAGTATAGTAAAAATTACCATCCGATGAAAGAATTTCGTAGATATGATATTTGTTAACGCTTTGTATCATGATGTTATGTTTTACTCTGTTTTATTTCCTATGAATCGTTCCCATATTCTTCTCAATTTCATTATACAAAGCTAATCCTTTGGTTGTAAGCAGATATTTCTGTCTCGGATGATTTGGCTTTTCTGGGTAGAGGACCTTGATGAAACCCGCTTGAAAAGCCGGATTGATATAATTCTCCAAAAATGTCGGACGATGTTTCAAGCCGACTTTCTCCATCAATACTTTTAACGATAACTGTTCGTTTGACAAAGCTAACAACAAAGCGTGAACTTGTTCGGTTACTTGTACGGCAGGTTGTTCGGTACTTGTACGGTCGATTTGCTGGACTTGTTTTGCCGTCAGCTCTTCCGGAGCATTAATCACCATATACCGATTCCGCAACTCATTCGTTTCACCCAATAGAAGATTACGAAAGAACCGCTCCAAATATTCGGAATTACGCATAATGCCTTTTTGCACGTTTTGGTAGTTGGCGCGTACCAGCGCATTACGGAAATACCACGAATGATTGGCGAACAGGTCGTTTGTTACGTCAAACCCTATAGAACGTAGATAGAGAATCGTGAACACAGCAGTCGTCCGGGTATTTCCCTCGCCGAACGGATGGATTTGCCATAATCCCGATACGAATTGGGCGATGTGGCTCACCAATCCATTCCTGTCCACTTTTGAATAGTCGAACTGGCGTTCTTGTTCCAAGTCGTATTCGATCGCTTTGCGAAGGTCGGGTGCGGAAACATACAGCACCGTATCACCGCGCAGCACCCATTCCTTTTTGGTAATATTGTAATCGCGGATTTGTCCCGCAAATTTGAATACCCCGTCAAAAATCCGGCGATGAATTGATGTCAGTCCGACAAGTGTAAAAGCAAAAGTTTTCTCGGTAAGAAGTCGACGGATGTTGGTTGATGCCATATCCGCTTCGTGTATTTCCGCATCTTCGGGCGTATGTGCTATTTTCGATTGATAATAGCTACGAATAAGTTGTTCGGCTTCGTCGATTGTTATCTCGCCCTCAATATCTTTACGTGCGGTCTCAATCAAGTAGTCAGAAGGTTTCAAGCCATCGACGGCCTGTAATCCGATTGCGGTCTGCCATGCATAACCTTTTTCCCGTTTTTGCGGCTCGCTTTGGCGAATATATTCATCAAAGTTTATCATAAGCGTTACAATATCAGATGTCACCAATTATTCCAATTGTTTCCGATAGACGGAATCTAATGTATTTCCATCCTTATCTTTCCAAACAAGCCAACCGTTATTGCTGCTTCCGATACAGAAATCGGCAGCAGTACTGGGACTTGAAAAAGTTTTATCAGAGGTCATTATCAATTTAGCGCCTTTGAACATAGTATATTCACGCAACATCTTTTCGCGCTTCTCCTTCCACTTAAACGAAGGTCCCATTTTTGGAACAATTACACTCCCTTTTAGCACGGTAAATCCGTCAGAATTGTAAAAGCCCGTTGCATCACAACCTCTTCCTTTAGTATAAAATAAGTGTTCAACTTTGGGTTTAGCCAAATTGAAAATATTACAACCTATAAAAGACGCCAAAAATTTCACATCCTCGAAAAACTCATCTATTGTATCCAACCGATACTCAGGCAAATTAGGCGCTTTAGGAACTTGCTCGTTATCGCTCAACACGAAAGTATTCGCTTTTTTCGCAGAGACAATCGCCTTATGCTCCAAATATTGCACATCAGCTTTTGTTAAATCAGCATCCTTTGATACGAATATGAGTGCCTTTTGCCAAAACAACTTTTTATTGTCATGGTCTTTCACTCGCTCTCTGAAGTTTTCCGTTTCTCCGATATAAGCCTGAGGCTTAGTCGACTCATCTTCTCCGATCAAGATATAAAACGCAGGTTTATGTAGTTTCTCCTGTTCGTTCAAATAGGCCAAATTTGAACGAGGAATCACAAACATCTGGCAAATCTTATTACTTATAAATGCATACTGGATTCCTTGCGGATCTCCATCTATAAGATATGTTGTTACTGTTTTTCCCATAATTATACACCATAATGTTTTTCTAATCTATCAACTAAGCCATCTACAAGTTGTTTGTAATCTTTAAATCGCAACTGAGATAAATTTCTCAAGTTAAACCCTACGAATTTATCAATATCTTTTTTCTCTTTATTATGGTTTGTATCTTCTTTATACAGTAATATCATATTAGGAATCATATTATGAGATTCCGCAACTCCCATAGCATAACCAATTTCATGATAAACATTGATATTAGAACTACTCAAATCTGCGATGATTAAACTGCATGATTTTATAGCCTCCAATATGCGATCTTGTATTGAAAAGGTACTTGATTCGACGGTCCTATCAATACGAATGGGAGTCGCATTTAGACGAATACTCTTATGCTTTTCATTGAATCTTTCTATAGCTCGTGTTATTTTTTCATATATTAATTCACTCTGAGAATCTCCGAATTGCATAGATATAAAGATTTCATTTTTCTTCGCTTGATATATTTGTTCAAACATCATGATAAGATTGACAGCAGAATCTTTGGACAAATCATCAGGCTCTATTATTTTATTTATACCATTGCGTTCTGCCCAATCGATAAATGACTGCATTTGCATCTTATCTAAAATCGCATAATACACAAGAGCACATAAAAATGCAATGTTTCCATGAGCTTCTTGACTAAATGATCTATATACTCCTACTAAGAGTGTAAGTGCTTCTGATATTATAGATGAGTTCTCACAACTTTTTAGATAACGTCGAAGATTAGTTGCCTTATATTCTAAATGGGCTATTTTGTACTCTAAGCTAATGTGGTTATTTTGTTCTAACTTTAATTGCTCTTGGATTTGGCTTATCTCTAATTTAAGTTTTTTATATGTGACCATCTCTTCAAAGCCCGTTTGGTTCAATTCGAGCTCCTGAATTTCATCGAACTTTGCCTTGACAGTCTCCTCTATGATATTCATTTCATTTTGAATGCTGGAAATATCCCTTCTCGTTTTCTTTAAATCAAGTACACATTCTTTCCTTTGTAGATAAAGAGTTTCCTTTTGAGAGATGAGTAACCTTGCAATAGACAAACAGGTTGTCCTATAATAGGATTTTGAAATATCATCTACAACCGATAACCATGGGATCGCATTAAATTGTCCAGTCTTAACGACTTCTATTAAATCTAACGCTAATGGATATTCCTTTCCTAATGATTCTTTATTATCAAAAGCGCCAATATCATGAATAATTCTCAGGCTCGCTTCTTGTCGTAATGGAAGTTGTTTAAAGTTGATATTGTGGAATATACCGGCTTCAAACTTATCTCCGAATTCTTTTTCCGAAAATATAACAGTAAAAGGAACTATTAATTTTTCAAGTTCAAGTTTGTCCGCTTTTGCTTCATCCCAGAGAGCCTCATTATTTTCATCAAATATTTCAAGGCGGTGATTCCCGTCTACTCTAACAAGTTCGTCATTCGCATTTTTTGTCAAACTAGCATGACGAGCCCTATATCCTTCATATGGAAGTCGTTCGCTTAAAACTTTCAATCCGGGAACAAATTGAGCATCATCCCGATCTACTGCGTTGTCTATACCAATATTTTTAGCGAACTCGGTATAATTTGCAACACGACAGGCTAATGTTATCTCTGGAAAATATTTATACTCACCAGATGCCAAAAACTGAATGATACTTTTTTTGTGCTCTTTGTCTGCGTTTCGCTGGTAAGATTTAGGCCTGTGTGATATTTGGGCTAAATCTTTTATTGCCGCAAATCCTCTTAATACTACATAGTGATCAAATGTCTTATATATGATTCCTTCTAATTTTGCCATGCCACATGCTTATTTTATACTAATTCCGTAAAATGCCTTCATCATCCTAATATCATTTTTTCTATCGTCGCTTTTGCTTCCGCCAAAACTTTTGAACCTTCACTTTGCAGTTGCTTGGCTCGTTCTTTTATTTGTATTACGGTCGCTATAATGGATTTCTGAACATCAATTGGAGGATGTGGAATAACAATGGATTTCACATATTGACTGGATACACGCTGTTGTCCGGCAGATCCTCCGAATGAATTTTGAGCAGCCTTTAAGACCGCATGATGTCGTAATACGAGATATACATAGTCAATTATCAAATCGTCTGTTTTAGGTCGGATCACATAATATTCCGTGGAACCACATCCAACGCCATTGGTTAAATTTCTTGCTATGGCCGATTTCCCATTCTGCATACAAGGTGTAATCTTGGCCCACAGCAAATCATTCTCTTCGAACTTTGTATATCCCTTAGTTTTTGCAATCGTAGTTTCTCGCTGTTCCTTAACCTCTCCAAACGTGTCATCAATACATTCCATCGGGATAAATGAGATCGGCGTATCGTCTGCCAATTCTGTAAAGCGAATCGTCGGATCAATATCGACGATAGAAAATAATCTCTTATTGGGATATATTCCCGAAATCATTTCAAAACGATCTTTGTAAAAAGAGACATCCAATCTATTTCCGATCATTTCTGATATTTTTTTTGTAAATACAGATTCCGATGAAACCTCTTGTGATGGATTAATAGATAAAGCCTCCAACAAATAGTCGTCAATACTTTCTAATAATTCTTTTGACTCTTTATCCTTTTGCAATTTCGCATTTTGAGCTGTTGTATAGATATCAACTATTTTTTGTTGGATTCCTATTGGAGGAAGGGGGATTTGTAATCCGCTGTATTCTTCTGCGTTTATATTTGGTTGTCCAGTACTTCGTTGTGTAGCTTTGACCCAATCTTTAAATATAGTCAACCGGGTATATATGAAAAAATAATCTGGATTTATCCTTTCTTCATCTACAATAAAACGAATCATATATCCCGCAAAAAAGCAGGGATAACTAATTCGATCTGATTTGTGGAGATATGATTTTCCAACAGTATTGCCACTTCTCGCTATGAGAATATCATTATTATTAAGAATATATTTACCATTAATAGTCTTCGCTGTAACTCCTATATCATCTGATAATTCGCCATTTTCAGTTATATCCGTAATTCGAATATATCTGGCTGCGTCTAAACTTTCCCGGATGACACCAGCCTCAGCGGCACCATATTGAGGTTTAGATTTTAATAATCGAGATAAAGCAATCGTTGGATAATGAAAATTGAGCGTATTGTATTTATACAATACGTATGAAAAATCGTATCTGTTACCAAGTATTTCCTTAATATGGATATTGTATAAATTCATTTTATTTGGCGTTCAGAATAAATTGATAAATCTTAGAAGCAACCTCAGGAAGTTCTGTTCCAGCTATCTTTTTCCCGGTAGCGTCATATCCTATATTATTAACTTCTACCATTAATACCTCATAGTTATCGGAATACTTAAAGATGCGTTCTTTATATAATTCAAGCATCCGCTCTGCCCGTTGTTCCTTATCCCGCCCTTTTTCTTCGCGAACAAGAGCCTTAACATCACTTAATGTCCGCTCAAACTGTTGAGTCAGTCTTTCGGGATGTTTTTTCAAGAAGAGAACAGATGATTTTACTCCGGCCTTGACATGGGCAAAGGTGTGTTGCGGCAATGATACGACAGCCAAGATTCGGAACTTTTCAATCAACCAGTCTCGCACGTATTGGCTCGACGAATTGGTCAAGATTCCGTCTGGAACAACAATCGCAAGATAGCCGTTCTCCTCGTTCAAATATTTATAGCATCGTTCCAAAAACAGAACTTCGGTACTTTGCGAGGCCCGCCACTTGTTCTTGTTGTTATCGTCAGCGATTCGATCCTTAGTCTCCGTAAACCCAAGATTTTTCTCGAACAGTTCATACTCCTTGTAATATCCGACCTCATCTGCTTTTATCGTCGAACCGAAGGGGGGATTAGTCATTATCAGATCGAAAGTCCCATCCTGGAAATTGAGATTGCGATTCTCAATTTCCAAAATACGGTTATTTTTCAAGCCATCATTGGTGATGATGTTGGTATGACCATCGTCATGAATAATCATGTTCATCTTCGCTACGCGCGAAATTTGCTCATTGATTTCAATACCGAACAAATGCTTCTCGGCAAATACATGCCAATAATCTCGCCATGAGGCGCTGCCTATTTCATCACTAAAAATTTCATTAGCGTCATCTCGCACTGCTTTTAATGCATGCAACAGGAATCCTCCGCTTCCACATGACGTATCGAGTATCTTCCAGTCTTTATTAACACCGATGGCTGATACAATAAACTCAACAATAGGCTTAGGCGTAAAAAACTGGCCGAAATCACCGCGGAAAAATTCACCTATAAAACTCTGGAATGCCAAACCTTTGGCATCGAGGTCTGTTTTGGAGAGATTTATATCCTGAAGATATTGAACAACGGTGTAAATTTTATGCTTGTCCAGTTTAATATCATCCTTGAACACTTCGGGGTCTTTCTTTCGTCCATGCTCGTAAAGATCGCGTATACGAGCTTCAAGCTCGACTTTTGCTTTGTTGTTTTGAGGATCCTCGGGATAATGTATTATCTGAAAGTTATACGGTCGCCCTTTACTTTTCGGATCGTTATCACGCCAACGTTCGTCCCATATCTTACAAAAGATGAGTTTATCCAACTCGTCAAAAGCCGTAGTTGGCGCCAATGCTCCACCTCCCCACAATGCATCATGAGCTGATTTAAACTTTTGGATCAATTCACTTTGCGTTCCTTGAGGGGGCTCGATTACACCCTTGACATATTTGAAACGTTTAACTTCTCCATCTCTTTTGGGAATATCACTGATGCTAATACGGGAAACGGGAGAGATATTTGTTATTTCATAATACTCATCTTTGATCCCAGATGTGACCCAAACATATCGAGCAGCTGATGCATGGGCATAGCTATACGCCTGATCTACGGCAACCTGAAATTGTCGCTCATTAATATTCTCCTCCTTGCATTCTACAACGATTAGAATTTTGCTATGAGAGTCGTTATACACGAGTATATCCGCTTCTCGAGTTTCTGAACCAATCTGGACAGATTCGTTAACCGAGATATTTGAGGCTGGGTAGTCGTAATCGTAGATTAATTTCAGATATGTTTCTGCTTGAACAAATTCCTCGGGATTTTGCAAGCGGCGTTTCGTCTGATTTTTACAATTATAACGAATTACTGCGTTACTTTCATTGATAATAATATACTTATCTCTGATCCCTTTTTGAAAAAGATCTGAAACCAGTAATTCGTTTATTTCGTCTTGTGTCTTAGCCATATACTATGATATTTAATTTTTGCTATCTATTAAATCTTTAGGATCAACTTGAAGAATGCGGGCTATCTCGAAAAGTTGTTCGAGACTTGGCTGGCGGCGATTACAGACATACGCATTTACAATACTAAAACTCTTGCCGAGTTTTTCGGCAAGCCAAGTCTGTTTAATCCCTTTTTCTTCAAGGACCTCTTTTATCCGATTCATATATACAATCATTTCTATCAAATAAATTTTTCATAAAGATATGAAAAAAATTGCGACATAAAGATGAAATAATAGAGACTTTTTCAGTGAAAATAATTATTGGAGGGGGGCATTTGGATACTATTAACATAAAATCCGTATCTGATTCTTAGTGGTGACTATGTCATGAGGAATCAAAAATTTATCGTATATCCACAAACAGCAACCACCTATCAAACAATAATTAATATAAGGGAATAGGATGGGAAACTCTATACTAAACTAAATGCCAAACAAATAAAGGGGCCATCTAAACTTGTTAGACAGCCCCTTTACTTTTCTCTTTCGTTGATTTTGAATACGGGGGCGACTTTTTTATTGCTTACCGAAAAAGGCTTCTATATCATCAGCACAACGGGCTGCATTTATTCGTGTTGTGATCCTTCTTGTGATCCTTCTTGTGCGTCTTCACGTTTCTGAGTCTCTTGTACCGTTACATACATCTGGTTCCGGCTCGTCGGGTTATCCGGCTCGGTCATTGCCAACACGCCTTCTTCAATCATAGGATTGATATACAGCCTCTTGAAACTTACCCTGTCTTTTAGCCCTATGTTATCCATAATTTCGGAGAATGATTTGGGTTTTTCGCAAAACTCCAAGATTTGTCTTTTCCTCCAATTTTTCTTGATGGGCCTTCTTGATGGGTTTTCTTGTGTCGTTTTTACTCCCAGCCGCAGGGTCAGCACCACATAGTCAGGGCGCATTTCCTCCGCAACAGTAGGATGCGGCCAGCCTAAATACTGCCAACCGCTTACGATTTTATCCACTCCGCTTCCGGCTTTCTCGGCACGTCCGAGCAGCATGAACATCTTTTGCAGGGTCGGATTGCGGCAAATGCTGCGTCCGCCCTCGAAATACTGCTGCCGGGAAACCAGCAACATGCCCGGATTCATAAAAACAAAACTGTCGTCGGTACGCTCCACGATGATATGCCCCTGTGCGTTTACGTCTTGGTGGATAATGCAGTTGATGAGCGCCTCCCGCACGGCGTCATGGGCCGACGTACTCCGTCTTTCATCATGAACGGGCGGGGCAGCGATTGTATCAGGCGGTTATATATCCTGATGTAGAACTGGTAAAGGTTGGCTTCCCATGTCCCGTCCGGATAGATGCGATGCGTCCACCTGATATCGGGATCATCGGTGGCGAGCCGTTCCCGATAATCCACGAAATACATCGGGTCGCCCGAACGGTTGATGATGCTGTCGTATTTACCGAACATCAACAGGCCGGCCAGTGTGAATCCCTCTTTCCCGGTTTCGTATTCCGTAGCGTATGCCCCTGTCTTTTTCAGAAAATCCATGTCGCTGATTCCTACCCACGGATGGGACGGTTGCAGGCTCGCGAGGGTCTGTCGATACTGTTGCAGGGATTCCATATCTCTCTCGAAATCGAACCCTGTGAGGATGCGTCCGTCTTGCGGGTGACGGTCGTGTTCGGCGTCCGCGAACATTCGTCTTACCTCCGCATCGGTACAGAGGTAATCCCCTTCGTGGTTCCTCCGGTAAGTGTTTCCGAACGGATTGGTGGAAATATAAACCGGGCGGAGTTCGTAGCTCGCACGGGGAATATAGCATACCAAGATGTACGAACCGTCGATCCGTTCTATCCTTACGTCCGCTTCATGGGGTAGGCAAACGCTTATTTTCCCTCTGTTGTGGGCAGCGTCCCAGAAAATTTTCTTGTAGCGTACCACCGGTCTCTTCCGTCAGTCCGTCAAGGGAAAAGCGGTTTGCTTTTTCCACCACGCCGAGCACGATCGTTCCGCCGTCCGTATTGGCGAAGACCGAGTAGGTTTCCCAAAAACTACCGGGAAATCCGCCCCGTGCCGATTTGAACTCGACTTCCGAAGTCTCGCCTTGAGCGATCAACGACTCGATTCTACTGTTTATCTCTGTTGTATGTTCTGCCATGACGATACGACGTTTAGGGGCGCAGCAGTTCCCTGTGGCTCACATTGAGTAATTCTGCTATTTGGGAGAGGGTGTATAGGTCCGGTTGACAAGTATTCGTACATCATTTCGATACGGTGGTCGGATTTACCCCCAGTTGTTCGGCCAGCCACAAGTTGGTTTTCCCTGTTTCCGACAATACAGCCTTTATGCGGTTGATCTCTTTTGCCATTTGCAAATGAATTTGTTTTAAATGCAAATATAATGACTTTCCCAGATAAAACTGATTAGGATGATAGATCTTACTTTTTCTCCTCATGTTGAAATTCGTTTTACAGAAAAACTTCGAGGTTTTGAACTCTTCCACTTTCGTGATATTCATTTCTTGTGTAAATCATACGGAAAAAGCGTACCTTACGTTCGTTTTAACAATATGTGTGGAAAAGTTAAGGAAAATTAATTCCCAGTCAAATAATGAAGTAAAGTTGGAGGCACATTTGGAAGGAGAAACGGTGGGGCTGACGCAGGAGCAGATAACAGAACTGTCTTGACATGGAAGAACAGTTATCACAAAGCACATCAATGACAGACAATCGCGATGGAACTACCAAACCCGTGCGATCATGCAGCAGCTCATAGCCGAAGGCATCTTCACGAAAGGCGGGTTTGCCAAAATTGTCTTTTCCGATGCGATGATCGCATATAACCTATTATTAACGAAAAACAATGATAATGGATGTTCAAAGAAATTATTACGGTCGTTTATGTACGGAACTGTATGAAATCCTACATGAGAAAGCCCCGCAGGATGAATTGAATTTCTATCTGTCTTATGCCCGGAAAGGGCAGTGCATCTTGGAAGCCCTATGCGGAAGCGGACGGTTCTTTGTCCCTTTTTTGGAGAAGGGATTTGAGGTAAAAGGGGTAGACAATTCCCCTGAAATGCTTGATAAATTAAGGCAGAAAGCCCCTTGTGCCGATGTACGGCTGGCAGACATGGAACGGTATCATCCCGATGAACGCTTTGACTATGTGTTTATTTCATCCGGCTCAGTCTCTTTATTTACGGACATGCAGCAGTGCCGGCATATTCTGAGGACAGTATATGATTTGCTCAAAGACGGAGGAAAATTCGTGTTTGCCGTCGATACAATCGCCAACCGTTGTGAAGACGATGAGGACTACAAACTTTCCGTATCAGTAAAGACAGAAGAGAACCATGACTTAGTGTTGAAAACTAAAAACCGTTATGACGAACATACCCAGACATTGTTCTCTCCCGGTGTTTATGAATTGTATGACGGCGGCAAGTTGTTACGACGTGAATATATGGACTTCCAAACCCACCTTTATAGATTGGGCGAAATGGAAGCGATGTTGCAGAATGTAGGATTTTCCTCGATTGCCGTGTATTCCTCCTTTGAAAAAGAGCTTGCCGTTGACAATAACTCTGAATTTTTCCTATACGAATGTAATCGTTAAAAATTATAAATTTACTTATCGCTGCTCGTATGAAAGGCAATGGCAGCATAACAATTTCCTGTGATATACAGATAATTTGAAAGCGGATAAGATGAAAAGGGAGGAATGTTGTGTCCCGGAATAATGGCGGGCGTATTGTCCGAGAAATAGATTAGGACATTTATCTCAAAAATGGAAGATGCAGGAGTTATACAGAAAAAGGTGCACGCAAATATACCCGCTATGTAAAGTTGTCGGATTTCCCATTGTTTGTTTAGGGCCGCAAAAACTAATTTTACGTCTGCAAGATTCCTTGCAAATAGATTCAAACAGAAAAATCCCTACAATAATTTTGTGATTATCGCAGGGATTTGATTCATTTAGTACCAGTTTGTTCAGCACGTCATTTATCATATCATCCGTGTCTTGCCTCACCTGCCGTCTTTATTCCCTAATCTCGGAGCTACGGAAACAATTCGGGGTCTCTCCACTCTATCTTCTAAGCCCTTCTGCCGTATCGTGTCGGACATATTTTTATCCGGTGGTTCCATAAAAAACGTCAAGATTCCGTATCATCGTTATTCCTCCTTACCCGTTTGGGTATGAACTTGTTTATCTGTTTCAATGCCATCGGGGGCATGGGCAGTTCGGGCAACAGTTCGAGCAAACGCCGTTCCAGCCCTACCACACGCAGAAGCGAGATAAAATTGCCCAGTGTGATGTTCCGGTTCATCCCCTGTTCGAGATGGCTGATGGTGGTCAGGCTTACCCCAGACTTCTCCGCCATTTCCTTTTGGCTTATACGCGCAGCAAGACGATACTCCTTCAGGCGCTGGCAAAAGAGGGAAATGATGTCCTGATTGGTGATTGTCCATATAGCAATATATTGCTACTTATTTGCAAATATAGAAATAAATATCCATATATCGCTACTATTGATATGCTTTTTCACTTCGCGTTCCGCTTGTTCTGTATGTCTTTTATCATTTCTTTGACCTCTTGCCCCACCTGCACGAAATTTTTGTAGAGAATACGTTCCCGTTCGTCCCGTGATTTGAACGTGTAGAATTTCGGCAGCGGCACATACGCGGCTTCTTCTTTCTTTATTTCCTCCATGTCGAAGTCCGTTTTACAGAAGAATTTCGAGGTCTTGAACTCTTCCGCTTCCTGAATGTTTATCGAGCCGTCCACACCGGTTTTCGTCTTGATGAAATCTCTCGCCGTCTGGCCGCAGATCCAGCCCGTCGGCATGTTCGAAATCTTCGATGCCGGCACGAGGCTGTCCGTGTTCTCGTTCAGGTTGATCGAGGTCTTGTCCCGGTTTATCGTAACGCCCTTCTTGAGCTGCACGACCTTGCCAAAAATGTCGCTCGACAGCCATTTCAGCGTCTCTTTGGCGCGTGCCGAGCCGCTCACCACGTTACCTACGGTCGTAATGATCTTCTCCATACCGACCTTCCCGTAATCCGCTTCCAACTGCGGCAGCTCTTAGAAGCCGAGCGTTACGCTCACCTTGTTGCTTCGCGCCGTACCGATCAGTCGGTCTATCTTGTGGAAATACAGCGTCGGCAGTTCGACCGATAATGCTCCGATCGCTTCGTAAATCGTTTCGATATCCTTGCGCACGTCTTGCGACAGATCGTTGACTCCGCCCAATATCTCTTCGGTCGCTTGTTCGAGTTCGAGAACCCGCTCCCGAAATCGTGCGATCTCGACCGATTCGGCGGTTCGGGTCAGGATGCAGTTGCGCATGGCGACGAACGCATCCATAATCGAGATGCTGACCTGAATCGCCGTCGGGCTTCGCAATACGGCAGACAACATCGAAACGCCTTGCTCCGTAAAGGCATAGGGAAGATATTTCAGGTGTTTGCCTCGTTCGAGCGGCATATCGTTTAAGGTGCCAATTCGGCACCTTAAAGCCTCCTCTTTGGTCAGCTGAAACATGAACCGCTCCGGGAAGCGCTCGATATTTCGTTTGACGGCACGGTTGAGAGCCTTGGTTTCGACGCCGTACAACTCCGCGAGGTCTTTGTCCAGCATCACCCGCACGCCGCGTACCTCGTGAATCTTGTTCTGTATGATTTGCAATTCCATAAGAATCCGTTTATAAACCGACCGCAGCCGTTGTAGGGCGAATCATCGCCTTGGCGTTCAGCTTGCCGGCGAGGACCTCCATGTCGTTGTTGATCTTCGTGTCGATGACCCGCGCATAAATCTGCGTCGTCTGAATATTCGTATGTCCGAGCATCTTCGATACGGTTTCGATCGGTACTCCGTTGGCCAGCGTCACGGTCGTAGCGAAGGTGTGGCGGAAACAATGGAATGTCAAATCCTTGTCGATGCCGCACACGCTTGCAATCTCTTTCAGGTAGGAGTTGACCTTCTGATTCGACGGGACGGGGAAAAGCAAGCCGTCTTTGGTCGTACCGCCGTATTTCTCGATCAATCGTATGGGAACGTCGAGCAGGCGCACATGCACGGGAACGTCGGTCTTCTGCCGTTTGGTGTCGATCCAGAGATTGCCGTCGGGCCATCGGCGGAGCATATCGGCGGATAGATGTTTGAGGTCGATATAGGCCAAGCCGGTATAGCAACTGAACAGAAAGAGGTCGCGGATGACTTCGAGCCGTTTCATGGCGAATATCTTGTTCGCGAGGCGGTCCAGTTCTTCGTCGGTCAGGTAGCCTCTGTCCACCTTCTCGAAATGGAGTTTGTAGCCCGCCAGCGGATCGTTTTTTCGACCAGCCGTTCAAATAGCCTACGTGCAACATGGTCTTCAGTTGCCGCATCAGCTTCATCATCGAATTGTTCGTCAGCCGGTAGTTCATGCGCAGCTACCGGTCGAAATCGGTAGCGAAGCGGGGATGTAGCTCCTTGACCGCCATATCGGGCAGGCGGTAGCGCGCCTGCATGAACTCCGCGAGTCGGTTGCGGGTCAGTTTGTAACGCAGGTACGTTTCGCGGCAGCATTGCTCGGTTTTGAGCTGGTCGGTATAATCTTCGATGAAACGGTCGCAAACCTGCAATAACGTAGTGGCATTCCGGTCGAGTCCCGTGATGGCATTTTTGAGCTTGCCGGCCGTGATGACCTCCTCGTGCCGAAGCATCTCGTCGTATTTGCGCCGTATCAGTACGCGCAACTCTTCGAGCATCTCGTTGATCTGCTTCTCCTCTTTGGTTTTGCCCGCCGTGCGGTAATCTTTCGGCAGCCAGCGGTCGGGGTGGATGTACATCCTCGTAGCGAAATGCACCATTTCGCCATTGACGGTGATACGCGCCACGATAAGGAGGGTGCCGTCTTTGCGGATCTTGCCTTTCTGAATGATAAAAATTACGGCGGAGGTCCTTTTCTGTGCCCGTAACCTTCGGGATGGTCTCGCGGCATTTTCGTGTAACCGCTGATTCGTGTCTTTCTTCATAACGATACTTTACTTATTGGTGTAACAAAAATAGTCCAACACAACTATTTGATTGACAAATAGGTAAAGTCAATGAAGGTCGCCGCGAAGACAAGCCGAGGCAAGGTTACGCGATTGCGTTGCGCCGGTTACGAATGGGTTACGTTCGGGCGTCCCGAAGTGTCCGCAGGAACGGATTCGGGGTGATTTCGCGTAAGCCATATGTAACCTGAAGCAGATTTCCTAACGCTTTGACGCATCGTGCGATAGGGCATAAACAAAAGAAAACGAGACAGTTGTGATAACCGTCTCGTTTCTTCGTCTGCGGTGCGTAGGGGACTCGAACCCCTGACCCCGTGCGTGACAGGCACGTATTCTAACCAGCTGAACTAACGCACCTTATTGCTGATTGCGAATGCAAAGGTAATACAAATTTTCTTATCTCCAAATCTTTTTTTCATTTTTTGAAAAAAGAAAAATGCACGCTTCCGTAACTCCTTGATTGCCAAAACTCCTTTCTGGCGGAAAAATCTTTGTCGCCCGAATGTTCGAAGATGAAGATACCGCCCGGCCGCAAAATTTCGCTGTCGAGCACCATCCCGACGACCTGCTCGCTCGCCGGCAAATCGTAGGGCGCATCCGCGAAAATCAGGTCGAACTGTTTGGGGCAGCTTTTCAGGTAGAGAAAAACGTTCGCTTTGACGGCGTAGAGGTTTTCGATTCCGAGCTGCCGGGCGGTCCGGCGGATGAAATCGTAGTGTACGGCATTGATCTCGACCGAGGTTACGCTGCGAGCTCCGCGCGATGCGAATTCGTAACCGATGGAACCCGTGCCGGCGAAGAGGTCCAGCACGTCGGTCCGTTCGTAATCGACGAGGTTGTTCAACACGTTGAACAGGTTTTCTTTCGCAAAATCCGTCGTGGGCCGTGCCCGTAGATTGCGGGGAGGATTGATTGCCCGCCCGCGGTATTTTCCGCTGATTATGCGCATACGATTTTCTTGAAATATCCTTTCAGCGCTTTGACAGGCTCCGGGCCCGCGTCGCCCGAGATGCCGGCCGCGAAATCCGCCAGAGGAAATGCGGCCGACAGCCGTTCGAGCAGGAAGCGGAAATCTTCGCCGCCCGTGCACGGCACGACCTCTGCGAATTGCAGTCCTCCGTCGTACACCTTAATATAAAGCAACTCCCCACGCAGGGAAAACCATGCCGCACGCGGCGGTAGGGCGGGTTCGGACAGCAGGGGAGAGACGAACCGAAGTCGCCCGCCGAATTTTTCGCGCAGCATTCCCACGGCCTCCGCATCGGCAGCCATGACCGCGACGACGGGCCGTGCCGGATCGCTCCAGACCGGAATTTCGTGTGCGCCGCATCCCGTTCCCGCGACCCTGAGATAGGCTCCGGCCGTTTCCGCCGCGAACTCTTCCCGCGGGACGAGCTGCGTCTTCTCCGTCAGCACCTCCACGCCGACGGGGGCCTTCCCGCCGGCCTGCGCGAGTTTTTCGGCGGCTGCGCGCAGGCTTTCCGCCGAAAAAGAGTGTCCACCCAACGTGAGCTGAATGGACACCCGATTTTGCGCTTGCGGAGAATCAGTCCTCCCAGTTGCCCGCTTCATTGTTGGCGGCCTCCATGGAGCCGAATTTGACTCCGGCGTAACGGTTGAAGTTGTTCACCTCGTCGTCGATCAGGTTGATGATGTCCTGACGGTAGTTGACCGTATCGAGGAACATCTTGTACGGTGCGCGCACTTCGATCACGGGGACCGAGACGTTGCCCGTGCTGACGGTGCCGGCCTCCATGATATACTCCTGACGGTTGTCCGTGAAGGGAATGTACCTCAGATCGTGGACCTGCTGCGCGGTCAGACGGCGGGGCGAGAAGACCGTGTCGATCACGGCCACTTCGAATTTCTCGATATTCTTTTTGCCGCTCTTCTTGAGCTGCGCCATGGCCACGGAATCGTCTTCGTCGACCAGCTTGCGCTCCATGGTGAGGCTGTCGTGGAGGATGAAGTCGGCGAGCGTATCGAAATCGGAGGTGAAACGCTGGTACTTGATCTTGAAGGCGCGCTGAGCCGACCGGATGTCCTTGAGCCGCTCGATCACGGCGCTCTTGCGCTGCTTGAGCTCGTTTTCGAACTTGATCGGAGTGGATATCTGGTCGTAGATCACGTACACCAGCCCGATGATGACTACCGCGAGAATAATTTGAGAAATTTTCTTTACCATTTTGAATATTTGTTATTAAGTTTGTACAAATTTATTCGAATGCTTAGTACGGATATTGCGACCCAAATTTACGCCAAAATTTGTTTTGAAACAACGGTTGGTCAAAAAAAAATCATAGAAAAGTTATCCGAATTTGTCGTAGACGGCGATTTTTCCAAGATTTTCGTGCTCAACGGTTACGCCGGCACGGGCAAGACCACGCTGATCGCCGGACTGGTCGCGGCGCTCGAAACGTCGGGGATAAGGAGCGTGCTGCTCGCGCCGACGGGCCGGGCCGCCAAGGTGTTGGCGCGCTATTCGGGCCGGCAGGCGCTGACGGTCCACAAACGCATCTACCGCCAGCGGACCAATGCCGCCTACGAATCGAAGTTCACGCTCGACTTCAATGCGGAGAAGGGGGCCGTCTTCATCGTCGACGAGGCTTCGATGCTCTCCGACACGACGGCCGACGGGGCGCTCTTCGGCAGCGGATCGCTGCTGTCGGATCTGGTGCGGTATGTCCGCAGCGGCCGCGGCTGCCGTCTGGTGCTGGCGGGCGACAGCGCCCAGCTGCCGCCCGTGGGTGCCGATTGCAGCCCGGCGCTCGATCCCGCGTCGCTCTGTCGCTACGGCGAGCCGGTCTGCGGGACGCTCGACGAGGTGGTGCGTCAGGAGGCCGAGTCGGGCATTCTCTTCAATGCTACGTTGGTGCGGTGCATGCTCGAAAACCGGCTTTTCGAGGTTCCCCGCTTCGAGCTGGATTTTCCCGATTTCGAATGGATCGAGGGCGGCGAGTTCCTCGAAAAATTGCAGGATTGCTACGACCGCTACGGCCGCGACGAGACGATCGTCGTTACCCGTTCGAACAAGCGGGCCAACCGTTACAACGAGGGAATCCGCCGCAACGTGCTCGGGGCCGAGGAGGAGATCGAGAGCGGCGACCGGCTGATGGTGGTCAAGAATAACTACTACTTTCCGGAGCATACGGAGAATTGCCCGATGAACTTCATCGCCAACGGCGACGTCGCGCGCCTGAAGAAGATCCGCCGGTTCGAGGAGTTCTACGGATTCCGTTTCGCGGACGCCGTGCTCGCGTTCGACGACTACGACGATACGGAGATCGCCTGCAAAATCCTGCTGGACACGCTCGCCTCGGAGGCTCCGTCGCTCACGCGCGAAGAATCCGCACGTTTGTTCTACGAGGTGGAAAAAGATTACACGGAGATCGGAAGC
This sequence comes from Alistipes sp. CHKCI003, assembly GCF_900021155.1. GTDB lineage: Bacteria > Bacteroidota > Bacteroidia > Bacteroidales > Rikenellaceae > Alistipes > Alistipes excrementavium. The sequence goes on from NZ_FCNT01000005.1 coordinate 20,058, forward strand.
AAGTTGAAACGCTTCAAGGAAATCCGTGAGAATCCGCACTATAACGCGCTTCAGGTGAAGTTCGCGTACGCCGTAACGTGCCACAAGGCGCAGGGCGGCCAGTGGAAGGCCGTCTTCGTCGACCGGTGCCTGTTCGGCGACGAGCCGATGACGCACGACATGATGCGTTGGCTCTATACGGCCCTCACGCGCGCCACCGAAAAGATCGTTCTGGTCAATTTCGATGAGCGTTTCCGATGAACCCGCGCTGCTCGGATTGGAC
>NZ_FCNT01000050.1 GCF_900021155.1 Alistipes sp. CHKCI003
GTATTTCGTCTTGTTTTCGTTCGGTACGGTTTTGCATCGTTCGCAGCGGCGCGTGCTGCCGGATCGGTTCTCGGACGCTGCCGGATCGCGGAGGCCGGATGCATGCCTCGCGGGGAGGCGGCGCGGCGAATGCGGCGGCGCTCAGCGGATGTCGAAGTCGAGCAGCGTGCGCCCTTCGAGTGCGGCGCGCAGGTTGTCGCCCGCACGAACGGGCCCCACTCCGGCGGGCGTACCCGTAAAGAGCAGGTCGCCCATGCGGAGCGTGAGGAATTGCGAGACGTGGGCGATGAGGCGGTCGACGCCGAAGAGCATTTCGCCCGTGAAACCCGACTGCCGCGTGAGGCCGTTGACTGCGAGCTCGAAGTGCAGGTTCTGCACCTCGCCGCCCAGCTCTGCGAGCGGTACGAACAGCGGGGCGACGGCCGCCGAGCGGTCGAATGCCTTGGCCGCTTCCCACGGCAGCCCGCCGGCGACGGCCTCGCGCTGGAGGTCGCGGGCCGTGAAGTCGATGCCCAGACCTACCTCGTGGTAGTAGCGGTGGGCGAAACGCTCTTCGATGCACTTCCCGACGCGGTCGATCCGCACCACGAGTTCGCACTCGTAGTGCACCTCCTGCGAGAAGCGGGGAATGTAGAAGGGATCGTTGTTGCGCAGCAGCGCCGTGTCGGGTTTGAGGAACCAGACCGGAGCGGCGGGGCGTGCGGTGCCGCCGCCCGTCCCGCGGGACAGTTCGTCGATGTGCGCCGCGTAGTTGCGGCCGATGCAGATGATTTTCATGGCTCTTCGAATGCGATGGTCGTATGAGTGCCGGCGAGTGCTCCCGGTACGAGCTCCAGCACTTGCACGTACTCGTCGGGAATGCCGTTCGTGTTCCGAATGCCCAGCTCCGTGCTCCGCCGGAAGCCGAACCGTCCGTAGTAGGCCGGGTCGCCCACCAGCACGACGGCCTGTTCCTCCCGGCCGCAGGCCTTGCGGAGCGCTTCGCGGACGAGTGCCGCGCCGATGCCCCGGCTCCGGCAGTCGAGGACGACCGAAAGCGGGGCCAGCAGCAGGACGGGCGTTCCGTCGCGGAGCGTCGTGCGGGTCAGCATCGTGTGGCCGATCAGGCGCCCTTCCTCTTCGGCGACGAGAGCCAGAGAGGGAATGTAACCGCCGGCCGCCCGCAGGCGATCGGTGAAATCCTGCTCTTTGCCGTCGGAGACCTTCGCCGTGCGGAAAGCCTCCTCGACGAGGCGGTGAATCGCCGGAAACTCCTCCGGCCGTTCGGGACGTATCGTCATGACTTGCGTTTTTTACGGTTTTTGACGTCGTATTTCAGCGATGCGTATGCGGCGCCCGCGATCGGCGTCGGAATGGGGAGCCGCAGACAGACTGCCGCTGCACGATGACGGGCGTCTTCCGGCCTCTCATCTGTTTTTATCGTATGTTTCGATCCGTGCGGCGATCGCGATTGTGCCGACCGGCAGCACGATCCATCCGAGCACGGTCAGCGTCGTCTCGTCGACTCCCGTGCAGTGCGGCAGGCAGGCTCCCGGCCCGATCAGGAGCGCGAGCGCCAACATTCCGAGCGAGCCCGTGCGGCGCACCCGCCGAAGATCGACCTTCGCGAGCCGCTCCTTCGGATAGTGGCGCAGCGTCGGGATCGACTGCGGGCGCAGGTAGACGAGTGCCGCGACGAGCAGCAGCAGACCGGAGATCAGGTAGTGTACGCCCATTGCTGCCGGTTTATTTTTCGTGCCTCGACAACTCCTCCACCATCCGCCGCGCGAAACGGTCGCTGGCGCCGGCCGGGCCGATGATGCTGCGCAGCTCGTCGAAATCGGCGAGCATCTTGGCCCTTCCGGCGCCTCCGGCGACGATGGCCCTCAGTTCGCGTTCGGCCCGTGCGATGTCGAGGTCCGACTGGATGATCTCGCGCACCGATTCGCGCCCGAGGTTTAGGTTCACCAGCGAGACGTAGGGCACCTTCAGCACGTAGGGCCGGAGCTTGACCTGAAGCCACAGCGTGCGGTAGACCACCACTTCGGGGATGCCCAGCAGAGCCGTTTCGAGGGTCGCTGTGCCCGACGTAACCACGGCGGCTTCGGCCGCGTGGAGCGTTTCGTAGGTCCGGTCGCAAACGTAGCGTATGCCGCTGCCCGCGAGATAAGGTTCGTAAAGCGAGCGGTCGAGCCACGAGACGCCCGCGACGACGAACTGGCGGTCGGGGAACTTGCGAGCCAGCGCCGCCATCAGCGGCAGGTTGTCGCGGATCTCGCCCTTGCGGCTGCCGGCCAGCAGGGCGACGATCGGGCGCCGGTCGAGTCCGTGCTCGCGCCGGAACGCTTCGCCCGAGGGGAGCGACGGCCGCCGCGCCTCGATGGCGTCGACGAGCGGATTGCCCTCGAAGACCGGACGTATGCCCTTCGCAGGGAAATACTTCGTTTCGAACGGAAAGATGACGAACAGGCGGTCCACATAGCGGCGGATCGCCTTCACGCGGTGCTCGCGCCATGCCCAGACCTTCGGGGCGATGTAGTAGAATACGCGGAGGCCCTGCCCGTGGGCCCAGCGGGCCATCTTCATGTTGAAGCCGGGGTAGTCCACGAGGATCAGCACGTCGGGACCGTAGGCCGCCACGTCGTCCCGGCATTCGCGCATCTGGCGGCGGATGGTCCCGAGGTTGCGCAGGACCTGCACGATTCCGAAGAACGAGGTTTCGCGGTAGTGTTTCACGAGGTTCCGGCGACCGCCGGCAGCGGCCATCTTGTCGCCGCCCCAGAAACGGAATGCGGCTTCGGGGTCGGCTTTTTTCAGCCCTTCGATCAGATTCGCGCCGTGCAGGTCGCCCGAGGGCTCGCCTGCTATGAGGTAGTATTTCATCGGTTTCGGTGTTGTTGAACGGAACTTTGCACTTCGGGAGAACATTCGTCGGCTACTCTTCGAGCAGGTCGGGCCGCAGGCGGCGGGTGCGCTCCCATGCCTCGTCGTCCTGCCACTTTTCGATCTGCGCGAAGTTGCCCGACAGCAGCACGTCGGGCACCCGCCAGCCGCGGAACTCCGCGGGCCTCGTGTAGACGGGCGGCGCCAGCAGGTTGTCTTGGAAACAGTCCGTGAGGGCCGAGGCTTCGTCGCCGATGGCGCCGGGGACGAGCCGCACCACCGAGTCGGCGATGATGCAGGCGGCCAGCTCGCCGCCCGTGAGGACGTAGTCGCCGATGGAGATTTCGCGCGTTACGAGGTGTTCGCGGATGCGGTGGTCGATCCCCTTGTAGTGGCCGCAGAGGATGACGATGTTTTCGAGCGTCGAGAGGCGGTTGGCCTCGCGCTGGTCGTAGCGTATGCCGTCGGGCGAGGTGTAGATGATCTCGTCGTAGGTGCGTTCGGCTTGCAGTTTCTCGACCAGTTCGAAGACGGGCTCGGGCTTCATCACCATGCCCGCCTCGCCGCCGAAGGGGTAGTCGTCGGTGGTCTTGCGGCGGTCGTGGGCGTAGTCGTGCAGGTTGTGGACGACGATCCGCACGAGCCCTTTGGCCTGTGCGCGCTTGAGGATCGATTCGTTGAGGGGCGATGCGAGCAGCTCCGGAACGGAAGAGATGATGTCTATGCGCATGATCGGGATGTTTGTCGGGGGCGGAATATGATGTCTTTGGTGCTCTCGGGCGCGAGCGGCACTTCGCGGCCGCGGTCGAGCGTGAAGCAGTCGTAGCCCAGATCGGTGAAGAGGCGGACGATCCGCGGGCGGTTGTCGCCGCCCGTCTCGCAGAGGACCGTGGGGCGGAAGCGGGCGAGCAGGGGGCGCAGCTCTTCGAGGACGACCGTCTCGTAGCCCTCGATGTCGCATTTGACGAAGTCGAGCCGTTCGAGCGATCCGAAAAGCGCGCTGCCGCGACGCATCCGGGCCGTGAACTCCACCGCTGCGGGGCGGTCCGTGTCGTTCACGAAGTTCTGACCGGTACCGAAATAGCCTGTCGTCCGTGCTGAGTCGTTGCCCATGCGGATCGTTCGGTCCTCGGTGCCGAGCGCAAAGGGGAGGATCTCGGCGTTGCGGCATCGGCGGAGGTTGCGGCGCAGGACCGCGAGGATCGGCGGCACGGGCTCCACGGCGTAGACCTTGCCCGCGGGACCCGCGAGTTCGGAGAGCGGACGGGCGTAGTAGCCGAGGTTGGCGCCGATGTCGATGCAGACGTCGCCCGCACGGACGAGTTGCGGCAGATGGTAGACGTATTCCGTGGCGGCGGCGCGGCGGCCGATGCCGAGGCGATAGGCGAGGAAGAAGAGGCGGCTCACCGTGTGCAGGTAACCTTCGAGCGGCAGGGTCTTGTAGAGGATTTTATGCAGGAGGGTCTTCATAGGCGGTCATTCGGTGCGGACGAACATGCGGCCGAGGTCTATGACGACGGCGTCGCAGGCCGTGAGGAAATCCACGCCCAGCGACCCGTCTTCATTGCCGCGCTGCGCGTCCATCTCCTTGCCGCGCAGGGTTACGGCGATGTCGCGGAGCGTAACGGGCCGTGCGCCGCAGCAGAGCGTGATATGCGGCAGGATGCGGACTTCGAGTTCGCGGGTGCCGCCGAAACCGCCCTGCGTGGAGGTCGTGCGGCGGCCGGCACGGCGCACGGCGCGGCGGTGTCTGTCGTAATAGCGGGACGAGAGGGTGCTCTTCACGTTGCCCGTGTCGAAATGGAGGCGGAGCCGCTCGCCGTTATGCGTGCAGTAGAGGTGGTATTGCCCGCCGTCGAACCCGAGATTCGGAGAGGGGGGCTCCGGCGAAGGCTCCGCGGGCAGGACGATCCGGCCGTTCCGCGCTTCGATGCGCACCTCGCCCATGGCGCGGATGACGTCCGATCCCAGCACGGCCTCCGCCAACCCCTCTTCGCCGTTGTCCGAAATGGAGGGGGCGACGAGGAACGTGGGGTGCAGGACGAGCAGTTCGCCGATGCGCAGCGAGTCCGCCACGCCGATCCGGACGTAGGAGGTGGTCATGCCCGTAACGGGTACCGAATCGGCGACGATGCGCACGCCGAGCCGTCGGGCGGCCCGAAGGGTGAGGAAGTTGCTGCCGCTGCATCCCGTGTCGAAGATGAAGGGTTCGGTGCAGCCGTTCGCTTCCGCTTCGACGAGCAGGTGTTCGCCGCGGCCTACTTTGCGGAGCTCCGCGTGAATCGCGGTCTCCGCCGCCGGCCGCCGGAGCGTCGTCGCGGGCCATGCAGCGAGGGCCGACATCCAGCGGTCGAATGCTTCGAGCGAACGCCGCGCTTCGGCGGCGCCGTCCGGGAGCTGCCCGATCAGGGCGCGGATCGCCCGGGAGGCGCCCGCATAGTCGTCGAGCGCCCGAAAGTTGTGGATGGCGAGGCTCCGCATGCCGAGCAGGGTTTCCGGTCCCAGCTCCTCCGCATATTCGTCCAGACGGGCGATGGCTTCGTTGCTTCGGGCGAAACGGCCTCCGTGATGGGCCGTGAGCGCATCCGAGAGAAGTGCGAGCGGCGGTGGCAGCGAGTCCCGCAGAGCGGGAAGTAGTTCTTGCAGCGTCAGGCAGTCGCCGGCGTCGAGGAGTGCCGCGACCTGCCGTGCGGCTTCCGCCGCGGACGGCGGGGCTTTCGCTTCGGCCGGAGACGGAGCGGCGCAGACGAGCAGCAGAGCCAGACAGACGAGGAGGTTTTTCATGGGTCGGACGTTTCGGTGCAGGATCAGTTCCGGTAGTTCACTTCGTCGTTGAGCACCTCGACGATGAACGGGTTGTAGAGCAATTCGTGGCCGATGGTCGACTCGGGGCCGTGGCCCGGACAGATGCGCACCTCCTCGCCGAGGGGTACGATCCGGTCGAGGATCGAGCGCATGATCCACGAGTAGTCGCCGCCCGGCAGATCCGTGCGGCCGATGCTTTCGCGGAAGAGGGTGTCGCCCGTGAAGAGCGTCTTCGACTCCGGTTCGTAGAGCGAGACGTGTCCGGGCGTGTGCCCCGGAGTGGGGATGACCTGCAATGACGTGCGCCCGAAGCGGATTTCGGGCTCCTCGTCGAGGTCGAGGTCGACCGAAGGCATGGCACCGACCTTCACGCCGTAGACCGTGCTGCCCGTCTCGGCTCCGTCGAGCAGGAATCGGTCCTTCGACGAGAGGGCGAAGGGGATGCCGTAGGTGCGCCTGAGCCACTCCACTCCGAGCACGTGGTCGAAGTGTCCGTGGGTGTTGACCGCCGCGACGGGCTTCAGTCCGTGCTGTTCGATGAAGTTCCGCAGGGCGGCGTTTTCGCGCTCCGTGGAGTTTCCGGCGTCGACGACGACGCATTCGAGCGTGTCGTCCCAGACGACATAGGTGTTCTCCTGTATGGGGTTGAAGGTCAGGCAAGCTGTTTTCATGGTCCGTTGATTTAGCGTGAAACGTTCTGTTCCCCGGGCCGTTTTCTCGTCTGCCCCCCCCTCCCGGCAGGTCCGGATTGCGCGCAGCTCGTCGAAAACGCCCGAATAGTGCATGCAAAGATAGTGCTTTTTGCGGGAATTTGCTACCTTTACGCTCCGAAGGCGGTTGCCTTCGTATAGATCGGAGCTTATGAGACTGTTGTTTGCGAAAATTGCCGCCGCGCTGACTGCGGCCGCCGCACTGGCGGGGTGTTCCCTGCTGAAGTTGCATATCGACACGGGCGATCCGCTGCCGAAAGAGGATGTCGAAGCGCGTCTGATGACCCGCGGCTTCTACTACGATCTGTCGGACGGAATCGTGCGCGCGGCCGACTCCATCGCTGCGGCGACGCCCGATCCGCGAATCAAGATGCGGACGATCCGCTGGAAGATGCAGGCCACGCGGGCGGCCGTGTCGGCCGCCATGCAGCCCATTCCCGAGGTGTCGCTGGCCGATACGTGGATTCTGTGCCGCCGCATGGACGAGGCGTTCGCCGCGGCGCCCGACTCGCTGCTCTTCGGGGCGTACAGCCCGCTGGCGCGGGCGGCCGCGAAGCGGTTCGCCGGGCGTGTGGATACGCTGGCCCGAGACGTGCTCGCGGCCGACCGCTATGCGCTGATGAGCCGTTTCGTCGGTGAGTACATGGCGGCGAATCCTCCGGCCGAGGCGGATGTGGAGCCGGCCAATACGACCTTGGCGTGGGTGCGTTTTCTGAAGGCCAACGGCGTGGAGCACGCCTATGCCGCGGGGTCGATTTCGGAGGTGCTCGCCGACATGAGCGACCGCGTGGGCGGACAGACCCAGCAGATGGCCGCTTCGCTGGGGTGGTCGAAGGATTTGCTCGAACTGAGGCTGGAGCAGGACAGCGTCCGGACGCAGATCGGCCGTCAGCTCGACAGCCTCGACCGCAACTTCCGGCGGATCGTCCTCGTGATGGAGCACATCCCGCAGATTTCCGATGCCGTGGTCGGTTCGCTGAACGAACAGGTGCAGAGCCTCATCGGTACGATGAACGCCTCGGTGGACCATGCGTTTTTCAATTTCGACCGCCAGCGCGACGAGTTGCAGCGCTACGTTTCGGTCGAACGGGAGACGCTCGTGCGCGAGCTGCACGCTGCGGCCGACGATGCGATCCGCACCACGCTCGACGGGGTCCCGTCGCTCGTGGGCAAGGTGGTCGGATGGCTCATTCTGCTCGGGACGGTGGTGCTCGGCGTCCCCTTCGCGCTCGGGTTCTGGCTGGGCAGCGTGCGGACGCGGGCCAAGGAGAGACGGATGCGCGGTTGAAGGCCGAGTGCCGGTGAAGAAGTGGGTCGAGGAGGCGGCCGGGCGGGCGGCCGCATCCCGTCGTTCGGCGGCGTCCGCCGCCGGTTTTTTGGGCGGATGAAACGAAAAAGCGGGCGGCGTCCGCGGCCGGACGGGGGATTGTTGTTACCTTTGCGGGTGAAATCCGAGGTACTATGGCACGAAAGAAAGCGAATTATCCCCTGATCGAGGGGCTCGAAATAACGACCCTCGCAGCCGAGGGCAAGGCGATGGGTCGCTGGAACGACGTGGTGGTCTTCGTCCCGATGACCGTCCCGGGCGACGTGGTGGACGTGCAGATCCGCTCGAAGCGCCGCCGCTTCATGGAGGGCTTCGCGGTGCGCTACGTGCGCCGTTCGCCCCTGCGCGCGGAGCCGTTTTGCGAGCATTTCGGCGTGTGCGGCGGCTGCAAATGGCAGAATCTGCCCTACGACGAACAGCTGCGTTTCAAGACCGAACAGGTCCGCGACCAGCTTGCGCGCATCGGCAAGGTCGCTCTGCCCGAAATCCGGCCCTGTCTGGGCTCGGCGCAGACGACCTTCTACCGCAACAAACTCGAATACACCTTCGCCGACCGCCGCTGGCTCACGCACGAGGAGGTGGCCGGGGGAGGCGACATCGCACCGGAGCCGGCGCTCGGATTCCACATTCCGGGCATGTTCGACAAAGTGCTCGACATCCGCCGCTGCTGGCTCCAGCCCGATCCGTCGAATGCCATACGGCTCGAAACCAGACGCTTCTGCATCGAACGCGGCTACACGTTCCACAACGCCCGCGAGCATCGGGGCCTCATGCGCAATCTGATGATCCGCACCGCTTCGACGGGCGAGGTGATGGTCGTCGCGGTCTTCGGGGCCGACGACCGTCCGCGCATCGAAGCGCTGCTGGACCATCTGTCCGATGCTTTTCCGCAGATCACCTCGCTCATGTACATGGTCAACACCAAGTGGAACGACTCGACGGGCGACCTCGCGGCGGTCTGCTACCGCGGCAAGGACCACATCGTCGAGCGCATGGAGGGGCTGGAGTTCAAGGTGGGGCCCAAATCCTTCTACCAGACCAACTCCGCGCAGGCCTACGAACTCTACAAGGTGGCGCGCGATTTCGCCGGTCTCACGGGGGACGAGGTGCTCTACGATCTCTACACCGGCACGGGTACCATCGCCAACTTCTGCGCCGCGCGGTGCCGTCGGGTGATCGGCATCGAATACGTGCCCGAAGCGATCGCCGACGCCGAGGTCAATTCGGCCGTCAACGGGATCGGCAACACGCGGTTTTATGCGGGCGACATGAAGGAGGTGCTCTCCGACGCATTCGTCGAGGCGAACGGACGTCCCGACGTGGTGATCCTCGATCCGCCGCGAGCGGGAGTGGACGAGGCCGTCGTCGGGGTGATCTTGCGCGCCGCGCCCGAGCGCATCGTCTACGTGAGCTGCAATCCCGCGACGCAGGCCCGCGATCTGGCGCTGCTGGCGGCGGACTACGACGTGGCGTGCGTGCAGCCGGTCGACATGTTTCCCCACACGCACCATGTCGAGAATGTGGTGAAGCTCGTGCGGCGGGGATAGGATCGGAGTAAAAACGAAGGTGAAAAGAGAGAGGCTGTCCGAAACTCGTTGGACAGCCTCTTGTCTTGCGGAGAGCCCCGTCAGAGAGAGAATGACATGGAGGCCGAAATATAGCCGTCGGGGTCGCTGTCGTCGTACCATATTTTGACGAGTGCGGAGTAGGTCCCCTTCCCCTCGGCGCCGATCGCATTCTTGATGTGGATGAAATAGATGTCTCCGCTGTCTTCGAAATAGGCGGCATCCGTGTTGCTGTAGATGGTTTTCAAAGGATTGTCGAAATCCTCCGATTCGCCTTTGACCCAGCAGACCTCCAAATATTTGATTTCGTCGAGACCATTTTTTATCTCGCTCCAGTTTTCGATGGTGAGGTCTCCGAAATCGGCGACTTCGTTGAGCAATGCGACCGACGGGAGCTGCGAAGTGATCGAGAAAGTATGGTAACCCTCCGTATAGCCGTTCGCGGCATCCGACGGATCGTGCCATGTACGCACGGCTAACGTGTAGTCTCCGATTTCGGTGGGCGGATTCTCCACCAGCGTATAACTCATGACGCCGTCCTCCGCCGTGGTGAATGCGACGCTCTTGAAATCTTCGGCGGTCGCATCGGCCTTTTTCAGGAAGGCGTATTCCATTTTCTTCCAGTAGGACTGGTAATTTGACAGTTGAATCATCTTCTTGTCCGTCAGGTAGGTGAAGACGGGAACCTGCGGTTTGACGTCGTACTCGAAATCGACGGGAAGCGTGTAGACGGCGTCTACGCCCGATTTGTCCTTGAATTCGGCTTTGACGGTCAATTGGAGCGTTTGCCTGCCCGGGGCCTGTACGTCGAATTCCAGCATGTCGAGGTTTATGCCTGCTTCCGGATCGAGCGAAATGCTCTGAACGACGGTCCCGTTGTACAGAATTTCGGCCGTGTATTTTTCAACGGCATCGTTCTCGGTACACGTCGCGTGAAGATGGTTTTCCTTTTGCGTTACGTTTACCTCCGGCAGGAACGGAATGCGATAGACGAAGGCGGGAAGCTGGGCGATCTCGCCTGCGTTCAGCCGATGACCGGCCAGCGATTTCTCGGTTCGCAGACCGTTGCTCTGGGTGAATTCGAAGGTAAGGGTCTGCCCGCTGTAATCCGATGGAAGAACGGAGAAATAGACGTTGCTCGGGGCGGACGAAAGAGCGATCGGGCCCTGCATGGTTACGGTCTGCGATGCGCCGTCTAATTTGAGGCTGCCCGGGCCTTCGATCGTGCCTAAGGACCCGTCTCCGCCCTGAAGCACCGTTTTGAATGCCTCGTCCATCGGTTCCTGTTTTAAGAATTCCACGACCACGTTTCCGGCGAAGGCTCCGCCGGTCAGCTCGATCTTTTCGATTTCGGTCTGTTCCGCGGCGGACATCGTCAGGTGGATGAGGCCCGCGAGGTACTTGAACGTCATCGGCGAATAGATGTAAACGCCGTTCTTGTAACTCTCCGTGCTCGTGGCGATCATCGGCACCGACAGGTTGTCGAACGATCCTTCGACGTACCGCTGCGCGGCGGGAATGGCTGCGCCCAGCCGCACGAGATCCTTGTAAGGTGAGTAGTAGAATGCTGCCGCATAGGGATAGACGGCTACGCATTGGTTTATGCCGGGGGCTCGCAGAGGATAGTAATCTTCGTTGTCCCATCCGTCCTGATAGTTTGCATCGAGCGTGAAACCCGCTGTCGCGGTTCCGGCGTCTGCGTCCGAAATATCGAAAGGCAGAAAGTGTTCCGAAGAGCTTATGTCAGCATACAGGGCGATGCGGTCTTCGGCGCTCCATACGGCGGATTTGTCGCCCATCGCCGTGCGCGTCCCCCCCCCGTCGCCGGCCATCTTTGCGACCAGCGTGTTGTCGCGCCTGCCTTTCGTTTCGTTTGACCAGCCGTTTTCCGTAACGTCGTCCTTGGAGCAACCCGTGAAGGCCGACATCGCAGATGCCAGACCCAGCAGTACAATCGCTTTTTTCATAATCTTTGCATTATGTTAAATGCGAAGATGCGGCAACCCGCTGCCGGTCATAGCGTTATGTAAAAACCGCCCGCATTGCGGGCGGTTTCGACTTTTCGCCGGAGGCGGGAAGAGGTCAAGGCTCCAGCACGAATTTGGCCTGCACGTTATAGGTCAGTTTGATGGTTTTGAAATCCAGCGGTTCGTCCTCCGATGCCGATTCGGCGTATGCGTCCAACGCCGATTTTCCGCGTGCGACCGCCGCCATGTTGCTGTAAAAAACGGGCATCACGTCGCTGTTCGAATCGTAGATGTAGAAACAGGGCCCGATTTTCTGACCGATGGCTTCGGCCAGCGTAGCGGCATTCTGCTTCGCATTCTGCATGGCAGCCACTCGTATCTGCTCCTTGTACTGGTCTATCTTCGTGTGCGATACGCGCAGAATCGCCACATTGGAGATGCCGACGGCGTCGAGTGCGGCATAGACTTTCGAAACCATGGCCGCCGAACCGAGCTTGAGCTGGTATTTGGCGGTGGCGACCGAGGTTTTCTTCTTGAAGAATTCGCTCGACATGTTGGCCATTTTGAGCTGTTTATCGACATCGATACCGAGACGTCCGAGCGCTGCGATCATCTCCTTCTGCTGCTGTTCCACCGTGATTTTACCCTTCGATTCGCGTTCGTTGATGACGATCGACAGGTAGAACTCGTCCGGCGCGATCTCCCGTTCGGCCCGTCCGTTGACCTGAATATAACTGGGGAATTTCTCCTCGTACTGCGCCATGGCGGGCAGTGCCGTCAGCACGACGGCTGCTGCGATAATCCAATTTTTCATAGTATTCTGTTTTTAGAAGTTTGCATCTGCAAATATAACGCCCGACTCTGCGCGAAAGTATGTTTCGCGGACAAATTCATTTTCGTACCTTCTCTATGAATCGGGTAGCGACCTGCAAAAAAAATGACATTTATTTGCTTTTTTCATCGGAATATCGTATATTCGCAGAGAGATGAGTTCCCAAGCCCGTTCGAGAGGCTTATCGGAGGGGTGTCGGTGCGGGTGTCGTCTGAATGAGGGAAGTGTTTTCGGCATCGGGGGGGCGAATGTTTTGCGTGCGTGTGCAGTGAGAGGGTTTCTTGGATTCCGTTCGGTTCTTCGGGCTACATTTATTAACCTAATATAACCTAATATTCTACATTATGAAACAGAATTTACAACTGGGGATGAAAAGCAGTCCCGCACCCTATGTCGCGCCGCAGATCGCGGTGTCGAGCGTAACGGTCGAACGTGGCTTTGCAGAATCCTCTTTCGATTTCACCGGAAGCGGAATTCAGGATTTCGAGAATTCGAACAGCGAATGGGGCTGGGAGTAATTTAACATAATGCAAAGATTATGAAAAAAGCGATTGTACTGCTGGGTCTGACATCTGCGATGTCGGCCTTCACGGGTTGCTCCAAGGACGAACCTACTTCGCCGGAAACAGTTGGTGTTCAAGAATATACGATCAATTCGATCATCGCAGGCGGGGATACCCGTACCGCGCTCGATACCGAGACGCTGCAACTCAGCTGGCTGAAAGGCGACAAGATCAAAGTGTATACGGGCGATAATGGGATTTTTACCGAATATACGACCGAGAACGGCGACGGTATGTTCAAGGGGTCCGTGAAACCGGTCCTTTCGTCGTCGCTGAGCTATGTGGCCGTTTATCCCGACGGCAAGTTCGGGACCGTTGTCGATGGTACCAAACCCATCGAAGCGCTGCGAATTACTGTCCCCAAAGATCAGAAATACGAAGCCGGCAAAGGTCCGGTAGGCGCTATTCCGATGGTCGGTATCTGGGGAGACGGCGATGAGTCCGTGCTTTTCAAACCGGTGGGTTCGGCGCTCCGGCTGCCTGTCTATTCCGCAGTCGAAGGTACGACCCTGACGAGCGTGGCATTCCAGTTCCAGAGCAGCTCGGCCGGCAATGTCGGTGCAGGTGAAATCGGGCTGAAATCATGGGCGCTCGACGAATACGGAGATTACAGCTCGCCGGAGGTGTATTACAAACGTACCGACTTCGCATACGGAGAGGTTACCCCGCAGGTAACCGTAACGGGCGACATCGCTCTGGGTACGACGGCCGAAACCGCTACGGATGTGTATGTGGCCGTAACGCCCGGCAATTATCAGGGCGGTTACACGGTTACGATCACCGACGCCGAAGGGGCGTCGATGTCGAAGACCAAACCCGCTTCGTCGTCGATCGTCGCGCTCATGGCCGGTCGAATTCAGAAGATCGCTCCGTTGGAGTATGTTCAGAAAGCTCCGAAGTTTACGGTTGCGGAGAATCCCTCCGACAATACCGTCGTTACGGCTACGCTCGATGCGGAACAGGAGTTGCTTCCAAATGCTACCTATCAGTATTGGGTCGAGGCATTGTCGGGCGGTATGCAGGGCAGCAGGTGGAGTCAGGCGTCCGACAAGATCAAGCTGTCTTCCGGCACTACCTCTATCGTGGTCAGTGATATCGAATTGAGCAAATTGTTCAGTCAGCCGAAAGAGGGCGATAAGTTGCGTTTCGTGGTCGAGGCGTCCGAATCCGGCACCGTTTATACCCGTAGCTACGAATATACGTACCACAAGGCCGTTTCGGGCGAGGTTAAGATCGATCGCATTGACTATATCGAGGGCAACGTCGAAATATTCTTCTCAGCGGGAGAAGAGTTGCTGAAAAATGCGGAGTCTTCCAATGTGCTCTTCAATCTAAGCAGCGAGGAGTGGACGGCCAGTCCGAGCGACGTGTGGCTGTCCGATGCGGGCGACGTGGTGAAGTGGAATAACGATACTGACGGTTTCGGTGTACGATTAGTGATTCCGTTGTCGGCGTTCGGAGCCGATATTCCCGTAGGAACTTACACGTTGACCGTGTCGGTCTTCGAATCAGCATCGGACTTTGACCCTTATACCTCGTCGAGTGCGGAATTCGACGTATATAATGGTTAGATGCCGTTTTGCATGCTTTAAGCGTGATGAGAGATCCTGCCCGCCGGGGCGGGATCTTTTTTTGCCGGTTCGTGCGGACGGAGCTGTTTTTTGGGGCACGGTTTTGGCGTTTTTCGAAGACGATATTCCCGAAAATTGATTATCTTTGCTATTCACTCCTTATAAAAAGAGGTCGGTTATGGAACAGAAATTCGTGTTCGATTACGAACATTACGAAAGCCTCGCTGCGTTGTCTGCGGAGGACCGCGAACTGGTCGCCGAGGCCGGGCGTGCGACGGCCAATGCACATGCGCCCTATTCGAAATTCCGCGTCGGCGCCGCAGCCCGTCTGCGCAGCGGCAGGATATTGTATGGCAGCAACTTCGAAAGCGAAGTCTATCCTGCCGGACTGTGCGCCGAGCGGACCCTGCTCTTCTATGCCGAGGCCAACTGCGCCGACGATCCCGTCGAGACGCTGGCCATCGCCTCCGATCCCTCCGGACGCGAATGCTACCCCTGCGGCCAGTGCCGTCAGGTGATGGTCGATGTCGAACGCCGCCAAGGCTCGCCCATGCGGGTGATCATGAGCGGGCACGGTTCCGCCACGGTCGTCGCTTCGGCCGCTCTGCTGCTTCCCTTTACGTTCAGCCTGTAACCCATGTTCTCGCCCGACGACATCCTCTATGAAGACAACCACCTGCTCGTGGTGAACAAACGCTGCGGCGATCTCGTCCAGCCCGACAAGTCCGGCGGAAGCGCCCTCGAAGACCGGATCAAAGCCTACCTCAAGCGCCGCGATTCGAAACCCGGGGAGGTGTTTCTCGGCGTCGTGCACCGCATCGACCGCCCCGTGAGCGGCGCCGTGCTCTTCGCCAAAACCTCGAAGGCCCTCGCGCGGCTCAACGAGATGATCCGCGAGGGGCGGATCGGCAAACGCTACTGGGCGCTCACCGAGCGCAGGCCCGAGCCCGAGTCGGGCGAGCTGTGCCACTACATCCTGCGCGACGGCAAGACGAACCGCTCGAAAGCCTGCGATGCGCCGAAAGGCGATGCGAAGCAGGCGCGGCTGCGTTATGCGACGTTGGGCGCCTCGGCCCGCTATACGCTCGTCGAGATCGAACTGCTCACGGGCCGCCACCACCAGATCCGCGCCCAGCTCTCGAAGATCGGCTGTCCGATCCGCGGCGATCTGAAATACGGAGCCCGGCGTTCGAATCCCGACGGCGGCATCTCGCTCCATTCGCGCAGCGTGTCGTTCGAGCATCCCGTGCGGCACGAACCCGTGGCCGTAACGGCTCCCGTGCCGTCGGGCGACAATCTGTGGACCTATTTCGAACGGAGCGTGCGATGAGGGTGCTGATTCAACGGGTGCGCGAAGCGTCGGTGGCGATCGGCGGACGCACGAAGTCGGCCATCGGCCGGGGATTGCTGGTGCTGGCGGGCGTCGAGGCGGCCGACACGGCGGAGGACCTCGCGTGGCTGGCGGCCAAGATCGTGAAACTGCGCGTCTTCGACGACGAAGCGGGCGTGATGAACCTCGATGTGCGGCAGATCGGAGGCGAGGTGCTGGTCGTGAGCCAGTTCACGCTCTATGCCTCGACGAAAAAGGGAAACCGCCCCTCCTACGTCAGGGCGGCGCCCGAAGCCGTGTCGCGTCCGCTCTACGAGCGCTTCACGGAGACGCTCGCCGAGGCGCTCGGCAAGCCCGTGGCTACGGGCGAGTTCGGGGCCGACATGCAGGTCGCGCTCGTCAACGACGGACCCGTTACGATCTGGATCGATTCGCGCAACAAAGAATAACGTTCCGCAGGAATATCGAGACGATTTTTTGCTACCTTTGCGGCATCTAAAACTGAACTTATGAAGAAATTATCCACGAATGAGGTCTTTTCCGGCGTCAGGGAGTATCTCATGATGACCGTCGGAATCCTGTTCTATACGTTCGCATGGATCGCCTGCATCATCCCCGCACACGGTACGGGCGGAGGTGCGACGGGTCTCTCGCTCGTGCTCTGCGCCGCCATCGAAAACCTGTTCGGCTACCAGATCGGGATCGGTACGATGGCCTTTCTGGTCAACGGCATCCTGCTGCTGATCGCGGGGTTCGTGATCGGATGGAAGTTCGGCATCAAGACGATCTTCTGCATCATCATCCTGCCGCTCGGGCTGAATTTCTTTCAGGCGGAGCTTCCCGTGTTCCAGCAATGGCTGACCGATCGGGGCGTCATCGCCGCCGGTTCGATCAGCATCTTCGGCAATCTGGAGCCGATTCTGCTGGTTACGATGGGCGGTCTGCTCTCGGGTGTGGGCATCTACATGTGTCTGATGCAGGGCGGCTCGACGGGCGGCGTGGATATCGTGGCGCTGCTGATCAACAAGTACCATCCGATCAACTACGGACGAGTGGTCGTCATCCACGATTCGACGATCATTCTGGCGTCGCTGCTGGTCGGCAACGGACCCGAAACGGTGATCTACGGCTTCCTGCTGACGATCATCTTCAGCGTAACGACCGATGCCCTGCTTTCGGGCAACCAGCAGTCCAACCAGCTGCTCATCATCAGCCACGAGCACGACCGCATCGCCGAAGAGATCACGTGCAGCGCCCGCCGCGGCGTTACGATGCTCAACGGCATGGGCTGGTACTCGAAACAGGAGTCGCAGGTGGTGATGGTGATCTGCCGCAAGCGCGAGACGAACGACATCCTGAAGATCGTCAAGAATATCGACCCGAAGGCGTTCATTTCGGTCGCTTCCGTTACGGGCGTCTACGGTCAGGGCTTCGGTCTGATCGACGGCGGTATGCTCAACGGAATGAAGAAAGAGTAGGCGCTTCTCTCCGCTCCTGCCGCATGGGCGGACCGCCGGGAAGGCGAACGAGCCCGGGGAGGGGGGGGGAAGGTTGTGCGGTTGCTGCGAGCGGCCGGGAGCCTCGCCGGATCGTGCGGGCGTCGGGCGGCCGAGTGCGGCCGAAGGGCGGCGCGGCGTCCGCCGAATGTCCGGACGGTCAGAGAGAGGGCGGAGAGCGTCGCCGGGCGCGGTTTTTCGCGGGCCCGACGAGCCCGGTTCGTGCGACTTTGCGGATTCGCGGTTCGCCGCCTCTTCGGGGTGCATTGCCAATACTCGTACGTATGCTCTATGCCGATATTATCCTGCCGCTGGCGCAGCCTGCCTTCACGTTCGCCGTTCCCGAGGGGGTGCGGCTCGAAGCGGGACAGGCCGTGGCCGTGCCATTGGGCCGCAGCAAGATCTATACGGGCATCGTGTGGCGCGTCCACGACCGCCGGCCCGATTTCAAGACCCTGAAATCCGTTTCCAGAACGCTGTACGGGGCTCCGCTCGTCGACGAACGCATGAGGGCGTTGTGGGAGTGGATCGCCGACTATTACATGTGTTCGCTCGGCGAAGTGATGCGTGCGGCGCTGCCGTCGCTGATGAAACCTTCGGGCCGCTCGGAAGCGGAGTTCGCCGGCGAAGAGTTCCGTCCCCGCACGGAGCGCTATGCCTCGCTCGCTGCGGAGCTGCGCGACGAGGCGCGGCTGCACGGGATTTTCGAACGGCTCGCACGCCGCGCGCCGCGCCAGTACGAGGCCCTGCTGGAGATCGCCTCGGCGGGCGGAACGCCCGACCCTGCGGACGGAACGGATGCCCCGGATGCGGCGGCTCCCGTATTTCGCGGCGCCCCCTTCGCGGGCGAGGTGCCGTGCCGTCTGCTGCGTGCCGAACGTCCGGTGCTTCATGCACTGGAGAGCAAGGGGTTTATTACCTGCTCCGAACGTGAACGCACGGCCGCCGAACCGCGATCCGCCCAATTCCTGCTGCCCGAGCTGAGCGCCGCACAGGCCGCGGCGGCGGCTTCGGTGCGCCGGCAGTTCGCCGCCGGCATGCGGACGGTGCTGCTGCACGGTGCAACGGGATCGGGCAAGACCGAGATCTACATCCACCTCATCGCCGAGGTGCTGGCCGACGGCGGCGACGTGCTGATGCTGGTGCCCGAAATCGCCCTCACGACCCAGCTCATCGAGCGCATGGAGCGCATTTTCGGCAGCCGCGTTACCCCCTATCATTCGAAGCTCACCGACCGGAAGCGTACGGAGACCTATCTGCGGCTGAATGGGTCGTCCGGCGGCGAATTCGTCGTGGGGGTCCGCTCGTCGCTCTTTCTGCCGCTGCGGCATCTGCGGCTGATCGTCGTGGACGAGGAGCACGACGCGAGCTACAAACAGGCCGATCCGGCACCCCGCTACGGGGCCCGCGACTGCGCCGTGGTTCTCGCACGGCTCTGCGGCGGCCGCGCGGTGCTGGGCAGTGCGACCCCGTCGCTCGAAACGTGGCTCAACGCAGAGAGCGGGAAATACGGCCGCGCGGTACTCGCCGAGCGCTACGGCGGCGCGCAGCCGCCGCAGATCGTCGTGTCGGACACGCTGCGGGCCGTGAAGCGGGGCGAACGGCGCATCCACTTCAATAAGCTGCTGCTCGACCGGATGGAGGAGACGCTCGCCCGCGGCGGGCAGGTGATGCTGTTCCAGAACCGGCGGGGTTTTGCACCCTATGTCGAATGCCGCGAATGCGGTTGGACGGCCCGCTGTCCGGACTGCAACGTTACGCTCACGCTCCACAAGGGCAGCGGACGGCTCGTGTGCCACTACTGCGGCCACACGGAAGCGGTGCCGGCGAAGTGTCCGTCGTGCGAAACAACCGATGCGGTGCCGATGGGCTTCGGGACGGAGAAGGTCGAGGAGGAGATCGCGCGGCTTTTCCCCGAAGCGCGTGTGGCGCGCCTCGACCGCGATGCCGCGGCGTCCGAGCGGGCTTTTCGTGCCGTCGTCTCGGGATTCGAAAACCGCGAGTACGACATTCTGGTCGGCACGCAGATGATTACCAAGGGGTTCGACTTCGGCGGCGTTACGCTGGTCGGAATCCTGAATGCCGACAACCTGCTGAACAATCCCGATTTCCGCGCCGGCGAGCGGGCTTTCCAGCTGATGACGCAGGTCGCCGGGCGTGCGGGCCGGCGGGCCGGCGGGGGCACGGTGGTGATCCAGACCGCGGAGCCGCAGCATCCCGTCATCCGGCAGGTCGCCGCCGGCGACTACGAGGGAATGGCCCGCGAGCAGCTCGACGAACGCGCGCAATTCTTCTACCCGCCCTATGCGCGTCTGGTGTCGCTCACGCTCCGCCACCGCGACCCGGCGCTGCTGCGCGGGGCCGCCGAAGCGCTGGCCGCCGGTCTGCGCGCCCGCTTCGGCCGCCGCGTGCTGGGGCCGCTGGCACCGCCCGTGGACCGCATCCGCGGAGAGCATCTGGCGGGGCTGCTGCTCAAGGTGGAGGCGGGCGCCTCGTTCGCCCGCGCCCGGAAGCTGCTGGCCGAGCACCTCGCGTCGTTTGCGAAAACACCCGAATTCAAATCCGTCGCCGTCGCCGTCAATGTCGATCCTCAGTAACTTTCTTTCCGATCTGCACGCCTTGCTCTTTCCTCCGGTCTGTCCGGTCTGCGGCGGGCCGATGGACGAAGGGGCGCGCACGGTCTGCACCCGCTGCCGGACGACGATTCCCCTGACCCGTTACTGGGAGGAGTTCGACAATCCGATGACGCGCCGGCTTTGGGGACTCGTGCCCGTCGTCCACGCTTCGGCCCTCTTCTTTTTCGTCGGGGGCGGCGGCTGGCGGCGGTTGATCCACGGCTTCAAATACCGCGGCGCATGGCGCCTCGCGCGCGACATGGGCCGCTGGTACGGCAGCTATCTGGCCGACTGCGGGTTGTACGACGACGTGGAGGTGGTGGTCCCCGTGCCGCTCCATCTGCGCAAACGGTTGAAACGCGGCTACAACCAGTCGGAATACCTCGCCGAGGGGATCGCTGCCGAGCTGGGCGTCGGGGTCGACCGGCGGAGCGTGGTGCGCCGCCGCAACAACCCGTCGCAGGCGCTCAGCCGCAAGAGCGACCGCTGGGCGAATGTCGAAGGCGTCTTCGGCGTGCGGCATCCCGAGCGGCTGGCCGGCCGCCATATCCTGCTGGTGGACGATGTCTTCACCACGGGCGCTACGATCGTCTCGTGCGCCGAGACGATCCTGCGGAGCGTGCCCGGCTGCCGGATCAGCATCGCGGCGCTCGCCGTGTCGGAACACGAACTCGGCCTCGACCGATGACCGGCTCCCGCCCCGGCGTCCGTCCGGTTTGCTCCGGAATTCGCCCGCTATTCCTTCGTCTGCCTCGATCCCCGCTCCTCCCTGTCTTCGGTTCCGATGCGGTTCCGGGACGGCGGTGGAACGGTCTGCGGCCGTCCGTATTTCGGTAGTGCGTCGCCGCTGCCGGCGGACGGGCGTCGAACTGCCGCATCCGCGGACGGGCGTCGCCGATTCGCCCCGACCCTGCGGCTGCGGTCCGCTTCTCACCGCCTGTGCGTTGCGGGACCGCCTCCGACAGGGTGTCGTCGAAACGGTTTCGACTGCCGGTTTGCAGGTTGTCCCCGGCCGATCGGGGCGAGGCGGAACCGCACCCTTTTTCTGCGGTTTTTTCGGAAACTCCGCGGCGGCCGCTTTGTTTTCTCGTCCCGAATCCGTACTTTTGGGGACTGAAACAATCACTACGCAATGGCTAAAGAATACAACCCCTCCGCGCGCAACCGCGAGGCGTTCGCGGCGCTGACCGATACGGCGGGCAACGTGCCTCCGCAGGCGGTCGAGCTCGAAGAGGCCGTGCTCGGCGCGCTCATGCTCGAAAAGGACAGCATCATCGCCGTGCAGGAGTTCGTAACGTCCGAGGCTTTCTATACGGAGGAGCACCGCCTGATCTACAAAGCCATCGAGGAGCTTTCGATGGAGCTGAAACCCATCGACCTCTATACCGTAACCGAAAAGCTCAAGGTGAAGAAGGAGCTGGCCAAGGTCGGAGGTGCGTCGTATCTGGCTCAGCTCACGCAGAAGGTGGGGTCGGCGGCCAATGTCGAGTTCCACGCCAAGATCATCGCCCAGAAATACGTCCAGCGCGAGCTGATCCGTTCGGCGACCGAGATACAGCGGCGCTCGTACGACGAGGCGACCGACGTTACGGAGCTCATCGGCTATGCCGAGGGCGAGATCTTCAAGGTGGCCGAGGGGCATGTGAAACGTTCGGTGCAGTCGTCGAAGGACATTCTGGCCCGTGCGCTGGCTCAGATCGAGGAGGCGTCGAAGAACACGAGCGCCTTCAACGGAGTGCCTTCGGGTTTCATGGCCATCGACCGCGTAACGCTCGGCTGGCAGCTCTCGGACCTGATCATCATCGCCGCGCGCCCTTCGATGGGCAAGACGGCTTTCGTGCTCTCGATGGCCCGCAACATGGCCGTGGATCACGAGGCGGGCGTGGCGTTCTTCTCGCTCGAAATGTCTTCGGTGCAGCTGATGATGCGTCTGATCATCGCCGAGACGGGCCTTTCGGGCAATGACGTGAAGTCGGGGCGGCTGACGCCCGAGCAGTGGCGCCATCTGGAGGCGGCGACCAAGCCGCTGGGCGCCGCTCCTCTTTTCATCGACGATACGCCGGCGCTGTCGGTCTTCGAGTTCCGCTCGAAGGCCCGCCGGCTGAAGATACACAACGACATCAAGATCATCATCATCGACTACTTGCAGCTGATGACCGGCAATCAGGACTCGAAGGGCAACCGCGAACAGGAGGTGGCCTTCATCTCCCGTACGCTCAAAGCCATAGCCAAGGAGCTCAATGTCCCGGTCATCGCTCTCTCGCAGCTGAGCCGCGCCACCGAGATGCGCGGCGGTTCGAAGCGTCCCCAGCTTTCGGACCTCCGCGAGTCGGGCGCCATCGAGCAGGACGCCGACATCGTGGCCTTCATCCACCGTCCGGAGTACTACGGCATCAATCAGGACGAGAACGGCATGCCTACGGCCGGTCTGGCGGAGATCATCATCGCCAAGCACCGTAACGGCGCCGTGTGCGACGTGAACCTCCGCTTCCTGAAGGATCAGGCGCGGTTCGCCGATATGGACGATTCGATGATGCCGGCGGCCGCGGGTTCGCCCGTGCAGCAGTACGACGATTTCGCCAGCGGCTCGAACGACCTGCCGGCAGGCGGCGCGCTGGGTGCGTCGATGGGTAATTCGGAGTTCAACCTCGCGCCTTCCTCCCTTGCGGACGAGGCGCCGTTCTAAACCTCGCGCCGGAATGTTCGTCAGAGTGCACAGCGGAGCCGTCGTCGGGATCGACGCGGTACCTGTAACGGTCGAAGTGGATATTACGGGCGGCGGTCTCGGGCTCTTTCTGGTGGGGCTGCCCGACAGTGCCGTGAAAGAGAGCGAGCAGCGCATCCGCGCCGCGTTCGGAAATTCGGACCGGCGTATGTCGGGGCGCAAGATCGTCGTGAACCTCGCACCGGCCGATCTGCGGAAGGAGGGGGCGGGCTTCGACCTCCCGATCGCCGTGGGGATCCTCGCGGCCCAGTCCGAAATACGGACCGATCTGCTGGAGGGGTCGATGCTCGCGGGCGAACTGTCGCTCGACGGGACGGTGAAACCCGTGCGGGGCGTGCTGCCGCTGGCCGACTGCGCCCGGCGCGAAGGGCTGCGGCGGATCATCGTGCCGGCGGAGAATGCGGCCGAGGCGGCCGTGGTGGAGGGGATCGAGGCGATCGGCGTCCGCTCGTTGCGCGAGGTGGCGGACTACCTGAACGGCGTGCTGACGATCGCACCGACGGCTGCGGCTTTGGCACGGACCCCCGGCCAGAGCGGTCTTTATGCCGAGGACTTCGCCGACGTGAAGGGGCAGGCGCACGCGAAGCGGGCGCTGGAGATCGCTGCGGCAGGCGGCCACAACGTGCTGATGATCGGTGCGCCCGGGTCGGGCAAGACGATGCTCGCGCGGCGTCTGCCGACCATCCTGCCGCCTCTCTCGGGCGAGGAGGCGCTCGAAACGACCAAGATACACTCCGTGGCCGGCAAGCCCGGGGCCGTGCAGGGGTTGCTCGTGCGGCGGCCGTTCCGAGCGCCGCACCATCTGGCCTCGCGCGTGGCGCTGATCGGCGGCGGACAATCGCCCATGCCGGGCGAGGTGTCGCTGGCCCACAACGGCATCCTCTTTCTCGACGAGCTGCCCGAGTTCGGGCGGAGCGTGCTGGAGGTGCTGCGACAGCCGCTCGAAGAGAAGCGGATCACCGTCTCGCGGGCGAAATACAGCGTGGAGTACCCTGCGAACTTCACCCTCGTGGCGGCGATGAATCCCTGTCCGTGCGGCTACTACAACCATCCGGACAAGGAGTGCACGTGTGCGCCGGGGGCCGTGCACCGCTACATGGGCCGTATTTCGGGACCGCTGCTCGATCGCATCGACCTGCACATCGAGGTGGTGCCCGTGCCCGTGGGCGAGCTCGCGGCGGACCGCCCGGCGGAGAGCAGCGCCGCGATCCGGGCGCGCGTCGTCGCGGCCCGCGCGGTGCAGGCGGAGCGGTTCCGCGGCATCGGGGGCGTGCATACCAATGCGATGATGAATCCGAAGATGCTGCGGGAACACTGCACGCTCGACAGCGCCTCGCGTGCGCTGCTCGAACGGGCGATGGAGCGCCTGAGCCTCTCGGCCCGGGCCTACGACCGGATTCTGAAAGTGGCGCGGACGATCGCCGATCTGGCGGGCGAGGAGCGTATCGCGGCGGTGCATGTGGCCGAGGCGATCAACTACCGCTCGCTCGACCGCGAGAGCTGGGGACGGTAACGGATGTGGGAACAGTGGCGCAAGAGACGGGAAAGGGCGAACCGCCGGTTGCGGGAATATCGAGTGTTAAAGATGAAACATCGGACGATGGGAAAGAAAATCATATTGTCGGGCGGCGGTACGGGCGGACACATCTATCCGGCCGTGGCCGTGGCCGAAGCGCTCCGCCGCAGATCGGGCGGCGACGCGCAGATCCTCTTCGTGGGGGCCGAGGGGAGGATGGAGATGGAGAAGGTCCCGGCGCTGGGCTATCCGATCGTGGGCCTTCCCGTGGCGGGGTTGCAGCGGCGGCTCGAACCGAAAAATCTGGCCGTGCCGTTCAAGGTCGTGCGGAGCATCCGCATGGCGCGGCGCACGATCCGCGACTTCGGGGCCGACATCGTGGTCGGCTTCGGCGGCTATGCCAGCGCACCGGTTCTGTGGGCCGCGCAGCGCATGGGAGTGCCGACGCTCATTCAGGAGCAGAACTCCTATGCGGGGCTGACCAATAAGATCTTGGCGAAGAGGGCTCGCCGCATCTGCGTGGCCTACGACGGCATGGAACGTTTCTTTCCGGCCGATAGGATCGTCCGGACGGGCAATCCCTTGCGGGGCGGTTTCTCGAAGAGCGGCGCCGACCGCGCCGAAGCGCTCCGCTACTACGGCTTCGCCGAGACGCGGCCCACGGTGCTCGTGGTCGGCGGTTCGCTCGGCACGCGGACGCTCAACGAGACGATGAAGGAGTGGATCGCTCGGCAGGGGGGCGAGGCGCCCGTGCAGGTGATCTGGCAGACGGGCAAGTACTACGAACGCGAGATGCGCGAATTTCTGGCGGCGCATCCGACGAAAAACATCTGGCAGGGGGCGTTCATCGACCGCATGGATCTGGCCTATGCCGCGGCCGATGCGGTGATCTCGCGCAGCGGGGCCTGCACGGTTTCGGAACTGTGTCTCGCGGCGAAGCCGGCGATCTTCGTCCCTTCGCCCAACGTGGCCGAGGATCATCAGACGAAGAATGCGCAGGCGCTCGTCTCGCAGGGAGCGGCGCTGCTGGTGCCCGATGCCGCGGCCGTGGGCCGTGCGATGGACGAGGCGGTGGCCGTGCTCGCGGACGGGGAGCGGCTCAAGGCGCTGAGCGCTGCGATCGAAAAGCTGGCGACGCCCCGGGCGGCGGAGGCGGTCGCGGATGAAATTCTCGAAATCATCGGTTGACATGGAGTTCTCGAAGGTCTATTTTCTGGGCATCGGCGGCATCGGCATGAGTGCGCTGGCCCGTTATTTCCTGCACGAGGGCAAACGGGTGGCCGGTTACGACCGCACGGAGTCGCGCCTCACGCGCGAGCTGACGGACGAAGGGGCCGAGATCCACTACGAGGAGGGGGTACGGTTCATTCCGGAACCGTTCCGCGATCCGGCCGCGACGGTGGTGGTCTACACGCCGGCTGTCCCGGCCGATCATCCCGAGCTGGTGTGGTTCCGCGAGCAGGGATTCGAAGTCGAGAAGCGGTCGCAAATGCTGGGCTATCTCTCGGCAGGCAAATATGTGATGGCCGTGGCGGGCACGCACGGCAAGACGACCACCTCGACCCTCGTCGCGTGGCTCAATCACGAGACGACGGAGGGCGGCAGCGCCTTTCTGGGCGGCATCTCCAAAAATTTCGGGAGCAACCTCGTGCTCGGCGCAGGCGACCGGCTGGCGGTCGAAGCCGACGAGTTCGACCGGTCGTTTCTGCGGCTGGAGCCCGATGTGGCGGTCGTTACGTCGGTCGACCCCGATCATCTGGACATCTACGGCACCTACGAAGCCGTGAAGGAGGCTTTCGCGCAGTTCGTGCGGCGGATCCGCAGAGGCGGATGTCTCGTGCTGAAACAGGGGGCGGAGATCGCACTCGACGGCGGCGGAATAGATGTTTACCGTTATTCGTACGATGAGCCGTGCGATTTCTATGCGGCGAACGTCTCGCTGCTCGACGGAGGATTTTATCGCTACGACCTCGTAATGCCCGACCGCGTGATCGCGGACTGTACGCTCGGCATCCCCGGTTGGGTGAACGTCGAGAATGCGGTGGCGGCTGCGGCCGCGATGTGGTGCGCCGCCCGTGCACGGGGCGAGCGGCTCGACGAGGAGCGGCTGCGCGGGGCGCTGGCGTCGTTCGCGGGGGTGAAGCGCCGGTTCGAGTTCTATCTCAATACGCCGAAGCAGGTCTACATGGACGATTATGCGCATCATCCGCGCGAATTGACCGCCACGCTCACTTCGGTACGAAAAATGTTCCCCGGCCGACGGATCACGGCGCTCTTCCAGCCCCACCTCTACACCCGCACGCGGGACTTGCACGCGGAGTTCGCCGAGGCGCTTTCGCTGGCCGACGAGGCGGTGCTGCTGCCGATCTATCCGGCCCGCGAGGAGCCCGTCGAGGGGGTAACGAGCGAACTGATCGCCGCAGGGGTGCGGGTGCCCTGCCGCATCGTGCCGCGCGAAGCGCTGGCCGAGACGGTGGCGGCGATGCCGACGGACGTGGTCGTCAGTTTCGGGGCGGGCAATATCGACGCCTGCTGCGAAGCGCTGGCCGAAAGACTGAAACGCAAAGCTGAATAGAGGAGGCCGATACGCAGTGCTGGCCCTCGTGTGGGCCGCGGTAGTCGCATACATCGTTTGTGCGGCCTCGGCGGCGCGTGCCCGCCGCGCGGCGCAGACCGTTCGGGGAATCGTGATCGACGTAACCGACAGTTCGTCGCAGGGCCATCTGGTCTCGTCGCGGCAGGTCCGCGAGTGGATCGCGCGGAGCGGCATCCCCACGCTCGGCGCGAAGGTCTCCGAAGTGAATCTTGCGGGGATCGAAGAGCTGATCGCCCGCAACGGTTTCGTAGACGAGGCGAACGCCTACATCACCTATGGCGGCGAACTGTGCGTCGACATCAGTCAGCGGCGGCCCGTGCTGCGGCTGCTGACCGACGGGATGAACGCCTATGTAACCTCGCGCGGCTACGTTTTCGCGGCTCCGGCCCGTTCGTCGCTCTATGTGCCTGTCGTTACGGGCTCGTTCCGCCTGCCGTTTCCGGCGTCGTGGACGGGCTTCGCAAAGGATTGCATCGAAGCGGAAAAACGCAAGATAGACGAGCGGATCGCCGAACTCGAACGCGAAAAATACCCCTTCTACAAACGCGAGCGGGACAACGACGAGAATATCCGCGCCCTGCGCCGCATGCGGATCAAAAAGGGGTGGTTCGAGCGGGAGGAGGCTTTCGCCGGCCGCGTGCGCGAACTGCGTGCGAAGAAGGAGGCGCTGCGCCGCCGCTACCGCTACGAGGAACGGCTCGTCGGCGAGGGTATCGCCCGCATCGAGGCCCGGCAGGAGGCCGAACGTGCGAAACAAAAAAAGTTGGAGAAATCCTACGAAGATTTCTGCAAACTCATTACCTTTGTGGAGTTCGTGGAATCGGACGATTTCTGGCGCTCGGAGGTGGTGCAGATCGTGGCGTCGACGTCGGACAGCGGAGCGCTCGAAGTGGCGCTGGTGCCGCGCAGCGGCACTCATACGGTGCTCTTCGGACGCATCGAGCGGGTCGAGGAAAAATTCGACAAGTTGCTGCGCTTCTACCGCCACGGATTGAATCATCTGGGTTGGGACCGCTACCGGACGGTCGATGTGCGGTATGCGGGACAGGTAGTTTGCCGAAAATAAGACGTTTTCGCCGAATCGGGCGCGATCCGGACCTGCCCGCGGAATCCGGGGGGGAGCGGGTCTCGTTTCCGTTGCTGCGGCCCGGTGAAGTCCCGCCCCGTGCGACTGCACGCCGTTCGGGGCGAGGGCGGACAGCGGGCATGCCGGCCGAGGGGCGGACGTAGAGGCTGCCGGCTTCGCGGCGGCGGGAAGTTGCAGTTAGTTGCCAATAATAAACGTTATACTGAATAAGTGGAAAAGAGAAGTTATACCGTAGCGATCGACCTCGGTTCGTCGAAAGTCGCAGTGGCCGCCGGCGTTCGCAATGCCGGGGGGCTCCTCGACGTGGCGGCGCTCGCCGTGAAGCCGGTCGAAGGGGTCAACGCCGGACGCATCGACAACATCGAACTGGTCAGCCGCGCCGTCAAGGAGGCTGTGGCCGACGTGGAGGAGCAGCTCGGCATCCGGATCACGGAGGCCTATGCCGGTATTTCGGGCGAGTTCGTGCGCTGCGCGCGCCACACGGACCATGTGTTCGTCTACGATCCGCAGAACGGGGTTTCGCGCCGGGATGTGGACGCTCTTTTCGACCGGATGCGCAACGTGCAGGCACCCGACGACGAGACCATCATGGAGCGCGTGCCCCAGAACTACGTGGTGGACGATGCGCAGGAGGTGAAAAACCCCGTCGGATCGTTCGGCAAGAAGCTCTCCTCGACGTTCAATTTCGTGCTGTGCCTCCAGACGCCGATGCAGCGGCTCGACATGGCTCTGCGCCGCCTCGGCATCCGCATGCTGGCGGTCTATCCCGATGCGCTCGTAACGCCCGAAGCGGTGCTGCTTCCCGACGAGAAGGAGGAGGGGGTGGCCGTCGTGGACCTCGGCGCAGGGACGACCGATGTGGCCGTTTACTACCGCAACGTGGTGCGTTACGTCGCGACCGTGCCGATCGGCGCTTCGGCCATCAACAGCGACATCCGCTCGCTCAGCGTGCCTGAGAAGTACGTCGAGAATCTCAAGTGCAAATACGGCTCGGCCGTGGCCGATCTGGCGCCGGAGAACAAACTCATCCGTGTCAGCGGCCGCACCGTGAAGGAGGCGAAGGATATTCTGCTGCGCAATCTGGCGACCGTGATCGAGGCGCGTGCGACGGACATCGCCGAGTTCGTGATGCAGGAGCTCAAGGACTCGGGCTACGTGCAGAAATTGGCTTACGGCATCGTGCTGACGGGCGGTTCGGCCGGACTGAAGGACGTGGACGAACTGTTCCGCCGGATTACGGGGATGGACGTGCGCGTCGGAGCCGCCGAATCCGGTTTTACGGACGAGGCGAAGGAACGGCTCGCCGATCCGTCGCTCGCCACGGTGGCCGGTCTGCTGCTCAAGGGGGCCGGACAGGCGCCCTGTGCCGTGGTCGAGAAACCCGCGGCCGAAAGACAGGCCCCGGAAGCTCCGCGCCGGCCGGCTTTCTCCGCCGCCGCGGAGCCGCCGCGGCCCGCGGAGTTCCGCCACGTGCCGCCCAAAACGCAGCCGCAGCCCGGGAGCGAACCCCCGCAGCAGCAACAGCCGCAGCCCGAGGTGCCGCAGTCCGCACCCGAGAGGAGCGGAGAGCCGGCGGCGCAGCCGCAGCCCCGGCGTGCGGGATTCCTCGAACGGATGAAACGGACATTGCAGAACAGCGCCGAACTGCTCAACAAGAAGTTCGAGCCGGGCGAAGACGAAGAGATTTAACGCAGGAAAAACGAGAAACGAGATATGAGTGAGGATTTGATGTCTGAACTGAACGCCCAGCCTTCGAAGGGCTCGATCATCATGGTGGCCGGTGTCGGCGGAGCGGGCGGAAATGCCGTGAACCATATGTGGAACCTCGGAATCCGCGGTGTGGATTTCATGGTCTGCAATACCGACCAGCAGGCACTCGACAAGAGCCCCGTGGAGACCAAGGTGCGCCTCGGATCGGAGGGCCTCGGCGCCGGCAACGACCCCGAGAACGGCCGTCGGGCGGCTGTCGAGACGCTGCCCGAGATCCGGCAGCACCTCGAAGCTTCCGGCACGCGGATGATCTTCATCACGGCCGGCATGGGCGGCGGTACGGGTACGGGCGCTTCGCCCGTGATCGCCAAACTCGCTAAGGAGATGGGGCTGCTGACCGTGGCCATCGTAACGTCGCCGCTCGCGGTCGAAGGCCGCACCCGCTACGAGCAGGCGTTCCGCGGCATCGAAGAGCTGCGCCGGAGCGTCGATTCGCTGCTCGTCATCAACAACGAGAACATCCTCGAAATGTACGGTCGGCTTTCGCTCAAGCAAGCTTTCGGCAAGGCCGACGACATTCTGGCTTCGGCGGCCAAAGGCATCGCCGAGCTGATTACGGTCGAGAGCGATCTGGTCAATGTCGATTTCGCCGACGTGTCGAAGGTCATGCGCGACAGCGGGCGCGCCCATATGGGCGTGGCGACCGCCGAAGGCGAGAACCGCGCTGCGGCCGTGGCCGAATCGTCGCTCCACTCGCCGCTGCTCGACCACAATCTGATCTCGGGCGCGAAGAACATTCTGCTGAATATCTCGGTGGCCAATGCCGAGGAGCTGATGTACGAGGAGGTGATGACCATTCTGGAGTACATTCAGGCGCACGCCAGTGTCAAGGACGACGACGGCGTGATCCACGACGCCAACATCATATGGGGTACGAGCGAGAAGCCTCAGTTGGGGCGTGCGCTCGAACTGGTGGTGGTCGCCACGGGTTTCGAAGGCGATGTTTCGGCCGGCGGCGGCATGAAGCGGATCATTCCGCCGGCGAAAGCGGTGGAGCCCGTGAAGGAGATACCTGCGGCACCCGTGCTGGAGCCGATCAAGCCGGCCGTCTCGCCGCTCGAACGACGGCCGTCGCGGGGTATGTCCGAGCAGGTGGTGCTGGGAGCCAAGACGACCCGTTACAGCAACATGGCGCAGATTCTGGCCGTGCCGGCCTACAAAGCCCGCAATGCCAAGATGGTCGTCGAAATGCCCGCGGGCCGCAAGGAGGTCCTCAAGGACGAGGCGTCCGAACACGCCGCTCCGGAGGAGCCGCAAAACGGTTCGCTGTTCGATTAACTAATTCGTTTGCGATTTGGAACCCGGGTCTGCGTGGATCATCTGTAACGGCATGTCGCCCCGCATCGCGGTGATGTGTGCCGCCGCATGCTGTCTGCTTTTGGTTTCGGCCCTCGTTTCGGGAGCCGAAACCGCCTTTTTCTCGTTGTCCCGTTCCGATGTGCGCCGCATCCGCGAGCAGAAATCCGCTTCGGCCGAAGCGGTGCTCTTCCTGCTGAAGAACGTCGACATGCTGCTGGCTACGATCCTCGTGGTCAACAACCTCGTGAACATCTGCATCGTGATTCTCGCTTCGGGGATCATCGACTCGATCTTCACGTTCCGCCGGTTCGAATTTCTCTTCAAGACGGTGCTCGTAACTTTCCTGCTGCTGCTTTTCGGCGAAATTTTGCCGAAGGTGCTGGCGCAGACCATGCACGTGCGGTTCGCGTGCCTCGTGGCGCGGCCGATCCGCGTGCTCCGATGGCTTTTCTATCCGATCTCCTACCTGCTCGTCAACACGGGCAGCCGGATCAGTGAGAAGGCCGCGCACAAAAGCGAGATTTCGCTCGACGAGCTGGCCGATGCGGTCGATATGACGCAAACCACGTCGCACGAAGAGCACGAGATTCTTTCGGGGATCGTCAACTTCGTGAATACCGAGGCCGTGGAGATCATGAAGCCGCGGATGGATATTACGGCCGTGAATATCACCGACAGCTACGGGAAGGTGAAGGACTCGATCATCCGTTCGGGATTTTCGCGCATTCCGGTCTACGAAGGCGAGATCGACAACATTCGGGGCACGCTCTATGTCAAAGATCTGCTGCCCTACATCGACCGCGGCGACGAGTTCGGCTGGCAGCAGTTGATCCGCAAATCCTATTTCGTGCCCGGGAACAAGAAAAT
The DNA here is from genome assembly GCF_900021155.1 of Alistipes sp. CHKCI003. Taxonomy (GTDB): domain Bacteria; phylum Bacteroidota; class Bacteroidia; order Bacteroidales; family Rikenellaceae; genus Alistipes; species Alistipes excrementavium. The sequence continues at coordinate 31,504 of NZ_FCNT01000050.1, forward strand.
CAGCGATCTGCTGGAGGATTTTCAGGCGAACAAGGTCCACATGGCGATCGTGGTCGACGAGTACGGTTCGACGTTGGGGCTCGTCTCGCTCGAGGACATCATCGAGGAGATCGTGGGCGAGATTTCCGACGAGAGCGACATGGACGAAACCTTCTACAAACGGCTCGACGAGACGACCTATCTCTTCGACGGCAAGACCCACATCGGCGATTTCGAGCGGGTGCTGAGTCTCGGCGAGGAGACCTTCTCCGATGTGAAGGGCGAAGCCGAGACGCTCGGAGGGTTGATTCTCGAACTCAAACGCGACTTCCCCGCCAAGGGCGATACGTTCACGGCCCACGGCATCGACTTCACGGTCGAAAGCCTCGACGGCCGCCGCGTCGACAAACTCAGGGTCGTGCTTCATGGATAGACGGCTCATCGTCGAACCCCTGCTTCCCGAGGCCGATGCTTTGCGGGCGGTGAAGGCGGCCGACCGGATCGCTTCGGCGTCGTTCGCTCCGTCCCGCCGGCGGGAATACCTGTCGTGGCGGGCGATAGTCTACCGCGAGCTGGGGCCCGTCGCGATCCGTTATGCCGCGTGCGGAGCCCCATACCTTGCGGACAGACCCGACGTGTGCATCGGTGTTTCGCACGGTGCGGGTCGTGCGGCCGTCGCGTTGTCCGACCGGCCGTGCGCCGTGGATATAGAACGTTACGACCGCGATTTCGCGCGTGTCGTACCGCGTTACCTGACCTTGGCGGAGCGTTCGCTCGGCGAAGCCGATCCGCGCTTCGGGGCTGCGGCGTGGTGTGCGAAGGAGGTGCTCTGCAAATTATCCGGCCGGCAGGGACTTTCGCTGACGCGCGATCTGCATCTGACCGCCTCCGGCGACGGATGGATCGAAGGGTGCGTCGGCGACGGAGAACCCATCCGGCTCTCCGTCCGGGATCTGGGCGACGCGGCGGTCGTGTGGTATCTTTAGAAGGCTTCCGAAGCCGTGAAGAGAAAGGCCGACGAACGTTTGCGGTCCCACGGCAGGTTGCTGTTTCCGAAGACGCCCCAGCCGTAGTCGAGGCGGATGTTCATCCGGCTCTTGAACTCGAAACGATAGCCGACGCCGAAACTGTAAAGGGTCCTGTCCCACCTGAAATGCTGCCGGCCCCAGATATTGCCGAGCCCGAACCAACCCACGACGCCGTGCCGGCGGTAGATTCTTTGTCGCAGTTCGACCTGCGTCTCCACCATCCGCTTGTCGCGGTAACGCCCTTCGTAATAACCGCGCATGCGCTCCATACCGCCCAGCTTGGCATACATGTGCCACGAAGGGGTGCCGGCTATGACGTCGGCATAGAGGTCGTAGGCCACGACGGCGCCTTTCCAAAGCTGCTGATACCAGTCGAACGTGAGCGTAAAGCGGCCGAAATTGCGGCCCGTGTTGCCTAAAAACTTGGGATACCACTTGGCTTCGGCCTTCACGAAGACGCCTTTGCGGGCATTGAACGGCACGTCGCGCGAATCGTACTGAAAGAAGAGGCCGATGTTGGCGTTGAATGCGTCGGGCTTGTCGCCCGTGGCGGCGATGTAGTTCGAGAAGGGGTCCTGCAAAGCGGGATCGTAGCGTCCCTGCGTCCATAACTCGTACAGCTCGCCGATCGTCCCGCCCGGGTTTTCGATGACGCCGTTTTTTATCTCTTCGAGCTGCTGTCCGATGCTGCTTTTCGCGTATTTCGCTCCCGAGTAGTCGATGCCGCCGCTTACGCCGATATAGGCTTTGGGCAGAATGGCCGTGCAGTAGGACAGACGCAGCAGTCCGGTCGTGGTGGTGAGTTTTTGCGAATAACCGAGCCGGCCGTCCTCGTAGCCGACCCCGTAAAAGGCACCCGGAAAGTAGACGAAAGCACCCGAGTAGTTGAATCGCTGGCGGTTGTGGTTGTAGTTGTTTTCGCCCGAGCAGCGCAGCAGCACGAATTTTTTGGTCGTGAAGTTGCCGTAAATCGATATGTTCGAGGGGATCGTTACCGAGTCGGTGCGGTCGATGCGGTAGAGGCCGGCCAGCAGAAAACCCAGACCGAAGCCGACATCGGACGAGTAGCTCGGTCCCGGAGCGATGCTCCAGTCCATTTTCTTTTCGAACGTGCGGTCCACGTTCGAACGGCTGTAATAGTCGATGATACGGCGGATCAGACCGGCTTTCTGGGCGGGTATCGTATCGAGTGCAGCCGAATCGGCCGCTTGGCGGGGAGCGAGCCCGTCGGCTTTGCCGATCTGGGTGAGGTCTTCGGCGATGGAGTTGAGGTTGTCGTGATCGCGGGGAACCGGTTGCTGGGCTGCGGCCTGCGGGACGGCGAACAGCAGGCAGGAGACCAGCATCAGGATGTGTGTTGCGATTTTCATTCTCACCTCCGGTTTTGAGCGGATAAAGGTAGCAAATATTTTTTCGGACACAAAACGGATGCCCGAACTTCCGTCGGACAGTTCCCGTCCGGACGATTCTTGCCGACTTCTCCGACAATGGGGAGCCGGGGCTGTCCGTCTGCGATTGCGCTTTCCGCACGATCTCATGGGGGCGGCGATACGGAGTGTATGCCGTTCGGTTCTCAAGAAGAGCTATTCGGTCGGAGACGGCCCTTTTCATGCAAATTTTATTCTCGGGGTGCGCTCGGTTTTTCGTAAAGACCGGGTTTTGCTTTTGCAGCTGCGGCATAGGCATCGTATTTTCATGGGTTGCGGTTTTTAGGTTCGTTTTTTGTGCAGTCGTTTTCTCGCTCGGCATAGCTCAGATCTTGTTCGATCCTGCGCTCGGTTTCCCGAAACCGTTTCTTTTGCCGGGAGACTCGTTTCGACGATCTGTCGGACCGGCGGGGAGGGCTGCGCTGACACGCAGTGCACCTACGGAGATCGGGGGCGGAGACGCTTTCATGGCAATTCGATTCAATGGGGACATCTGTTTGTTTCGAATTCAACAGAAAAACCGGAGATGCAATTATTTATTGCATCATCGTTGCGAAAAAATAGACCGGTTCCGCTCATAGTTCAGTTCGCCCGAAGTCCGATCCGCGTGCAGGCCGTGCAAAAAAGAGAGAGGCTGTCTGAATTCATCAGACAGCCTCTCTTGCAGGGTGGTTATGGTTCGGTTCCGTCAGAGACCGAGTTTCTTGCGGATATCTTTCGGGATGGCGTTCTTGTTGACCATCAGCGAAATCGTCTTGAACTCTACGAACGGACGCGAAAAATACCAATATCCGTCGTAGGGAGGCAGTGCGTCCCACGAATTCTGCACCTTGAAGTATTTGTTACCGGCCTGATCGACTGCCGTGCCGACAATCACCATGCCGTGATCGTCGGTGGTGAGGTAGTTGTCGAAAGCCTCCTGACGCATCTGCTGCGTGATCTGCTTCTCCTTGCCGGGTTTGTCGAACTTGTAGAGCGCGGCCTCCTTCTCGGCTTCGGTGAGTTTGCCCCAGCGGGCCGACTCGGTGCCGTTCATGCCGTCGAGATCGGCTTCGGGGACGATGCCGATCGCCTTCGTGCGGCTGAAGCCCTTTTCGCTTACGTCGGTGCCCCATGCGAGCGGATAGCCGTTCTCCAGAGCGTTGTCCACGATGGCCATCATATCCTCCAGCGGTACGTTGTAGACCGTGCCCCACATCCAGTTGTCGGGAACTTCCATGATGAATTGCGTGTAGAACGGATGGTGCGTGAACGACGAGATGTCCACGTAGTCGTCCATGCGGATCGGCAGCGATGCCGCGAACGACTCGGGCGTATACTCCTTGCCCTCGTAGGTGAACGTCTCGGGCAACTCGCCGAAGTATTCGTCGAGGATGGCATTGAAGCCGCGCTGCCAAGCCGTCGAGAGGGGAAGTCCCGTCTTGTCGCCGGCTGCGATCACGGCGTCGAGGTAGCCTTTCAATACGGCCGAAAGCTCATGGAAGTCGGGTTTGTCGGTGCCGTAGTTGAATCCCGGATAGACTTCGTAGGGGACGATGCCGTGGGCTTTGATCCCTTCGGTTACGTCGTGCGCGGCACCGCCTTCGGCGAAGTTGAGTTCGCCGTGCAGGCGTACGTATTTCACGGCTTTGTCCATGAAGGAGTGGCGGACGATGAACATCTCCGAGAGATGCATCTCCTTGCCGCCCGCACGCAGAATCTCACCTTCGAGGAACGTGAGCGTCGAATAGCACCAGCAGGTGCCGCTGCGGTGCTGGTTCTTTACGGGCGTGGTCGGGAGGACCTTCACGTCGGTGAAGACATACCCTTCGGTCTTTTTCTCTTCGGCCGGCTGCTCCGGAGTCTGTGCTGCGGCGGTGAAAGCCACGCAGAGTGTCAGGACGGTAGTGAGGATTTTTTTCATGTCGTTAAGTAGGTTTTGTTTGGTTGAATGAGTTTTATTTCTTTTTCTTGCAGTCGTTTTTACGGTTTGCCTCCCCCCCCCTCTTTGTCCGGTCCGGATTGCAGCCGGTCGGCCGAAAAAGGCCCTCTCGTCCGGCGGCGGCGAGGACAGGGGCGAGCCGCCTCGATTCGTTCCGGTGCGCTGCGCTGCATTTCGCCCCGCTCCGGTTTTACGTCGTTCGGCGCCGCCCGCTATTCGATGGCTTGTTCCTTACCCTTTTCATGTTTCATGTCGGAATCGCGGAACTCATTTTTTCGATGCGGCGACGATCCTGCGGCAGTCGTCGAGGGTCAGCGTATCGGGTTTGGTGCCTTTGGGCAACCGGTAGTTCTTGCCTTTGTAGGCGATGTAGGGACCGTAGCGTCCGCTCTTGACGAGCATTTCCGGGTCTTCCTCGAAGGTCCTCAGCGGCGTATGCGCAGCCGCGGCTGCGGCTTTGTGCTCCTGCACGAGTTCCACGGCGCGTTCGTAGGTGATCGTATAGGGATCGTCGTGCTTGGCCAGCGAGGCGAACGACTTGCCGTAGCGGACATAGGCGCCGTATTTGCCGATGCCTACCGCGAGCTCCTCGCCGTCGAGTTCGCCGAGGCGGCGGGGCAGGGCGAAGAGCGCCAGCGCTTCGTCGAGCGTGATCGACTCGATGAGCTGGCCCTTCTTGAGCGAGGCGAAGCGCGCCTTTTCGCCCTCCGCGCCCTCGATCTCCACCATCGGTCCGTAGCGGCCGATGCGTGCCTTGACGGTGTGGCCCGTGGCGGGGTCGGTGCCGAGTACGCGGACCTGCGCCAGCTTGTCGGTCTGGGTGCCGATGGCCTTGTTGACCATCCGGTGGAAAGGACCGTAGAACGTGGCGATCATCTTGTCCCACGTGATGTCCCCGTCGGCTATGCGGTCGAATTCCTTCTCGACATTGGCCGTGAAGTTGTAGTCCATGATCGTGTCGAACTGCGCTTCGAGGTAGTCGTTCACCACCATGCCGATGTCCGTGGGCTGGAGCCGGTTTTTCTCCTTGCCGCAGTTCTCCGTGAGGTTCTTCTGCGTGATCTTGCCGTGCTCCAGCGTGAGCTGCACGTAGGCGCGTTTCTGCCCCTCCTTGCTTTGTTTGACCACGTAACCGCGGTTGATGATCGTGGTGATGGTCGGCGCGTAGGTCGACGGACGGCCGATGCCGAGCTCTTCGAGGCGTTTGACGAGCGACGCCTCGTTGTAGCGGGGCGGAGCCTGCGTGAAGCGCTCCGTAGCGGCGATCTGCGTCGGGATCACACGGTCGCCGGGCTGCATTTTGGGCAGGAGCCCCTCAGTGCTCTGTTCGGCCGTATCGTCGTCGGTCGACTCGGAGTAGAGCCGCAGGAAACCGTCGAAGCGGATCACCTCGCCCGTGGCGACGAACTGGAGCTGCGAAGCGTCGGTGTCGATCACCACGGTCGTGCGGTCGATTTCGGCCGGGACCATCTGCGAGGCCACCGTGCGCTTCCAGATCAGGTCGTAGAGCCGTTTTTCGGCCGGCGTGCCTTCGATCGACTGGCGGTCGATGTAGGACGGACGGATGGCCTCGTGGGCCTCCTGAGCGCCCTTGGTTTTGGTCTTGTAGTTGAACCGGTGCGAGTACTTCTCGCCGAAGAGTTTGATGACCTCCTCCTTGCATTGGGCCAGCGCTTGCTGAGAAAGGTTCACCGAGTCGGTACGCATGTAGGTGATTAGACCCTGTTCGTAGAGGTGCTGCGCCACCGACATCGTCTGCGAGACGGACATGCCCAGCTTGCGGCCCGCCTCCTGCTGGAGCGTGGAGGTGGTGAAAGGCGGAGCCGGATGGCGCTGCGCAGGCTTCTCCTCCGCTTTCGATACGGTGAAAGAGGCGCCTTTGCAGCTTTCGAGGAACCGCTCGGCCTCGTCGCGGGTGTTGAACCGCGACGACAATTCGGCTTTGAACAGCACTTCGTCCGGATCTTCGGCGGCATGGAACTGCGCCACGACGCGGAAGTAGGGCGTCGACCGGAAGGCGATGATTTCGCGTTCGCGTTCGACCAGCAGCCTGACGGCTACGCTCTGTACGCGGCCGGCCGAGAGCGACGGCCGCACCTTCTTCCACAGCACGGGCGAGAGTTCGAAGCCCACCAGACGGTCCAGTATGCGGCGCGCCTGCTGCGCGTTGACGAGGTTCATGTTGACCGTGCGGGGATTCTCGATGGCTTCGAGGATCGCCCGTTTGGTGATTTCGTGGAAAACGATGCGCTTCGTCTGATCGACCGGGAGGCCCAACACTTCGGTCAGGTGCCATGCGATAGCCTCGCCTTCGCGGTCTTCATCGGATGCGAGCCACACGGTTTTCGTGTTGCGGGCCAGCTTCGACAGTTCGTCCACGACTTTCTTCTTGTCGCTCGGAATCTCGTAGACGGGTTTGAATCCGTCGTCGATATGGATGCCGAGATCCTTTTTCGAAAGGTCACGGATGTGCCCGAAACTCGATTTCACGACGTAGTCTTTCCCGAGGAATTTTTCGATGGTTTTCGCTTTGGCGGGAGACTCGACGATTACTAAATTTTCCTGCATTGCCAATCTGTCTTTCATAAATACGAAAACCTAAGTGTCTTGTACTTAGGCCGGTCGCACATTCCTGTCGTATTGTAACTTTTACTTTATCAGCGTGTACGTGAGGTCTATTTTCAGCGGTGCCGTATTCCCCTCGCCGGCCATGCCCTGCACGTCGGTGAAATAGTTCGTGTAGAGGCTGTATGCTTCGGGGCCGAGATAGAGCGAGCGGTCCGCTATTTTCGAGAGGTCCACCGCCTCGTCGTCCGAGCGGCGGGAGCCTTTCGCCTCGATGTAGCTGTTCCACAACTTCTGGATGTAACCCGAGATGTCGAGCGCGAAACAGCCCTGACTGCGGTTGATGTAGCCGCCGTAGGCCAGTACGTAGTTCTCGTAATTTTTCTCCGAGTAGAAGTCGTAGTCGGGAATGGCGGTCAGGGTTTTGAAGTCGGTGTAGCTGCCGATGCGGTCGAGCGAAGCCTCCATCAGAGGCGTTACGACCGCCTGATCGAGTTTCTCCCACGCATAGTCCGCGCCTCGGAAGTAAAGATTCAGGATCGCGCGGTTCACGGCGAGCGTCCGGTAGTTTTCGGACGGCTCGCCGCCGTTCGAGGCGGCCGCCTCTTTGTTGACACGGTCGATTTCCGCTTCGAGGGCGTCGAAGAACGCTTGTGTGAAGGTCAGCTCCGTGATGACGCCTCCCATGCCCGAGACGATGACGTTCTGCGTGATCGGACGGTCGGGATTGGTCTCCACGGCATCTTCGATATTGATTTCGGAGCCTGTGTAGTCGTGCCGCACGATGTTCACCGACTGATTGCCCGCGGCCGTAACCTGCGAATCGTAGAAGTAGTAGGTGGCTCCGATCGTGTCTTTGATGAGCGTAGGGTCCGATTCTACGCGGTTGCGGGCATAGACGGAGAAACCCGACGAGGAGAGCGCGGTTCCGTATACGGAGCCTTTGCCCGCTTCGGTTACGGTCTTTGCCGGTTTGATGTAGAGGCCTTTGAATACGTCGACGAACTTTTTCGGGTCCTGATAAACGGTGTAGTCCACGTCGGTCTGCACGGGTGTCTTGCCGTCCGAGATCATCAGCCGGTAGACGAATTCGCGGCCGCGCTCGGTCGGAGTCATCGTAACCGACCGTCCGTTTTCGCCTGTTACGAGGCCGCTTTCGTCCGGAAAGGTGAAGCTGAAAAGCGGTTCGTCGCTCACGTAGGGCGTGGGGTCGAAGTTGAGATAGAACGTCGTATCGCCGTTTTTCGTGAGATAGTCGTTGCTCGTGATTTCGTAGACGTTGAAGGTCTGCGGAGTGATCGTGTCGCGTCCGTGTGCGGAGATCGAAAGGATGATTTGCGCGGAGTCGAAGATCGGACGATAACCGAAATACCCATCCTCGATGGTGTAATAGCTCAGATATTGGGACATGAATCCCGCTTCGGCGAAGCCGGTGGTATCGTTGCGCGTCGAGCCGAAATAGCCCGTGCCGAGATTGGCTGCGCGGACGGAATCCGTCTGATAGAGACGGGTCTCGAAGAGGCGTTCGGCCGCGGTCAGGCGCAGCGTCCCCGTGCGCATCTCCTGATTGTCGGGCAGGAAGCCCGTACCGAGCGTGTCGTCGGAGGTCGTGCAGCCGCCCAGCGCTGCGGCGGCGACCGACAGCGCGGCCCACGTACGGAAGATGCGGCGGAACCTATTGAATCTCATCATAGAAACGATTGTAGTTTGCGAAAAAGTCCTCCGCCTCGGGCGATTGGTATTCGAGGAGGGGCTTTCCGCTGCCGCGTGCGATTTCCAACACCGCGGGGGCGACTTCTTCCGAAGCAACGATCACACCGTCGGCATAGTTCATAACGAAGCGGCAGAGGTTTTCGTATGACGGGGAGTCGAGAATTTCGAGATTTTTGTCTTTGACCCCTTCGTTGGCGATCTTCGTGCGGAAGCCTTTGTCCAGCTCCCCGTCGAAGCCGTCGCCGTAGAGCGATACGACGACTTTCACGTGGCGGAAGATGGGGTCGTCGGCGAAGACCTTTTTCAGGTAGACGGGCATGACGCCCGTGAACCAGCCGTGGCAGTGTACGATCGTGGGGGGCCAACGCAGTTTCTTGACCGTTTCCAGCACACCCCGCGCAAAAAAGATGGCTCGTTCGTCGTTGTCGGGGAAGTAGTGTCCGTCTGCGTCTTCGAGCACGGCCTTGCGGGCGAAGTAGTCGTCGTTGTCGATGAAGTAGATCTGCACGCGCGCCGAGGGGATCGAAGCCACCTTGATGATGAGCTGGTGGTCGTTGTCGTCGATAATCAGGTTCATGCCCGAAAGCCGGATCACCTCGTGGAGCTGGTGGCGGCGTTCGTTGATGCAGCCGTAGCGCGGCATGAACGTACGGATCTCGTTGCCCCGCTCCTGCATGGCCTGCGAAAGACGGCGGCACAGAACGGAACCCTCCGTTTCGGGAAGATAGGGCGTGATCTCCTGACAGACGTACAATATCCTGCTTGATGCCATGGTCGAAAATTTTTACGGATACAAAGATAGTGAAAAAAATCGGAAACATCGGAACTTCCCGCCTGCAAACGCGGCGCCCTCGCCCTTCCCTCGCTCTTCCCTCGCCGGAACGGGAGCCGCGGCCGCGGTCGGCACGCTGCGGACGGATTTACAGGATCAGCATCGCGTCGCCGTAGGTGCCGAAGCGGTATTTTTCTTCGCGGGCGATCTTGTAGGCGTTCATGATACGTTCGTAGCCCCCGAACGCCGCCACCATCATCAGCTGCGTGGAATAGGGCAGATGGAAGTTCGTTACCATGGCATCGGCCACCGTGAAGTCGTAGGGATAGAAGATGAACTTGTTGGTCCAGCCCTCCATGGGCTTGATCATGCCGCGGGTCGAAACGGCCGTTTCGAGCGTCCGCATGACGGTCGTTCCGATCGCTGCGATCTTGTGCCCCTGTTCCTTGGCGCGGTTGACGATACGGGCGGCCTCGTCCGTTACGAAGAACTGCTCGGAATCCATCTTGTGTTTCGAGAGGTCCTCGACGTCCACCGTGCGGAAATTGCCCAGCCCGACGTGGAGCGTTACGAAGGCGCTGTCGATGCCGCGGATCTCCATGCGCTTCATCAGGTGTTTCGAGAAGTGCATGCCGGCCGTCGGAGCGGCCACGGCGCCCTCGTGGCGGGCGAAGATCGTCTGATAGCGTTCGGCGTCTTCGGGTTCGACCTTTTCGCGGACCCATTTCGGCAGAGGCGTTTCGCCCATCTTGAACAGCGCCTCCTTGAACTCCTCGTACGAGCCGTCGAACAGAAAACGCAGCGTGCGGCCGCGCGAAGTGGTGTTGTCGATCACTTCGGCCACCAGAAGGTCGTCGTCGCCGAAGTAGAGTTTGTTGCCGATGCGGATCTTGCGGGCGGGATCCACCAGCACGTCCCAGAGCCGCAGCTCGCGGTTGAGTTCGCGCAGCAGGAAGATTTCGATCTCGGCGCCCGTTTTCTCCTTGTTGCCGTACAGCCGGGCCGGGAAGACCTTCGTGTCGTTGAAGACGAAGACGTCCTTTTCGCCGAAGTAGTCGATGATGTCCTTGAAAATGCGGTGTTCGACGGTTCCTTTCGCACGGTTGACGACCATCAGGCGCGATTCGTCGCGATTGACGGCCGGATATTTGGCCAGCAGCTCGGGGCTGAAGTCGTACCCGTATTGAGATAATTTCATAGCTGTAAATGATCGTTTGGTCCGGACACGGAAATATGGATTGTAAATAAATACGTGAAAAAATCTATTTTGTTTCGCTCATTTCGAGTCTTTGCAGAAAAAATTCCAGATCGTAGGCCATGTCGAGCCGGAAGCCGCCGCTGCGCGTGCGCCGGAGCGATTCGAGATGGGCGCCGCTGCGGAGCGCTTCGCCGATTTCGCGGCCCAGCGAACGGATATAGGTTCCCTTGCTGCAACGCACGTGCACGCGGATGCGCGGCAGGTCGCATGCCACGAGGTTCATTTCGTAGATGCGGATGAGCGACTGTCTGAGTTCGACCTCTTCGCCCGCACGGGCCAGTTCGTAGGCGCGCGTGCCTTCGATTTTTTTGGCCGAATAGAGAGGCGGGGTCTGATAGCGTTCGCCCGTGAGCGAGGCGAGCGCTTCGAGGACCATCTCGCGCGTGATGTGCTCCGTGGGATAGGTCTTGTCGACGGGGTGTTCGAGGTCGTAGCTGGGTGTCGTGGCTCCGAGCCGGATGTCGGTTACATACTCCTTCTCCTCGGCCTGCAATGCGTCCGCCATTTTGGTGGCCTTGCCGATGCAGACGACGAGGATGCCCGTCGCCAGCGGATCGAGCGTGCCGGCGTGGCCGACCTTGATTTTCGGGTATCCCAGATTGCGGAGCGTGAATTTGATCTTGCGCACCACGTCCGTGGAGGTCCATCCGAGCGGTTTGTCGATCACGGCGATGTAGCCCTCTTCGAAATTGATGCCCCGCAGATCGAGTTCGGCGGTGCGCACCGGTTGTTTCACGGTCATGGCGTCAAAAGAGGTAACTGAGGATCGAGACCGTGCCGGCCAGTGCGCAGTAGAGGGCGAACCAGATGAGACGGCCGCGTTTGACGGTTTCGATCATGAATTTGCAGGCCAGACAGCCCGTTGCGAACGATGCGAGGAACCCTGCGGCGAGCGGTCCGGCGCCTACCGAAGCCGTCAGCGAGCCGTCGATGAGTTGCAGCAGCGTTTCGCCCATGATGGGCGCCAGCACCATGAGGAACGAGAATTGCGCCACGGCGGCTTTCCGGTTGCCCAGCAGCAGTCCCGTCGCGATGGTCGAACCCGAGCGCGAAAGACCCGGCATGGCGGCGCACGCCTGTGCCAGACCGATCAGGAAGGCGTCGCGGTAGGAGATGTGCTCCTTGGGACGGGGTTTGGCGTAGTAGGCGAACGCGAGCAGCGCCGCCGTGAGCAGCAGCATGGCGCCTACGAGGGCGAGGATCGCGGGCGATGCGAGCAGCGCGTCGAGCTGCTCCTTGAAGGCGAGCCCCACGATTCCGATGGGAATCATCGAGAGGATCAGTTTGAGGATGTAGCTCTTCTCCTCGTTCATCCCTCGCCGAAAGAGGCCGAGCAGCAGCCCCCGCACCTCGGGCCACAGTACGACGAGGGTGCTCAGCACCGTGGCGGCGTGGAGCGCCACGTCGAACGAGAGGTTCTCTTCGAGCCGCACGCCCAGCAGCTCCTTGGCTATCTGGAGGTGTCCGCTGCTCGACACGGGCAGGAACTCGGTAATTCCCTGCACGATGCCGAGCAGGATCGCTTGTAGGGTGTCCATAGGCTAATAGCGTTTCAGGATGGCGTAGATTTCCATGACGAAGCCGCCGACCACGAGGATCGGGGCCAGCGTGATGCGCCGCCACGAGAACATGGCGTAGTTGAACTCGTCGGGCGAGTCGCTGCCTCCGCCGGCCATCAGTACGAAGCCGAGGAGGATGATGCCGAAGCCGGCGAGCAGCAGGATGTAGTTTTTGCGCGTAAGCGGCATTTTCGGATTTTCCGTCTGCGGGGTGTTCTGTTCTGTGGTTTTCATTCAGTAGAGGTATATCTTGTTGGTTTTCATGTTGACGAATTTGTTGACCGCGAAGAAGGTGAACAGCAGCGAGATCAGGATGCCGCCGGCGACCATCGTGCCGAGAATGATGCCCACCTTGCCCGCTTCGGCGACGGTCGTCAGCTCGGGGATGGTCTCGTTCAGCCCCCAGACCGCCAGTACGAATAGGAGCGCCGCGCCCAGTCCGGCGAGGATGCCCTGTGTGATGCTGCTCGCAAGGAACGGCCTCATGATGAACCACTTGGTCGCACCCACCAGTTTCATCGTGTTGATGAGGTAGCGTTTCGAGAAGATCGCCAGCCGGATGGTGTTGTTCAGCAGGATGAGCGAAATCGCGAGCAGTGCGCCGCCGAAGAGCAGCAGCACCAGACGGATCCGGTTCACGGTCGTATGGAGCCGTTCGATCATCATCGCCGGATAGGAGACGCGATCCACGCCCTCCATCGCTTCGACCTTGCGGACGAATGCCTCCAGCTCCTCCCGTTGCTCCGAGCGGGACGTGAGCTTCAGCTCGAACGAGTCGAGCAGCGGGTTCTCTTCGAGGATCTCCTCGAACTCGCTTTCGAACATTTTGCGGAAGTCGTTGTCGGCGAGCTTCTCCTCCTTCGGGGAGTAGGCGATCGTACCGACGAGCGGTTCGGCCGTGAGTTGTGCGGTGAGCCGCTCGCGCTGTTCGTCGGAGAGGCCGTTGCGGAGTTCGACCGTAACCGATACGCTCTCCTGCAACGTGCGGGCCATCTTCATCGCCGCCGTCATCAGGTAGCCCACCGAACCCAGCAGGAAGAGCACCAGCGAGATGCTCACCGTGGATACGATGTACGAATTGCGGACTTTGCGTTTGAGCCTTTTGTCGTCTTTCATTTTCCGATGTTCTTGGTCTGTTTCGTACTGTAATTTCTGTTTTTGCGGAGACGGACGCGCGTCTCAGCCCCTCGTCTGTCGGCCTCGGCCGGTTTCCGGTCCGTATTCGTCGGGCGGCTCGCCGCCCGGGCGCGGGCTCGGAAGAGGCCGCCGTGCCGCCGTGTTCCCTGTCCGGGAGCCTCTTTCCCGGGAGCTTCCCCGCGTTTTTTACTTTTCCCGGCGCATCCGGTCGGCGCTTTTCGTTCGCTCCGGCGTTTCGGGGCGTCCCGTGCATCGTGTCCGTCCCGGCATTGCGGCGGATTCAGCGGCCCGTGCCGTTTGTCGGCCGCTGTTCTTTTGCGTGCCGCAGCCGTCGGACGGTCCCGACGGCGAGGACCGCACCCGCACCCGCGAGGATGACGAGCGACGAGAGGAGCGTTACCGCTTCGACCGCCCGCCAGCGAGGGGCCCGGAAGCGCCATTCGACGGTGTGCGTGCCTGCCGGCAGCTCCATGGCCCGCAGGACGTAGTCGGCGCGGAAGTAGGGGGCTTCGCGGCCGTCGACATAGGCCGTCCACCCTTTGTCGTAATAGATCTCCGAGAAGACCGCGACGGCCGGTGCGTCGGCCGTGTATTCGTAGCGGAGGTAGTTGGGCCGGTATTCCGCGAGCCGGATTTCGCCCGTTCCCTGCGGCCGTGCCTCTACGCCCGAGACCACCGCCGTGGTCTTGGTGTCGATGCGGCCCAGAAGGTCGATCTCCTCCTGCGGCGTCTTGGCGTTCGCGAGTTCGCCGACGAACCACGCGGCGCCGTTCTCCGTGCCGCGCCGCACGGCGGTCGGCGTGCCGTCGTCCGAGGGCAGGATTTCGTAGCGTGTGTTGAGCATGTCCAGCACGTTCGGGTCGCGCAGCGACAGATAGCGGTCGATGAGGTCCTGATAGCGCGAGAGCTTGGCGCCGTGATAGCCTCCCACCGAGCGGTGGAAATAGGAGGTCGTGGCGTCGTTGAAGGGGCTCACCGTGAGGTTCAGCACGCGGAAGCCCGGCTCCTTGTCGGCGAGGATCTGCCGGTCGGCTTCGGTCGCTGCGATCCGACGGCGCTGCGGGGATACGAAACTGTCGTGCGGCAGGTAGCGCAGGTCGACGGGGATCAGATCCGCGGCGATGAGCAACGCGGCGGCCGCCGTGAGGAGGTATTTGCCGATGCGGCGTGCGGCATAGAGCCAGACGGCGCCCGCCGTCAGAACGATGAAGAGCAGCGAACGCCACGCATCGGCCTGCATGAGCGAGAGCCGTTCGGCGGCCATCGCATTGCCCAGTGCGAGACCCATCTCCTCGGGCATGCCGCGGTCGATGTATTCCTGCATGCCCGCTTGCTGGAACATGTAGACGAACTGTTCGGTCATGAACGAAGCGCCCGTCTCGCGGCCGAAGTCGAAGAGCGCGCCGCCTGCGACGGCGAACAGCAGGCAGAGCCCGCCGGTGATGCCGGCGGCCCATGCGATCCCTCTGCGCAGGCGTCGGGGATCGAGATCGTCCTGCCACAGCCGCCAGAGCGCCAACGCACCCATGAGCGGTACGGTCCACTGCACCACGACGAGGGTCATCGAGACCGTGCGGAACTTGTTGTAGCCGGGCAGCAGCTTGAACATCAGCTCGGTGAACCACATGAAATTCTGGCCCCACGCCAGCAGGAGCATGAAGCCCGAGATGCCGAGGAGCCACCAGCGGTCGCGGCCGCGCACGAGGAAACAGCCCAGCACGGCGAGGAACACCGCGACGGCGCCCAGATAGGTCGGGCCGGCCGTGTAGGGCTGGTCGCCCCAGTAGGCGGGCAGCTGCTCCGCGACGGAGCCTTGCAGTCCGTATTCGTGCAGGGCGGCGGCCACGGGACCGTCGGCCGAGAAGCCCGAGCCGGAGTCGCCGCCCATGAAGTCGGGGATCAGCAGGTTGAAACTCTCGGTTTTGCCGTAGCTCCATGCCGTGGCATAGTCGAGGGACAGTCCGTCGGAGGCGCTTTCGCTGCCGGAGGCCAGTTCCGAGCCGCCGCGTATGGTCTCCGGGGTGTGCTGGGCCGTGTACCACAGTGGCGAAAAGTTCGAGCCTACGGCCAGCACTCCTGCGCCCGCGAGCAGGGCCGTGCGCCGTGCGAAGTCGCGGAGCGTGCGTCCTTTCGCGGCTGCGACGAGTTCGGCGATCCAGAGGGCTGCCATCGCCAGCAGGAAGTAATAGGTGATCTGCGGATGGTTGGCGCCGATTTCGAGCGAGGCGAAGAGGGCCGTCAGGGCCGCGCCGGCCCACATATTTCCCCGGAGCGTCATCCATGCTCCGCCCATCATCAGCGGAGCGTAGACCGCAGCCCACATCTTGGTGATGTGTCCGGCGCCGATGATGAGGAAGAAGTAGGTCGAAAGCCCGTAGGCGAGCGCACCCGCTGCGGCGACCCACGGACCGACGCCCACGATCAGCAGCATGATCCACATGGCCGTCGAGGCGAAGAAGAGGAAGGCGGCGGGGGTGTCGAGCAGGCGGACGACCGGTGCGGCCGCCTCCTTGACGAGCTGGGCCGGATAGGCCACGTTGATCAGGTAGGCCGGCATGCCGCCGAACATGTTGCCCGTCCACTGGGGGTCTTCGCCCGTCGCGGCGCGGTTGTCGCGGATGTCCTTGGTCATTCCTTCGTACTGCACCACGTCGTGCTGGGGCAGCACCTCGCCGCCGAACTGCGGGGCGAAGCAGACGACGCTGACGAGGAGGAAGAGCAGCAGAGCCGCTGCCGCGGAGCCTGCTTGGGCGAGAGCCGGTTTCGGAAATTTCATCGTTTCAAGGCTTAATCGGGGTACAAAGGTACGAATAAGTCGAGCGCAAAAGCAAATTTATTTGCTTTATTTGCGTTCTGCCGGGCGGGAATGCCCCGGGGGCATGCCGGAGGTGCGAAAAAAACAGGAGCATGCAGGGGCGTATGTGAAAAATGACTATCTTTGCATGGTTAATTCTGCAAATCTCTTTTATGGTAACACTCGAGGCTATCCGCCAACCCGTCGAACGGGATCTGCAAGCGTTCGATGCGTTCGTGGCCCAGAATATCAGCGCCGAGGGGGAGCTTTTGTCCGATATGTTGCGTTACGCCCTCTCTTCGCGCGGCAAGGGAATCCGTCCCACGATCGTGATGCTTTCGGCGGCGCTGAACGCTCCTCGGGGAGTTGCGGCCGGACGCCGGGTCCATCTCGCGGCGATGCTCGTGGAGATGATCCATGTGGCGTCGCTCATCCACGACGACGTGATCGACGAGTCGGACACGCGCCGCGGACGCCCTTCGGTCAACGCCCGCTGGCAGTCGCATCGCGCCGTACTGCTGGGCGACTACATTCTCGCACGGAATCTGAGCATCGGCATGTCCAGCGGCCAGTACGATCTGGTAACGCACGTCTGCAATTCGATGGCCACGCTCTGCGAGGGAGAGGCTCTGCAAAGCGATTGCGCGGCGCGGCACGACATGACGCGCCGCGACTATTTCGACATCATCCATAAAAAGACGGCGAGCCTGATCGCGGTCAGCGCTTCGGCCGGTGCGATGGCCGCCGGCGCATCGCAGGAGCGGGTGGCGCTCATGCACCGCTTCGGCGAGGCGGTGGGCATGGCCTTTCAGATTCAGGACGACATTCTCGATTATACGCGCACGGCCCATACGGGCAAGCCGGCCAATAACGACCTGCGCGAAGGCAAGATCACGCTCCCGTTGCTGGCGGTGCTGGAGCGTACGGACGGCGACCGCCGCCGCGAACTGCTCGCGAAACTCGCATCGTGCGGGCGGGACGAGGCGGCGGTGGAGTATTTGCAGCGGATCGTGGAGAACGGGGGCGGGCTCACGGCCGCAGCCGAGGTGATGCGCGGCTATTTGGCGAAGGCGACCGATATGCTCGCCGGATACGAGGCGTGCCCCGCGCGTTCGGCGCTGGCGGACCTCTGCCTTTATATCGCGGAACGCGACCGGTGATCCGCCTGCGGTGGGGGCGTGGAGCGGCGGAGACGATGGCATGCTGCGGGCCGGTAGCGTACGTACCGGCGAAAAAAGAGGTTGGTTGGTAAGGGATACGGACGTCCCCCCCCCGGCCCGGTCGGGGCTTCGCGCGGAAGCGCCGTGGCGGGGAGACGGCTGCAAGAATGATGAGACTATAATATTAAATCAAAACAGTAGTATGGAACAACACAAGAAAAACTACACGCTGCCCATCATCATGATGTTCGCGCTGTTCGCCATGATCTCGTTCGTTACGGGGCTCGCCAATCCGATGGGCGTGATCCTGAAGAACCAGTTCGCCGTCCCCAACTGGATGTCGCAGCTGGGCAATGCGGCCAATTTCATCGCCTATGCCTTCATGGGGCTGCCTGCGGGGCTCATGCTGCAGCGCATCGGCTATAAGAAGACGGCGCTGGCGGCGGTCGCCGTGGGATTCGTCGGCGTCGGCATACAGTACTTGTCGAGTCTGGCGGGCGAATCGGGCTTCGCGGTCTATCTGGCCGGCGCGTTCGTTTCGGGCTTTTCGATGTGCATGCTCAATACGGTGGTCAACCCCATGCTCAATACGCTGGGCGGCGGCGGCAAGCGCGGCAACCAGCTCATACAGTTCGGCGGTACGCTCAACTCGCTCTCGGCGACGATCGTTCCGGTGCTCGTGGGCTATCTGATGGGCAACGCCGCTTCGGCCACCATCGGCGACGCCGCGCCGGCCATGTTCATCGCCATGGGTATCTTCGCCGTGGTGTTCGTCGTGCTGCTTTCGATGCGGATTCCCGAGCCCTACGGCGTTACGTCGGAGAAGAAGGCCGAACGGAACGAGCACAGCGCCATGTCGTTCCGCCACTTCGTGCTCGGGACGATCGCCATCTTCGTCTATGTGGGCGTCGAGGTGGGCATCCCCAACTTCATGAATCTCTACGCCACCTCGGACCTCGGCATCAGCGCCACGGTCGCCGGCGCGCTCGTCGGGACCTATTGGTTCCTGATGCTCGTCGGCCGTTTCGCGGGCGGCATGATCGGCGCGAAATTTTCGAGCCGTGCGATGATCACGACGGTCGCTTCGCTGGGGATCGTACTGATTCTGCTGGCCGTGTTCCTGCCTCGGGACATCATGGTGAGCATGCCCGTCTTCCGCGAGGACATTTCGTTCGGAC
Organism: Alistipes sp. CHKCI003; assembly: GCF_900021155.1. Taxonomy (GTDB): domain Bacteria; phylum Bacteroidota; class Bacteroidia; order Bacteroidales; family Rikenellaceae; genus Alistipes; species Alistipes excrementavium. Next base: position 49,995 of record NZ_FCNT01000050.1, read on the forward strand.
TTTTCGAAGTGCCGATCGGCGTCATGTTCTTCGTGCTGTGCGGCCTCTGTACGTCGGTGATGTGGGGGGGTATCTTCAACATGGCCGTCGAAGGGCTTGGCAAATACACTTCGGCCGCCTCGGGCATCTTCATGATGATGGTCTGCGGCGGCGGCATCCTGCCGCTCGTTCAGGGCGTCGTGGCCGACTCGGCAGGCTATCTGACCAGCTATCTGGTGGTGCTGGCCGGACTGGCCTACATCCTCTACTATGCGTTGTTCGGATCGAAGAATGTCAACCGGGATATTCCGGTGGGCGACTGATTTTCCGAAACGGGAAGGCGTTTCGAGGCGCCTGTTCGGATGAGAATCACCCTCGTCGGAGTCGTTTCCGGCGGGGGTGCGATCGTAATGAACGGATGCGTCGCACGGTTGGGTTTTCTGCTGAAGAGACATTCGACAGGCAGGCGGAAGCTCCCGAAAGAATTTCCGGTGTCCGAAGACGTATGACGCTCTCTTACGTCGTTTCCGGAGGAATCCTTACTCTTCGGGACGGGCCTTGCGGCCTCGATCGGCGGAACCAATTTTGGGAAGATTCCGATCCGGAGCCTGCCGCGGTCTATGGATGCCTGACAGGAATCGGAGCCGGAAACGCTCGAAGTGCCGCCATGCGGCTGCCGGCGCGGCCGCATGCTCTCCGGCACTCTTTTCCGCTGCGGGCGAAAGACGATCGCTGCGATCCTCAGTTGCGGATGCGATAGGCTTTCTGCACGCCTTTGATCCGCAGGATCGAGCGGATCAGACGCTCTGCGACGGCCGTGTCCGGTACTTCGACGCTGACTGTGCCGGTCGCCGTGCCGTCTTCGGTCGAGAAGTTCATCGAGCGGATGTCGAGCCCGTGATCGCGGCTGATGACCTCGGTGATGCGGTTGCCGATGCCCGTGAGGTCGGCCGCCACGATGCGGATCGTGAGGCGGAATGCTCCCTCGGCCTCCGAACGCCAGCGTGCTTCGATGATGCGGTAGGGGTAGTTTTCGCGCATGCGGCGGGCGTTGGGGCAGTCGGTGCGGTGGATCGTGATGCCGGCGTGGATCGTGATGAACCCGAACACTTCGTCGCCCCGGATGGGATTGCAGCAGCGGGCCAGTTTATATTCGATGTGGTTGATCCGGTCGTCGATCACCAACGCATCGCTGTGAGGTGTCTGAGGCGCATGCGCAGCGTCCTGTTCGCGGGCCGCCGTTTTCTGGCGGTCGGCTTCGGCCGCTGCCGCGCGGCGCTCCTCTGAGGCGGTTCCCGTAAGTTCGCGCGTGAGCAGCTCCTTCACGGTTCCGAGTTCGAGCCGTTGCGTGGCGATGAGGCCGTAGACCTCGGTCCCGGTCTTCAGCTTGTAGTATTTGCCCAGAAAAGCCACCGCTTCGTCGATGGTGTAGGGCATTTTCCAGTTCTTGAGTTTGCGTTCGAGCTCTTCGCGCCCCATGCGGGCGTGCTTGGCCTGCTCCTCGCGCAGGTATGCCTTGATCCGGTTGCGGGCCTTGGACGTAACGACGAATCCCAGCCAGTCGGCCTTGGGGGTCTGGTTCTTTTGAGTGAGGACCTCCACGATGTCGCCGTTGCGGAGTACCTCGCGGATCGGTACGGCGCGGTTGTTCACCTTGCCGCCCACGCAGGTGGCGCCGAGCGCCGTGTGGATGTCGAAGGCGAAGTCGAGCAGCGTGGCCCCTTCGGGCAGCTTGCGCAGATCGCCGTTGGGCGTGAAGGCGAAGACCTCGCCCGAAGCGGGTTTGGCGTCGAAGCGCTGGGCCAGCGCATGAGGCGTCTCTTCGATCAGTTCGCGCAGCTGGCTGAGCCACTCTTCGCTCGTGCGGGCCCCCTGATTGACGCCCTTGTAGCGCCAGTGGGCGGCGATGCCGCGTTCGGCCACGGCGTCCATGCGCTCGGTGCGGATCTGCACTTCGACCCACCGGCCTTCGGCCGACACGGTGGTGTGCAGCGACTCGTAGCCGTTGGACTTGGGGATCGAGATCCAGTCGCGCATGCGGTTGGGGTTGGGCGTGTAGAAATCCGTTACTACGGAGTAGACCGTCCAGCACTGCTGCTTTTCCTGCTCGGGAGGGCAGTCGATGATGATGCGGATGGCGAAGATGTCGTAGACGCCCTCGAACGGGACGCGCTGTTTGCGCATCTTGCTCCAGATCGAGAAGACCGACTTGGTGCGGCTCTTCACGTGATAGCGGATGCCCGTGCGGTCGAGCCGTTCGGTTACGGGCCGCAGAAAACGGTCGATGAAAGCCTTGCGTTCCTCCTCGGTCTCGGCGAGTTTGTCCACGATGCGGGCATAGTCCCGCGGTTCGAGGTATTTGAGCGCGATGTCTTCGAGTTCGCTCTTGATGTTGTAGAGGCCGAGTTTATGGGCGATCTGGGCATAGAGATTCAGGCTCTCCCAACTCTTCCTGCGCCATTTCTCGCGCGGGAAGATGGCCAGCGAGCGCATCACTTCGAGCCGGTCGGCCAGCTTGATGAGAATCACGCGCGGGTCTTCGGAGTAGGCGACGATCAGGTCGCGGAAGTTGTCGATCTGCGCCTTGTCGATTTTCAGCTTCGTCTCGGAGATGTTGCAGAGCCCCATCGTGATGCCGACGACCTCCGCTCCGAAGGATTCGCGGATGCGGGCCGTAAGTGCGGTGAATTCTTTGGTGCCGAGCGACTTGTGTGCGATGCGCACCACGTCGTGCAGAAGGGTCGCTACGACCGGGTTGCATTCCAGCCCCACTTCGCCGAGCACGATGCAGGCCACGGCGGCTGCGTGGTCCAGCAGCGGCGTACCGTCGTAGCGGGTCCGGCCGGCGAGTGCGCCGGCGGCGTATTCCAAGGCACGGTCCACCGTCGCCGCACTCTCGGCCGAGAAGCCGGTCCGTGCGAGGTCGCGCAATTTGTCGTAACGTGTAACGTCCATTCTATACCAACCTTATACCCTCGCAGACAAAGATAAGAAAAAAATCGCTATTTTTGAAGCGCAGCCGGTGTGCGGCCGGCCGCGGCCGTGCGGCGGCGTGGCCGGGTGCCTCTGAGGGGCGGGATGCTGTTGGCCGCGTCGGCTGCGGGCGGGGCACCGCCGGAAAACGAACGCCTTGCGGAAGGCATGAACGAATCGTCGGAAAGTATGGAACGGGAAAAAACGAAAAGGGTCTACGTACCTACGCGGGGCGAGGAGATCGCCAATACGCTGACACACGGCGTCATGTCGCTCGTCGCGCTGGCGGCGCTGCCGTTCGCGGCGGTTTGGGCCTACGTCCGCGATCCCGAGCCGGTCGTGGCGGCCGTCTCGGTGAGCGTCTTCGTGATCTCGATTTTTCTGATGCTGCTCGCATCGACGCTCTACCATTCGATGCCTCCTGCGTCGAAGCACAAGGCCGTGTTCCATGTCCTCGACCACATTTGCATCTTCGTCGCCATCGCCGGCACCTATACGCCGATCGCTCTCGTGGTGATCGGCGGCTGGCAGGGCATCTTCATCGCCGCGCTGCAATGGACGATGGTGCTCTTCGGCATCTTCTACAAATCGCTGTCGAAACGCCCGATTCCGGCCCTGAGCCTTACGATCTACCTCGTGATGGGATGGACGATCGTCTTTTTCCTCCCGACCTTCGTGCGTCATGCTTCGGTGCCGCTGCTGGCGCTGATCGCCGCTGGCGGCCTTTGCTATACGTTCGGTGCGTGGATCTATGCGAATAAGGGATTCCGCTATCACCACATGGTCTGGCATCTGACGATCGACCTCGGTGCGCTCTGCCATTTCGCAGGGATCGTCTTTTTCCTCTACTGAATCAGGATTCCGAGGGTCAGCAACACTCCGAAGAGGAGCAGATTGCGGGCCGTTTCGCCCAGCGAGGCGTTGAGCGCCTCGCCGTGATCCGTCCGCACCATCCTCCGCCATGCCGGCACGAACAGCAGCAGCCACCACGCTGCGGGAAGAGCGAGAGCCCAGTACGATCCCCGGATCGCCAGCGGCAGGCAGCACAGCATCGCCCCGGTGCCGAGCGCGAAGTAGCCCCATTTGCCGAACCCTTTGCCGAAACGGACCACGACGGTGCGTTTGCCGCACCGGGCGTCCTCCTCCCGGTCGCGGAAATTGTTGACCATCAGCATCGTGTCGATCACGAGCCCGCAGGCGAGCGCCGCGAAGGTGGTCTCCGTCGTCCACGTCCGGGCCTGCACGTAGTAGGTGAATCCGAGCGGCACGATCCCGAAAAAGAGGACGACGGCCGCATCGCCCAGCCCCTTGTAGGCCAGCGGCCACGGTCCTGCCGTATAGAGGTAGGCGGCCGCTACGCAGAGCAGTCCGATCCAGACGAGCCACCAGCCGCCGTACCAGAGCGGTCCGATGCCGACGGCTGCGGCGGCGGCCGTGAAGAGGGCGATGCCCGCTTTCATGGCCGGCGGCGTGATGTATCCCTTGGCGAAAGCGCGGTCGGGGCCGAGCCGGTCGGGTCGGTCCGAACCTTTCAGAAAGTCGAAGAGGTCGTTCACGAGGTTGGCCACGCACTGCATCAGCAGCGCGAACAGGAGACACAGCAGGGCGGGCTGCCAGCGGAAGGCGCCGTCGTGCCATGCGAGGGCCGTACCGGCGGCGACGGGAATCGCGGCCGCACCGAAACTGTATGGTCGCACGGCGACGATCCATGCGCGCAAGGAGTTGGTCTTGATGGGTTTCATGGTTTTTTGACGAGGTAAATTCTGTCGTTGGCTAAAGCGTAGCGTTCGCGTTCTTCGGGCGTGAAGCGGGCGGCGTAGTCGATCTCTTCGGCTTCGAATCCGGTGCTGCGCAGCCGGTCGGGATAGTCGCGGCCGAAGACGCGCCGGTGGTCGTACTGCCCGAAGAGGCGGGTCCGTTCCGCGGGGTCGGTGATCGAGTCGTCCTCGAAGGTCTCGGCGCGTGCACGATCGACGGGCGAGAGCACGATGCCCCAGCCGCCCGGACACAGAATGCGGTGCAGCTCGCGCAGAGCGGCGCGGTCGTCGGCGACGTGTTCGAGGATATGGTTGCAGATCACCGCGTCGAACGAAGCGTCGGGCAACGGGATCCGTTGGATGTCGAAGTGAAGATCCGCGAGCGGACTTTCGAGGTCGGCCGTTACGTAACGCGACGGTTCGGAGGCGTATATTCTCTTCAGCCGCCGCCCGAGGCACACTTCGGGCGCGATGTGGAGCAGACGCGGACGCCGCTCCGCGAGGTCCGTTTCGCGCGTGAGCCAAAGCCAGAGCAGGCGGTGGCGTTCGAGTGCGAGGCAGCGCGGGCAGAGCGCGTCGGGGCGCGGCACGACATAGCCGTAGGGCAGGAAGCGGCGGTATTCGGCTCCGCAGAGGGGGCACTCGCGTCCTTTGCCTTTGTAACACAGCCCCATGAGCGGCACGCTCCAGCCCGCGAGGCGCTGCATGGCGGGGCGCGGCACATGGTTGAGGCACCATTTGACGAATTTTTTCATACTTTTTTCTCTTCCGGCGTCGGGCCGGTCTTGTCGTGTTTTTCCCAGACGCATCCCGGACGGTGGGAAAAGCGTTCGGGCGGAGACGGTTGCCGAACGGCCTTGCGACTGCCGTCCGTGCGGCGTTTTCGTGCCTGCGGTCCGGCCGACGACGTGCATCGCGTCGGCCGACGTTCTGCCGACACACACCTCCCTCTTCCTCTCTCCGTACCGGACGTCAGGCCCCCGAGGCGGAGAGTTCGCAGGCGTGTGTCGTCGGGTCGTTTTCGGCCGCCTCTGCATCGACATCCGAATCGCTTCCGTCTCCAGCTCCCCCCCCCGGCTTAACGAAGTGGGACGACGATGTCCGACGTTTTCGGTAAGCCGAGGACGGAGCCGAACTCGTCCGGCAGACTGCCGACGCAGGGAAACGGAAGAAAGAAATTCATTCTTTCCCTTCGGCCTGCCGCATTGGGCCGCCTCTCCTATTCCAAAATTTTCTTCACGTCGCTCTCCGCCTTGCGGAGCCGCTCCTTGCAGAGCCCGATCAGCTCCGTCGCGCGTTTCACCTCGGCCGCGAGGCTGTCCACGTCCATCTCCTCGCTGCGGAAGCGCGTGAGGATGCGTTCGATCTCGGCCATCGCTTCGGCATAGGCGATCTCTTTCTTAGCCATATTTTTCATTCTTTTTTTGGGGGACGTTTCCCCTGCGTCGGCAGTCTGCCGGACGAGTTCGGCTCCGTCCTCGGCTTACCGAAAACGTCGGATATTCGTCGGTCTCCGCTCTCCCCGTCGACATCCGGATCGCATCCGATTCTGCATCCGGTTTGACGAAAAGGGACGGCGGTCGAACGTCTCCGTCCATGTATCCGCGAAGGCCGGCCGCCGTTTCCGGTCCGGATCGCCGGTCTTCGTCTTTATTTCACTTCGGCCGTGAAGCGACCGTCGGCTACTTCGATTTCGAGCCGCTGGCCGGGCCGGACCTCGCGGGCCGAGACTACGGCCCTGCCTTCGCTGCGCACCACGGCGAATCCGAGCCGCAGGATACGCTGCGGCGAACGGCTGCCGACGAGCTCTTCGGCGGCTGCGAGGCGTTCGCCCTGCCGTGCGAGGAAGCTCTTCGCCGCGTCCGGTAGCTGTGCTGCGAGATGGTCGAGCCGTGCGGCAAGTCGTGCGGTGAGGCCCCACGAGGACTGGGCTGCCTCGCCCTGCAAACGTTGGAGCGCCAGTTCGTGGCTGCGGATCATCGCTACGGTCGCGTCGTGGAGCTGCTGGGCCGCGGTGTCGAGCTGCGCATCGGCCTCGGCGGCCCGTTCGACGAGCCATACGGCCACTGCGGTCGGGGTTTTGAGCGCCGTGTGCGCCACCATGTCCGCCACGCTCGTGTCCTTGTCGTGTCCGATGCCGGTCAACACGGGCAGCGGAAACTGCGCGACGTAGGAGCAGAGCCGGTAGGCGTTGAAGCAGTTGAGGTCGCTGGCCGAGCCGCCGCCGCGGATGATGACCGCAGCGTCGAATGCCTCTCCGGCGTCGGCCGCTGCACAGAGCGCTTCGATGATCGACTCTTCGGCCGCGGCGCCCTGCATGAAGGCGTCGAAGAGGCGGTGTTCGATCCGGTAGGGGCTTTTTTCGAGCTCCTTGCAGAAGTCGCGGTAACCTGCGGCGTTCGCGCTCGACACCACCGCCACCCGCTGCACGGGCAGCGGAATCGGAATTTCGCGGTTCATATCCCACACGCCGTCCTGCCGGAGGCGGGCTATGGTCTCCTGCCGCTGCCGCTCCATGTCGCCGAGCGTATAGGCGGCGTCGATCTCCGTGATGCGGAGCGAGAACCCGTAGAGTTCGTGGTAGGAGACGGCGACTTTGGCCAGTATGCGGATGCCGGCCGCGAGCCGTTGTCCGGTCTCGGTCTCGAAGCAGGCCGCGATGCGGGGATAGGCGCTGCGCCAGATCACGGCCCGCGCCTGAGCCGTGGGCACGCCGTTGTCGCCGCCCTTCTCCACCAGCTCCATGTAGCAGTGCCCCGAGTAGTTGACCTTGATTTCGGCGATCTCGGCACTGACCCACAGGGGCGAGGCGAAATGCTCGTCGAGGGTGGCCTTGACGAGCCGCTGCAATTCGGAGAGGGTGAGGTACTGTTGCATGCAGGGGCAAAGATACGAATAAGTCGGGTACAAAAACGAATTTTATCCGGGTTTTCCGGGGCGCCCCTCCGTGCCGGAAGCAGGGGAGGCCGGGGACGAGAACGGGTTTATCCGTTTATGCCGGGACCGGAATATCCGGGACGGGATCGGAAGATGCGGATTTATCGGAGGACGACTTCCACCTCGCGCGGCATCTGTTTGCCGGCGGGGAGTTGGATGTGCAGTACGCCTTCGCTCGCGACGGGGACGCCTTGTTTCGTCGCAGGCTCCCAAGCGGGCGCCTCCTCCACGGCTTTCAGCACGCGCCGCCGCAGACGTTTGTCGGTGGCTTCGAGTACCTTGTCGACCGCGACACGGCCTTCGATCGTAACGGTGTAGCGCAGGATGACCCGCGCTGCGGGTTCGTCCTGCGGCCAGTCGACGCGGGCGGCGATATACTCTTCGAACGACCGTCCGCCCGTGAAGCGTGCCGTACGGTCGTGGCAGAGCGTAACGATCATCACGCCGTTTGCGGCGCGTTGGCCGTAGCGGGCGATGGTCTCCTCGTCTGCGGGCAGCCTCTCCGCATTTTCGATCCAGTCGGGCGGGATGTTGCGGATGTGCTCCCGCGGCTCGCCGTTGACGATGTAGAGCGGTTCCTGTGCTGCGGCGGTGGCGAGCAGAAAGACCGCGGCTGCGGTAAGGATGGTCGTGGAGCTTCTCATGTTTCGGTATTTTGTATCTTTTCTTTGTCTGCGGTTTTGTTCGCAGGCCGATTGCGGTTTGACCGGCTGCGCCGTTCGGCTATGCCGCCGGTTCGCCGCAGCCCCGTGCGGCCGGCCGTCCCCGAAGCACGTGTCATGGCCGTTGCAGAACCGAAGCACGCCGCCAACGGGAGGAGGGGGGGGAGCCTGCGGACGAACTTTGCTTTTACGGATAACGCAGTGCAGCCGTTTCTATTGTCCGGAGCCCTTTCCCGTATCGGATTCCGATGGGCGGAGGCCGGTGCCGGCGCTCCGCACGCATCCGTCCGTTTCGGGCGGTTCGGCGGACGATCTGCATGCGCCGGAACTTGCCCTTCGCCGCTCTCGGACGGGAGACTGTCTGCCCCACTCTTGTCGCCCCTCTCCTGTCGGTCCGTCGCCGTGTCCGGTCGGCTGCCGGGGCTCCTCTGTCGGTCGGTTGCGATGCGCGATGCCTTGCGCTGTGCTGCCGGACGATTCGATCTTCGCCCCCCCCGCCTTCCTTTCTTCGTCCTCTCCGTCGTCCCGTCGATCGGGTACGAAAACTTTTTCGCCGGTCCTGAGACGGCTCGATGATACGGTCTCTTCTCCCGCGATCCTTGGAGCGCGTCTCCCCTCTTCTTCGGACGGTCGCTGCCGGACGGCCTTTTTCGATGGAGGAGCGTGCGGCCTGCGCCCGGATCATCGTTCGGACGCGGCGTACAGTTCGTCGGTCCAGCGATGGCGCGTCATGTCCACGCATCCGTTGGCCCGGAAGGCGACTCCTTCCGCTTCGAGCAGGCCGCGCTGGGCTCCCCAACCCGGGACGAGCCTTCCGCCGCTTGCGACGACGCGGTGGCAGGGCACTCCCGCAGGTGCGCAGGCCATGGCTCGGCCCACTCGGCGAGCATAGTGCGGTTCGCCGGCCAGCCGTGCGATTTCGCCGTAGGCCGCCACCCGTCCGGCCGGAATCTGCCGTACGATGTCGTATACCTCTTCGTCGAAACGATTCGGTGTCGCGTGCTGCATGGTCGTCATGATCGAGCCGGGGGAATATCGGAAAAGTCGGCCGCTGCGGGAAAGCGGAAGGTCCCGTCCTGTCCGAAGATTCAGAGTTCGCTCTCTTTCAGCCGTTCGGCGTTCTCGGCCACGATCAGATGGTCGATCACGTCCTGTATGTCGCCGTCCATGAAAGCCGAGAGGTTGTAGATCGTGTAGTTGATGCGGTGGTCGGTGATGCGTCCCTGCGGGTAGTTGTAGGTGCGGATCTTGGCCGAGCGGTCGCCCGTCGAGACCATCGTCTTGCGTTTCGAGGCGATTTCGTCGAGATACTTCGAATATTCGAGGTTGAAGACGCGCGTGCGCAATTCGGCGAACGCCTTGTCGAAATTCTTGAGCTGCGACTTCTGATCCTGACACTGCACGACGATGCCCGTCGGGATGTGGGTGAGGCGGATGGCCGAGTAGGTCGTGTTGACCGACTGTCCGCCCGGGCCGCTGGCGCAGAAGATGTCCTTGCGGATGTCGTTCATCGAGATCTCGACGTCGAACTCCTCGGCTTCGGGCAGCACGGCCACCGAAGCGGCCGAGGTGTGCACGCGGCCCTGCGTCTCGGTCTGCGGCACGCGCTGCACGCGGTGCACGCCCGATTCGTATTTGAGGGTGCCGTAGACGTTCTGCCCCGTAACTTTCAGCACCACCTCCTTGTAGCCGCCCGCGGCGCCGTCCGAGAAGGAGGTGATCTCGTAGCGCCACCCCTTGTTCTCGATGTATTTGGTGTACATGCGCAGCAGGTCGCCGGCGAAGATCGCCGCTTCGTCGCCGCCCGTACCGCCGCGGATTTCGAGGATGGCGTTCTTCTCGTCCTGCGGGTCTTTGGGGATCAGCAGCAATTTGATCTCCTCCTCCATGCGTGCGATCGCGGGTTCCAGCTCGGCGATCTCGGCGCGGGCCATCTCGCGCATCTCCTCGTCCTTGTCGTTGGCCAGAACGTCCTTCGCTTCGGCCAGATTGGCCAGCGCCGTGCGGAAGCGGTCGGAGGTCTCGACGATCGGTTCCAGCTCCTTGTACTCCTTGTTGAGCTGTACGAACTGTTTGACGTCGGCGATCACCTCGGGGTCGGTGAGTTTCTGCCCCGTCTCTTCGTATTTGAGTTTCAGGCCGTCGAGACGGCTCAGAATGCTGTTGTCTGCCATAGAGGATGCTCTTTTGACGGCAAAGATAGCGATTTATTCCGCAAAAACAAAGGAGCCGTCGTCCGGCGCGCGTGCGGAAAAGACCGTGCGGAATCCGTGCGCCGCGAGGTCGGGGCGCCCTTTTGCGGCGGAGGCCGGGGACGGTTTTTCCCGGGGATTTTCGCAGGACGGGACCGCGCCGGCCGGTGTCCCGGCAGGTGTGCGGGCCGGGCGTATGCTGCGGCCTGCGATCGTTGAGGCGCGGCCGCGAACGGAACGAAAGGGAACTGTCCGAGAGTTGTCGGACGGCTCCTTTTTATTCGTGCCGCTATTCGGGAGTTGTACCGGACGGACAATTTCCGAAAGGTCGGAAAACTTGTTGGACCGCCCCTCTCCTTACGTCGGATGGCGGTCGATGCCGCTTGGACCGCCCCGCCCCTTGCGTCGGACGGCGGTCGATGCCGCGTCAGAGCACGATGTTGATGATCTTGCCCTTCACGACGATCACCTTCTTGGGAGTCTTGCCTTCCAGCCACTTCTGTGCTTCGGGAGCGCGCACCACGTCGGCCTCGATGTCGGCGGTCGCGGCGTCGAGCGGGTACTCTCTCTTGAAGCGGAGTTTGCCGTTGACCGACACGGGGTATTCGAAGGCGCTCTCGGCGAGGTAGCGCTCGTCGCAGACGGGATAGGGGGCGTCGCAGACCGTACCGTCGTGCCCGAGGCGGTGCCACAGCTCCTCGGCCAGATGCGGCGCGAACGGAGCGAGCAGCACGACGAGGGGTTCGAGCACCTCGCGCTTGCTGCATTCGCCCAGCTCGTTGAGGCAGATCATGAAGGCCGCCACGGCGGTGTTGAACGAGAAGTTCTCGATGTCCTCGCTCACTTTTCTGATCGTTTTATGCAGGGTCTTGAGCTCCTTGTCCGTGGCCCGCCCGTCGCTCACGGCGAAACGGTCGTCGCGGTCGAAAAAGCGGCTCCAGAAACGGCGCAGGAACTTGTGCACGCCGTCGATGCCGTTCGTGTCCCACGGCTTCGACTGTTCGAGCGGGCCGAGGAACATTTCGTACATGCGGAGCGTGTCGGCGCCGTAACGGTCGACGATGTAATCGGGGTTGACGACGTTGTACATCGACTTCGACATCTTCTCCACGGCCCAGCCGCAGACGTACTTCCCCTCTTCGAGGATGAACTCCGCGTTGCGGAAGTCGGGCATCCATGCGCGGAAGGCGTCGAGGTCGAGGATGTCGTTGCGCACGAGGTTCACGTCGACGTGGATCTCCTGAGTCTCGTAGCGGTCCTTCAGTCCCAGCGAAACGAACTTGTCGGTGCCGACCACGCGGTAGACGAAGTTCGAACGGCCTTGGATCATGCCCTGATTCACCAGCTTCTTGAAGGGCTCCTCTTCGCAGACGCAGCCCAAGTCGTAGAGGAACATGTTCCAGAAGCGCGAGTACATCAGGTGTCCCGTGGCGTGTTCGATGCCGCCTACGTAAAGGTCGACGTCGCGCCAGTATTCGTTCGCTTCGCGGCCCACGAGCGCCTCGTCGTTGTGCGGGTCCATGTAGCGCAGGTAGTAGGCCGACGATCCGGCGAAACCCGGCATGGTCGACAGTTCGTAGGGGTATCCCTCGGCCGTGTGCCACCCCTCGGCGCGGGCCAGCGGCGGTTCGCCCTCGGGCGTGGGGCCGAAGTCGCCGATCGGCGGCAGTTCCAGCGGCAACGCTTCCGCGGGCAGCGGGCAGGCCGTGTCGTTCTTGTAATAGATCGGGAACGGCTCGCCCCAATAGCGCTGGCGCGAGAAGATGGCGTCGCGCAGGCGGTAGTTCACCAGCCGCCTGCCCAATCCGCGGCGTTCGATCTCCGCGAACATCAGTTCGATCGCCTCCTTCACCTGCCTGCCGTCGAGGAAATCCGAGTGGATGAGCCGGCCCTCCTTGGCGTCGTAGGAGGCTTTCTCCACGTCGCCGCCCTCGACCACGGGCACGATCTCCAGTCCGAAATGGCGGGCGAAAGCCCAGTCGCGCGAGTCGTGGGCCGGTACGGCCATGATGGCGCCCGTGCCGTAGCCGGCCAGCACGTAGTCCGAAATATAGACCGGTATCTCCTTGCCGGTGAACGGGTTGACGGCGTAGGAGCCCGTGAAGACACCGCTCACGCGCCGCGTCTCGGCGATGCGTTCGCGTTCCGACCGCTTGCGCGCTTCGGCGATGTAGGCTTCGACGGCGGCGCGGCGGTCGGGCGTCGTCAGCTCCTCCGCCTGCTCGTGTTCGGGGGCGATGACCATGAACGTTACGCCGAAGATCGTGTCGGGGCGGGTCGTGAAGACCTCCAGTTTCCGGTCCGAGCCTTTCAGGTCGAAGAAGAGCTGCGCGCCGACCGAACGGCCGATCCAGTTGCGCTGGATCTCCTTGAGCGACTCGCTCCATGCGAGTTTTTCCAGCCCGTCGAGCATCCGCTGGGCATAGGCCGTTACGCGCAGCAACCACTGCTTCATCCGTTTCTGCTCCACAGGATAGCCGCCGCGCACCGAGAGGCCGTCGCGCACTTCGTCGTTGGCGAGCACCGTGCCCAGTTGCGGACACCAGTTGACCATCGTGTCGGCGCGGTAGGCGAGACGGTAGTTCTGAAGCACCCGTTCGCGTTCGCGTTCGTTCCAGCCGTTCCACTCCGCCGCCGTGAAACGAAGCTCCTGCGTGCAGGCGGCGTCGACGTCCCGGGTGCCGCCGGCCGCGAAGGCGGCTTCGAGTTCGGCGATCGGCCGGGCCCGCCGGGCCCGTTTGTCGTAGTAGTGGCCGAACATTTCGAGGAAGGCCCACTGGGTCCACTTGTAGTATTTCGGATCGCACGTGCGCACTTCGCGGTCCCAGTCGAACGAGAACCCGATCTTGTCGAGCTGCTCGCGGTAGCGGGCGATGTTGCGCTCGGTCGTTGCGGCGGGATGCTGCCCCGTCTGGATGGCATACTGCTCCGCAGGCAGTCCGAATGCGTCGTAGCCCATCGGGTGCAGCACGTTGAATCCCTTCTGACGCTTGTAGCGCGAGTAGATGTCCGAGGCGATGTAGCCGAGCGGATGGCCCACGTGCAGCCCCGCGCCCGAGGGGTAGGGAAACATGTCGAGCACGTAGAATTTCGGCCGCGAGGGGTCTCGCTCGACCTTGTAGGTCTTATGTTCTTTCCAGTATCGCTGCCACTTGGATTCCAGCTCTTTAAAATTGTATTCCATCGGTTTTCGGCTTTTTGTTCGGTTCGGGAAACAGAAATCTCCGGCAAATATACAAACAAATTCGTTTGTCCGCCCCGCATCGTCGCCGGATATTTCGTGCGTGAAAAGCGGACGGCGTGCGGCGGGGCGTTTGGACAGCGGGCGGGGAGCTGCTTGATCCGCAGGCCGCGGGATCGGCGTCGGAGCCGCCGATTCGCGTAACCTGCAAGGACCGGAGAGGAAGACGAAGGTAATCATGCAAGTACGCGGACCGCGTCGCCTCTGCCCCCCCCCTGCCGCCCGCATTGTGCCTCTGCCGCGACGGGTGTTGGTTCGGAGGCGGGCTGGTGTGCGGCGGTTGCGACTTCGCTTTCGGAGAGTTCGAACTGCTGAACGATTCCGACTGCCGAGTACGGGGAGTTGGCGGTGGATCGGGGCGCCGCTTCGCGCGACGGGATGCGGTTCGTGCTCGGTCCGGTGCGACGGATGGATTGCAAATCGCCCATAGACAGTTTGATACGGTTCGACGGCGAGCCGTTTGCGGGAAACGGCGGATGCGATCGTCGGGTATTTGCGGTACGCCCGGATTCGGGAAATTTGCAGGGCGGTGCGGTGGCCGCACCCTGCACCGTCCTGCTTGTTGCCGCGCATGCGGACCGGAGCTCAGAATGCGCAGATTGATAGCGGGTTTGTTATATTTGCATAAATAATGACTTATAATATTTTAAATTCGATAAATAAAAAGAATGGGAAAAACATTAAATTCCTGAAAAAAGGACGAAAAAGCGCTGTCTATATATTGTATTTCCGAAAAAATGCCTACCTTTGCAATCCATTTTGGACAATGGGAATGGATTTTTAATTAACAATTAAGGACAAAAACCAAAAGAAATGCCAACTATTCAACAGTTAGTTCGTAACGGCCGGGTGAGCATGGAAGACAAGTCGAAGTCTCCGGCACTGGCCGCATGTCCGCAGCGCCGAGGCGTATGTACGCGCGTGTACACCACGACTCCCAAGAAGCCGAACTCGGCGATGCGTAAGGTTGCCCGCGTGAGGCTGACCAACGGCAAGGAGGTGAATGCCTACATTCCGGGCGAAGGCCACAACTTGCAGGAGCACTCCATCGTGCTGGTCCGCGGCGGCCGTGTGAAGGACCTCCCGGGCGTGCGTTACCACCTCGTGCGCGGCGCACTCGACTCGGCCGGTGTGGACGGGCGCCGTCAGCGCCGTTCGAAGTACGGAGCCAAACGCCCCAAGGCAGGCAAATAACCGAACGAGAAAACGACTACAACAAAGCAATCATTTATTTTAGCCAACGACAATGAGAAAAGCTAAGCCAAAAAAGCGAATTCTACTTCCGGATCCGAAGTTCAACGACATCGAGGTAACCCGTTTCGTGAACAACCTCATGCTGGATGGTAAGAAGAGTATTGCCTACACCATTTTCTACGACTCTCTGGAACTGGTGGGCAAGAAGATGAAGGATGCTGATAAATCTCCTCTGGAAGTCTGGAAACAGGCTCTTGAGAATATCACACCCCAAGTCGAAGTGAAATCGAAGCGAATCGGCGGTGCGACGTTCCAAGTCCCGATGGAGGTCCGGCCCGAGCGCAAGATTTCTATTTCCATGAAAAACCTTGTCCTTTATTCGCGCAAGCGTGCCGGTAAGACGATGGCTGACAAACTCGCAGGCGAAATCGTGGATGCCTACAACCAGCAGGGTGCCGCCTTCAAGCGCAAGGAGGAGATGCACCGCATGGCCGAGGCCAACAAGGCATTCGCACACTTCAGATTCTAACCGAAGACGTAACAGATGGCAACAAGAGATTTACACTATACGCGCAATATCGGTATCATGGCCCACATCGATGCCGGTAAAACCACGACGTCGGAGCGTATCCTTTTCTATACGGGTAAGACCCATAAGATCGGCGAGGTGCACGAGGGCGGCGCAACGATGGACTGGATGGTTCAGGAACAGGAGCGCGGCATCACGATCACTTCGGCCGCGACGACGGCCTACTGGAACTACAAGGACCAGCAGTACCAGATCAACCTGATCGACACCCCGGGACACGTGGACTTCACGGTCGAGGTGGAGCGTTCGCTCCGCGTTCTGGACGGTGCGATCGCCACGTTCTGCGCCGTGGGCGGCGTAGAGCCTCAGTCGGAGACCGTATGGCGTCAGGCCGACAAATACAACGTGCCCCGCATCGGCTACGTCAACAAGATGGACCGCACGGGCGCCGATTTCTTCTCGGTGTGCGCTCAGATCAAGAAGCACTTCGGCGCGACGGCTCTGCCGGTCGTACTGCCCATCGGTGCCGAGGACAAATTCGAGGGATTGGTAGACCTTATATATAATAACGCGATCTACTACAACGACAACAAGACCGTCCGCGACAACTTCGAAATCCGCGAAATTCCCGAGGCGATGAAGGCCGAAGCCGCCGAGTGGCGCGGCAAGCTCATCGAGGAGGCGGCTGCCACGGACGATGCGCTGATGGAGAAGTTCTTCGAGGATCCCGAGTCGATCACGCCGGACGAACTGCTGGCTGCGATCCGCAAAGCGACAATTTCGATGCAGATCGTGCCGATGCTCTGCGGTTCGTCGTTCCACAACAAGGGCGTGCAGAAATTGCTGGACTACGCGATGGCTTTCCTCCCTTCGCCGCTGGATATTCCCGCCGTTAAGGGAATCAACCCCAAGACCGACGAGGAGGAGACGCGCCTCGCATCCGAGAGCGAACCGTTCTGCGGTTTGGCGTTCAAGATCGCTACCGATCCTTTCGTGGGCCGTCTGGCTTTCGTCCGCGTCTATTCGGGCAAACTCGACGCCGGTTCCTACGTGCTGAACTCCCGCAGCGGCAAGCGCGAGCGTATCAGCCGTATTTACCAGATGCACGCCAACAAGCAGAATCCGATGGAGACCGTCGGTGCGGGCGATATCTGTGCGGCCGTCGGGTTCAAGGAGATCCGTACGGGCGACACGCTCTGTGCGGAGGATCGTCCGATCGTGCTGGAACAGATGACCTTCCCCGAACCGGTGATCGGTCTGGCCGTGGAGCCCAAGACGCAGAAGGACCTCGACAAGCTGGGTATCGCGCTGGCGAAGCTGGCCGAGGAAGATCCGACGTTCACCGTACACACGGACGAGGATTCGGGTCAGACCGTCATCAGCGGTATGGGCGAGCTGCACCTCGATATCATCGTGGACCGTCTGCGCCGCGAATTCGGCGTCGAGATCACGCAGGGCGCTCCGCAGGTGAACTACAAGGAGGCGCTCACGCAGACCGTGCAGCACCGCGAAGTCTTCAAGAAGCAGACGGGCGGCCGCGGCAAGTTCGCCGACATCATCTTCGAGATCGGTCCTGCCGAGGAGGGCAAGATGGGTCTTACGTTCGTCGACGAAGTGAAGGGCGGCAACATTCCCAAGGAGTTCATCCCCGCCGTTCAGAAAGGTTTCGAAGCGGCGATGGCCAACGGCGCTCTGGCGGGTTACACCATGGACTCGATGAAGATCACCCTGAAGGACGGTTCGTTCCACCCCGTGGACTCCGACCAGCTCTCGTTCGAAATCGCCGCTCGCAACGGCTATCGCAATGCAGCCCCCAAGGCCGGTTCGGTCATCATGGAGCCGATCATGGAGGTCGAGGTCGTTACGCCCGAAGAGAACATGGGCGACATCATCGGCGACCTGAACAAGCGCCGCGGCCAGATCACCGGCATGGAGTCGAAGGGTACGGCCCGCGTGGTGAAGGCGAAGGTGCCTCTGTCGGAAATGTTCGGCTACGTAACCGTGCTGCGCACGATTTCGTCGGGCCGCGCGACCTCCTCGATGGAGTTCTCGCACTACGAAGAGGTTCCCGCCAATCTTGCGAAGGAGATCATCGAGAAGGCGAGTGGTAAACGTAAGGATTTAGAATAGAAAAATTATATGAGCCAGAAAATTAGAATCAAATTGAAGTCGTTCGATCACAACCTCGTCGATAAATCGGCCGAGAAGATCGTGAAGACCGTAAAGAGTACGGGTGCCGTCGTGAGCGGTCCCGTGCCTCTGCCCACACGCAAGCAGATCTTTACCGTGAACCGCTCGACCTTCGTCAACAAGAAGGCGCGCGAGCAGTTCCAGCTCTGCACGTTCAAGCGCATCCTCGATATCTATTCGTCGACGCCCAAAACGATCGACGCTCTGATGAAACTGGAGCTTCCCTCGGGCGTAGAGGTGGAGATCAAGGTCTGATCTTGGGGCATGTACCGAAAAACAAGATCACTTATTTCATAACAAACGTAATTTGACAAGAAATGTCAGGACTTATTGGAAAGAAAATCGGAATGACTTCCGTTTACAGTGCCGAGGGTAAGAACATACCATGCACTGTCATTGAGGCTGGTCCGTGTGTAGTTACGCAAATCAAAACCGTCGAGAAGGATGCTTACGAGGCGGTGCAGATTGCCTATGACGAGAAGAGTGAAAAACACACCAGCAACAGTTTGTTAGGACACTTCAAGAAGGCCGGCACCACTCCCAAGCGCAAGCTCGCGGAGTTCAAGGGAATGCCCGAAGTGAACCTCGGAGACACGCTCACCGTGGATCTGTTCTCGGAGGAGGATTGGGTCGACGTAACGGGGATCTCGAAGGGCAAGGGCTTTCAGGGCGTCGTGAAACGCCACGGCTTCGGCGGCGTGGGCGGCCAGACCCACGGCCAGCACAACCGTCAGCGCAAGCCCGGTTCGCTGGGTGCGTCGTCCTATCCTTCGCGCGTGTTCCCCGGCAAACGTCTGCCGGGCCGGATGGGCGGCGAGCAGGTGAAGGTTCTGAACCTGCGGGTTTTGAAAGTAATTCCCGAAAACAATCTGATCCTTGTGAAAGGTTCGATTCCCGGGGCAAAAGGTGCTTATTTAACGATTGAGAAGTAGTATGGAATTAGCCGTATACAATACCCAAGGAAATGAGACCGGCCGCAAGGTGGTTCTTTCGGACGCAGTCTTCGGCGTGGAAGCTAATGACCACGCGATCTATCTCGATGTGAAGCAGTACCTCGCCGACCAGCGTCAGGGTACCCACAAGTCGAAGCAGCGCAACGAGGTTGCCGGTTCCACGCGCAAGCTCAAGCGTCAGAAAGGCACCGGCGGTGCGCGTGCGGGCAGCATCAAGTCGCCCCTGTTCCCGGGCGGCGGCCGCGTGTTCGGGCCCGTGCCCCGCGATTACAGCTTCAAACTGAACAAGAAGCTCAAACAGCTGGCGCGCCGCAGCGCACTGACCTACAAGGCTCGGGCCGGTGCGATTTGTGTCGTGGAGTCGCCCTCGATGGAGGTCCCGAAGACCAAGAACGTCGTGGCGCTGGCCGATGCGCTGAAAGTTTCGGACAAGAAGGTGCTGATGGTGCTGCCGGAGTCGAACGTGAACCTGCAGCTCTCCTGCCGCAACCTCCCCTACGTGAAGCCCGTTCTGGCTCGGAATCTCTGCACGTACGACGTGATGAACGCTTCGGCGATCGTTTTGGTGGAGGGCGCGGAGAATGTCCTCAATACAATGTTAGCTTAAAATTCGCTGTACAAGATGGAAATTATTATTAAGCCGGTTTTGACCGAGAAAATGACGATTCAGGGCGATAAGTTGAATCGCTACGGTTTTATCGTGGACACAAGAGCTAACAAGCTGCAGATCCGGAATGCCGTGGAGCAGATGTACAACGTCGTCGTTAAAGACGTGAACACCGTGAACTACATGGGCAAGCGCAAGAGCCGCTATACGAAGGCGGGTCTGCTGGAGGGCCGCGCGAATAACTTCAAGAAGGCGATCGTTACCTTGAAGGATGGAGACAAGATAGATTTTTACAGTAATATCTAACGAAGATGGCAGTAAGAAAGTTCAAGCCTGTAACCGCAGGTACAAGACATAAGATCATCGGCACGTTCGACGAGATCACGACGAACGTCCCCGAAAAGTCGTTGCTCAGCGTGAAGAAGAGCTCCGGCGGCCGCAACAACTCCGGTAAGATGACGGTCCGCTACATCGGCGGCGGCCACAAGCGGATGTACCGCAACATCGACTTCAAGCGCACGAAAGACGGCGTAGTAGCCACTGTAAAGACTATCGAGTACGATCCCAATCGTACGGCTCGCATTGCACTTCTGGTATATGCCGACGGTGTGAAGAGCTACATCATCGCACCGAACGGCCTTCAGGTGGGTCAGACCGTGATGAGCGGCGCAGGCGTCGCTCCTGAGGTGGGCAATACGCTCTATCTGAGCGAAATTCCGCTGGGTACGGTGATCCACAATATCGAACTCTACCCGGGTCAGGGCGCCGCGATGGCTCGCTCGGCCGGCTCGTATGCTCAACTTTTGGCGCGTGAAGGCAAGTTCGCCATCATCAAACTGCCTTCAGGCGAGACTCGTATGGTACTCGTAACCTGCCGCGCGACGATCGGCGTCGTTTCGAACCTCGACCACAACCTCGAGAGTTCGGGCAAGGCCGGCCGCGAACGCTGGCTGGGCCGCCGCCCGCGCAACCGCGGCGTGGTGATGAACCCGGTCGATCACCCGATGGGTGGCGGCGAAGGCCGTGCGTCGGGCGGACACCCGCGTTCGCGCAAGGGTCTCTTGGCTAAGGGCTACAAGACTCGTAACCCGAAGAAGACGACCTCTAAGTTTATTATTTCGAAGAAAAAATAATTAAATAGAGTACATAATGAGCCGTTCATTGAAAAAAGGACCGTACATTGAGCCGAAACTCGAAGCCAAGGTCGTAGCTCAGGCCGAGAGCAACAAAAAGTCGGTGATCAAAACATGGTCGCGAGCAAGTATGATTTCGCCTGACTTCGTGGGTCAGACGATCGCTGTCCACAACGGAAACAAATTCATTCCGGTGTATGTTACTGAGAATATGGTAGGGCACAAACTCGGCGAGTTCGCTCCCACCCGTACATTCCGTGGGCACAGTGGTAACAAGAAAAAATAGGTAGAAAATGGGTGCAAGAAAAGCAATAAGAGCCGAGAAACTGAAGGCTGAAAAGAAGCAGAAGGCAATCGCCGTCATGCGCGACTGCCCGACCTCGCCCCGCAAGATGCGCCTCGTGGCCGACATCATCCGCGGCGTGGAGATCAATAAGGCGCTGGGTATCCTCCGCTATTCGAAGAAAGAGGCGTCGATCCGTTTGGAGAAACTCCTCAAATCGGCGATCGCCAACTGGGAGGCCAAGAACGAGACCGAACGTCTGGAAGACACGACGCTCTGCGTGAAGGAGATCTTCGTGGACGGAGGGCGCATGCTGAAACGTATTCAGGCTGCTCCGCAGGGTCGTGCGCACCGCATCCGCAAGCGTTCGAACCACGTTACGATCGTAGTAGACAAAATGGTAACCGAAGAAAAGAAGTAAGCAAATGGGACAGAAAGTCAATCCGATAGCAAATCGTCTTGGGATCATCCGCGGTTGGGATTCCAACTGGTACGGCGGCAAGGATTTTTCCGACAAGCTGGTCGAGGACGCCAAGATCCGCAAATACCTGAATGTCCGTTTGGCGAAGGCAAGTATTTCGAAGATCATCATCGAGCGTACGCTCAAACTCGTTACCGTTACCATTTCGACGGCGCGTCCGGGCATCATCATCGGCAAGGGCGGTCAGGAGGTCGACAAACTGAAGGAGGAGCTGAAGAAGCTCACCGGCAAGGAGATTCAGATCAATATCTTCGAGGTGAAGCGTCCCGAGGTGGATGCCGTCATCGTGGGCCAGAACATCGCCCGCCAGCTCGAAGGCCGCGTTTCGTTCCGCCGCGCCGTGAAGACGGCCGTGGCTTCGACGATCCGCATGGGTGCCGAGGGCATCAAGATTCAGGTTTCGGGCCGTGTGGGCGGTGCGGAAATGGCGCGCAGCGAGACCGTCAAGGAGGGGCGTATTCCGCTGCATACGTTCCGTGCGGACGTGGATTACTGCCTGACGGAAGCTCTCACCAAGGTGGGTATTCTGGGCGTGAAGGTGTGGATCTGCCACGGTACGGTGTACGGCAAACGCGATCTGTTCGAAATCGCAGGCACATCGGCGCAGGCATCTTCGGGCCAGCGCGACGGCGATCGTCGTTCGCGCGGGGATCGCGGAGAGCGGGGCGACCGCCGCGGGTCCCGTCGCCGCAACAACAATAAGTAAGTAGGACCTTTTAAAGCAAAGACTCAAGATGTTACAGCCAAAAAAGACCAAATTTAGAAGAATGCAGAAGGGCCGTATGAAAGGTTTAGCTCAAAGAGGTAACCAACTTGCATACGGATCGTTCGCCATCAAAGCGCTCGAATGTTCGTGGATCACGGGCCGTCAGATCGAGGCTGCGCGTCAGGCGATCACGCGTTATATGAAACGTGAAGGACAGCTCTGGATCCGCATCTTCCCCGACAAACCCATCACGAAGAAACCCGCCGAGGTGCGTATGGGTAAGGGTAAAGGTAATCCCGAAGGATTCGTGGCACCTGTAACCCCGGGGCGTATTCTCTTCGAGGCCGAGGGGGTGCCCTTGGCCGTAGCTCAGGAGGCGCTGCGTCTGGGAGCGCAGAAACTTCCGATTACGACCAAGTTCATTGTACGGCGCGATTACGTCGAAACCACCATCTAAGAAGGATACAACATGAAAAGTGCAGAAATAAAGGAGATGTCGGTCAAGGATCTCGAGGAGCGCATCGAAGCCGAAAAGGCGCAGCTGGCGAAGCTGAAGGTGCAGCACGCGGTCTCCCCCGTCGAGAACCCTTCGATCATCAAGAAAAACCGCAGAGACATAGCTCGCATGCTGACAATTCTGCGTCAAAAAAACCCTAAATGTTAATTACACCTATGGAAAGAAATCTTAGAAAAGAGCGTATTGGGGTGGTTGTCAGCAACAAAATGGAGAAAACCATCGTGGTTGCCGTGGCCCGCAAGGTGAAGCATCCGATCTATGGCAAATTTGTCAATAAGACCACGAAATTCGTGTCGGAGTGTCTGGACGAGACCTGCAAGGAGGGCGATACCGTACGCATCATGGAGACGCGACCTCTGAGCAAGACGAAGCGTTGGAGATTAGTACAAATCATTGAAAGAGCGAAGTAATTATGATACAGCAAGAAAGCAGACTCGTAGTAGCTGACAACAGCGGTGCGAAGGAGGTCCTCTGCATCCGTGTGCTCGGCGGTACGAAGCGTCGCTACGCTTCGATCGGCGATAAGATCGTGGTGGCCGTGAAGAGCGCGACGCCTTCGGGCGACGTGAAGAAGGGTGCCGTTTCGAAAGCCGTGGTCGTGCGCACCACGAAGGAGATCCGGCGTGCCAACGGTTCGTACATTCGTTTCGACGACAATGCCGTCGTACTTCTTAACAACCAGGGTGAGATTCGCGGAACACGCATCTTCGGTCCCGTAGCCCGTGAGCTGCGCGACCAGTACATGAAGATCATCTCGCTCGCACCCGAAGTATTGTAATCTTAAAACACACATTCGGATATGTCAGTGAAATTACATATTAAAAAGGGGGATCTGGTTTACGTCAACGCCGGCGACAGCAAGGGGCAGCAGGGCAAAGTCCTGAAGGTCGATGTCGAAAAGCAGCGTGCGATCGTCGAGGGCGTGAACATCTGCAAGAAGGCCACCAAGCCCAATGCGCAGAATCCTCAGGGAGGCATCGTCGAGAAAGAGGCGGGTATCCACATCTCCAACTTGCAGGTCGTAGACCCCAAGAGCGGCAAGCCGACGCGCATCGGCCGCAAGGAGAACGATAAAGGTAAATTAGTCCGTTACGCTAAAAAGTCAGGGGAGGAGATCAAATAATGGCATACGTACCTACACTCAAGACACAGTATAAGGAGCAGATCGCAGCTGCCCTTATGAAGGAATTCGGCTATTCGAGCATCATGGAGTGCCCGAAGCTGGTGAAGATCGTCGTCAATCAGGGTATGGGTCAGGCCGTCGCCGACAAGAAGCTCATCGACGTGGCGCAGGAGGAACTCACGCTGATCACCGGCCAGAAAGCCGTGCAGACCCGTTCGCGCAAGGACATCTCGAACTTCAAGCTGCGCAAGGGCATGCCGATCGGCGTGCGTGTAACGCTGCGCGACACGAAGATGTACGAGTTTCTGGAGCGTCTGGTCGCCGTGGCTCTTCCCCGCATCCGCGACTTCAAGGGCATCAACGAGAAGTTCGACGGCCGGGGCAACTATACGCTCGGCATCGCGGAGCAGATCATCTTCCCCGAAATCGACATCGATAAGATCACGAAGATTTTCGGCATGGAGATCACCTTCGTAACGACGGCCAAGACCGACGAGGAGGCCTATGCCCTCCTGCGCGAATTCGGCCTTCCTTTCAAAAACGCAAAAAAGAAATAAGCGATGGCAAAAGAGTCAATGAAAGCACGCGAGGTAAAGCGTGAGAAGCTCGCAAAACGCTATGCACACAAACGCGAAGAGATAGCCGCCAAGCTCAAGAACGGCGAAATGGATCACGAGGAGGCATGGATCGCTCTGTCGAAACTGCCCCGGAACTCGAATCCCATCCGTCAGCACAACCGTTGCAAGATCACGGGGCGTCCGAAGGGCTATATTCGTTTGTTCGGCATCAGCCGTATCCAGTTCCGCGAGATGGCTTCTCAGGGCTTGATTCCGGGCGTGAAGAAGGCGAGCTGGTAGTATGGAAGCGGCGGTGCGCAGGATTGCTGCGGCCGTTCGCTTTCATTCCGAATAAGAGGCTCTTCCGCCGAGGGTTTCGCCCGGTGGATGGGGTGTGGAGGCACGTGCCGGAACGCTTGGTTCGTCGTGCGCGATTCCATGCTTCTCCGGAAGCGGAAGGGTCTGATACGGGTGCGGAATCCGAGTAGCAGAGGCTCGGAGCAGGGGAAAGTGCCGCCGCAAGCGGTAACTTCGCTGCCGAGAGAGTTGCGAAGGGATTCGGCGCCGGTTACAAAGTTCCCGGAACGGGAGGAAGCCTGTGCGGACAGGAGGCAGGCGCGGCACGTGCGTGCGGTCGTGCGGAGTGTCCGGACGGACGGCGAGGCGGTGCGTGGCCGGAAGGCCGGCAGCGTTTCGCGCGGAGTCGTCAGGCGTTCGAGGTCGTCGTTCGGAGGATTTGTGCGGATAAATGTTGGCAACGCGAAGGTGCTGACATTGTCTGCATTCTGGAAGGGATGGCTAAAATGCTGAAATAAAAGGCCCTGTTTTCGGTTTATTGAGAAAAAATGCGTATATTTGCGCACTTGTGCCCGCCGTGCGCATGCGCGGGACGGCGGACGACGAGAGGGCGCGGAGCGGCTGCGAAGATCGTAACGTGCTGCGAAACAAGGAAAGAGACTATTTATTTTTTAATTTTTAACTTTTAATTCATTATGACAGATCCTATTGCGGATTTTCTGACCCGAATTAGAAACGCGGTGAAAGCCAACCACAAAGTGGTTGAAGCTCCCGGTTCAAAAATTAAGCAGGAGATCACCAAGATTCTCTACGAACAGGGCTATATTCTCGCCTACAAATTCGACACCGACGAGAAGGGCCATCCCAGCATCAAGATCGCGCTGAAGTGGGATGCCGCCACGAAGACGAACGCCATCAAGGACCTCAAGCGCGTCAGCCGCCCGGGTCTGCGCCGGTACGCATCGGTGAGCGAAATGCCCCGCGTGCTGAACGGTTTGGGCATCGCTATTCTCTCGACCTCCAAAGGCATCATGACCGACGCCAAGGCCCGCAAGGAGAATGTGGGCGGCGAGGTGCTGTGCTACATCTACTAACGCAATTTCATAAAAAAGGGAAAATACACATGTCAAGAATTGGTAAATTACCTGTAAACCTGCCCGCCGGCGTTACCGTTACGGTTGCGCCCGACAACGTGGTTAGCGTGAAAGGGCCACTTGGGACACTGAGCCTGAAAGTAGACTCGGACATCAAGGTCGAGGTCGGCAGCCATACCGACGCGCATACCGGCAAGGAGATTCCCGCCGTCATCGTGTCGCGTCCGACGAACCAGCCGCGCCACCGTTCGCTGCACGGTCTCTATCGTGCGCTGATCAACAACATGGTCATCGGCGTGTCGAAAGGCTACGAAATCAAGCAGGAGCTCGTGGGCGTCGGTTTCAAGGCCGAAGTCAAGGGCAATATCCTCGAGATGAGTCTCGGCTACTCGCACGACACCCATCTGATGCTGCCTCCCGAAGTAACCGCTACGGCCGTTACGGAGAAAAAGGGCAACCCCATCGTAACGCTGAAGAGCACGGACAAGCAGCTTATCGGTCAGGTGGCCGCCAAGATCCGTTCGCTGCGCAAGCCGGAGCCTTACAAGGGCAAGGGTATCAAGTTCGTAGGCGAGCAGATCCGTCGCAAGGCAGGTAAATCAGCAGGTGCTAAATAGTAAATAGTGAAGAGTTATGTCATTGAATAAAATAGAGAGAAGAGAGAGGATCAAGATGCGTATCCGCAAGATCGTGAGCGGTACGTCCGAGCGTCCTCGCATGACTGTGTTCCGTAGCAACAAGCAGATCTACGTACAGTTTATCGACGACCTTAGGGGGGTTACTCTGGCCGCCGCATCCTCTTTGGACAAGGAGGTGGCGGAGGCTGCCGCCGGCAAGACCAAGAGCGACGTAGCATCGCTCGTGGGCAAGCTGGCCGCCGAGCGTGCCGCCGCCAAGGGTATCTCGGTCGTTTCGTTCGACCGTAACGGCTACCTTTATCACGGAAGAGTTAAACAGTTGGCCGACGCAGCGCGTGAAGGCGGTCTTAAATTCTAAGCGGATATGTCTAATACGAACATAAAGAAAGTACGCACCAGCGACCTCGAGCTCAAGGACAGACTCGTGAGCATTCAGCGTGTTACCAAGGTAACCAAGGGCGGTCGCACATTCAGCTTCTCGGCGATCGTCGTGGTCGGCAACGAAGACGGCGTCGTGGGCTACGGCCTCGGCAAGGCTTCGGAAGTTACGTCGGCCATTGCGAAAGGCATCGAAGATGCGAAGAAGAACCTCGTGAAAATCCCCGTGATCAACGGCACGATTCCCCACAAGCAGGAGTTCCGCTACGGCGGTTCGCTCGTGATGGTGCGTCCGGCCGCTCCCGGTACGGGTATCATCGCCGGCGGTGCCATGCGTGCCGTGCTGGAGTCGGTGGGCGTGAAGAACGTGTTAGCGAAGAGCAAAGGCTCGTCGAACCCCCACAACTTGGTGAAAGCCACGATCGGCGCCCTCTGCGAGCTGCGCGACGCGCGCAGCGTGGCCCAGCTCCGCGGCATTCCGATGTCTCAGGTGTTTAACGGCTAATTTTTCGAAGGGATTATGGCAAGATTGAAAATCACTCAGGTAAAAAGCCGCATCGGCGCCACGGAGCGTCAGTGCCGGAACCTCGACGCGCTGGGTCTGAAGCGGATCAACGCGACGGTCGAGCACGACGATTCGGCGATCATCAAAGGTATGATCGAACGTGTGAAGCACCTCGTGAAGGTCGAAGAGGTAAAATAAGTCTAACAGGTCAAAGTAATAAACGATGGAACTCAATAATCTCAAACCCGCTAAGGGGTCAACGCACCACGACAAGCGTATCGGCCGAGGTGCCGGTTCGGGCTACGGCGGCTACGCCACCCGCGGTAACAAGGGTGCCCAGTCGCGTTCGGGCTATTCGCGCAAATTAGGCTTCGAAGGCGGACAGATGCCGCTCCAGCGCCGTGTGCCGAAGTTCGGTTTCACGAACCTGAAACGGGTCGAATTCAAGGCGATCAACCTCTCGACGATCGAGGAGCTGGCCGCCAAGAAGTCGCTTACGGAGATCACTGCCGAGACGCTCGTGGCCGCGGGCATCGTGTCGTCGAAGGACAAGGTGAAGATCCTCGGCAACGGCGCCGTAACGCGCCCCCTCGCGGTGAAGGCCCACGCCTTCTCGAAGAACGCCGAGGCAGCTATCGCTGCTGCGGGCGGCAGCGTGGAGAAACTCTAAGTAACCTCCTAAGCGACGAAAATTATGAATCAGTATCTCGTAGTTGGTATCGTCTTTTTGGTGATTATCGCTCTTTTGGCGACCAACAAGAAAGTGGTGGAAACGCTCAAGAACATCTACAAGATCGAGGAGCTCCGCAAGCGTGTGATCTACACGATCGGCCTTCTGCTGGTCTACCGTCTGGGCAGTTTCATCGTACTCCCGGGCATCAATCCCAACGCCTTGGGCGAGGGATCGGCGCTTGCCAGCCAGTTGGAGGGCAACGGGCTTCTGGGCCTGTTGAACGTCTTCTCGGGCGGTGCATTCGCCAATGCGGCGATTTTCGCTCTGGGAGTCATGCCGTATATCACGGCCTCGATCATCATCCAGCTTGCCGGTATGATGATTCCTGCGGTCCAGAAGCTGCAGAAAGAGGGTGAGAGCGGCCGCCGTAAGATGAATCAGTGGACACGTCTTCTGACGATCGTCGTGCTGGTGATCCAAGGTCCTGCGTACATCGCAAACCTCTATCATCAGGTGCCCACTGCGTTCGTTTACGGCAATTCGTTCGGCTTCGTTGCCTATGCGACGACGATCCTGATCGCCGGCACCATGTTCATCATGTGGCTCGGCGAGAAGATCACCGACAAGGGTATCGGTAACGGTATCTCGCTGATCATCATGATCGGTATCGTGGCGCGCCTGCCCCACGCCCTGCTGGCCGAGGTCAACGCGCGTTTTCAGACGTCGACCGGCAGTGCCATCATGCTGATCCTCGAACTGGTGCTGCTGTTCCTTGTCTTCATGGCAACGATCGCCTTGGTGCAGGCTGTCCGCAAGGTGCCTGTGCAGTACGCCAAACGTATCGTCGGCAATAAACAGTACGGCGGTGTGCGTCAGTACATCCCCCTGAAGATGAATGCCGCGAATGTGATGCCCATCATCTTCGCGCAGGCTCTGATGTTTATTCCGGCCCTGTTCACCGGTACGGCCTTCGCCGCTGCGTTCAGCACGATGACCGGTTTCTGGTACAACTTCACGTTGGCGGTGCTGGTAATCGCGTTCACCTATTTCTATACCGCGATTATCATCAATCCTCAAATGATGGCCGATGACATGAAGCGCAACGGCGGCTTTATTCCGGGCGTGAAACCGGGCAAGCAGACCGTGAACTACATCGACACCATCATGACGCGCATTACGCTCCCCGGTTCGATTTTCTTGGCTATCGTAGCGATCCTGCCCGCGCTGGCCATGAAATTCCTCGGCATCCAGCAGGCGTTCGCCTACTTCTACGGAGGTACGTCGCTGCTGATTATGGTGGGTGTGGTGCTCGACACTCTGAAGCAGATCGAGAGCTACCTGCTGATGCGCCACTACGACGGCCTGATGAAGACCGGCCGTATTCAAGGCCGCCATTAGGAGGTTTTTCAGAAGAGTCAGACGAAAAATGATATACTTAAAGACAGACGAGGAGATCGAGTTGCTCCGCGAAAACAACATTCTGGTGAGCAAGACCCTGGCCGAGGTGGGCAAGCACATTCGGCCGGGCGTCTCCACCAAGGAGCTCGACACCGTGGCCGAGGAGTTCATCCGTGCGCACGGTGCCGTCCCCGCTTTCCTCGGGTATCAGGGATTTCCCGCTTCGTTATGCGTTTCTGTTAACGAACAGGTAGTTCACGGTATTCCATCCTCGAAATGCATCCTCCGGGAGGGGGACATCGTATCGGTCGATTGCGGTACGTTCATGAAGGGGTTTGTTGGTGATTCGGCGTATACGTTCGCCGTGGGAGAGGTTGCCGCGGAGGTGTGGCAGCTGATGGAAGTTACCAAAGAGGCTCTTCATAAAGGTACGGCGCAGGCCAAAGCCGGCAACCGCGTAGGCGATGTGTCGGCGGCCGTGCAGGAATACGCCGAGAGCTTCGGCTACGGCGTCGTGCGCGAGTTGGAGGGACACGGACTGGGTCGCAAAATGCACGAGGACCCGGGTGTTCCGAACTACGGCGCGCGCGGCAGAGGACCTTTGCTCAAGGAGGGCATGGTCATCTGTATCGAACCCATGATCAACATGGGGACCAAAGCGGTGGTTTTCGAACAGGATGGTTGGACGGTCCGCACGCGGGACCGCAAGCCGGCGGCTCATTTCGAGTTCGCGGTGGCGGTGCGCAAGAACGGCCCCGACGTGCTGACCGACTTTAGTATCATCGAAAACGCACTCAAAAATTAAGACTCTATGGCAAAACAGGCTGCTATCGAAAGGGACGGAACGATCATCGAGGCCCTGTCCAACGCGATGTTTCGCGTCGAGCTGGACAACGGCCACGTGCTCACGGCCCATATCTCCGGAAAGATGCGGATGCACTACATCAAGATCCTTCCCGGGGATAAAGTGAAAGTGGAGATGACGCCCTACGATCTGACGAAGGGCCGAATCTCCTTTAGGTACAAATAACAACAGATTGCTTGAAAATCATGAAAGTAAAAGCATCCATCAAAAAACGCAGCGAAGATTGCAAGATTGTGAAGCGTAAGGGTAAACTCTACGTCATCTGCAAGAAAAATCCCAAATTCAAAATGCGTCAGGGATAGTGATCAAACCGTTTTTTAAAGAAGAAAAAGAGAATTTATGGCACGTATAGTCGGTGTAGATTTACCAAAAAACAAGCGCGGCGAGATCGGCCTTACCTACATTTACGGTATCGGTCGTTCCACAGCCCGCAAGATTCTCGAGGCCGCCGGTATCGGCTACGACCTCAAAGTTCAGGATTGGAACGACGATCAGGTGAGCGCCATCCGTTCGACGATCGCCGAGATGGGCATCAAGGTCGAGGGCGAGTGCCGTTCGGCCGTGCAGCTCAATATCAAGCGACTGATGGATATAGGCTGCTACCGCGGCATCCGTCATCGTCTGGGACTGCCCGTTCGCGGCCAGTCGACCAAGAACAATGCCCGCACGCGCAAAGGCCGTAAGAAGACCGTCGCTAACAAGAAAAAGGCAACTAAGTAATCGTAGAGAGTTATGGCAAAGAAAACTGGAACAGTCAAGAAGAAGGTTGTCAAGGTGGGTGCCACGGGCAATGCCTATGTTCACTCGACTTTCAACAACGTAATCATCACCATCACCAATGAAAACGGCGATGTGATCAGCTGGTCTTCGGCCGGCAAGATGGGTTTCCGCGGTTCTAAGAAGAACACTCCCTACGCTGCTCAGACTTCGGCCGCCGATTGCGCGAAGGTCGCCTACGACATGGGTCTGCGCAAGGTGAAGGTCTATGTCAAAGGTCCGGGTGCAGGCCGCGAATCGGCCGTGCGCACGATCCACGGTGCGGGTCTCGAAGTGATGGAGATCATCGACGTTACTCCGCTGCCGCACAACGGTTGCCGTGCTCCTAACCGCCGCCGCGTATAATCGGCTGGGGTTACGGAAAAATTCAAGGTTTTTTAAAAAGTCATTACAATGGGAAAATACATAGGACCAAAATCGAAGATCGCCCGAAAGTTCGGCGAAGCTATTTACGGTGCGGACAAAGTGCTCGAGAAGCGCAACTATCCTCCCGGACAGCACGGTTTGATGCGCAAGCGCAAGAAGGTGTCCGAGTACGGTACGCAGCTCAGCGAGAAGCAGAAGGCTAAATATACCTACGGCCTGCTGGAGAAGCAGTTCGCCCGTACGTACGAGACGGCTGCCCGCATGGGCGGCATCACGGGCGAAAACCTGTTGAAGCTGCTCGAGTGCCGTCTGGACAATGTGGTGTACCGTCTGGGGATCGCCCCGACGCGCGCCGCGGCCCGTCAGCTCGTCTCGCATCGCCACATCTGCGTGAACGGCAATGTGGTGAACATTCCGTCGTACTCGCTCAAGGCCGGCGATATTGTTTCGGTGCGCGAGAAGTCGAAGAGTTTGGAGGCGATCACGGCGTCTCTGGCAGGCGGTTCGAGAAGCCGCTACGCTTGGCTCGAATGGGACGGTGCGGCGATGGCCGGCAAGTTCCTGCAGAAACCCGAACGCGAGGAGATACCCGAGAACATCAAAGAGCAGCTTATCGTCGAGTTGTACTCCAAATAGTAATTAAACAAATTCATTCATATGGCAATATTAGCATTCCAGAAACCTGAGAAGGTTATCATGCTCGAATCCACTTCGTCGTTCGGAAAGTTCGAGTTCCGTCCGTTGGAGCCCGGGTTCGGCATGACCGTCGGTAACGCCCTGCGCCGTATCCTGCTCTCGTCGCTGGAGGGATACGCGATCACGACCGTCAAGGTAGCCGCTGTGGACCACGAGTTCGCCGCTATCCCCGGTGTGATGGAAGGAATGATCGACGTCATTCTGAATCTCAAGCAGGTTCGTTTTATCCGTACAGTAGATAACCAGGATGCCGAAAAGGTGTCGGTGAACGTTGCGGGTGTTACGGAGCTTACTGCCGGATATATCTCGAATTACCTCTCGTTCTTCAAGGTGCTGAATCCCGATCTGGTCATCGCCCACCTCGCGCCCGGCACCAAAATGCAACTCACGCTGACGATCGGCAAGGGCCGCGGATACGTGCCTGCGGAGGAGAACACTCCTGCGGAGTGCGAATTCGGTACGCTGCCGATCGACTCGATCTTCACGCCCATCAAAAACGTGAAGTATTCGATCGAGAACTACCGCGTGGAGCAGAAGACCGACTACGAGAAATTGAATTTGGAGATTACGACCGACGGATCGATCCATCCGAAGGAGGCGTTGAAGGAGGCTGCGAAGATTCTGATCCAGCATTTCATGCTTTTCTCGGACGAGAAGATCACGGTCAACATGGAGGACAACAACGGTACCGAAGAGTTCGACGAAGACGTGCTTCACATGCGCCAACTGTTGAAAACGAAGTTGTCGGATCAGGATCTGAGCGTTCGGGCCCTGAACTGCCTGAAAGCGGCCGACGTCGATACGGTGGGTGATTTGGTGAAGCTGAACCGCACGGACCTGCTGAAATTCCGGAATTTCGGCAAGAAGTCGCTGACGGAGCTCGACGAGCTGCTGGCTTCGCTCAACCTCAAATTCGGTATGGACGTATCTATCTACAAACTTGATAAAGACTAATTATGAGACACAATAAGAATTTCAACCACCTTGGCCGTCAGGCCGGGCACCGCAAGGCGCTGATGTCGAACATGGCGTCGTCGCTGATCCTGCACAAGCGCATCGAGACTACGGTAGCGAAAGCCAAGGCCCTCAAGCAGTTTGTCGAGCCTCTGGTTACGAAGTCGAAGGAGGATACGACGCATCAGCGCCGCGTAGTCTTCTCGTACCTGAAGCAGAAGGAGGCTGTCGCGGAGCTGTTCCGCGCGATCGCTCCGAAGATCGCCGATCGTCCGGGCGGTTACACGCGTATCCTCAAGACGGGGTTCCGTCTGGGCGATGCCGCCGATATGTGCATCATCGAGTTCGTCGATTTCAACGAAGCCTATACGTTGGGTGTGGTTCCCACGGCCGAGGCTGCGAAGCCCAAGACGCGCCGTTCGCGCAAATCCGCTGCTGCGAAAAACGTCGACGCAGTCGAGGAGGCTACGGTCGTAGACGGTGAAGCGAAAGCTGCAAAGAAAGTTCCGGCCAAAAAGGCTGCGGCTCCGAAGGCCGCGAATCCCGCAGTTCCGAAAAACGCGGTCAAGACTGCCGCTCCGAAAGCGGCTAAGAAGACGAACGTGGGCAAGAAGATGTAACGAATTGCTTACGGACCGAAAAAGGGGTTGTCTGAGACTTGTCGGACAGCCCCTTTTTCGTACTGTTCAGCGGATGTTGCGGAGTAGGGCCGATTGCATGTCGGGTGTCTGTGCCGGGGTCCTGTTCCGCTGCGGATATACGAAATATTGCCGGACGACGGAAGTCGTTCCGGCTTTTGTTCGGGACCGGGAACCGGCAGTAAGGAAAACGGCCGGCTTTGGGTGGCGGTATGTTTCCCGGCTTTAGCTCGCAAGGAGGGGCGAGGCCGGGAATCTGCGGTTCGAAAAGCGAACCATTTCGTTAAGCCGTGCGCAGAGCCGAACTCGTTCGAGCTATGCCGGGGCGAGAAACGGACGAAAGGAATTCAACCCTTTCGTTAAGCCGAGTGCAGAGCCGAACTCGTTCGAGCTATGCCGAGGCGGGAAACGGACGAAAGAAATTCAACGTTTTTTTTGCGGCGGTATGTTTCCCGGCTATGTTCGGGGGAAGACCGGGATGGAGAAGCGGCTGTAAGGAAAAAAGAAAACGGGGGGGGGGATAAACCGGGCTCGTTAGGCATTTTCCGGTATGGGAAAATGTCCGCGATCCGATGAGCCGTTATTCGGAATTTTGGTAACTTTGATTATCCTTCGGATTCAAACACGATGAATCAGGGTATTGTGGTCGACCTCGATCGCTCTTTTTACCTTCTCATGGGCTGCGGCTCAAAACCCGTCAGGGGCGGAGTGTACGGAGCTCGATTCGTTGCTTCGTGCGGTACATGCGGCGGATCGGGAAATCCGCGAGGAGGTCATGCGTTTGTACGTCCGGCAGCCTGTTGCCACGGACTCGCTGTCGCTGGCACTCGTCCGCCAGCGACAGGGCGACAGCGTGAATCGACGGTTCGTTTTCGGAATGCTCGGTGCGTGCGGAGGGCCGGCCGGATTTCCGAGGAGGCGAACGGAGCAATCCGGCTGGTGATTCAGCAATGCTTCGCCGGTGGATATTGAACGCTATCTGCCGATGGTCGAAAAGGCTGCGGCGAAAGGTACGATCGAAATGGCGGATGATGCATCGGCGTTCGATCGCATGCGGATGCATGACAAATTGCCGCAGCACTACGGCTCGCAGACGTTTGCAGCGGATCCGAATGGGAGGGGGGGGCCTTGCGGCTCTGGCCGGTCGAAGATGCGGCACGGCGCGGTTCGCTGCGTGCGGCGGCCGGGTTGACGCCGATCGCGGAATATCTGGAGGCGGTAGAGGCGGCATGCGGACGACCGGTGCTTTGGGACCGGACGAAAACGGCGGCTGAGACGGCCGAAACGCGCGGTTGGCAAGCCTCGATGCAAGAGGATTTTCCGTGAAGGCGATGACTGCTTTTGGGAGGGGCGGTGTATTGCGAATATTCGGCGGAATGAGCCGTGAGGCGGATTCGGTCGGGACAAGGGGCATCCGGGACGGTGAAGATGCCGGAAGGTTCGGGGTCAGTCGTTTTGCTGCGGTCGTGCCGATAAACGTTCGTTCGAGAAAACGTGCGGGTGTCCGTCTCCTTATGGCTTTTCATTCATGGCGGCCCGGACGGCAAGGGTGCTTTTTCGCCTCGATGGACTTTTCATTTCTCGTTTCGAGGTCCGAAAGGCACGGTTCTGCGGTTGGAAATGGCCGCGGTGTTTTTCCTGCGGGGACAAGGAGGAGGAACGAGGAATTTTATCTTTGTCGAGGCGCCTGTTCTGCGATTCGCTCCGATCCGGCCGTTGAGCCGTGTGCTGCGGATGAAGCGGTGCGGTGTTGCGAAGGGGTTTTCGGGGCGACGAATGACGGAAGCGCGGTTCGGATGAGGACGACCGGCAATCGGATGCTTCTTTTCACTCAGGGGATTTCGGCGGACGATGACGGAATTGCGAATCCCGGGGCTGACGGAATTTTCCGGTCGGTGGAATCGGGGCCGTGGATCGAATGAGGCTGTACGGCGATGTGTGTCCTCTTGGAGAATTGCACGTTCGGGAAAAGTTATTTCGGGATGGAGGCGGGAACGAAAGAGGCTGTCTAAACGTATCAGACAGCCTCTTGTCGGTCGCATGCGGGGCGGGTGAAATCCCAGCCGGAACCGAATCGGCCCCGAATAGCGGACGAACCGCCTGTGCTTCTCCGTCCGAAACGAAATTGCGACCTCCGGTCCGGACGAATCTTCGGTCGGTCTCTCGTGCGGAAATCGTTTATTTGCCGAATCCGTTGCTTCCGATGGCGAGGAAATCCTCCGCCTTGAGCGCCGCGCCGCCGATCAGACCGCCGTCCACGTCCTCTTTGGCGAAGAGTTCCGCGGCGTTCGAGGGTTTGCACGAACCGCCGTACAGGATGGCTGTTTCGGCCGCTGCCGCACCGAATTTCTCGGACAGCACCTTGCGGATGTACGCATGTATCTCCTGTGCCTGCTCGGCTGTGGCGGTTTTGCCGGTGCCGATGGCCCAGACAGGTTCGTAGGCGATTATCAGCCGGGCGAACTGTGCGGGCGTGAGGTTGAATACGACCTCTTCGATCTGCGCCTTCACCACGTCGAAGTGTTTGCCCGCTTCGCGCTCTTCGAGGTTCTCGCCCACGCAGTAGATCGGCACGAGGTCGTGGGCATAGGCCTGTTCCATCTTCCGGTTGAGCGTCGCGGAGGTTTCGCCGTAGTATTGCCGGCGCTCCGAGTGGCCGAGGATGACGTACCTGCAGCCGAGCGCGGCGATCATCGCGGCCGATACCTCGCCCGTGTAGGCGCCCTTCTCCTCGGCCGCACAGTTCTGCGCACCGAGTGCGATCCCGGTGCCCGCGAGGACCTTCGCCACTTCCGATAGATGCGTATAGGGCGGACACACGATGAAGTGCACGCATTCGCAAACCGAACCTTTGCCTGCGACGATGTTTTTTGCCAGTTCGACACCTTCGGCCGGAAGCGTGTTCATTTTCCAGTTGCCTGCAACGATTTTACTTCTCATTTTCCTTCTCCTTTATTGCTTGTTGGTTAAACATTCCGTTGTGCTGCGGCCCCCCCCCTTCCCGGCCCCCGCCTGTCGCGGAGCCGCGGTCTCCTGTCCGTCGCCTTGCCTCGCCTCTTTCGGCGGCGGTCTGTCCACTCTGCTATGGCGGCGTGGGCGGTTTGCCGTCTGGTTCGTCTGGTTCGTCTGGTCCCGGCTCTCGACCTCTATTGCCTCGGGAAGACGGTTCTGCGCATTTCGCGGCCGTTGGCCAGCCGCTCCCATGTGGCGAATCCCGTCCGGTCCTGACGCAACTCGATCATGCGTGCGCCGCTCAGCAGTTCTTGATATTCGGCGAATCCGCCGCTGTAACGGCCGTATCCGAGTGCGATGCCCTCTTTCAGAGCGACGTAGTTGTTGGCGTGGTCGTGTCCGGCGAATACGCCTGCGACGTCGCCGCGCCGCACCATCGCCTCGAACATACCGCGGTTGTCGCGCCCGGGCGATTCCTTTTCGAGCCGGAAACCCACGGCCTGCGGATCGCCGTCGAACGCCTCGCGGTATTCCGGCAGCGGAATGTGCAGGAATACGAGCGCATTGACTTTGCGGCCGCAGCGGGCCTCCAGCGCTTCGCTCTGCCGCACGTACCACGCCACCTGCTCCGCTTCGAGGCCGGCATAGGAGTGGTCGTCCGCATTGTAGTCGTTCGAATCCATCACATAGAGCGCCGCGGCGCACGATCCGTCCGTCGCCGCGAGGGGAATGACGAAATCGCCCTGCCGTTCGCCGGCAGGGTTGTAGCGCGCATTGACGCAGCCGGGCAGCGTGCGCACGATGTCGTACACCTCGGCTCGGGTGAGCCCCTGTTCGGCGTCGTGGTTGCCGAGCGTAACGGCATAGGGTACGCCCTGTTTATGCAGAAATCCGCCGATGCGGCGGAGCAGCTTCTCCGCATTGCGCGCATAGATCACATCGCCCGTAAGGACGATGAGGTCCGGTTTTTCACGTTCGATCAGCTCCGCGACCATCGGCAGCACATGCCCCGACTGCCGTTCGCTCTCCGTGTAGTGCAGGTCGGTGAGCTGCATGATGCGAAAGCGCCCGTCGCTCCGGAAACGAAGTTCCGGTACCGGTTGGCCGGCAGTCTGCGCGGCATTGCGCCGCGCCGCACCCTTCGGGCCGGGATCGCCGGGCGCGGTCTGGGCCGATCCCGACAGGGCGACGACGAGAGCCGCCCATATTCCGATGATTCTTTTCATCTCTCTCCGGTTCTTTCGTTCGCTGTGCCGCGGCGGTCGGCCGCCCTATGCCTCGCACCAGCGTTTCACCTCCTCGATTGATGGGGCCTTGAGGCCGAGTTTGTTTTTCTTGTTGAAGCCGCACAGGTCGTTGAAGAATTTGCCGGCGGACAGTTTTTTGAGCGATTCGACGGTCGGATAGCCCATTTTCTGAATCACGGGCACCCACTCTTCGGGTACGCCGATTTCGGTGTACTTCTCCGCGGGGTCGCTCGCGGTCTTCTTTTCGGGCCGCATCTGCGGGAAGAAGAGCACGTCCTGAATCGACGGCTGCCCCGTCATGAACATCGTCAGACGGTCGATGCCCATGCCCATGCCCGAGCAGGAGGGCATGCCGTATTCGAGCGCCCGCACGAAGTCCATGTCGATGAACATGGCCTCGTCGTCGCCCTTCTCCGAGAGCCGCAGCTGCTCCTGAAAACGCTCCAGCTGGTCGATCGGGTCGTTCAGCTCCGAGTAGGCGTTGCAGAGCTCCTTGCCGTTGACGAAGAGCTCGAAACGCTCCGTGAGACCGGGATCGTTCCGGTGGCGTTTGCTCAGAGGCGACATTTCGATCGGATAGTCCATCATGAAGGTGGGCTGCACGAGATCGGCCTCGCAGTACTGGCTGAAAATGGCGTCGATGAGCTTGCCTTTGCCCATCGTCGCGTCCGTCTCGACCCCGAGCCGGCGGCACGCTTCGCGCAGCTGCTCCTCGCTCTGGCCCGTGATGTCGTAGCCCGTCTTTTCGCGGATGGCGTCGGTCATCGTCAGACGCCGGAAGGGGGCCTTGAACGAGATCGGCTTGCCGTCGATCACCGCCTCCGTGGTGCCGTTGACGGCCAGCGCCACCCGTTCGAGCATCTGCTCGGTGAACTCCATCATCCAGAGGTAGTCCTTGTAGGCCACGTAGATCTCCATCACCGTGAACTCGGGGTTGTGCGTGCGGTCCATGCCCTCGTTGCGGAAGTTCTTGCCGAATTCGTATACGCCGTCGAACCCGCCCACGATCAGCTTCTTGAGGTAGAGCTCGCTGGCGATGCGCAGGTATTGGTCCATGTCGAGCGCATTGTGGTGCGTGATGAAGGGCCGGGCGGCCGCACCGCCCGGAATGGGTTGCAGGATCGGGGTCTCCACCTCGACGTAGCCCCGCTCGTTGAAGAAGTCGCGCATGGTCTGGATGATGCGGGCGCGCTTGACGAAGACGTCGCGCACCTGCGGATTGACCGCGAGGTCCACGTAGCGCTGCCGGTAGCGCACTTCGGGATCGGTCAGGGCGTCGAACGTCCGGCCGTCCTTCTCCTTCACGACGGGAAGCGGCCGCACCGACTTCGAGATGAGGGTGAGCCGGCGGCAGTGCACCGACAGTTCGCCCGTCTTGGTGATGAAGGCGGACCCTTCGACCCCCACGAAGTCGCCGATGTCGAGCAGTTTCTTGAAGACGGTGTTGTAGAACGTCGGATCGCCCTCGGGGCAGATGTCGTCGCGGCGGATGTAGACCTGTATGCGCCCCGTGTGGTCCTGCAGTTCGAAGAAGGAGGCGCTGCCCATGATGCGGCGCGTCATGATGCGGCCCGCGATGCGCACCTGCCGGAAGTTGCCTTTCGCTTCGTCGTAGTGCTCCGTAATTTCGCGTGCGGTGGCGTTCACGTCGTACATTGCGGCGGGGTAGGGATTGATTCCCAGCTCGCGCAGCGCGGCGAGGGACTGGCGTCTCAATTGTTCCTGTTCGCTGAGTTCGATAGCCATTGTATG
The DNA here is from genome assembly GCF_900021155.1 of Alistipes sp. CHKCI003. GTDB lineage: Bacteria > Bacteroidota > Bacteroidia > Bacteroidales > Rikenellaceae > Alistipes > Alistipes excrementavium. Next base: position 89,239 of record NZ_FCNT01000050.1, read on the forward strand.
TCGTTTTTCGTTCTGTTTCGCGTTTCGCGCAAAGGTACGAAAAGCGGCCCGAATATCAAAAAATAAGCTCCCTTTTCGGCCGGCGGAGCCGGTCGGAGCGAATGTTTTTGCGAGATTACATAAATAATGCTTATATTTGAAGCCCGGCGAAAGAAATGGGCCTATGAATAAAAAAATTCTGTCGTCGATCTCCTGCACGTTGCGTTGGAGATCGCTGTTGCTGACCGTCGCGCTGTTGGCGGCGGCATGCTCCTCCGAATCGGAGAAGGAGCCTTATCTGCGGGTTTACCCCACGTCGCTGATCTACGATCCTGCGAATCCCGATACGAATGTCGTGTCCGTCGAGTCGAACGACGTGTGGCGGATCGCGTCGGGCGATCCGGCCCCGCAGACCGACCGTCGGATCGGCAGCGGCGACGGGTTGATCCTTCTGACCGACGCTCCCGTGGGGCGGAGCAGTTTTACCGTCTCTTCCAGCTCGGCCGAATACACCGTTGCCGTAACGCGCTTCGGCGGCGGCGATCCCACGCCCGATCCCACGCCTGATCCCGATCCGGACCCCGACCCGGGGACGGCTCTTTTCGGGAAGTCTTGGGCCGAGATGCCCGCGGAACTCGTGAAGAAGGGCGATTATTACTATACCTACCACATGCGTCCCGATGCCGCGTCGATCCGCAACTATACGGTCTGTTACAGCCGCGAGCGGATGAGCCCCGTCTGGGTAGCCGCGCCGATGCACTCCAGCTACAAGGGCAGCGCCAAGCGCACCGACGCCTATGCGCAGGATCCTACGCTCGGGTTCACGCAGGCCGGCAAGTGGAGCGGCTATACGCGCGGCCACATGCTGGGGTCGAGCGATCGCACGGTCAGCCGCGAGACCAACAAACAGGTTTTTTACTATTCGAACATCGCACCGCAGATGCAGAACGGCTTCAATACGGGCGGCGGCGCTTGGAACAACCTCGAGGATTTCACCGACGGACAGTGGTGCGCCGACACGCTCTATCAGGTGGTCGGCTGCTATTGGGCGGACGAGAACACGAAAGTCGGCAGTACGGTGATTCCCACGCATTATTATAAGGTGCTGCTTCGCACCAAGAAGGGCAATACGCACAAGTCGGTGGCCGAGTGTACGGCCGACGAGCTGAAATGCGCAGTGTTCATGCTGGAGCACAAGAGCCAGAAGGGGCTCAGGCCGAACGCTTCGATGATGATGTCGGTGAGCGAACTGGAGCGCATGACGGGCTTCACCTTTTTCCCGAATGTGCCCCATGCGCCGAAAGATACGTACGATCCTGCGGACTGGGGGCTGTGATTTCGCCGGCGGGCGGGACTTGCAAGGGCGCAGTACATTCCTGATTTCGGGTATCCCAATGCCTCCTGAAAGGACTTGTACTTGCGTCCCTTGCTTTTTTATGCCTATAATTCGGATAGGATTTTCGGGGCGCACCTATTTCCGAATTTACCGATCGACCGCTCCATGTCGCAGCCCGCATCATCTGTTTCCGCACATCCGGTTTTACGGACCTTGCCCTGCCGATTGCGGTCTCGGCGGGATCGCGCTATTTTTTCGGGGGATGGTTCAGCGGCGCGAAAAACTCGCCGAGCGTGATTTCATAGAACCTGCATAACCTCGATATAGAAAGAACGGAGGGGGTATCTCGGCCGTTTTCAATGTGAGAAACATCTACACCGGTATTTTCGATTACGAACTCTTGGGAGTGATGATTGTTGTTCCGCAACTCTTTGATGCGTTTAATCATCATTTCAGACAGTAATGCATCTGTGTATTTTGTCTTATTTTGTTTCACGTTCGCAAAAACAGACACTTTATATTTACATGGTAAAAGATTTCGTCGTTTTCATACGGCTATTTTTTCGGATAGGTCATACCGGAGAAGAACTCGTCGAGAGACAGATCGTAAAATTTACAGAATGTAGCGATGGATTCCAACGAAGGAAATTTCCTTTTACTTTCGTACTCCCATATTTTTAGCCGAGTATTGTTGGTTAAATACTCTTGTGTGTGGTTGTGTGCCTCCCGAATCTGGCACATACGTCGGGCAACCATCTCTCTTAGTTTTTCGTCTTTGGATCGCAAGTCGTTCGAATTATTTTATCGGGTGAGGCGTGAACGTACTATTTTTTCGGATAGATTATACCGGAGAAAAACTCTTCAAGAGAGATATGATATAACTTGCAGAATTTAGCGATCGAAGCCAATGTCGGGAATTTTGTTTTTCGTTCGTAATCGGAAATACCCAATCCGGTTTCGTGCAAGACATACTCTTTGGTATGGTTATGCCGTTCCCGAATTTCGCGTAACCGGTTGGCTATTAAATCGACTAATATGGGGTCTGTCTGCTGCACTGTCAGACTGTTTTATAAGGTAAAGGCGTTCCGTCTCTGCGTTGGGGCTTTATGCGGCTATTTTTTCGGCGGGTAATTTAGGGGAGCGAAAAATTCACCAAGAGTGATGTTGTAAAATTCGCAAATCTTAAATAATGACATCAACGTTGGAATTTTTGTCCCGGCTTCATAGCTATTGATGCTCAAATGCACCTTCTCGATAAGATATTCCTGTGTATGGTTATGCTCGTTGCGCAACTCTTTTATTCGTTGCGCAACCCGCTCAACGAATTTGGAATTTACATAATATCGAGAAGATTTAACCATGAATGCAAAAAAATAAGCAAATCTTAATTTTTATACATACTCGCGAATACTTATTGACGGGATTTTTCCTATATTTGCGCACAGACTTTAACGGATGCAGAAATTATGCTAACTTTGCAGATAGATAGTTCGGCATAGCCGACGGACATAACACATAAAGGGTAAACAACTCTTTATACCTACCGTAAAATTGGGAACTTTGCAGTAATCGGGTATATAAGTTGTCAGTCCTTGTTATGTCCTGCTCGCTGCGTGCGAGCGGGGCAAAACAGGGGCGCAGGACAATCAACTGATTACGGGTATCCCAATACCTACGGTAGAAGATTGACACCGCGCCCTCTTTTTATGCCTATCGTTCGGATAGGATTCTCGGGGCGCGCCTATTTCCGAATTTACCGATCGACCGCTCCATGTCGCAACCCGCATCATCTGTTTCCGCCTCTCCGGTTTTACGGACCCTGCCCTGCCTCTGCCGGCGGGGTGCGGAGGGCGGCTTCGCGCCCGGTCGTACCGACTTCGCGTCGCTGTGGTTTTTGTTCACGCATTCAGTTTCGAGCTGGTCGCCGGCGGTTTCGAGGCGTCGTTCGGCTTCGCAAGATTGTGCTCCTCATCCCGTGTTTTCGAGGGTCTATCCGCATTCAGATCGGCGGATGCCCTGCGTTTCGGGTATCATATTCCGGCAACGGCTCCAAATCCTCAAACAAGGTTCGCCCTTGCGCACCGCGCGGCCGAGTCT
>NZ_FCNT01000086.1 GCF_900021155.1 Alistipes sp. CHKCI003
TGTTCGACAACGGCGGCGCGATGGACGGCAACCTCGTGGCCGCATTGATGAACGGGAACAACCGTAACGGCAACGCTTACGGCTGGGAGTGGATGTGGATGATCCTGCTGTGGGCCCTCTGGGGCGGCAACGGCTGGGGCGGCTTCGGCGGCCGCGGAACGGGCAGCCTTCCGGCCGAACTGAACGGAGATGCCGGACGCCAGCTGCTCATGAACGCCATTCAGGGCAACGGCAGCGCCATCTCGCAGCTCGCCTCGTCGCTCAACTGCTCCGTACAGCAGATACAGACGGCTCTGTGCAACATTCAGGCTCAGTCGGGGCTCTCGGCGCAGCAGATCATCAACGCCGTACAGTCCGGCAACTCGCAGGTGCTCTCCCAAATGGCCTCGTGCTGCTGCGACGTGCGCACCGCCATCGAACGGCAGGGCTACGAAAGTCAGCTCGCGGTGCTCAACCAGACCAACACGCTGACCAACACGGCCAACGCGCAGTTCACGGCCCTTGGCTCGAAAATCGACGCCCAGACGCAGGTCATCAACGACAAGTTCTGTCAGCTGGAGATGCGCGAGATGCAGAACAAGCTCGACGCCGAGCGTGCCAAGAGCGCAGCGCTGGCCGGACAGCTCTCGC
>NZ_FCNT01000096.1 GCF_900021155.1 Alistipes sp. CHKCI003
GGCAGTACAGCCCGTCGTGCTGGCGGCGGGCGTGCGGCACGGTGATGCAGGAGGGATACGTCTTTTCGGATACCATAGCCGGTAACATCGGCGTCTCGGACGATCGGCCCGACATGGAGCGGGTGCGACGCGCCACGCGCATCGCCAACATCGACACCTTCATCGACGCGCTGCCCTTGGGCTACAACACCAAGATCGGCGCCGACGGACACGGACTGAGCGTCGGGCAGAAACAGAGGCTTCTGATCGCAAGGGCAGCCTACAAGGAGGCAAAGTACCTCTTCTTCGACGAGGCGACCAACTCTTTGGACGCGAACAACGAACGCACGATCATGGAGCGTCTCGACCGGCTCTTCGAGAACAAGACGGTCGTGGTGGTGGCGCACCGACTCTCGACGGTCCGCAATGCCGACAAGATCGTCGTGCTGGACCGCGGACGCATCGTCGAACAGGGTACGCACGAGGAACTAACCGCAAAAAAAGGATATTATTACGAACTGGTAAGAAATCAGTTGGAATTGGGAAACTGAATCGCCGTTCGGAGCAGAGACGACGATACGACAAAAAGGGGCGGATGCGACAGGCGGCCGATGCGATCTATCCGCACGTGGCGGAGCAGATGGCCTGCAATGCCTATGGGTCGGCGGAAGTCATGATCGGCGAGTGGTTCAACAACCTGTGCACGCTCTTGTCGCTTTGGGAACCCGATACGAAGGAGATGGAGGAGCAGTCCGACAATCTGGTCCGACGCGGTTTCCTCTGGATGCCCCGAAGCATCGCTTGCATGAAAGAGTTCTATGCCCGGCGCGATCGCTATCTCCGTATCGAAGACTTCATGCCCCAACTCATCGCTTTTCTGGATCATACGGCGGAACACTTCGAGGAAGTGCTTCTCGAATACGAAAAGTCGCTGCCCCGAATCGTCTCGGTATTTCCGGCCGTCGGTTCCGACATTTCGGGATGCACGGAGATCGTAATCACGTTTTCGGAGACGATGAACGGATCCTACGGATTCAGCGGTACCGGATCGGACGATCCGAACGTGCACCCCCTTTTCCTGATCGACGATTTCGAAAAGGCCGTCGTATGGTCTCCGGACCGCCGGCAGGCCACATTGAAACTGGATCCCTCGAAGGCGCGGAAGAATACGACGTACGGGATTCAGCTGCACACCCGCGGATTCCAATCCGCAAGGCACTATTCTCTGAACGATGCAGGCAAAAACCTGCTCTTCCATACAGGGCGATGACTTCGCCTCGGATTCGGCACGGTACGACATCCCGTTCCGGACACCGGGCGGGAAAGGGTATGATATAGTACGCTGTCGAAAACGATAATTAAATCGAAATTTATGCATATCTTTATTGAAAAAACGGGACCGTACGATCTTTCGGGGCTTGCCTACCCCGCCGGAAAACCGACGGACCCGTTACCGAATATCGACCCAAAAAAACGGAAGGCGGCAGAGACGACTGAACGGCGGTTGCAGCGCCAAGCCGAAGCGAAAACGACGAAATATCAACCTAAAACCGTAAAACTATGAAGAAGTTCAAAGTAATTGAAAAAAGCCGGTTCCTGACTCAAAAAGAAAAGGAAGACGTAAGAGGAAGTATTAAAATAGAATATTGTAGCGTCGTACTGCCCTACGCCAGCAATCCATGCGCACCGTATGTAACATGCGGCATGCCGTCCGTGAAAGACTATTGGAACTGTGGATCGAGTGCATTTTTCGCATGCGGCAGCGATGTCGCTTATTCTACGACGGGCGGTTCCTGCGGTACGGTCGCAGCTTACAGTGCGACTTGCGGCGTAGGATTCGTATATAATTGATCCCTATTTTTCCCGAGAGGCGCATACGATGCGTTTCGAAGGCGCCTCTCTCTATTCATTACCTCCACGACCCATGAAAAAAATAATACTATGCCTCATATCGCTGCTCGCATTCCACAGCGGCAATTCGCAAATGCGTGCGAAGACAGACGAGCGCTTCGAACTCACGAGCATCTTGTTCGCTTTGGCCGGTGCGCCCGAATATTGCATGTGTCCCATACCTTCCTATTTCCAAGACATCGTCGACGAACTGGCACCTTTCGACCGGAGCGCTCCGGTCGAATATGCCCGGGAACTGCATCAGATACACCGGATCGGTTATGACGCGGTAGCGACCACCGCAGCCATGCTGAAGATCGAAGACGGAGTGATCCGTCTCCGTCCGGAGTACGACGCGAGTGGGATCGCGGACCTCGACAGCCGTTGGAACGAGGAGTTGCTGCGGAAATACATCCGGATGCTGAACGAATTTTACGTGCTGAGCGATTTCCATACGTTCTATGAGGAGCACCGTCCGCTGTACGAAGCGGCCGAGAAGCGGATGGACCGGGTGCTCGAACAAATCGACTGCGGGCGGTTCGAGTCCTTATTCGGAATACCGCTCGATCCGGAGGAGATGTCCGTTTATGTCAGTCTGACCAACGGCCCGAGCAACTATTCGGTTCCGGGAGGTGTATTGATCGGCATGTCTGTCGACCGCGAAGGAGTTCCCGATACGGCGCCGGGCACGGATTTCCTGCTCGTTCACGAGATGGCCCACCATTATACGAATCCGATACTGGACCGTTTCGAAGGGCGGATGCGACAGGCGGCCGATGCGATCTATCCGCACGTGGCGGAGCAGATGGCCTGCAATGCCTATGGGTCGGCGGAAGTCATGATCGGCGAGTGGTTCAACAACCTGTGTACGCTCTTGTCGCTTTGGGAACCCGATACGAAGGAGATGGAGGAGCAGTCCGACAATCTGGTCCGACGCGGTTTCCTCTGGATGCCCCGAAGCATCGCTTGCATGAAAGAGTTCTATGCCCGGCGCGATCGCTATCCCCGTATCGAAGACTTCATGCCCCAACTCATCGCTTTTCTGGATCATACGGCGGAGCACTTCGAGGAAGTGCTTCTCGAATACGAAAAGTCGCTGCCCCGAATCGTCTCGGTATTTCCGGCCGTCGGTTCCGACATTTCGGGATGCACGGAGATCGTAATCACGTTTTCGGAGACGATGAACGGATCCTACGGATTCAGCGGTACCGGATCGGACGATCCGAACGTGCGCCCCCTTTTCCTGATCGACGATTTCGAAAAGGCCGTCGTATGGTCTCCGGACCGCCGGCAGGCCACATTGAAACTGGATCCCTCGAAGGCGCGGAAGAATACGACGTACGGGATTCAGCTGCACACCCGCGGATTCCAATCCGCAAGGCACTATTCTCTGAACGATGCAGGCAAAAACCTGCTCTTCCATACGGGGCGATGACTTCGCCTCGGATTCGGCACGGTACGACATCCCGTTCCGGACACCGGGCGGGAAAGGGTATGATATAGTACGCTGTCGAAAACGATAATTAAATCGAAATTTATGCATATCTTTATTGAAAAAACGGGACCGTACGATCTTTCGGGGCTTGCCTACCCCGCCGGAAAACCGACGGACCTGTTTACCGAATATCGACCCCAAAAAACGGAAGGCGGCAGAGACGACTGAACGGCGGTTGCAGCGCCAAGCCGAAGCGAAAACGACGAAATGTCGACCTAAAAACTACGAAAACCATGAAAAAGTTCAAAGTAATCGAAAAAAGCCGGTTCTTAAATAAAAATGCAATGGCAACTATCGAAGGAGGGTCATGCATCGGGGCCATATACACCATCTGCAAGCCCGCAACAGCCGAAGGTTTTTCGACGAATCCTTCGTGCGGAGCAACGTTGTACGGCACCTGCGACGTAGGATGGATATATAAGGCGACAGAGTTGTGTCATAATACTCATCTTGTATCTTGTGGTACAGAAACACGCTATTTCGGTCCCATACCTCCTCCGCTGCCCTGATTTCCGCAGCGATCCGACCGTCAATCCGTATCGACAGGGAAGCTCCGCTTCCCTGTCATCGAAAAACTTAAAACAAAAACATAAGTTATGAAAAAATCGTTTTTTCTGCTCTTCGTCCTGATCATGACGTCGAGCATCTGCTTCGGTCAGTTCCGCTCGAAGGTCGAGGAGCGCTTCGAACTCACGAGCATCGCATTCATGCTGGCCGGCGCCCCCGAATACAACCAATGCGGCATCCGTTCGTACGAACGGGACATCCGCGACTGGTTCGGGAAATACGAAACGGACAAGTCGATCGAATTCATGCGGAAGCTCAATCGCGAACATGCCATCGGCCACAATGCCATCAGTAGCGTTGCCGCCCGGCTGCAAATAAAGGACGGCATCGTAGCATTACATCCCGATTATACGCTGGCGTACATTTGCAAGGAGGTGGATACGCGGTGGACGGAGCCTCTGCTGGCGGAATACATCGCGATGCTGAACCGTTTCTATAAAAAAAGCCGTTTCGCGGCGTTCTATTCAGACCACGGCGAGTTGTACCGCGTTGCGCAGGAGCGCATGGATTCGCTGCTCGGAACCGAGGCGACCGACTGGTTCGAGCGGTTCTACGGGGAGGCGCTGACGGAGAAGGTGCCGAACACGTATATCAGTCTTGTCAACGGTTCGAGCAATTACTCGCTGGGAAAAGGCGGTGTCCTAATCGGTTTGTACGACGATGAATCGGGGCTGCCCAATCCGAATTCTTACACTTTAGCGCCGTTATTGCATGAGTGGGGGCACCACTTCACCGCCCCGATTATCCGGAAATACTGGCCGCAGATGGAAAAAGCGGCGGAGCGGATCGCTCCCCGCGTGGAACCTGCAATGAACCGTATCGGTTATTCCGGAGCATGGACCATGACCGTCGAATGGCTGAACAACCTCTTCGCCAACATGTATTTCAAAGAGCACGATCCCGAGTTCGCGGCATTTGAAACGGCGATGTACATGCATTTGGGGTTCATCTGGATGGACCGGAGCTACGATTTCATGGATCATTTCTATGCGGACCGCGAACGTTACCCCCATATCGAGGATTTCATGCCTCAGATCGTGGCATTTTTCGACTACGTCGCGGAGCAGTTCGACATCATATATCGGGACTTCAAAGCGTCCAATCCGGTCATTACGAACATCTATCCGGCTCCGGGGTCGGACATTACGGGATTCGACCGGATCGAGATCACGTTTTCGCACAGGATGAACGGTTCTTGGGGCGTGCAGAGGACGGGAACCGGCGACGAACGGGTCGAATATCTGTTCGACGTTATGTTTGACGAGATAGAGTGGTCGGAAGACGGGACACGGGCCTACCTGCTGCTGGACAAGGACAAGATCGAGCCCGGTACGGTCTACGGTCTGCGGCTGTATCCTCCCGGATTCTGCTCTTCGACCCATTTCCCGCTGGACGAGCGGTGTGCGAACCTGTTATTCCGCACCGGGCCCGATCGAGACATATGTACGGAGCCTTGATTAGAGAACCCTGTCGTTGCGGCCGCACGAATGCATTCGGGCAGACGCGAATTCCGACACGTTGCGAGGCCGGGTGCCGTTGCTTCGGTATTTACAGTAACAAAGTTTCACTATACCATAACTATGAAAGGGAAATGAAAATTTCTAAATATACATTCTTATTTGACCACGCAAATAAGGAATATTATACTTACAATACGCTTTCCAATGCATTGATCGAAATCGACGAAACGTCGTATTCCGAGCTGCGCGAACACGATAACGGAACTGATCTGCCGGAAGAGCGGTTCGACAAGGAATTATGGGCTGCGTTGTGCGACAACAATATCCTGACCGATAACGATGACGACGACTATCTCAAATACAAGGCATATATCACCAGATTGCGATCGCAACGCGAGAGCATGCATTTGACCCTCGCCCCGACGATGGACTGTTGTTTCCGCTGTTATTATTGTTTCGAAAAATACAAGGAGAAAAAATACATGACACCGGAGGTAATGGATGCTATCATCCAATACGTCGCCTCATGCAGAGACCTGAAACACATCAAAATTACTTGGTTCGGAGGCGAACCTCTGATGGCCGTACCGCAGATCGAAGCGTTCCACGACAAATTCTCCGCCCGGTGGAAAAATCCGGTTGTCTCGAACATCATCACCACGGGATACCCTATCGACGAAGAGGCGATCCGTGTTCTGAAGAAAGCCGGTGTTTCGCAGGCGCAGATTACATTGGACGGAATGCAGGAAACGCATAACAAGGTGAAATATCTGCCGTCGGGAGAGAACGTCTTCGAGAAGGTAATGGACAACATCGAATTGCTGAACGATTCGGCTCCGGAAATCAACATCGTGATTCGGGTGAATCTGACCCGCGAGAATGCCTCCGAATACACCCGCCTGCTCAAATTCTGCCTGACACGATTCCACGGGCGCAAGAATATAGGTATTTCGCCGGCATTCGTCCTCGACAGAGGGGCGAGCAACTGTAACGATTGCGGGTCCAAGAGCAAATTGTTCAAACACAAGGAGCGCTCGGAATTCATCCTCGAACTGGCCGGACAAGGCATGGATTCGCCTTACATTCGTTATCCGGAACCGTTCTTCAACGAATGCGCCATCCGCAACGACACCGCTATCTCGTTCGATCCTGAAGGTTACGCCTACAAATGCTGGGAGGTCATAGGAAACAAGGAATATGCGATAGGGAAACTGAATGCAGACGGCTATCTGACCAATATCAACCCAAAGACGCTCAACCGCCAGCTATATGGCGCAGATCCCATCGACGATCCCGTGTGTTCGCAATGCGAATACCTGCCGGTCTGCAACGGAGGCTGTCCGATTCAGCGCATCGAAAATAAGTTCGAGAACGGGCACAACAACTGCTGCACCTATTACAAAGGGTATATGGTCGATTTTCTGAAAATCCATCTGGACAGAAAAAAGGCGATCGAGAAGTTGGCCGGAAAACAGAATGAATAAAATATTCAGATATGCCGCAGAGAATGGACAACTTTCACAGCGAAGAGGCCCAGTCGATTCTGGGTCGTGCGCCGTCGTGGGTGGTGCGATGGGGCGTAACGGTGGTTTTCTGCATCTTCGGCGGAATCCTGCTGGGGTGCTACTTCATCAAGTACCCCGATACGATCGAGGCTCCGGCGGTCATCACGACCGTCAATCCGCCCTCCGATCTGGTGGCGCGCTACGACGGGCTGATCGACACGCTCTGCGTCAGCGATCGTGAGCGCGTCGAACGGGGAG
>NZ_FCNT01000007.1 GCF_900021155.1 Alistipes sp. CHKCI003
GAGGGCCTCGGAGGTGAATCTTTGTGATCTTTTTTCTACCTTTGTAAAACGGTTTTCGGAAGGCGCTGGATGCGTGGGGAATAACCGAATCATGCGAACCGTGAAAAGATGAACAGCAATGGATAGAGCGGCCGATTTGAAACAACGGTATCATATGGTGCGGCAGTATTCCGAGGGCAGACGATTTTCGGAGGCAGGGCATTGACAAAATTCGGCAAATCATTGCGCTATACGTCGTTCGCTTTTTCATCCGCCACAGCTGCCAATACGGGAATCAGTATGATTTCCGAGTTCGACAATGCTATGGATATCGTCCGCGGCAACTACTACTATGACGAAAGCAAAAGCGTCGCGGGTCAGCTTTTACAAGGGTTCAGCCGCTCGACGCGGGAACGGTTCCAGCAATTTATCGGATATAATTTTTCGCAAGGCCGAAACATCGGTGGCGATGTCAATCAAGTTACCTATTATCGCGGGGCCGTATTGGCCAACCTGCAATTTGGTGAGCCCAAAATTGCAAAACATAGCGGCATGACGATGGGAAATTTGATTAACGGCTGGAATATCAATTCGACCGATGACCTCATGTTTATGCACGAAAACGGCCATGTCTTGCAAAGTCAGCGATATGGATTCTATTACGGACTGTGGCAGGCCCCGGCAAGCCTTGTCAATCAAATAGCATAAAAAGACAGCCATAAACGTTCTTCTATCGAAAAAGAGGCTAATAAACTCGCCAAAGAATATTTCGGCGATCAATTTCCAATAAGTGATAAATATCCCATATATTAAAAAACCGATATGAAAAGAATATTTTTAGTTATAATAACTTTTTTGTTTATTCAATGTGAAGCGATGTTTGATGGTGAATGGGGACAACCTATTCGGAATCTTAGTAAGAATGATGTCATTTTTGGGATAGATGTAAATGTTGTGGATGGTAATATTTATGCGCGAGAATCCTATTATGATCCAAATAATAATTTTTTAGAATATTCTGAACGCATTTATCCTAATAGATACAATGTATATTCTTTTTCTTCCAATAGAAAAACTCATATAAACATTGGTGATACAGTATCCGTATATGCTATTGATCCGATTGATCTGGAAATGTATTCGTGGGACGAAATTCGAGAAAAGAAAAAGTTCTGGTTTGCTCGAATCATAGTGACAGGAATGACTGGCTGTATTTATTTCCCTTTCGATTTGAACTGATCTGTGGCAGGCACCGGCAAGCCTTGTCAATCAAATAGCATATAAAGACAGCCATAAACGTTTTTCTGTTGAAAAAGAGGCTAAGAAACTCGCCAAAGAATATTTCGGCGATCAATTTCCAATAACCGACGATTATCCCATATATTAAAAATCGAAAAGAAATGAAAAAAGTATTTATAATTGCAACAGCCTTTTTATTCGTTCAATGTATATTCGAGGGGTACTGGACGCTCCCAGTAATAAATACGAGCGACCGAGAAATAATATTCGGAATAGATGTGAATGTGGTTAACGGTAAAATTTATCCGCGGGCATCTTATGACGAGCCATCGGATGAGTTCTTTGATTTTACATGCCGACTTTACCCTCAGTGGGAGTATTACTATCCGTTTGTATCAAAAACGTCAAGAAGACAATTCGTAAGAGATCAGGTGTTTATAACTATTGGAGATACGGTATCCGTATATGCTATTGATCCGATTGATCTGGAAATGTACTCGTGGGACGAGATCCGAGAAAAGAAAAAGTTCTGGTTTGCCAGAGTAGTGTTAGATGCCAATAGTGATTATATTTATTTCCCTTTCGAATTGAACCGATGAATGAAGCGCACCTGCAAGCCTTCGAGTATGAAAGCCCCCAGTCAGAATAATTCTAACAGGGGGCTTTCATCAAGATCTCTTCAGTCCTCCGCTTTCGTGTCGGGTGCGAATATTCCTCAGCTGCTATTCGAGTTCAAGAACTTGATTTTCACCGCACGGGAAAAATGCTTCAGGACTCACGACAGGACAAGCTCCTATTACCCCTGTTTTCAGAGAAATCCATTATCCGAAATATTAAAATTTAACATTATGTTATTCGGTCAGTTAAGCAAGATTGTCGAACCGAAAGTAATCTCGGTTTTCGAAGAAGTTGGCTTCGAATTAGATAAAAAAATAACCCACAAATGGCTTCGGCACTATAATGACAATATAGATTTAGTTATTGGGTTGAACACCAGTGGCAGAGGATGTCATTTTTATGGCGTAAATCCGATTCTCGATGTCTATATGTATGACTATCGCAGAATTTTCCATGAGATAACCGGTAAGCCGCAGGAAGAATGTCCTATTCCTTTTGTTGGGCAAGCGATGGGCTATACTACACCTCGTCGAACATTTTATGAGTGGAAGTTTACGGAGAATAATATCGAGGAAATGTTATCGGAATTACGGTATGATCTGAAAGAGTATGGTATTCCGTTTATGTATAGAATGTTGGATTTGAGAAATTATGTGGAGAGAACCAAGCGTGTCAGAGATCTTCCTGCCCGTTATTTTGTCCCTATTATGTATGCACAGTTAGGAGAAAAAGATAAAGCGAATGCTTCTCTCGAAAAATATTACGAAGAATACGGAAACAGACCTGAATGGTTTACCATCTTCGATTACGATAAATTTTGCCGATTGGTGAAGCAATATTATGACCTCTGATAGCAATGTACATCTTTGAAGCTTCATGTCTGTTATAGCAATCGCCCCGTCAGAACGCTGCTGACGGGGCGATTGAGTAAGATTGATCTAAAACTATGAACAAGGAATAGTCGATCTTATTTTATTTTCATCGCAAAGCTCTTCGCGGGTTTGAACGCCGGCACCTTGTGCGCCGGGACTATTTTTAGGAGCGCTTCTGTCGCAGACGCGGACGTGACGTCGCGGCATGATGCCGGAGAAACATCCTTTACGAACCGCTTGGAAAGCCGATGGGAAAGGATGCATAAATTCGCAAAAAATTCATGATTATTCGGACGAACTCACTACTTTTGTGCCGAAAACGGGATAGGCGGACAGATTCGATCCGTGCTTTTCCATAGGAGCGTGTGCCGAATGAACGTGCGGCATGGAAACCGAGGAAAGAGCGGACCGGGGGATATGAACGAGGCCGGCGGAACTGTGGCGCAACCGGCGATGCCGCGAACCGGTGCGCCCCGTCGGGAAAAGCCCGTAATGGGACCGTCGGCCCGGTAATTTATTTTTCGGTTATGGATTTTATTACGATTATTGATTACATCGGTACCTTCGCTTTTGCCATCAGCGGCATCCGTCTTGCGTCGGCCAAACGCTTCGATTGGTTCGGGGCCTATGTCGTGGGTTTCGTTACGGCGGTCGGCGGCGGTACGATGCGGGATCTGATGCTCGGCTGCACGCCTTTCTGGATGTCGAATGTGGCTTATCTGATCGTTTCGGGCCTTGCGCTGCTCTTTGTGGTCGGGCTGCGCAAATACGTGGTGAAGCTGAACAATACGTTTTTCATATTCGATGCGATCGGTCTCGGACTGTTTACGGTGGTCGGGGTCGAAAAAAGTATCGCGGCGGGTTATCCGATGTGGGTCGGCATCATCATGGGAACCATGACCGGTGCGGCGGGCGGAATGTTCCGTGATATATTCATCAATGAAGTGCCTCTTATTTTCCGTAAGGATATATATGCCATAGCTTGCGTCTGCGGCGGTTTTATCTACTATCTATGCCATTATCTGGGCGTTGCGCCTGCTCTCACGCAATTTGTAGCAGCTTGTTCCGTAATCGTGATCCGTATCCTTGCGGTGCGCTACGGCATTTGCCTGCCGGCGTTGCACGCAGAGGACGACTCGAAAAGGTAGCGGGTCAGATGACTGCGAATATGTTCCTGCACCATCCGGCAGCGGGAAGCATGCCGGCGGCGGGAAGTGCATATCGGTTGCCGAGCCGTCGGACGATATCCGAACAAATGATATCCGGTCGGTCAGATGGCTGCGAGTATAT
The DNA here is from genome assembly GCF_900021155.1 of Alistipes sp. CHKCI003. GTDB lineage: Bacteria > Bacteroidota > Bacteroidia > Bacteroidales > Rikenellaceae > Alistipes > Alistipes excrementavium. Next base: position 3,999 of record NZ_FCNT01000007.1, read on the forward strand.
TCCTGCACCATCCGGCAGCGAGAAGCACGACGACGGCGGGAAGCGCATATCGGTTGCCGAGCTGTCGGACGGCATTCGAAAAGGTGTTTCGTCCGAGCATCCAATCAACCGACAGCCAGATACAAGCCGCGACAAAGGCGGCGATCAGGAGGCACGACAGCGGATTGATCGAAAGGGCTTCGCCGAATTTGCCGCGGAGCAGGGCATCGAGCGCCCGCATTCCTCCGCATCCCGGACAGGGAAACCCTGTAACGGTCTTAAAGGGACAAGGAATACGAATGTCCAGCCCGTAGGTCAGCCCCAAGAGGAGCAGTCCGCCGGAAAGCAATCCGGCTAAACGGAGACCGTTCGATTCGGAGTTGCGCATCTCTACCGGAGCATTGCGGCCGTACTCTGAAAACGTCGGTAGTTGTATTGTTTGGCTCTGCCGGTCGCGGTGAAAATGTCGATGAGCCACCAGATGCCGAAGCCGTAGCAGGTCAGAATCTTCAGAATGCCCAGCGCGATGTCGTTCAGAAAGAGGCGTTCCCACCCCAGCAGGATGGCGATTACGAGAATCAGCGTCGGGTCGGTGTAATTGACCGACGCGAGCGCGACGATCTGGTCGTCGCTCATCCTTTCGAGTTGTTCTTTGATCGATACGAGCGCTGCGGGTTCGAATTTATCCGCGTTGCATGCGAGAAACATGTTGATCCGATCTCTTTCCATGATTGTACGTTGGGCCGTTTCCGGACGGTCGTCGTACAAAGATACGAATAAATCGAGTGCAAAAACAAATTTATTCGCTTTTGCCGAACGGAAGTATCTAAAACGCAGTCAAAGATATGAATATGTCGAGTGCAAAAGCAAATTTCGGAAGTATCCGAGGCGAAGTCCGTGATGCGAAAGTCGGGCGCAAAAACGGATTTTTATTCGGTTTCGCCGAGAGGGTGTAGCTCCATAGATGCGGAAAACCGTTGAATTTCTTTCGTCCATTTCTCGCCTCGGCATAACTCGAACGAGTTCGACTCTGCGCTCGGCTTAATGAAATGGTTGAATTTCTTTCGTCCGTTTCCCCGCCTCGGCATAGCCCGAACGAGTTCAGCTCTGCTCTCGGCATAATGAAATGGTCCGTTTCGTGGATCGGGCGGCTCAATTCCCGGATTCGACGAAAATAGGGATTGCGGCATATTCTATAAATGGCAGGGCGTTCGCGCGGGGCGGGCCGCACGGCCGTTTGGAAAGGTGCGGGACCGTGTGTCCCGGCCGCTTCGGCATAGTTCGCCGAGAGCAGGAGAGGAGCCGTTTTTGCTTCCGCCAGCTGCGGAAGCCCGTTTTCGGGAGTTATGTCCGCTTCGGGCTCATTTGCGGCGAACGGGGTGCGAGGAGGAGCTGCGACGTGCCGGAGAATACGGACAGTCGTTCGGATGGTGTCGTTCGCGGCATTAAAAAGAAGCGGTTCTGTTCGTGCGGGCACCGAATGCAGGCGGTACCTGTTCCTGCAGGGTGGAACCGACGGGGCGGTAATGCTGCTCCGTGCAAAACGATCCGGGCCCGGCTTCTGCGGCGATAATGGCGTCATAAAGGCTTGGAGTGATCGAGGGACAGATAACCGGGAGGGCCGGGCACTCCGAAGTCCCGGGTAAACGCAAGTGCTCCCGTATCGGTTCCGTCCGGGTAGAGCGTCCGCGTCCGGGGAGTGGGAGTTCATGTAGGGACGGATGCTGGAGGGCCGGGCACTCCGAAGTCCCGGGTAAATGCAGGTGCTCCCGTATCGGTTCCGTCCGGGTAGAGCGTCCGCGTCCGGGGAGTGGGAGGGGAGGGGCTTGGAGCGACCGCGGCAAAGGTTCCGGGACCGGGCCGAGCGGTCCTGTGCAAATGCCGTGCGGAACAGACGGTATGGAGGTCCGGGATAACAGCGGCACGGGACCGCGAACGGGCCGGAACGTGGCCCCCGTCCTCCTGCATTCCGTCTTTGGAAAAAAGAGCCGGTCATCATGACATGACCGGCCCGTAAATCCTGCGATTTTCCGCGGTTAGCATTTCATGTACCCTTTGATGTAATGGTGGTGCGATCCGAAACGCTCGAAAGCGGCTTTGTCCAGCTCCTCCTGTGCCGAGGGGTCGGCGACGGAGATAATCAGACGGGCACGCTCCTGAAGCGTCTTGCCGTAGAGATCTACGGCGCCGTGCTCCGTTACGAACCAGTGGATGTGGTTGCGGGTCGTAACCACGCCGGCGCCCGGGGTCAGCACGGGAGCGATCTTCGAGATGCCTTTGTTCGTAACCGAAGGCATGGCGATGATGGCCTTGCCGCCCTTCGAAAGCGATGCGCCGTAGACGAAGTCGATCTGACCGCCGACGCCCGAATAGAATTTCGTGCCGAGCGAGTCGGCGCACACCTGTCCGGTGAGGTCGATCTGCAAGGCCGAGTTGATGGCCGTTACGCGGTCGTTCTTGGCGATGATGTAGGGGTCGTTCGTGTAGCCTACGTCCATCATCAGCACTCCCGGGTTGTCGTCGATGAAGTCGTAGACGCGCTGCGAACCCATCAGGAAGGTGGAGACCATCTTTCCCTTGTCGATGTTTTTGGCTTCGCCGTTGATGACGCCCTTTTCGACGAGCGGCAGTACGCCGTCGGCGAACATTTCGGTGTGGATGCCGAGGTTCTTGTGGCCGCCGAGCTGGGCCAGCACGGCGTTGGGGATGGCGCCGATGCCCATCTGGAGCGTCGCACCGTCCTCGATCAGCGCTGCGCAGTTGCGCCCGATGGCGGTCTCGATCTCGTTCGGCTCGGTGAAGTGGGCCTCCTCCAGCGGGGTGTCGTCCTGCACGAAGAGGTCGATCTTCGAGGCATGGATCATGGCGTCGCCGAACGAACGGGGCACGTGCTTGTTCACCACGGCGATCACATGCTCGGCGGTCTCCACGGCGGCGAGCGTCGCATCGACCGACGTGCCGAGCGAGACGTAGCCGTGTTTGTCGGGCGTCGACACTTGGATCATCGCCACGTTGCACGGCACGGCTCCGCTGCGGTAGAGACGCTGCGTTTCGCTCAGGAAGATGGGAATGTAGTCCGCATAGCCGCTCTGCGTAACTTTGCGGACATTGCCGCCCACGAAGAACGAGTCGAGCTGGAAGATCCCTTCGAATTCGGGTGCGGCATAGGGAGCCGGACCCTCGGTGTGGAGGTGATGGATGTGCACATCCCGGAATTCCTTGTTGGCGCCGCGCTCGCACATGGCCTTGATGAGGCATTGGGGAGCCGAGGCAACCGAGCTGAGGTGGATGTGGTCTCCGGACTTGATGACCTTCACAGCCTCCTCGGCGGTCGTAAACTTGATTTGGTAATTCATTTACTTGTAATGTATTTTGGTTAGGCAATTATGATCTTCTGCCGGAGATTCCGAGCCTGTTCCGGCCTCGGATCGCCGTTGTTCGTCGTCATGGTTCGCCGCATGTGCGGTTTCACCTCTCCTTCGCGGAGCGCGTCCCGGGTCCGGCCCTTAGGCGCCGGCCTCTTGCCGGGATCTCCGCCGTGGGGCGTGTCTCGCCGCGCACTCCGGCAGGCTGGCCCCTTCGCGGGTCTTTCGGCCGGAGCGTGTGTCCCGGGTCCGGCCCTTCGGCGCCGGCCTCTTGCCGGGTCTCCGCCGTGGGGCGTGTCTCGCCGCGCACTCCGGCAGGCGGGACCCTTCGGCAGTTCTTTCGGCCGGAGCGTGTGTCCCGGGTTCGGTTCTTCGGCGTCGGCCTTTCGCCGGGTCTCCGCCGGGGGCGTGTCTCGCCGCGCACTCCGGCAGGCGGGACCCTTCGGCGGTTCTTTCGGCCGGAGCCTGTGTCCCGGGTCCGGCCCTTAGGCGCCGGCCTTTTGCCGGGTCTCCGCCGGGGGGCGTGTCTCGCCGCGTACTCCGGCAGGCGGGACCCTTCGCGGGTCTTTCCGCCGGAACGACCTCTCGAAGCAAGGCCGTCCGCATAAGGCGGACGGCCTGCGGAACGTTGCGTGTCGCGTTATTTGCGTTTCACTTCCACCTGCTCGTAGCCTTCGACGATATCGCCTATGCGGATGTCGTTGAACGACTCGATGTTCAGACCGCAGTCCTGACCGGCGCTCACCTCCTTCACGTCGTCCTTGAAACGCTTGAGCGAACCGAGCTTGCCCGTGTAGATCACGATGCCGTCGCGGATGACGCGGATCGGAGTCGTGCGTTGCAGCTTGCCCTCGCGGACGACGCAGCCCGCCACGGTGCCGACCTTCGTGATCTTGAAGATCTCCAGCACCTCCACTGAGCAGACGATTTCCTCCTTCGTTACGGGTTCGAGCATGCCTTCGATGGCGTCCTTGATGTCGTTGATTGCGTCGTAGATGATCGAGTAGAGGCGGATCTCGATCTCCTCCTTCTCGGCCACGCGGCGTGCCGCGGCCGACGGACGCACTTGGAAGCCCACGATGATGGCGTTCGATGCGGCGGCCAGCAGGACGTCCGACTCCGAAATCTGCCCCACGGCGGCGTGGATCACGTTCACCTGCACGCTCTCCTTCGAGAGCTTGATGAGCGAACCGGACATGGCCTCCACCGAGCCGTCCACGTCGCCCTTGACGATGATGTTCAGCTCCTTGAACGAACCGATGGCGATGCGGCGGCCGATCTCGTCGAGCGTTACGTGCTTCTGGGTCATGATGCCCTGCATGCGTTGCAGCTGGCTCCGCTTGTTGGCGATCTCGCGGGCCGAACGGTCGTCCTCCATGACGTTGAACGTGTCGCCCGCCTGCGGCGCTCCGTTCAGACCGAGCACCTGCACCGGTGTCGAGGGGCCGGCTTCCGTTACCTTCTTGCCGTTTTCGTTGAACATGGCCTTCACGCGGCCCGTGTGCACGCCCGAGAGGATGACGTCTCCCACGCGGAGCGTGCCGCTTTGCACAAGAATCGTCGAGACGTAGCCGCGGCCCTTGTCGAGCGTCGACTCGATCACCGTGCCAACCGCCCGTTTGTTCGGGTTGGCCTTCAGGTCGAGCATTTCGGCTTCGAGCAGCACCTTTTCGAGCAGTTTGTCGAGGTTCAACCCCTGTTTGGCCGAGATCTCCTGATCCTGATATTTGCCGCCCCACGATTCGACGAGGTAGTTCATCTGCGAGAGCTGCTCCTTGATGTGGTCGGGGTTGGCCTGCGGCTTGTCGATCTTGTTGATGGCGAAGACCATCGGCACGCCGGCGGCCTGCGCGTGGTTGATCGCCTCGATCGTCTGCGGCATCACGCTGTCGTCGGCCGCCACGATGATGATCGCCACGTCCGTGATCTTGGCGCCGCGGGCGCGCATGGCGGTGAAGGCTTCGTGGCCCGGGGTGTCGAGGAAGGTGATCTTCTGGCCGTTGAGCTCCACGCTGTAAGCGCCGATGTGCTGCGTGATGCCGCCGGCTTCGCCTTCGATGACGTTCGTCTTGCGGATGTTGTCCAGCAGCGAGGTTTTGCCGTGGTCGACGTGGCCCATGACCGTAACGATCGGCGGCCGCGGCACGAGGTCCTCGGGGGCGTCCGCCTCGTCGTCGTCGTTGATGGCCTCCTGAATGTCCACCGACACGAACTCGGTCTTGAACCCGAACTCTTCGGCCACGACCACGAGCGCCTCGGCGTCGAGCCGCTGGTTGATCGAAACCATGAGGCCGAGGTTCATGCAGGCCGTGATGACCTCCGTTACGGGCACGTTCATCATCGTCGCCAGTTCGCTCACGGTAACGAACTCCGTTACCTTGAGGATCGAACGTTCCTGTTCTTCGCGTTCGAACTCTTCGTTCATGCGTTCGGCCACGGCTTCGCGCTTGTCCTTGCGGTATTTCGCGCTCTTGCTCTTGGCGCCTTTCGACGTCAGACGGGCGAGCGTATCCTTCACCTGCTTCGAAACCTCCTCGTCGCTCACTTCGGGGCGGACCACCGGTTTGGGTTTGTTGTTCTTGTTCTTGCTGCGGCGACCCTCGCCCGGTTTGGGCTGATTGGGGTGCTGTCCGCCCCGTCCGCCTGCGGCATTCGCCCCCTGCGCGGGTTTGCCGCCGCCCTGTCCTTTCTGTTGTTGCTGGGCTTTGTTGACGTCTACCTTTTTCTCTTGCAGACGCTTGCGCTTGTGCCTGCCGCCCGGGACGAAGCCCGAGACGTCCATCGTTCCCAACACCTGCGGACCCGTGAGCACCGTGGTGTTCGGACGGAAGATGTTGTCCTTGGGCGCTTCTGCCGTCGGTGCGGGCGCCTCGGTCTCTGCGGGGGCGGCCTGAGCGGTCCGGGCGGCGGCCTCTGCTTCGGCGGCGGCCGGAGCCTCCGTCCTCGGCGCTGCGGGCGCCGTCTCTGCGGCCGCTGCCGGCTGTGCCTCTCCGGCGGCCGGAACGGCGGGCGCCTCGGTCCTGCTCGCGGCCGGCGCTGCGGATGCCGCCTGCGGGGCCGGAGCCGCGGGTCTGGGAGCCAGTACGGGGACCTTGGTTTTCGGATCGAGGTCGATCTTGCCGAGGATCTTGGGGTGGGGGATTTCGTCCTGCACGCTGATGATGCGGCTCTTGATGACGATCTCCTGCTCCTCTTCGCGGGCCTGCCGTCTCGCCTCGTCGAGCGTTACGGTCGCCTGCTTCTGTGCGATCCGCTCGCGGATGGATTCGCGTTCGCTGCCTGCGCCGCGGTTCGAGCCGAACTCTTTTTCGAGCACGGCGTATACGTCCGGTTCGACCGGCGTATTGGGCGAACCGTCGCTTTTGATGCCCTTCTTCTGCAAAAAGTCCGTGATAGTGTTCAGTCCCACGTTGAACTCCTTTGCGACCTGAATGAGCCTTAGTTTCTTTCCGTTTGTCATATATGTCTCCTCTCCTTGTTTTTTAGTGGGTTACTCCTCGAATTCGGCTTTCAGGATCTCGTAGACCTTCTGGGCCTGTTCGATTTCGAGGTCGGCACGGTTGGCGATCTCCTCGACCGTGAGTTCGAGCACGCTCTTGGCCGTGTCGCAGCCGGCGGCTTTCAGGGCGTCGATGATCCAGCCGTCGATCTCGTCGGCGAACTCCGTGAGGGCCACGTCTTCCTCCTCGACCTCGCGGTAGACGTCGATGTCGTAACCGGTGAGCATCTTCGAGAGACGGATGTTCAGACCGCCCTTGCCGATGGCGAGCGACACCTGATCGGGTTTGAGGTAGACCGAGGCGGTCATCTTCTCTTCGTCTATGGTGATGCTCGAAATCTTGGCGGGGTTCAGCGCTCGCTGGATCATCAGCTGCGGATTGGTCGTGTAGTTCACCACGTCGATGTTTTCGTTGCGCAGCTCCTTGACGATCGAGTAGATGCGCGAGCCCTTCATGCCCACGCATGCGCCCACGGGGTCGATGCGTTCGTCGTAGGACTCCACGGCCACCTTGGCCCGTTCGCCCGGGATGCGGACGATCTTCTTGATGGTGATCAGTCCGTCGAAGATCTCGGGCACCTCCTGTTCGAAGAGGCGTTCGAGGAATTGGTTGGCCGTGCGCGAGAGGATGATGCGTGGATTGTTGTTGTTCATCTCCACGCTCTTGACGATGGCCTTGATCGTATCGCCTTTGCGGTAGAAGTCGTTGGGAATCTGCTCCGCCTTGGGGAGTATCAGCTCGTTCTCCTCGTCGTCGAGGATCAGCACCTCCTTCTTCCACACCTGATAGACCTCGCCGGTGATGATCTCGCCGACCTTCTCCGAGTATTTCTCGTAGAGGCTGGCTTTTTCGAGGTCGAGGATGCGCGATGCGAGGTTCTGGCGCAACGACAGCACGGCCCGGCGGCCGAACGATTCGAGCCGCACCTGATCGGTGTACTCGTCGCCGATCTCGTAGGTGGGGTCGATGGCCTTCACCTCCGACACGGCGATCTGCATCTGCGGATTCTCGACCGCACCGTCTTCCACCACGACGCGGTTGCGCCAGATTTCGAGGTCGCCCTTCTCGGGGTTGATGATCACGTCGAAGTTGTCGTCCGTCTCGTACTGTTTCTGGAGCGTGTGGCGGAAGACGTCCTCCAATACGCCGATCATCGTGCTCTTGTCGATGTTTTTCAGCTCTTTGAACTCTGCAAACGTGCTGATAAGATTCAAGTTATCCATGGTCCGTATCTTTTGTTTTATATTATTTTCCTTGATCGTGCGGCAGCTGTGTGCCTATTCCCTCCGGCTGCTGCTCCCGGCTGGCTTTCCGTTGCGTCCGTTTTCCGGCTGCGGTCCTCAGCTTGCGGTTTTATCGCCGTGCCGGGTTTCCCGTTCCGTCCGTCCGGCAGTCAGTCGTTCGTTCGGGCTTTCCGTTGTGCGTCCGTTTTCCGGCAGCGGCCCTCGGCTTGCGGTTTTATCGCCGCGCCGGGTTTCCCGTTCCGTCCGGACAGTCGTTCGTTCGGGCTCTCCGTTGTGCATCCGTTTCCCGGCAGCGGCCCTCGGCTTGCGGTTTTCCGCCGTGCCGGATTTCCCGTTCCGTCCGTCCGGCAGTCAGTCGTTCGTTCGGGCTCTCCGTTGTGCATCCGTTTCCCGGCAGCGGCCCTCGGCTTGCGGTTTTCCGCCGTGCCGGGTTTCCCGTTCCGTCCGGACAGTCGTTCGTTCGGGCTTTCCGTTGTGCGTCCGTTTTCCGGCTGCGTCCCTCGGCTTGCGGTTTTTCCGCCGTGCCGGGTTTCCCGTTCCGTGGGGCTCCCGGACGTATCGGACTCTCTGCCGCCCACTTTCTTTGCCGCTTCTCTCTCTGTTGCCCCTCTCTGCCTTCTTCTCTCTCTGCCGCTTCTCTCTCTCTGCTGCCCCTCTCTGTCTTCTCCTCTCTTTGCAGCCCCACTCTCTGCTCCCTTCCCGGCTTTATCGTTGCGGCCGGCGCTTGGCCGGCATTATTTGAAATCGAGGTACTCTTTCGTGTACTTGATCTCCGAGAAGGGGTAAGCGCGCGTAACGGTTACGAGCTGTTTGCGTTTTTTGCCCTCCACGCTCTGCTTCTCCTCGTAGGAGAGGGTTACGCCCTCGTCGCTCACGCCGTCGAGCCGGGCTACGATTTTCACTCCGCTGAGGAGCAGCACTTCGACGGTCGAACCGACCAGCTTGCGGTATTGGCGCAGGCACCTGAGTTCGGAGCCGATGCCGGCCGAGGCCACCGTGAGCGAGAAATCCTCCTCGTCGCGGTCGAATTCCGCTTCGATGGCGCGGCTCAGCTCGACGCAGGCGTCGATCGAGACCGACGTGTCGCTGTCCACGAGCAGTTCCACTTCGTTCGCGGGAGTGCTGGTGCAACCCACCACGAAGAGGTCCGTGCCCTCCGTGATCCGCTGCGCCGCTGCGATTATCTTTTCGGTATCCATCATAGTATCAGTAAATAGTATCTTCCTCAGACCGGCCGGCTTCGCAGGGGGGGCTCATCGGCGCCCTCGGCTGCAACTACGAAATAAGGGGACATCCCGTCCCCTTACCTCATTGCGCGTCCGTCTTCCGACAATGCAAATATAACGCTTTTTTCTCAGATACCAATATAATAGGTCGGAAAAATTATTTTTCGGCCGAATAGGGCTTGATGATCCCGCGCTGCGACGAACGGATGAACTCCACGAGCCGGTCGCGCTCCTCGCTCGCGGGTATCGTTCGCTCGACCTCGTCGCAGCCGTTCTGGTAGTTCAGGCCGCTCTGGAAGAGGATGCGGCAGGCGTCGTGGATCTCGCCGATGCGCTCGGGCGTGAATCCGCGGCGCGAAAGTCCGATCTTGTTGATGCCCGCGAAACGCATCGTGTCGTTGCGCACGATCACATACGGCGGCACGTCCTGCCCCAGCAGCGCTCCACCCTGAATCATGGCATGGTCGCCGATGCGGGTCCACTGATGGACGGCGGCGTGTCCGCCGATCACCACCCAGTCGCCCACCTGCACCTCGCCGGCCAGCGACACGCGGTTGGCGAAGACGCAATGGCTGCCCACCACGTCGTCGTGGGCGATGTGTACGTAGGCCATCAGCAGATTGCGGCTTCCCACGACGGTCTTGCCCTTCGAGGCGGTGCCGCGGCTGATGGTTACGTATTCGCGGATGTCGTTGTAGTCGCCGATTTCGGCCGTGGTCGCTTCGCCCGCGAACTTGAGGTCCTGTGGCGTGCAGGAGACGGAGGCTGCGGTGTGGATCCGGCATCCCTTGCCGATGCGTGCGCCGTCGTGGATCACGGCTCCGGGGCCGATCCAGCAGTCGTCGCCGATCTGCACGTCGCCGGCGATGCAGGCGAAGGGTTCGACCGTTACGTTCCGGCCCAGCCGGGCATCGGGGTGGATGTATGCTAAAGGACTGATCATTGGGCTGTCTCTATTTTTTGTTCTTGACGATCTGGGCCATCATCAGCGCTTCGCAGGCGAGCGTCTCGCCGACGAAGGCTTTGCCTTCGCACACGGCCACGCCGCGTCGGATGGGTTCGAGCAGATGGATTTCGAATTGGAGCGTGTCGCCCGGGACGACCTTGCGCTTGAATTTCACGCCGTCGATCTTCATGAAATAGGTCGAGTAGTTCTCCGGGTCGGGCACCGTGCCCAGCACGAGGATGCCGCTGCACTGCGCCATCGCCTCGATGATCAGCACGCCCGGCATGACGGGCTCGTCCGGGAAGTGGCCCACGAAGAAGGGCTCGTTCATCGTAACGTTCTTGATGCCGGCCACCGACTGCTGATCGAGGTGGAAGATGCGGTCGACCAACAGGAACGGCGGGCGGTGGGGCAGCATGCGGCGGATGGCGTTGATGTCGTAGAGCGGCGCCTTGCGGCCGTCGTACTGGAAGCGGGGCTTCTCGCCTTCGCGGCGGATGGTCTGCTTGAGCTGCTTCATGAACTCCGTGTTGGCATAGTGGCCCGGGCGCGTAGCCCACACGCGGCCCTTGATGCGCATGCCCAGCAGCGGGAAGTCGCCCAGCAGGTCGAGCAGTTTGTGGCGGGCCAGCTCGTTGTTGAAGCGGAGCTGGAGGTTGTTGAGGTATCCGCCCGTGATCTCGATGTCCTGTTTGCCGAAGATCTGTTTGAGGTGGGCCAGCTGCTCGTCGGGCACGGGGTTCTCGACCACGACGATGGCGTTGTCCAGATCGCCGCCCTTGATGAGGTTCATCTTCATCAGCGGCTCCAGTTCGTGCAGGAAGACGAACGTGCGGCAGGGGGCGATCTTCGAGGCGTAGTCGTCGCCCGGGTTGAAGGTGGCATACTGATTGCCGATCACCTTCGAGTTGTAGTCCACGTGCAGCGAGACGGAGAATTCGTCGTCGGGGTAGAGGATGATCGCCACGCCCTTTTCGGGGATGGTGTAGACCATCTTTTCGGTTACGTGGTAGTAGCGGCGCTCGGCTTCGAGCTCCGCGAGTCCGGCTTCGAGCACGGCGCGGGCGTATTCCTTGGACGAACCGTCCATGATGGGGGTCTCGGGGCCGTTTATGTCGATGCGGGCGTTGTCCACGCCCAGCGTCCAGAGCGCCGACATGATGTGTTCTATGGTGCTCACGCGGTGTCCGTCCTTTTCGATGGTCGTGCCGCGCGAAGTGTCGACCACATAATCGCACAGAGCGGGGATTTCGGGGCAGCCTTCGATATCGGTACGCCGGAACACGATGCCGGTGTCGGCCTCGGCCGGATGGACGGTCATGCTCACCCGAACACCCGTGTGCAGGCCCTTGCCCGAAAAGGAGAGGGAGGACCTGAGCGTTTGTTGTTTTGTAGGCATAAGCGAGGGAATCTTGTTATATTTGCGCGCAAAGATAGGAAATTTTCGGTTAAAAATAGTACTTTTGCCCAAAATTGTGAAACGCACGGATGGCATCCACCGAACCCCATAGACCGCCGCGTCGGCCGCGCCTTCATCTGCCCTTCGAACAGCGGCGGAGCGACGTCGGCGAGTGGGCTTACGACCATCGCGTCGGGCTTTGCGCGACGCTGATCGCCTATTTGGTCCTTGCCATCGCCTTCGTGGCGGGCAGGATCGTGATTGACACGCGGCCCCGCTCCGAGACGATCTACATCGACATGCAGACCCTCGCGGAGCTCGAAGCCGAACGCGACCGGCTGGAGCGCGAGGCGCAGCGCCGCCATGCGGACGACATCGACTGGCGGCGGATCCGGAACCTCGTCTCGAACGACAACGCCGCCGAGGGCGCCGACGGCAGCCGCGCTGCGGCGGAGCCGGCGGGCGAGGCGGCGCGCGAGCTGGAGGCCGAAATGCGCGCCAACCGCGACGCCTACGAGAAGGGGCTGGCCGAGGAGCAGGCGATCCTGCGCGGCAGCCGCTCCGGGCCGGGGGCGCAGACCGAGCCGGCCGACCAGCGGGTCGCGGGACCCGTTACGGTGCGGCTCGACGTGAAAGATCCCGTGCGCAAGGGCCGCGTTCTGGAGATTCCGGCCTACATGTGCGAAGGGGGCGGCGAAGTGGTGGTGGAGATCGTCGTGAACCGTGCGGGCGACATAACGTCGGCGCGGGTGCGTTCGGGCGGCGACGCGCCGATGCGCGAGGCCGCCTTGCGGGCGGCGCGGTCGTCGCGCGTGAACATCGACCCCGAGGCGCCGGCCCGGCAGACGGGCACCATAACGTATGTTTTCATTCCGCAATAGACGGTTTTTTCGGAAATTTTCCGTAAATTTGTCCTGATTCGAACCGGAACCTTGAAAAAGTTCGCTTACATACTGTTTCTCGTGCTTTGCGGAGCATTGGACGGTACGGCCGCCGCAGCGGTTCGCGATGCCGTGCCCCGCAGTGGCGCGGAATGTGCGGTTACCTCCTCTTCGGAGGAACAGTGGCGCTGCGAGGAGGCTTGCAACTCCGACCTCGTGCCGCCCCGTGCGGCGGCGGAGGTCGAACCCGTGCGGATGCTCTCCGTCTGGCGGACGCCCTGTCCCGAGCGGTTGGGCGTCAAGTGCGGCGTCGTTTGCGGACGTGCTGGCACCAAGGTCGGCTGCTTTCCCGAATTTATCTTCGATCTGCGCGTCGGGGCCTCTGCGACGGATTATTACATCCGTCGGCGGCACCGGCTGATTATTTAGCGGCACCCGTTTTCCGCATGTGCGGAAAACGATTGCAAAACGATTTGACCGTTCCGGCGATCCGGGTTCCGAGCCGCACTTCGGTTCGGCCTCTGCCGGAGGGGGCGAAAGAACGAATTTCGACCGTTCCGTCGATCCTGCCGGGGGCGGACGCAGGTGCGCTCTCTGCCGGAGCGGGGAACGGCACGAACCGTTTCCGCCGTCTCGTCGAACCGGATGCAGCACCGGACGAGGTCCGGACGCGGCCGGGGCGAGAGGCGGAAGAGTGAATTCAACGCAGAAATAATCGAGCAGACTATGAATAAAAATGAAATTTGCGAGGCCCTTTGCGCCTTGCCCGGCGGAGCCGTCGTGCGCCGCCGCAAACCGTTTTCCATGCCTCTCGTGATGCTGTTCGCCGGCGCGGCTCTGATCGTGGCGAACCGCATCTGGGGGACTGAATTGAACAACGACCTCCGTTCGGCGCTGGTCTTCGTGGGCGGCGTGCTGGCGATCGTCGGACTGATGACGACGCTCGCCCGCCTCTTCGGGGGCGGGGTGCCCTACCACACGGAGGCGGAAGCCTACCTGCGCTACGAAGAGCTCTACTTCGACCGCAAGTGGTTGCGCGAGGTGGCGTCGTACGTCGAAAGCGGCGACGTGAAACGCCTGCGTGCGCTCGAACGTTCGCGCGTGCCGGCCGTGGCCGTTGCGCTGTATGCCACGCCCGACGGTCGGTTCTCGGCGATGCAGGCATTCGAGTATGCGGACCTCGAATACCGTCCCCTGTCGGGGCTGAAGGTCGTGAACCGATAAGGCCGTCCGGCCGCGCGTCCGGATGCCGACGCCCGGCCGATCCGGATGCGTCCCGACGCCCGGCCGGACACCCTGCCGCGGAGGCTGTGCGCGAATCGGAACCTCCGCGGCGGCGGTTCGGCAATTCGCTCGGGGCGGGAGAACGTATTTCGCCGGGAGCAAGTCCTTCTGCCGGGCGCATGTCCTTCTGCCGGGAGCACTACGGGCCGGACACCCTGCCTCGGGCCGGACTTGCCGGGAGCATGCCGGGGCGGAAGATAGCGGGCGGTGCCGCATGCGGCGGATGTCGCCGGCGGCGGAGAGGCATATCCGGCCGCCGAGTTCCAAAATTGCAAAACCGATAAACAGATGATCGATATAAGTAGTGAAAATTTCGTGTTGGTCGGCGCTCTGCTGCTGGGTGTCGCCGTGATGGCCGGCAAGGTGGCCTATCGTTTCGGTGCGCCCGCGCTGTTGCTTTTTCTCGGCGTCGGCATGGTCGTCGGAGCCAACTTCATTTCGTTCCATTCGGTCGAGATGACGCAGTTCATCGGCATGATCGCCCTTTGCATCATCCTTTTCTCGGGCGGTATGGATACGAAATTTTCTGAGATCCGGCCCGTGATCGGCCCGGGAGTCGTGCTGGCCACGGTCGGCGTGGCGATCACGGCGCTCGTCGTGGCCGGCTTCGTCTATCTCGTGGCCCCGTGGCTCGGACTGAAGATGCCGTTCCTGCTCGCGCTCCTTCTGGCGGCCACGATGTCTTCGACGGACTCGGCCTCGGTCTTCTCGATCCTGCGCAGCAAGCGTCAAGGGTTGAAGGAGAACCTCAGGCCCCTGCTGGAGCTGGAGTCGGGGTCGAACGACCCGATGGCCTACATCCTCACGATCCTCCTGATCGGCGTGCTCGCGCCCACCGATGCGGACAGCATGGGCATCGGCATGAGCGCGCTGATGTTCGTCGTGCAGATGGTGCTGGGCGCGGGGCTCGGATTCCTGATCGGCAAGGCCGCCGTGTGGACCATCAACCGGATCAACCTCTCGAATCACTCGCTCTACTCGGTGCTGCTGCTGGCGTTCATTTTCTTTTCGTTCGCATTCACGGACCTCGTGAAAGGCAACGGTTATCTGGCCGTCTATATGTCGGGTCTGGTCGTCGGCAACCACAAGCTGATGCAGAAGCGGGTGCTGACCAGCTTTTTCGACAGCTTCACGTGGCTCGTGCAGATCGTGATGTTCCTCACGCTCGGTCTGCTGGTGAATGTCGACGAGCTGTTCCGGCCCGAGGTGCTCGGATTGGGATGCCTCATCGGCGCCTTCATGATTCTCGTGGCGCGCCCCGTTACGGTCTTCCTCTGCATGGCCCCCTTCCGGAAGTTCTCGCTGAAGGCGCGGCTCTATGTCTCGTGGGTCGGACTGCGAGGGGCCGTGCCGATCATTTTCGCCACCTATCCGGTGCTGGCCGACATCGTGGAGGCCGACCTGCTGTTCAACGTGGTGTTCCTCGTTACGCTCATCTCGCTCGCGGTGCAGGGCACGACCGTCAGCTCGATGGCCAACCTCTTGGGGCTGGCCTACGAGGAGAAGGAGTCGGCCTTCGACGTCAACATGCACGACGACATCAAATCGGTGCTCACCGAGGTCGAGGTCAACGAGGCGATGCTGCGCGGCGGCGAGACGCTCAAGGAGATCGCGCTGCCGGACAATACGCTGGTGATGATGGTCTGCCGCGACGGGGACTATTTCGTGCCTCAGGGCAAAACGCGGCTCGAACTGGGCGACAAACTGTTGGTGATCTCCGACCGCAACGAAGAGCTGCAGTCCACCTATAAGGATATGGGCATCGACGACGTGATGAAGCTGGGGTAGCCCTCCTCGCCCCACCTCCGCTTCACCTCCGCTTCACCTCCGCTTCACCTCCGCTTCACCTCCGCCTCACGAACCGGGAGCGGCGTTCGCGGATGTTTCCGGCCGGCAAATCGCCGGCCGGAAACTTGCGTTTTGTGGAGTTGCCTCCCTTTTTTGGGTATTCCTTTTTGCTTTGCGCATTTCCTTTTGTGCATTCCCTTTTTGCGCATTCCCTTTTGCCTGAACGCATTTTGTTTGGACGCTCGCAGCATGTTCGACCGATTCGTTCCGGATCTGTTTTGTCGGTTCTGCGGGCGGTGCCGGGGAGCTTTTTTGGGGGGGCTGTGTCCGGCTCTGGGAACAGGTTCTTCGGGCGGTTTTTCGGGGCCGGCTCTGGGCTGTCTTGTGAAGCGGCTCTGGTGGACGGTTTTAGGATCGGTTCCGGCGGATGTTTTTCTAAGGTGGGTGGTTCTGTGTCCGGCTCTGGTAAACGGTTCTGCGGGCGGTGCCGGGGAGGACGGATGCGAATAGGCTTCGGTCCGGTCTCGAAAGGTTGCCGGAATACTCCGCACAAGTTCTGCGACTGGGCCCGGCCTGTCCGGCGCCCGGATAACGGCGGTTCCGGCGAAATCCGTCCTTTCGGCGGCGGGCCGATCGGATTCCCGGTAAGTGTCGGGCACCCGAGAACGGCCGTCGAGAGCTCCGCTGCTGACCGTGCCGGCGGGGGGACGTTTTCGGATCGACGGCCGTTGGTGCGACCGATTTCGGGGCGGTTCCGGAGGCATATGCGGGGATCGGGTCTCGAAATACCCGGATTTTCGGCTGATTTCGTCGGAAGGGAAGAGGAAAGAAGAGAAGGCCGCTGGGCGCCTTGTCTCGTGCCATCGGTCGGTTGGCCTGCAAAAGCGTATGCGGAAGCCGGCGTCGCGCAACACCTGCGAGGCGCAGCGGTTTGCGGCGGGAGAGGAAATACCCCGTGCGGCGGGAGCGAACCTGTTTTGGGAGGGAGGGGAGGGATTCGTTTCGCGTCTGAATCCGAGGTAGGAACACCGCGAGTCT
>NZ_FCNT01000028.1 GCF_900021155.1 Alistipes sp. CHKCI003
AGCCCGCTTCGCCCTCGACAGCGCCGATCGAAAGCGACTTCTTGTACTCCGAGAGGCTGAACGGCGCCTTGTTGAAAGCCCTGCGTTCGGCGGGAGTGAGCTCGCGCACATCGTCGTAGAAGCCCGGCGGTGCGTCCGTCCGTCCGGTTCGCGCGGCGGCTTAGAGGAGTTGTTCGATGCGGGCTGCGGGGGCGACGTCGAGCGTCGCCAGATCGCCGTGCTTGTAGCGGTAGTAGCCCGACATGGCGATCATCGCGGCGTTGTCGGTGGTGAACTTGAACTCGGGCAGGAACGTGCGCCACCCGCGCCGGCGACCCGTCTCGGCGACGGCGTTGCGCAGACCCGAGTTGGCCGAGACGCCGCCGGCGATGGCGATGTCGGTGATCCCGAACTCTTTCGAAGCGCGGACGAGCTTGTCGAGCAGGATCTCGATGATCGTCGCCTGCAGCGAGGCGCAGAGGTCGGCCCTGCGTCGTTCGATGAAACCGGGGTCGGCGGCCGTCGCGTCGCGCAGCGCGTAGAGGAACGAGGTCTTCAGCCCCGAGAACGAGTAGTCGAAACCGTCGATGCGCGGTCTGGCGAAGCGGAAAGCCTTCGGGTCGCCCTCCTTGGCGAGCTTGTCGATCACGGGGCCGCCCGGATAGGGCAGTCCCATCGCTTTGGCACATTTATCGAAGGCTTCGCCCGAAGCGTCGTCGATGGTCGTACCGACGATCCGCATTTCGAGCGGCGAGTCCACGCGCACGATCTGCGTGTGTCCTCCGCTCACGAGCAGACACAGAAACGGGAAATCGGGATGGGGCAGCTGCCGGTCGGGAAGGTCGATGAAGTGCGAGAGGATGTGTCCTTGCAGGTGGTTGACCTCCACCATCGGGATGTTGCGGGCGATGGAGAGTCCTTTGGCGAACGACACCCCCACGAGCAGCGATCCCAGCAGACCCGGTCCGCGCGTGAAGGCGATGGCGTCGAGTTTGTCGGCCGCGACGCCCGCTTCGCGCAGCGCCGTGTCCACCACCGGCACGATGTTCTGCTGGTGGGCGCGCGAGGCCAGTTCGGGGATCACGCCGCCGTATTTGACGTGAACGGCCTGTGAGGCAATCACATTCGACAGCAGGACGTTGTTGCGGATCACGGCGGCCGAGGTGTCGTCGCACGAGGATTCGATGCCTAAGATTGTAATATCCATCTCGATTTTGGTTATATTTTAACTATTTTAGTTAAATTTGCAGGTTAAAAGCCGTACAGTGCGCAAAGTTATAAAAATATTGGCAAAAGCGGTCTCGGCGGCGATTTTGTCGCTCGTCCTGCTGCCTTTGCTGCTCTCGCTGCTGCTGGAGATTCCGGCGGTGCAGAACTTCGTCGCGCACAAGGCCGCCGCCCTCGTCTCGCGGAAGCTGGGGACCGTCGTGAGCATCGGGCGGGTGGACATCGGGCTGTTCAGCCGACTGCGGGCCGAGGATTTCTACGTGGAGGACTACCAGCGCGACACGCTGCTCTACGTGGGCCGCGCCGAAGCGTTCGTTACGGGCTTCGGCCTCTTCGGCGAGGGGCTCGTGCTCGGCAGCGCCGAGCTCGAACGCGCCAAGCTCTACCTGCGCGAGACCCCGTCGGGCGAGATGAACATCAAGCAGGTCGTCGACCGCCTGAGCAGGAAGGACAAACGGAAAAAGGGCGATTTCGGGCTGACGATCGTCTCGGCCTCGATCGAGGACATGGATTTCTGCCTCGACCGCACCGACCGCAGGAATCCTCCCTACGGGATCGACTTCGGCCGCATGCACCTCGGCGAACTGACCGCCCGGGTGTCCGACCTGCGGATCGACGGCCCTTCCGTCTCCATGAATATCGAGTCGCTGGCGGCAGCGGAGCGGAGCGGTTTCGAACTCGAAGAGCTCTCGGGCCGCTTCTTCCTCACCAACGGCTGCATCGGCTTCGAGCATGCGACGATCCGCACGCCCCGTTCGCAGGTGCGGATTCCGAGTATCTCGCTGGTCGGAAATTCGTGGGCCGAGTACAAGGACTTCCTGAGCGAGGTGCTCATCGACGCCTCGCTGAGCGATTCGCGCCTCTCGACGGACGACGTGGCCTATTTCGCTCCGAAGCTGCGGACGTGGCATACGACTTTCCACGACATCGGCCTGCGGATCGAGGGCACGGTGGCCGATCTGAAGGCATCGCTCTCGGGCGTCGGAGCGGGCGCCGGCACGCAGCTCGTCGCCGAAGCGGCGGTGCAGGGCCTTCCGAACATCGCGCGCACGCATTTCGATCTCGATATACGCCGGCTGACCACCACGGCGGCCGACATCGACCAGTTGGCCGCGGGGATCGGCGGCAGGGAGCTGCCGAACGATCTGGTGCGGACGCTCGACCGATCGGGGCGTCTCGATCTCAGCGGACGTTTCGCCGGTTCGCTCTCCTCGTTCCGGCTGGAGGCTTCGCTCTCGACGCTCGCCGGCAGCGCCGACTGCAACCTGCTCGTGCGGCCGCTGAAGGGCGACCGGCGCAGCGTGAAAGGCGAGATCGCGGCCCGCGACATCCGGCTGGGCGAGCTGCTCGCCAATCCCGAACTGGGTACGGCGACCCTCGCCGCGCGGGTCGACGGCGCCGTGGGCCGGGGATTCGCCGATGCCAACGTCGTCGGCGAAGTCCGCCGTTTCGAGTTCAACGGCTACCTCTACGATTCGCTGCGGCTCGACGGCCACCTGTTCAACCGCGAGTTCGACGGCCGCATCGCGGCCCGCGACCGCAGCCTCGATTTCGATTTCGCGGGGCTCGTGGATTTCAACGATTCGGTGCCCCGCTACGACTTCGCGCTCGACCTGCGCAAGGCCGATCTGGCGGCCATGCGTTTCAACCGCCGCGATTCGGTCTCGAACCTCTCGGCCCGTCTGACCGCCAAGGGCAGCGGCCGTTCGTTCGACGACCTGAACGGCGACATCCGGATCGCCGACGCCCGCTACCGCTACAACGACAGCGTGGTGGAGGCCCGGCAGATCCTCCTGCGGGGCGTCAACTCCGCCCGGAGCAAGTTCGTCGAGCTGCGCTCGGACTTCGCCGACGTTACGTTCCGCAGCAAGACCAGCTACCGCGAAATCTTCGAATACCTCAAGGCCGCCGCATGGAAGTATCTGCCGATGCTCTACGACCGCGAACGTGCGGCGGGCCTCATGACCCGGCCGACCTCCGCGGCCAACGACTTTTCGCTCCTGTCGGTCGACGTGAAGAACATCAACCCCGTGATGGATGCCATCGCGCGGGGGTTGCAGGTCGCCGACGGCTCGCGCCTGCAACTGCTCTTCAATCCCGCGAGCGATCGGCTGGCCCTCACGGCTTCGTCCGATTTCATCGAACGCGACCGGCTGCTGGCCACGAAGATCAAGGTCAATGCCACCAACCGCGGCGACTCGCTGGCGCTCTATGCCGCTTCGGAGGATTTCTACATGGGCATGTTCCGTTTGCAGAACCTCTCGCTCGCGGGCGGCGCACGCGAGGGGCGCCTGAAGCTCACCACCGGATTCAACGATACGACCGAACGCTTCTCGGGGCTGTTCAGCATCGCGGCCTCTCTGGCCGAGGAGCCCGGACCCGACGGGCGCGTGCTGGACGTGCGCATCCTGCCCTCGCATCTCACGCGGCAGGACAAGACGTGGCGGATCTTCGCGCAGCGCATCCTCATCGACACGGCGCGGATCGGCATCGACCGTTTCAGCGTGATGAACAACCAGCAGGAGTTGCTGGTGGACGGCACGGCATCGCGCCGTCTGGAGGACACGCTTCGCGTGCGGCTGCGGAATTTCGATCTGGCGCCGCTGACGCAGATCGTCAACAAGATGGGTTATTCGATCGAAGGCATCACCAACGGCTCGGCGACGATCCGCTCGGCGCTCCGCCGCAGCGAAATCGCGGCCGACATCCGCTTCGACAGCCTCGAAGTGAACGATCTGCCCGCGCCGCCTCTGCGGCTCGTCTCGACGTGGGACATGCAGCGCAACCGCGCCGGAGTCGTGGTTACGGACCGCCGCCGGCTCGACACGCTGGTGCAGGGTTTTTACGTGCCCTCCGAAGCGCGGTACTATGCCCGCATGGACGTGGACAGCCTCGACATGAGCCTGCTGGACCCCGTGCTCAAAGGGGTGGTCTCCGGCACGAAGGGATCGGCCGGCATCCGCGCGGAGCTCCGGGGCCGCCGGCGCGATGCGCGGCTTGCGGGCCGCATCCGCGTGGCGGGGCTCGAAACGAAGGTCGATTTCACGCAGGTCGTCTATCGCGTGCCGGAGCTGACGCTCGACGTGGCGGACAACCACCTCATCGCCGACGGCGCGACGTTCTACGACGCCGAGGGCAACCGCGGCGGACTGAGCATCGACCTCGATCTGGGACACCTTTCGAACATCGCCTACGGCGTGCGCGTAACGCCCGAGCGGATGCTCGTGCTCGATACGACGCCCCGCGACAACGACACCTTCTACGGGCGGATCTACGCTTCGGGCGCGGCGACCATCACGGGCGACAAGCGGGGCGTGAACATGGACATCTCGGCCGCTACGGCCGACCGCTCGTCGTTCGTCCTGCCCCTGTCGGGCAAGTCGGACATTTCGACCGCCGACTTCGTCGTCTTCGAATCGCCCCGCACGGCCGATACGACGGATTATCTCACGCGCAAGAAACTGCTCTTCCAGCGGCGGCAGCAGACCCGCGCCGCCGCACGGGGGTCGATGAACATCTCGCTGGCGCTCGACGTGCGCCCCAATCTCGATCTGGAGCTCGACATGGCCGGCAGCGTGCTGCGCGGACGGGGCGAGGGGACGCTCAATCTGGAAATCAACCCGCGCCAGAACCTCTTCGAAATATACGGCGACTATACGATCGCGGAGGGCAGCTACAACCTCTCGCTCCAGAACCTCATCTCGCGCAAGTTCGTGATCGAGAGCGGCTCCACGATCATGTGGACCGGCTCGCCGATGAACGCCATGCTCGACATCAGCGCCGTCTACAAGCTCAAGGCGTCGCTCACGCCTCTGTTGCAGGGCACCACGACCAACAACATCAGCCGCGACCGCTCGGTGCCCGTGGAGTGCGTGATCCATCTGGGCGACCGTCTCCAGCACCCCGACATCACCTTCTCGGTCCGCGTGCCGCAGACCGACCCCGAGACGCAGGCCGTGATCTCCGATGCGCTCGCCACGCCCGAGACGATGAACACGCAGTTTTTCTACCTCTTGGTATTCAGCAGTTTTCTGGCCGAAGACAACTCCTTGAGCTCGGGCTTCGGCGCTTCGTCGGTCGGCACGGGCATCGAATTTCTGACCAACCAGCTGAGCCGGCTGCTCTCCACGAGCGACTACAACGTGCGGATCGACTACCGCCCCAAGACCGATCTGACGAGCGACGAGCTGGACTTCGGACTCTCGAAGAGCCTCATCAACGACCGCCTGTTCGTCGAGCTCGAAGGCAACTACATCCTCGACAACAGTCAGGCGGTCAACCGCAACATGTCCAACTTCATGGGCGAGGCTTACGTAACGTGGCTCATCGACCGCGCGGGGACGCTGCGTCTGAGGGCCTTCACGCAGACCATCGACCGCTTCGACGAGAATCAGGGCTTGCAGGAGACCGGCATCGGCATCTATTATAAGGAGGATTTCAACACCTTCAAGGACCTGCGCCAGCGAATCCGGGATCGTTTTTCGAGCCGCAAGCGCCGGGAGCGCCGTGCGGCCCGCGCCGCAGAGCGGGCCCGGCAGGACAGCGCGGCGCGGAGCGGGGATGCGTCGCGGCATCCGCAGGCGCAGGAGACGGCGCGGCAGGACCCCGCCGCCCGTTCGGTGGTGCCTCTTTCGCCTGCCGGAGCGGACGCTGCCGGTTCGGAGGAGCGCCTTTCGCAGGCGCAGGACAGCATCGGCCGTCCGGACGGCGGCCTCTCGCCCGAGGCGGCGGACGGTGCGGCCGGACGGGCGGCGGCCCCCGCGGAGCGATAGCTGCCCGAAGTGCGGCGGGCGGAATGCGGTGTCCGAGGTCGCGCGGGGCGGAAGTTTGCGGAAGGCGGGGTGCGGCGTGTCGTTGCGGAGCGTGTGCCGGGTCGGCGGCACGGAGTGCGCGGAATGCGCCGGATTGCGGCGCAGGGGGTGCATGGATTGCCGGCTGTGCCGGACGGCGGTGCGTCGGCCGAGGCGGTCGGAAAGGGCGCGGTATGCGGCCGGATGCGGAAAACCGCGGCGTGTCGTTGCGGAGCGTGTGCCGGGTCGGCGGCACGAAGTGCGCGGGATGCGCCGGATTGCGGCGCAGGGGGTGCAGGGTGTGCCGGCTGCGCCGGACGGCGGTGCGTCGGCCGAGGCGGTCGGAAAGGGCGCGGTATGCGGCCGGATGCGGAAAACCGCGGCGTGTCGTTACGGAGCGTGTGCCGGGTCGGCGGCACGGAGTACGCGGGATGCGCCGGATTGCGGCGCAGGGGGTACAGGGTGTGCCGGGTGTGCCGGACGGCGGTGCAGCTATGCTGGATGAGGTCCGGCGGCCTGCGCGAACGGTCGGGGCGACGGAAGAGCGAACGGATGAAGCGTACTGCCGCATGCGGCGGCACGGAACCGGACAAGCGAGGACGGCGAATTGAAAACTTAAATAAATTTCTGAACGTATGATTACATTTTTGCAGGCCGCCGAAACGGTGGCGGTCAACGAAGAGACCCGCATGGGTTTGTGGGAACTGTTCACCAAGGGCGGTTGGCTGATGTGGCCGCTGCTGCTGCTCGGCGGCATCACGATCTTCATCTTCGTCGAGCGGTTCATGGCCATCCGCAAGGCTTCGGCCCTCGACATGAACTTCATGAACCGCATCCGCGATTACATCTCCGACGGCAAGATCGCCGTGGCGGTGAACCTCTGCAAGAAGACCGACACGCCCATCGCCCGCATGATCGAGAAGGGCATCGAGCGCATCGGACGACCGATGGGCGACGTGCAGACGGCCATCGAGAACGTGGCGAATCTCGAAGTCTCGAAGCTCGAAACGAACCTTCCGTTTCTGGCCACGATCGCGGGCGGCGCTCCGATGATCGGTTTTCTGGGTACGGTGCTCGGCATGGTGCAGACCTTCATGGACATGTCGGCCGCGGGCGGCACGGTCGATCTGGGACTGCTTTCGAGCGGCATGTACGTGGCGATGGTTACTACGGTGATGGGGCTGCTGGTGGGCATTCCGGCCTACTTCGGCTACAACTATCTCGTGGCCCGCATCGAAAAGCTCGTATTCCAGATGGAGGCCAACTCGATCGCCTTCATGGATATTCTGAACCAACCCGTTCAAAAGTAGACAGATTATGGCTATCAAACACGGCTCCAAGGTGGACAAGTCGTTCTCGGCCTCGTCGATGACCGACCTCATGTTCCTGCTGCTGCTGTTCCTGCTGATCGCCACGACGCTCATCAACCCCAATGCCCTGAAGCTGGTGCTCCCGAAGAGTGCCAACCAACTCAAGGACAAGGCGATGACCACGGTGTCGATCCAGCAGGAGGGCACGCACTACAATTACTACGTCGAGCTCGAACGTGTACAGGGCATCGACGGCGTGGAACAGGCGCTCCGCGCGCGGCTCGGCGACAGGGAGGATGCCACGGTCTCGCTCCACTGCGACAAGACGGTGGCGGTGGACGAAGTGGTGAAGGTGATGAACGTCGCGCGCGACAACGGCTACAAACTGATTTTGGCGACTTCGCCCAATTAGACGGGCCCCTTGCGGCGGTTCGCGGCCGTCGCGCCTGCCGGAGGGCGCTCGTTCGCGGCAGGGTTTTGTGCCGAAGGGCTTTTTTCGCCGGGCGTTTTGCGGCGGAAGATTTTTGCGGCGGACGGTTCTCGCGGCGGGTCGTGCGGTTTTCGCAGCTACCGGCTTTCGAAGTCCGGCGCCTGCGTCGGTCGGTTCGCGTCGACGCTTCCGCACGGGACGGCCCCCCCCGGACTTCGTGCGTGCCGGGATGCGTGTTCCGGATTCGATGCCCCGAGGTCCGTGCATCGAGGACCGTGCATCGGAGCTATGCCGGCAGGTTCTTGCGTCGGTCGGTTCGCGTCGACGCTTCGCACGGGACGGCCTCCCCTCCCCGGACTTCGTGTGTGCCGGGATGCGTGTTCCGGATTCGGTGCCCCGCGAGGTCCGTGCATCGGGGCGCGTGCATCGAGGACCGTGCATCGGAGCTATGCCGGCAGGTTCTTGCGTCGGTCGGTTCGCGTCGACGCTTCCGCACGGGACGGCCTCCCCTCCCCGGACTTCGTGTGTGCCGGGATGCGTGTTCCGGATTCGATGCCCCGCGAGGTCCGTGCATCGAGGCGCGTGTATCGAGAACCGTGCATCGGAGCTATGCCGACAGGTTCTTGCGTCGGTCGGTTCGCGTCGACGCTTCCGCACGGGACGGCCCCCCGGACTTCGTGCGTGCCGGGATGCGTGTTCCGGATTCGGTGCCCCGCGAGGTCCGTGCATCGGGGCGCGTGCATCGAGGACCGTGCATCGGAGCTATACCGGCAGGTTCTTGCGTCGGTCGGTTCGCGTCGACGCTTCCGCACGGGACGGCCCCCCCCCGGACTTCGTGCGTGCCGGGATGCGTGTTCCGGATTCGGTGCCCCGAGGTCCGTGCATCGGGGCGCGTGCATCGAGGACCGTGCATCGGAGCTATGCCGGCAGGTTCTTGCGTCGGTCGGTTCGCGTCGACGCTTCCGCACGGGACGGCCCCCCCCCGGACTTCGTGCGTGCCGGGATGCGTGTTCCGGATTCGGTGCCCCGCGAGATCCGTGAATCGAGGACCGTGTATCGGAGGCCGTGCGGTGCAGCCTGTGTTCCGAGGACGGGCAGTGAGGATCGGCTGTCTGCCGCCTCGGTGCGGCGGCGGAATGCGGCGGAGCGCACCTTCCCTTTCCGATGCGGGGAGGGATCGCAGTATGACACGGGAGACTGCGGAGACGCAGCGCACCGAACGGGCGGTTGCCCGCAACGGTCGGATCCGGTTCGGAGACGGGGCGGTGCGTTTCGCGGTCGGTCGGATGGGGCCAAAGAGGGCCCGATTGCGATTGGGGCGGTCGGAGTATGGGGCCTGCCGGTCGTAGCGCGGTGTCGACCGGGGGAGGTGTGCGAACAGCCGGACAGCCGGGCAGTCGGACAGAATGGCGGCAGAACAGCCGGTCAGAAGGGCAGAAGGCCGGATTCGTTCGGGAAACGGAAAAACGCGGACGCGGCACGGAGCTGCGCCGGGAGCGAGCCGGTCCGGCGTGCGGGTTCGGCAAACGTCGGGGGGGGGAAGACGGACGTCCGTCTCCCCGATCGGAAAAACGGAGCGGAAACGAATATGGGGCCGGGCGGCTGGCGCATGGTCCTGAAATGAATACAATCGAATGGAACACAGTTATGTACTACTATAATCCGAACGATCGTTCGCCCCGCAGGTGGGCGGTGATTGCGGCGGCGCTCTACGTGCTGACGCTGGGGACGGCGTTTGCTTTCGTGTCGTTCGATTTCCGGATCGGACAGCGGACGGAGGAGGCGATATGGGTCGATTTCACCGAGCCGCCGGTTCCCGAGCCGCCCGCACCGCTGAAACGGACGCCGACGGAACCGCGCATGCACGATGCGGCGGCGCCCGCGGAGCAGACGGCCGAGGTCGCCGGCAGGGACGAGAAGACCGAGACGCCCAATCCCCGCGCGCTGTTCAAGATGAACAAGGGCGGGGCCGATGCGCCCGACGATGCGGGCAATCCCCATGCTCCCGAAGGCGAAGACAAGGCGAGCGGCCGGGGGCCCGGACTGAGTACGGACGGGCTCGATCAGCTCGACCGCGGCTTGCAGGGGCGCGGTCTGCGCGGTGCGCTTCCGAAACCTTCGTATCCGGGCAACCGGGGCGGCAAGGTCGTCGTGCGCGTAACGGTCGGCCCTGCGGGCGAGGTAACCTCGGCGGCCTACGAACCCAAAGGCTCCACGACGAGCGATCCCTCGCTGATCGAGGCGGCGCTTGCGGCGGCCCGCAAAGCGAAGTTCACCGAGAGCCGCGCACCGGTGCAGGGCGGTACGATCACCTATGTATTCAAATTGAAATGACGACTATGAAACGATCGATTCATGCCCGCGGCGTTTTTCCGCACGGGCGGTTCCCGCACCGGCTTTTGCCGCAGGGGCGGGGTTTGCGGTCCGGTGTATCGGCGGGGGGCGCTCGGGACTGTCGTTCCTCCGCCTCGGCCGTTCGCGGGGCTGCCTGTCGTGCATGCGGCACGGCGAAAACGCTCGTCTTTGCGCTTGCTTTGCTGTGGGGCATGGGGGCGGATGCACGGGAGTTGCCCCGCGAATGCACGGCGGCGCACCCGAGCGGACGGACTGCTGCGCCGGGTTGCGGCCGGTTCGCTGCGGCGCACGGATTGTTCCGCGGTCCGTCGGCGGCGGACGCCGTGCACTCGTCGGCGGAATGGGGGCGGAGGGCATCGGAGGAGAGGTCGTCTCAACGTCCGGCGTGCTGCGCGCATTCGTCGGCGCTGCTCCGCGCACATCCGTCGGTGCAAAGGCACATGCGCCCGGCGGTGCGGAGAGACGATCCGCCGCCGACGGTGCAGGGTGCTCTGCTGCGGATGGACAGCGCGACCTGCGATTTCGGGAATGTGCCCCGCAAGGGCGGCGATCTGGTGAAGGATTTCACGTTTGCAAACGACGGGACGGTCCCGCTGGTCATCACCCGTGTCGTAACCTCCTGTTCGTGCCTTCGGGCTTCGTTTCCGAAGCGTCCGGTGCCTCCGGGCGGCGAAGCGGCGGTTCGGATCGTTTACGAGCCCCATAAGAGCGATCCCGGCGTGTTCCACAAGGTGATCCAGATCTACTCCAATTCGGTGGACGGGCGCCATGTCATCACCGTGCAGGGGTGTTCGGTGGATCGGAAGGAGCGCTGACCGCCTTCCCGCGGGCGGATGTGTCGCTTCCGCCGGGAGGATCGCGCCGGAGCGGAGTGCGGCTACGGGGCAGGCGGTGAGATTTCGGGCAGAGGGAGAACCGGAACGGAACTTGGAGTTTAACCGGAACTGAAACTGGAACTGGGCCGGAACCGGGTCTGAGACTGGGATCGGGCCGGGACTGAGACTGAGACTGAGACTGAGACTGAGACTGAGACTGAGACTGAGACTGAGACTGGGACTGGGATCGGGATTGAGACCGGAACTGGGCCGGGATTGAGGCCGGGACTGGATTTGGTCCGGAACGGGGTTTGGATTGGAGCCGATACAGGAATTGAAACCGGGGACAGGCTGGAGGCTGTGTCCCGCTTGTGCGGCGGATCCGTATGAACGAAGCGGCGTGTTATACCGCCCGGATGCAGTCGGCTGCGGGAGCCGGTCTGCGGGAGCGGAAGAACGATGGAATGCCGGTGCGTTTTCGGATCGCGGCTCTTTCGGGAGGGCGTGCCGGTCGGAAGCTTATGCCGGTATCGGCCGCACGGTTTTCGGTTGCGTGCTTCGGTTGCGTGCAGGCGGCGGTTCGGGGAGGACTTTCGCAGGTCGTGGGTTTATGCCGGCCGGAGGGGCGGTTGCGGGTCTCGGGTTTCGGTTGTGCGGCGTCGCGGATGGCGTTTGCGGCCTTCGGGTTGCAAAACGGTCGTCGAGGCGGAGTTGTCCCGGCTGTACGAAGGTGTGCGAAGCTGCGGCGGATTGCGCGGGTCTGATCCGGCGCTTCGGGGCGGCGGCATCGGCGGTCTGCCCTTTCGAGGCGGCATGCTTCCCGAGGTGCGGGCTGTCTTTTGCGGTCCGGTGCAAGGCGGAAAACGGTGCTAAATCCGCGGCGGGTCGTCCCGGTTTGCGGAACAGAGCAAATAATGAGAAATATAAAAACAGACGCATATGACGCTTTTATTCGAAAATTGTACGATCCTGACGATGACTTCCGAGGCGCCCGACGGCGCTCCGTTCACGGGTTCGGTGGGGATCGCGGGCAACCGGATCGCTCTCGTTGCGGCCGATGCCGCCGCCGCGGAGGCATTCCGCGCCGCGCATCCCGATGTGCGGACGATCGACGGCCGCGGCAAACTGCTCATGCCCGGGCTGGTCGACACTCATTGCCATGCGGCGATGACGCTCCAGCGCAACCGCGCGGACGACATCGCGCTCATGCGCTGGCTCAACGAATCCATCTGGCCGTTCGAGGCGAAACAGACCCCCGAGGAGGTGATGCTCGGGGCCGAGCTGGGGATGGCCGAGCTGCTGCTGGGCGGCGTAACGTCGTTCGTGGATATGTACTACCATGAGGATCGCTGCGTGGAAGCGGCCCGCCGCACGGGGATTCGGGCGATGCTCGGATGCAACTATTTCGACTCGAACATCGACGAAGTGTGGCCCCAGATCGAGGCCGCCGTGGAGGCGACCGCCGGCGACCGCCGCGTGCGGATCGCCGCCGCGCCCCATTCGGCCTATACGGTTTCGCCCGAGAACCTCGTGAGGGGCAAGGAGCTGTGCCGCCGCCACGGGTTGCATTTCATGACCCATATCGCCGAGACGCGGGACGAGATGCGGATCGTCCGCGAACGCTACGGATGCACGCCCGTCGAACACCTCGATCGTCTCGGCGTGCTCGACGAACGGACGATCGGCGCTCACTGCGTGCATGTGAACGACGACGACATTGCCGTGCTGGTGCAGCGGGGCGTCGCCGTGTCGCACAATCCGCAGAGCAACATGAAGATAGCGAGCGGTGTGGCGCCCGTCGAGCGCATGGTGCGTGCGGGGGCGCTTCTGACGATCGGGACCGACGGCCCCTGTTCGAACAACGATCTGGACATGTGGGACGAGATGCGCACGGCATCGTTCCTCCAGAAATCCGCCACAGGCGATCCCTGCGCCGTGCCGGCCTACGAGATCCTGCGGATGGCGACCGTGAACGGTGCGCGGGCGATGGGCTTCGGGGACGAGCTCGGCACGTTGCGCGAGGGCGCGTTGGCCGACGTGATACTGGTGGACCTGCAAAAGCCTCATTTGCAGCCGGTGAACTGTCTGGTCTCGGATCTGGTCTACTGCGGCAAGGCCGCGGATGTGGAGACGGTCGTGGTCGACGGCCGGATCGTGGTCGAGAACCGTCGTGCGGTCCATTGCGACCTGCCGACGCTCTTCGCCGGTGCCGCGGCCGCGGTTCGGCGCATCGAGGGGCGATGACCGGGGCGACGGGCCGCGAAGTTCGGCTGGGGTCGCACGGACCGTCGGGGCCGGCGTATGACGGTCGCCGGATGTACTTTGCCGGATGTACTTTGCCGGACGCATTTCGTGGGATGTGCTTCGTGGGAGGCGGTTCGGCGCATCGGGGCGGAATGATGACTGGGGCGGGTCGTGCGTTGCGTAGCCGAAAAGCGGTCCCGTAACGGATGTCCGGCGAAGAGTTGTCCGCCGGAGTTTTTCGTGATGCGCGGGGAGTTTTACTCTTTCGAATCCGGGGTTTGTTATTATGGCTTTTACGGTTCGGGCGGCTGAACATCTGTCATGCACCGAGACCGTTTTCCCGAGGATGAGAGACCGGGTTTCTCTTCTTTTGCGGCAGGCCGATCCTCTCACGGTTTTTCGTCCGCCGGGGCGGCGGTGCCGAATGCCAGTCGGCAAAGAATGCTTGCAGGGCGCAGTCTGCCGAGAGGGATGTTCCGGTCGCTTTCGGACCGCATCGGCTACGGCGCACAGGAGGGAACGGTGCGAGCTGCTTCGGACGAATGTGCGGCATTGCCGAGCAATACCGCCGGTTTGTCCCCCATGCGGGGCCCGCTCCTCTCTCGGTTTTTCGGCTGTCCGGGGGCGGCAGCCCGCATTTCGCCGCGGGCTCGTACGTTTCCGCCGCGGTGCCGCACCGCAGGACCTTGCGCGTTCCTTACCGAAGGCAGAAGCGGCCGCAGCCTGCGGAACGCACCCCGCGGGCGGGACCTCCGGCGGCGAATAAATCGCGGCCCGCACGGCTCTGAAGAGCCGCGATCCGCGGCCGGGGCCGCATTCCGAAACAGACCGGACTCTCTGTCCGGCCTGTACGAAAAATCGTACTCTTCGGAAACGGACGCTGGAGTGGCGGCGGATGAATGGCAGCCTGCACGGAGCAGAGGTGCTGCGAATCTGCGATTTGCAGGTTGCCGTTTCGCAGACGGCGGCGGCATCGTGAAAAGAGATGAAAAGACGATTCCTCTCCGCCGGGTCTTAGCGGGTTTGCCTGTGTCGGAGCGTGCGGCTTCGGCTCGACGGTGCCGTGCAGCGCGGAAAAAGCACCTGTTTCTCCGCCGGGTCTTATCGGGTTTGCCTGCTGTCAGGGTGTGCGGCTTCGGCTCAACGGTGCCGTGCAGTGCGGAAAAAGCACCTGTTTCTCCGTCGGGTCTTATCGGGTTTGCCTGCTGTCGGAGTGTGCGGCTTCGGCTCGACGGTGCCGTGCAGCGCGGAAAAAAGCACCTGTTTCTCTGTCGGGTCTTATCAGGTTTACCTGCTGTCGGAGCGTGCGGCTTCGCCTGTTCTGGGGCGTTGGCCGCCGAACGAGCCGATGGTGCGGATGCGTTCCTCGAACTCGTCGCGCGAGATGGTGCTGCGGCACTTGATCTTCGAGCGATAGTTGTAGATGGTGCTCACCGAGTAGCGCAGCAGCGCCGCGATCTTCGACGAGTCGCTGATACCGAGGCGGATCAGTGCGAAGATGCGCAGCTCGGTCGAAAGCAGTTCGCCCTTGCGGGGTTCGATGCGGGCCTCCTCGTCGAGCAGCTGGTTGAATTCGTCGATGAAAGTGGGGTAGAGCTTGAGGAACGTGGTGTCGAACATGGTGTAGAAAGCCTTGCGCTCCTGTTCGTCCGGATCGGTCGAGGCATATTCGCGGCGCAGGACGTCGATGTCGCCGTCGCGCAGTTGTTTGCGCACGCGGCGCCGCATTGCGGCGATCTTGTCGATATACTCCGAACACATCATCAGAAAAATGCCGATGTACTCCTCCTTGACCGTGTTGGCTTCGCCGATGCGGTCGTTGAGTTCGAGCAGCTGCTCGTTGTAGCGTTTGAGTGCGTCGTTGGTGCGGTGCTGACGGGCGAAAGCCTCTTCCAGCTCGCGCCGTGCGGCCTTCAGCCGCCGATACTGGCGCAGGGCGTAGATCGTGCCCGCAAGAGCCATGAGCGCCAACAGCGCGAGCGCCGAGACGAACTTGCGCGTCGTGGCGTCGGTCCGCCGCTTGTGTTCGGCGTAAGCCTTCTCGATCATCGTGATTACGCGCACGTCCTGCCACGGACGCAGGCGCGAGTTGAAGAACCGCGCATCGTCCATCACCGTGCGCATGTAGCGCATGGCGCGTTGTATGTCCTCCCCGACGAGCAGGTTGGCGAGGCTGCTGAGGGCCGCGTTGTCGCGGATGGCGAGCTGCACGTCGAGCATCGCCGCGCGCGTGTACCATTCGATCTGCATCCGGCTGTCGCCGCGGAACTGAGCCGCCACGGCCCGCATGTAGGCCGCGATGGCGTATTCGCGCGTCAGCGGGGGCACCTTGTCGAGCAGTTCGCAGACGATGCGCTCGGCCGCGTCGTAGTCGTTGCGGCGCATGGCACGTTCGAGTTCGTAGGTCAGACGCAGGGACGTGCCCGGCTCGGTGTTGTCGATGATCCGGCCGATGTAGAAGTCGGTGAGGCGTTCGGACTGCGTGCGCTGCGAAACGTCGTGGGAGTAGAGGCGCAGCTCGATGTTGAGTTTGAAGCGGGCGATGTAGTAGTCGGTGAGGGCCTTGCGGCCGAGCTGCGCCGTGTCCACGGCGCTGAGGTTGCGGTCCGCTTCGAGGTAGATGCCCGTGCCGGCGTAGAAATGGCCGAGGGCGATGCGCGTCTCGTCGAGCCTGCGGCGGTCGCCGAGCCGTTCGGCCAGTTCGATGTTGCGGTAGAGATACGTGATCGCCGAGTCGGCCTGATAGGGGATGTACTCCTCGATGAGCTGCTGGTTGAGGACGTATTGTTGGGCGGGTGTGAAGCGGGATTTGCCGAGGATGTTCTTGACGGACTCGATCCGGTGCTCGCGGTGGCCGATGTAGGTGGCGCTGTGCTGGAGCATTTCGTCCAGCCGGGCGAAGAGCGAATTCATTTCGGCATCGGGGCGGGCCGGGGCCGCGAGCGGCGCCAAAGCGGCGAGCAGAAGCAGGAGGTGTTTCATGGTCGGCAGTCTGTTTTTCGGTCTCGCGGACAAAGATAATATGCCGCGGCCGTCCGTGCAATCTTTTTTTGCGGTGCATCCGGTCCGCGCAAAGCTTCGCGCGGCCTCTGCATGCCGCAGGCGGCAGCGGAGAGCCCCCCCCGTCGCCGGCATGATCCGGCGGCGCCGGGGCGGGAGGCGGATGCGGAGCGTTTGCGCGTCGGTGCAAAGGTACGAATAAGTCGGGGGCAAAAGCAAATCCATTCGATTTTACCGGACGGGAGTGCCAAAGACGCAGCCGAAGGTACGAATAAATCGGGAGGGCGAAAGCAAATCCATTTGCTTATCGACGGGCGGGAGCATCCGAGTCGGAAGCGGGCGATGATATATTTCGTAATATTTTTAATATATGCGGAAAACCGCTGTCCGCGCTGATTCGGACGTTCCGGAACATTTACTTTTTTCGAGAGGCGGTGCCGCGAAAAAATCTTTGTACGACAGATGTTTGCATTTTCCGTGCGCCGGACGGAATCTACATTTTTAATCGTCGATACTCCGTTATGATCGGATGTGTCGTATTTTTAGACGATCGGACCGCAACAAAACGGCCGTAGGTTGATGGGAACTGTATTCGGAAAGCAGTTTGATTTTATTGAATTACTAACTAAAAACCAAATTCTATGACAAGTTTTTGCAAAACATTGCAATCGACCTGTCGGGCGGGTTGGCTCTTTGCGCTGTGCACGTTGGTGCTGACGGCGTTCGCGGACGTGGCCTATGCCCAACGGCAGTCGGTGTCGGGCAAGGTGGTCGACGCGCAGGGCGCTCCCGTGGTCGGGGCTGCCGTGATCGAAACGGGAACGGCGAACGGCGCTTCGACCGGCGTGGACGGCGAATTCGTCCTCGAACTCCGTGGGGGGGGGAATTCCGTCGAGGTGCAGTGCCTTGGTTATGCGTCGCAGACCGTCGACGTAACGGGTAAAAGCCGGATCGAGGTCGTCCTGCAGGAGGATGCCGTGTCGCTCGACGCCGTGGTGGCAATCGGTTACGGTACGGTCAAGCAGAAGGACCTCACCACGGCCGTGTCGGTCGTCTCGACCAAGGATCTCACGACGCGACCGCTGACCTCGGCCTCCGCGGCCTTGCAGGGTAAGGCCGCTGGCGTGCAGGTGCTCCAGCCCAACGGCGCCCCCGGGCAGGGCATGGTGGTGCGCGTGCGCGGCGCCT
This sequence comes from Alistipes sp. CHKCI003, assembly GCF_900021155.1. Lineage (GTDB taxonomy): Bacteria > Bacteroidota > Bacteroidia > Bacteroidales > Rikenellaceae > Alistipes > Alistipes excrementavium. The sequence goes on from NZ_FCNT01000028.1 coordinate 17,339, forward strand.
CGTCCATCTCGTCGAGCAACGACCCGCTCTATGTGGTCGACGGCGTGCCCGTGGGCGAGGGCGACTACGCCATCAGCTTCCTCTCGCCGAACGACATCGAGACCATGCAGGTACTCAAGGACGCATCGTCCGCCGCGATCTACGGCTCGCGTGCCGCCAACGGCGTGATCCTCATCACCACCAAGCAGGGCAGCCGCAAGAAGGGGCCGGACATCTCGTTCTCGACCTTCGTCGGCATCTCGAAGGTGGCCAAGACGTTCGACGTGCTCAACGCGCAGCAGTACCGCGAACTGATGGAGGAGACCGGGGCCGTGTCGGGCCTGCCGGAGAACCTCACCGACCGGACTGACTGGTTCGACGAGACCTATTCGACGGGCGTCAACCAGAACTACCAGTTCTCCGTGTCGAACGCCAACGACGACACCTCGTACTTCATCGGCGGCGGCTACACGAACGAAAAGGGCGTCATCGGCACCACTTCGGCCGAGCGGTACAACGTCCGCGCGAGCATCGAACAGAAGGTCTACAAGTGGGTTACGGCCAATGCGTCGGTTACGTACTCGAACTCCACGGACAAGGGCGGCATCATCTCCGGACAGGGCGCCAACCGCGCCGGCGTGGTCATCTCGACCATCGCCACGCCGACCTACGCCCCGATCTGGGACGAGGAGAACCCGGGGCAGTACTACAGCAATTTTTACGGTGCGAACGTTACCTCGCCGCTGGAGAACATGGCCCGCACCGATCATAACAAGACGATGTCCGACCGGCTGCTGCTCACCGGCGGCCTGACGTTCCACCTCTACAAGGGGCTGGATTTCAAGTCGACCGTTACGATGGACCGCCGTTGGGTCCACACGTCGGAATACCTCGATCCGGTGCGCACGAGCTACGGCCGCACGCAGCACGGAACGGCTTCGGACAAGCGGTCGGACGACCGCCGCATGGTCTACGACAACATCCTGACCTACACCGGCTCGTGGAACCTGCACAACCTCGAAGTGATGGGCGGTACGTCGGCGACGACCTCCGTGTGGGAGGAGCTGAGCGGTTCGCGTTCGTACTTCTCCTCGACGAACCCCATCCCCAACCTCAACGGCGGCAACAACGGCGGTCTGCGCGGACAGGGCTACGGCAAGAGCGAATGGGCCATCATGTCGTATCTGGCCCGCGTATCCTACAACTACGACAGCAAGTACCTCGTAACGGCCAACTTCCGTGCGGACGGTTCGTCGAAGCTCTCGCCCAAGCACCGCTGGGGCTACTTCCCCTCGTTCTCGGCCGCATGGCGTATTTCGGGCGAGCGTTTCATGGAGAACGTTTCGTGGATCGACGACCTGAAGATCCGCGCCGGATGGGGCCAGACCGGCAACCAGTCGGGTCTGACGGAGTACGGCTGGATGCAGCAGTACAACACCAACTATTTCGACTGGACCAAGGAGTCGACCGCCGTGCCGACCGTGGGCAGCAAGAGCAATATCGCAAACGACGAGCTGACGTGGGAGACCACCTCGCAGACCAACGTGGGTCTCGATCTGGCGCTCTTCAGGAACCGGCTGACCCTTTCGTTCGACTACTATTATAAATATACGAAGGACCTGCTGATGACCGTGCCGATGCCGGCGCCCTATCCCAACCTCACGCGCAACGAGGGCGAAATGTCGAACCGCGGTTTCGAGATCGTCGTCTCGTCGGTCAACATCACCAAGCCCAATTTCACGTGGACCACGGACTTCAATATTTCGGTCAACCGCAACCGGCTCGAAAAGCTCTCGCTGCAACAGGTCTACTACTACTCGAAGACGGCCGACGTTACGAACGACTACGTGATCCGCATGACGCCGGGCCAGCCGTTGTCGATGTTCTGGGGCTACATTTCCGACGGCGTCGATCCCGAGACGGGCGACCTCATCTACCGCGATCTGGACGGCAACGGCGACATCACCCCTTCGGACAAGACGTGGATCGGCGACGCCAACCCCGACTTCACGTTCGGCATGACCAACAACTTCTCGTGGAAGGGGCTCAACCTCAGCATCCTCATCACGGGATCGTACGGCAACGACATCTTCAATGCGTCGCGCATCGAGACCGAGGGCATGAACAACGGCAACAACCAGACCACCGAGGTGCTGCGCCGCTGGCGCATTCCGGGCCAGATCACCGACATGCCCCGCGCCACGACGAGCGGTTACAACCTCAAGAACTCGACCCGCTGGGTGGAGGACGGTTCCTATCTGAAGGTGAAGAACATCACCCTCTCCTACGACATCACTTCGCCCAAGCTGCGCCGCCTGAACATCTCGCGCATCCAGCCCTACGTCTCGCTCCAGAACTTCATCACGTGGACGGGCTATTCGGGCTACGATCCCGAGGTGAGCCAGTCGACGAGCGCCACCTCGATGGGCATCGATTGGGGTACGTATCCCAACGTGAAGACCGTCGTCGTGGGTCTCAATATTAACTTCTAACGATCGAAAGGAGACAGACATATGAAAAAATCACTGATCTTAGCGGTTGTTCTCGGCTTCGGAGCCGCGATGAGCTCGTGCGAGCTGGACAAGTTCCCCGAGACGGGCTACAACGAACACAACGTGCCCGAGGGCGATGCCGAGACCGACACGGCCATCAAAACCCGCGAGCAGCTCTCGGGACAGCTCACGACCATGTACGACTACATGCGCGGCGATTATCAGACGGCGTGGTACCAGCTCATCACCCTCGCCGACTGCCGCGTGGACAACGCCTACGGCGGCAACCTCGGCGAAGCGAAGGTCGTGGCCGTCGAAGCCAACCGGATCGACAGCGAGAACGAGTTCGCCTCGACGCTGTGGAACTATCCGATGACGGCGATCGACAACGCCAACCAGATCATCTGCAACATCGACAACGTGAAGGCGAACGATCCGGCGCTCACCGAGCGCGAATATCAGGAGTGGCTCTCCGAGGCGCTCTGCTGGCGCGCCTACAACTGGCTGCTCATGCACCAGATCTTCGGCGAGGTGCCGATGCTGCGCGAGATTCCGCCCGCCATCACCTCGGAAAACATCGAGGAGGTTTATCCGCTCTATTTCCCCGAGCGCGAGCCGATCGACACGCTCCGCGTGCAGATCGTCAAGGATCTGGAGTATGCCTGCCAGTATGCGCCCGACGTGGACGTCGCGAACAAGTACAAGATCACCAAAGGCTTCGCCTACGGACTGGCGGCGAAGTTCTATGCCATGCGCGAATTCCGCGACTGGACGAAGGTGAAGAGCTGCTGCGAGGCGGTCGAGGGGCTGGGCTACGAGTTGTGCGACAGCTACGAGGAGCTCTGGGCCTTCACCGAGGGCGATGCGGGGATGGCGGCGCAGAACACCAAGGAGTCCATCTTCGAAGTCTCGTGGCCCAACCAGAGCAACGGTTCGTGGATGTGGATGATGTTCTACCGCAACGCATACAAGCCCGACGACAGCTTCACGTGGGCGAAGTGGTGCACGCCGTCGCGCAACCTGATCGCCGCGTTCGAGGCCGAGGGCGACACGGAGCGCATGAACGCTTCGATCCGTTACGACGCCTGCGGGTGGTCGTTCCACTATCCGAAGGACGACTACGCCTTCATGTACAAGTGCCGCACGAACGTGTCGCCCGTCTACGTGCTGCGTCTGGCCGACATCCTGCTGCTGCACGCCGAGGCGCTGGCCAACCTGAGCGATGCGGGCGGCGCGGCCGATCTGGTGGACCGGGTGCGCGAGCGCGCGCATTTGCCGAAGCTCACCTCCGAGCAGCGCGGGTCGGTCGAGGAGATGAAGGAGGCCGTGCTGCACGAACGCCGGCTGGAGCTCGCGTTCGAGGGGCACCGCTGGTTCGATCTGATGCGCTTCGGCGACGACTATTCGCGGCTGAAGAGCGTGAGCGACAACGCCAACGTGCAGGGAACGGACTCCTACGACTCCTACACGCAGGCGCGCCGCACGATGGACGACAACCACATCCTGCTGCCCGTGCCGACGAGCGTGATCGAGAACAACCCCAACATCCATCAGAACACCGGTTATTGATAAATTGCGAAACGATATGAAAGTGAATAGAATCCAGATATTGACGCTGGCGATGCTGGCCGCAGGCGCGGTCTGCTGCTCCGGCTCGACCGAGACGCCCGCTCCGGCGCCGCCCGTACCCGATGCGGAGTCGGACGTGGAGTGCTACGTAACGACGGCCAGCGGCTCGATGCTCTTCGAACGGGTGCCCGTCGAATTCTCGAAGGTGTCGATGTCGCCCAACAAGGTGGAGCTGCAGCCCGGGACGGTCTTCCAGACCGTCGACGGCTTCGGTCCCGCGATGACGGGCGCCACGTGCTACAACCTGCTGCAAATGACGCAGGAAGACCGCACGGCACTGCTGCGCAAGTGCTTCGATCCGGAAGAGGGCGCGGGCTTCAGCTTCATCCGCGTGCACATCGGCGGCTCGGACTTCTCGATGGACGAGTACACCTACTGCGACACGAAGGGCATCGAGTTCTTCGAGACGCCGGCGCTCGAACGCGACGGCATCTTCCCCGTGATCCGCGAGATTCTGGCCATCAACCCCGACGTGAAGATCATGGGCTCGCCGTGGACGTGCCCGCTCTGGATGAAGGGCACGGTGGACGATCCGACGGTGCCCTACACGACGAGCTGGACCAGCGGCCGGCTCAACCCGGACTACTATGCCGACTATGCGGAGTACTTCGTCAAATGGGTGCAGACGTGGGAGGCCGAAGGGTTCCCCGTCTACGCCATCACCATGCAGAACGAGCCGCTCAACCACGGCAACTCCATGTCGCTCTACATGCCGTGGGAGGATCAGCTGGCCTTCGTCAAGGTGCTCGGCCCGGCTTTCGAGAAGGCCGGGATCGAGACCAAGATCCTGACCTACGACCACAACTACAACTACGACAACGCGTCGGGTCAGGACGGCTATCCGCTGCACATCTTCGCCGACGCCGAGGCGTCGCAGTGGGTCGACGGGTCGGCATGGCACAACTACGGCGGCGACGTCTCGGAGCTGGACCGCATCCTCGCCGAGGCGCCCGACAAGTCGATCTACTTCACGGAGGCTTCGATCGGAGAGTGGAACTACACGTTCGACGGATGTCTGATGAACGACTTCGAGTCGATCTTCCTCGGGACGCTGAGCCGCATGGGCCGCGGCGTGCTGCTGTGGAATCTGATGCTCGACGACGAGGGCAAGCCCTATCGTCCGGGCGGCTGCTCGACCTGCTTCGGCGCCATCGAGATCAGCTCGTCGGATTACAAGACGCTCAAGTACAACTCCCATTGGTACGATCTGGCTCACTGCTCGAAGGTGGTGCGTGCCGGCGCGCAGCGGATCGGCACCACGGGCTACACGGCCGAAAACCTGACCTACATGGCCTTCCGCAATACGGACGGGTCGTACGCCATGATCGCGCTCAACCGCAACTCGGAGCCGAAGACGATCGCGGTGCAGGGACCCGACAAGGCGTTCCGCTACGACGTGCCCGCGCAGTCGATCGCTTCGTTCCGCTGGAGCGACAAGTAAAACAAACCCTTAAATCCGATGAAAATGAAAGATACCTTAAAATATTTCGCACTCGCCGCGCTGATCGCCGGAGCCGCGGCCTGCGCGGATGACGATGAACTGGAGACCACGGACGCGGGTCCCGTGATGACCGTCGTGTCGTACAGCGAAAACGCCATCATGGGCGATTCGGTCCGTTTCGAGGTAACGCTCGAAGACCCCATCGCGCTCTCGACCCTCAAGGGCGAACTCTACTACGACGAGGACAAGGTGAGCGACGTGGAGATCCGCACCAAGACGAACGGCACCTACAAGGGCGCCGTGGCGGTGCCTCTGTTGCAGAACACGCCCGACGGCGTGGCTACGTTCCGTCTCTTGGGGCAGAACATCCGATTCGGCCTCACGACGAAGGAGCTGGAGGTGGCCGTGGCGCGTCCCAATCCCGAGTACCTGACTTTCGTTACCGAGGAGAAGGAGTACCGCGCCGAGCGCACGGAGGACTACACTTATGAACTGACCGCCGAGCTGCCGCAGGCGGTGTCGGGCTATTTCGAGACGCCGGCCCTCGGCGAGGCGGGAACGGTGCTGACCTTCGGCTGGGATTCGGCCGAGAAGGCGCTCGCGTTCGGCGCGACCGATCCGATCCCCTACACCTCGCTCGGTGCGGGCGAGTGGACGATCACGGTGAACCTCAAGACGTTCGAGACCGCGCCGTTCCTCGTGCCGGTGAAGCTGGGCGACACCTACATGGAGGCGGTCGGCGACGGCTATGCGCTGGTGGCGGATATGACCAACGGTTCGACTTATGCGGTCGAGGGGATCGACGGCATCGGCGAATACACGGCCGACGCCGACTACTTCACGCTGGACGGCACGACGCTCAAGCTGGCGGCGCCGACGGGCAGCTACCGCACGGTTGTCGACACGAAGAACAAGTTCATCTATGCCGAGGTCTGGAAGGACGGCGCCGCCGCATCGCTCCAGAGCGACGGCACGGGCGCCGTGTGGATCATCGGCGAGAAGGTGGGCAAACCCACGCTCGACAACGAGGTGGGCTGGAATACCGAGAAGGCGCTCTGCATGGTGCCCGTCGAGACGGGCAAGTTCCGCATCACGCTGGTCGCCGGTACGTCGGTGGGCACCGATGCGGTCAACTTCAAGTTCTACGGCGGCGCGCACAGTTGGAACGACGAGTTCAAGCACGACCGGCTGACCACGACGAGCGATCTGGTGGGCATCGGCACGGGCGAGGTGGACGAGACGGGCGAGAAGCACGACGACGGCAACCTCTACATCAGACCCGGCAAGGCGCTCGAAGAGGGCAAGACCTACCTCTTCACGATCGACGTTACGGCCGGCAGCGACAAGGCGGTGCTGACCGTCGAGGAGCAGTCGGACGCTCCGGCGGACGATGATCCCTATCTGGTCGAGATCGAGCGGGTGGACGAGACGACGCTCGCCGCGACGCTCAACCTCGTGCAGGGCAAGAAAATCCGGCTGGCGGGCATCGACCTCGCGGGCTGGTGGATCGACGACAACTTCCTCGCCTCGGAGGCGGACGGCACGCTCGCGGTGAAGGTCGTGGACGGCAAGTACCGCCTGACGGCCAAGACCGACAAGAAACAGGTGTTCGTGCAGCCCGTCGATGCGGACGGTTCGGATCCGACGGTCGGAGACGACGGCACGGGCGGCATCTGGCTGATGGGCTGGGGCGTCGGTGCTCCGTCGCAGGACTACCAGTTCGGATTCACCGAAGGCGCGGCCTACTGCATGGCCGAGATTTCGCCGGCCGTCTACCGTCTGACGGGCAAGGCCGGCCCCGAGAAGGGCTCGGCCGCGGGCGACTACTTCCGCTACGACTACATCAGTCTGAAATATTTCCACCAGAACGGCTGGGGCGGCGAGATGAAGAGCCCGACCTTGGCGTCGGGCACGGAGAAGCTGCTCAAGGACAGCGGAAACCTCGAACTCGCGGACGGCGTGCAGCTCGAAGAGGGCGCGACCTACCAGCTGACGATCGACCTCACGGCCGGCAAGGATCAGGGCGTGGTGTCGTTCGTGAAACTCTGATTTCCGGCGCGGACCGCAGGCGACACATGGAGCGAGTGCAGACCCGCTCCATGTTTTTGACGGATGCGCTCGAAGGCAGTCCGGGTTTCGCGCTCCGGCTGTCGGGTGTCTGTGTCCCGGGGTGCGCTGCGGAGCGCGGCAGCTCGGAAGCGGGGCGCGGATGCGCCCCGGAGGCTGCGGGTGCCGGCATGCCGGCCCGGAAGGCGGAGGCCGGCATTTCCGGCCGTATCGAAAAAACATACAACCATATATTTCATGAAGATGAACAACCATTTGACCAAACTGTGCCTCGCGGCGGCGGCCGCTGCCGCCGTGGCCTGCGCGCCCGCTCCGAAACGGGCGGCCGTGGCCGTGTACCTCGACCCCGAGGCGCCGATCGAAGAGCGTGTGGAAGACGCGCTGGCGCGGATGACCGTGCCCGAGAAGATCGCCATCATCCATGCCCAGTCGAAGTTCTCCTCCCCGGGCGTGCCCCGTCTGGGCATTCCGGAGCTGTGGTGCACCGACGGCCCGCACGGAATCCGCCCCGAAGTGCTGTGGGACGAGTGGGAGCAGGCCGGCTGGACGAACGACTCGTGCGTGGCCTATCCGGCTCTGACGTGTCTGGCCGCAACGTGGAATCCCGCGATGGCGGCCCTCTACGGCAAGTCGATCGGCGAGGAGGCCCGCTACCGCGAGAAGGACGTGCTGCTGGGGCCGGGCGTGAACATCTACCGCACGCCGCTCAACGGCCGCAACTTCGAGTACATGGGCGAGGATCCCTATCTGGCTTCGCGCATGGTGGTGCCCTATGTGCAGGAGGTGCAGAAGAACGGCGTGGCGGCCTGCGTGAAGCACTTCGCGCTGAACAACGAGGAGACGCACCGCCACACGATCGACGTCGATGTGGACGACCGGGCGCTCTACGAGATCTACCTGCCGGCCTTCAAGGCGGCGGTCGAGGAGGGCGGCACGTGGACCGTCATGGGTTCCTATAACCTCTACCGCGGCGAGTACGGCTGCCACAACGACCGGCTGCTGAACCGGATCCTCAAAGGCGATTGGGCCTTCGACGGAGCCGTCGTCTCGGATTGGGGCGGCGTGCACGACACGGATCAGGCGATCCGCAACGGGCTGGACCTCGAATTCGGCACGTGGACCGACGGCCTCACGATGGGAGCGACCAACGCCTACGACAACTACTATATGGCGAAACCCTATCTTCGGAAGATCGAGAACGGCGAGGTGGGGACCGAGGAGCTGGACGACAAGGTGCGCCGCGTGCTGCGTCTGACGTTCCGCACGGCCATGAATCAGGACAAACCCTTCGGGGCGCTCTGCTCGGAGGAGCACTACGCCGCCGCACGCCGCATCGGCGAGGAGGGCATCGTGCTGCTGCGCAACGAGGGCGGCGTGCTGCCATTCGACCTCGGAGGGATGAAGCGCATCCTCGTGGTGGGAGAGAACGCCGTGAAGATGATGACCGTCGGCGGCGGCTCGTCGTCGCTCAAGGTGCAGCGCGAGACCTCGCCGCTGGACGGCATCCGCGCCCGCGTGGGCGATCGGGCCGAGGTGGTCTGGGCGCGCGGCTATGTGGGCGATGTCGGCGGCGAGTACAACGGCGTGAAGTCGGGGCAGGACCTCCGGGACGACCGCAGTGCGGGCGCGCTGATCGCCGAGGCGGTCGAAGAGGCCCGCAAGGCCGATGCCGTGGTGTTCGTCGGCGGGCTCAACAAGAGCGACCATCAGGACTGCGAGGGCGTGGACCGCTTCTCGCTGGGGCTGCCCTATGGACAGGATGCGGTGATCGAGGCGCTGGCGGCGGTGAATCCGCGGCTGGTCGTGGCGCTCGTGAGCGGCAACGCCGTGTCGATGCCGTGGGTGGACGAGGTGCCGGCGATCGTGCAGGCGTGGTATCTCGGCTCGGAGGCGGGCAATGCGCTGGCCGCCGTGCTCTTCGGCGACGCGAACCCGAGCGGGAAGCTGCCCTTCACCTTCCCCGTGCGGATCGAGGACAACGGGGCGCATGCGACCGATCCCGTGTTCCCGCACGACGGCAAGACCTGCTACAAGGACGGCATTTTCGTGGGCTATCGCTGGACCGAGAAGGAGGGCATTGAGCCGCTCTTCCCCTTCGGCCACGGTCTGAGCTACACGACGTTCGCCTACGGGCCCGTCGAGGCGGACCGCGCGTCGACGGACGAGCGGGGCACGGTGAACGTGTCGGTGGAAGTTACCAACACGGGCGACCGTGCGGGCGCCGAGGTCGTGCAGCTCTACATCGCCGACAAGGAGTCGTCGCTGCCGCGTCCCGTGAAGGAGCTCAAGGGCTTCGAGAAGGTATGGCTCGAAGCGGGCCAGTCGAAGGTCGTAACCTTCCCCGTCGGGGTGGAGGCGCTCCGCTACTACGACGACACGAAGGGCGAGTGGGTGGCCGAAAAGGGCGTGTTCGAAGCGCTTGTAGGCGCTTCGTCGGCCGACATCAAGGGCTCGGCGGTTTTCGAACTGAAATAAGAGAGGCCCGACTGTCCGGAGCGGCCTGCGGCACGGAGAATACCGTGTCGCAGGCCGTTCTCGGTTTTTCTGAGGGGGTGCGTCGGCGCACCGCTTCCGGTTTGCGCCTTTCCGCACCTTTCATGTCTTTCCCGTCTTTCATGCCGCAGGGGCATCCGTTCGCGGATAGGACGGTCGTATGTTTCGGGCTGATCCGGAAGGTGCGGCGCGGCCGGGCGGAAGTTCTGTCGGATGCAGTGTGGGTAATCGCGGGGGGGGGAGCCGTCGGAGCGGGCGGATGCCGGCGCGGTTTGCTGCTCTTGCTGCTCTTGCTGTTTTTGCTGTTCTTGCGCGGCTGTGCGGTATGCGGTTGTGTCGCGTGTAGGGCTTTGCAGTGTGCGGTTACGCGGTTGTGCGGTTGTGCGGGCCTCAGTCTCCGGCAGGGGCGGCGGCCGTTTCGGGGGGCTTGCGGGTTGTCTGCCCTCAGTCCGGTGCCGCACTTGCATATCCGCTTTTCCCCGAACGGCCGCCCGCTGGAACTTGCCGGACGGTGCGGTCTGCAATTTTTCGCCTGCGGGTCCGGTTTCAGGTGTTTTTTGCCGTCCGAGGTGAGAAGAGGGCTGTCTGACAAGTTTTTCGACCCTCTGAGAATTGCGTATTGGGAAAAGTTCTCGAATAGCAGTATGAATCGAAAAGGGCTGTCTAAGATTTGTTAGACAGCCCCCTTTCGATGCTTGGCCGGGGCGTGCCGCGGGTGGGGCGGGTTGCGACCTGCATAAACCGGACCGAACGTTGCGGCGCGGCCCCGGCAGGCGGTCGTCGGGTGTTAGGCCGTGCGATATGAGGACGGGGCGGAGGCGGGCGGAAGGGCGGAATTGCGGGCACGACTGAAATTATGCCCGTCTGCTGTGGATGATGATGTATTTATTCGTAAATTTGCGAAGTGCGGATCGCCGGAAAGGAGGCGGTGGGACCGTGCCGCACCCGCTCCGGGATTAGGGAGCTGGCGCGGGGAACATTCGCGGAGCCGGGGAAGAGAAGATCAGGCGGTGTGCGGTGGTGCGGCGGAGTATTGCGGCAGGGGGCCGGGAGTTTGGAGGTCTGTTGGAACAGGGGGGCTCGGACCCGATGGCGGGGCATGTGTAAGCCGGGGCCGTGAGGCTGCGAATCCGCGGGCGCGATGGTTGTGCGTCCGTGAGGCCGGGAGTTTGGAGGTCTGCTGGAGCAGGGGTCTCGGACCCGATGGCGGGGCATGTGTAAGCCGGGGCCGTGAGGCTGCAAATTCGCGGGCGCGATGGTTGTGCGTCCGTGAGGCCGGGAGTTTGGAGGTCTGTTGGAACAGGGGTCTCGGACCCGATGGCGGGGCATGTGTAAGCCGGGGCCGTGAGGCTGCGAATTCGCGGGCGCGATGGTTGCGCGTCCGTGAGGCCGGGAGTGCGGGACCGATAGTCGCAGAACCGGAACGACCGAAGACCGGCGCGATAAAAGATAAAAGATAAAAGGAGAACGAACTCATTACGAAAATATGGACAAGAAAATCACATTCGCAGGCAATCCCGTAATGTTGGCCGGTACGCCTGTCAAGGTAGGGGACAAAGCTCCCGTATTCACGGTTGCGGATGCAACGCTGCAACCCGTTTCGTCGGACAGATTCGACGGCAAGGTGCGCATCATCAGTGTCTTCCCGTCGATCGACACGCCGGTTTGCTCGCTGCAAACCAAGCGTTTCAACCGCGAGGCCGCGGCTTTGGGCGAGGATGTGGCGGTGATCTCGATCTCGGCCGATCTGCCTTTCGCCCAGAAGCGTTTCTGCGCCGTCGAGGGCATCGACCGGATGTTCGTCTATTCCGATTACAACGGCCACGACTTCGGTCGCAAGTACGGGTTCCTGATTCGGGAGCTGGCGCTGCTGACGCGCGGTGTGGTGGTGGTCGACCGCGAGGATACGGTCCGCTATGCGGAATACGTGTCCGAAATCACCGAGGAACCCGATTATGCGAAGGCGCTCGATGCGGCGCGGGCGCTGTTGTAGGGAGCCGGACCGGACGCTCGGAGCGGCGGACGCGGGCGTTGCGTCCGGAGACGGTTGCGGTCTGCGGCGGATTGTCGGGAGCGGCCGGAGCGTTGTCGGCCTGCGGATCGGCTCCGTTCGCAGGATGCGGCGTCGCGCGGATCGAGGGTGCGAAGGGGAATTCCCGAACCGTCCGGCTGCCGAATAGGAGGCGCCCTGCGGCTGTCGGGCCGGTCGATGGAGGCCGGCCCGGACGGCAGCATCGCCGTCCGCTGCCGCCGCTTAGGGCTGTAATGATGAACGGGAGGCTGTCCTTTATGTATTGCTGGACAGCCTCCCGTCGTTTCGCACGCTCGTTTCCGGAATGAGCTTCCGCAGCCTTCGGTTCCGCATCGGATTCCGGGTGGGATTCGGTACGGCGGAGCGCCGGAATCGCAGAGGCGTTTTTGGGAGGCGCCGGGGATGAACCCGGTGTCGGCGGTGCCGGTTGTCCGAAGGGCTTACCGGAGCTGTGCGGCCGGGGCGGTCCGGTCAGGTCCGGTCCGAAAGGCAACCGCAGTCTGCCGCAAAGGGCCGGCGGATGCCGAAGTCGCGGATACGCTATCCGGGGCCGGAGGGGAGGTTTCCGCACTACACGGCTGTGTCGGTTGGCCGAAGGGCTTACCGGAGCGGTGCGGCCGAGGCGGTCCTGTCCGGTCCGAAAGGCAACCGCAGTCTGCCGCAAAGGGCCTGCGGATGCCGAAGTCGCGGAAACGCTATTCGGGGCCGGAGGGGAGGTTTCCGCACTACACGGCTGCGTCGGAGAAG
>NZ_FCNT01000004.1 GCF_900021155.1 Alistipes sp. CHKCI003
ATCCGGCGGTAAGCGGATGTCGGAAGGAGGGGGCGCTGCGGGGAGACGGCCGGAATGTCGAGCCGGCGGATGCGGGGCGCCGGGGTGTCGGGATTCAGCCTGCCGGAGGGGGTGCCTCCCTGTCATGGTCGCTGTCGTCGCGCCGCAGGAGGACGAGGCTTACGGCCCCGAGGATCAGGACGATGCCGACGGCGCCCGAGAGCGTGAAGGGCTCGCCGAAGACGCGGATGCCGATCGCCACGGCCGTCAGCGGTTCGAGCGCTCCGAAGAACGAGGTCAGCGTGGGGCCGATGCGTTTGATGGCCCACACGAGCGTGATGTTCGACACGGCTGTGGCCGGAAGCGCCAGTCCGAGCACGTAGAGCCACGTGTGCGGATCGTCGATGAACCGCACGCCGCCCGTGAGCCAGCCGCCCGCGAGGAAGAGGAGGGCGCCGAAGCCCATGACGTAGCAGGTGAGAGCCGTGGAGTCGATGCGTGCGGCCCGCGTGTTCTTCACGCCGACCATGTAGCCGCCGTAGGTCAGTACCGACATACAGGCCGCGGCGGTTCCGAGCGCCGGGTCGCCGGCGCCCGTTCCGCTGCCTCCTGCCGAGAGAAGCGCCGCGCCCGCGATCGAGACGGCGATGGCCGCGAGGGTCCCGAGCGAACGCCGTTCGCGGAAGAAGAGCATCATGGCCGCGGCGACGGCGAGCGGATACATGAAGTGGATGGTCGACGCGGCGCCGCTGGCGATGTTGGCGTAGGCGGTAACCAGACAGAACGAGGTGGCGGCACGCAGGAGCCCGAGGCACGCGACGACCCCGAAGTCGCGGCCCGAGAGGCGGAACGAACGGCCCGTGGCGAGGCCGGCGGCGATGAGGAACAGGGCCGCGATGCCCCAGCGGTAGCTCAGCACCTCGAAGGGCGAGAGACCGGCGGCGAGCAGCCCCAGCGTGAAGAAGGGGGCCAGTCCGAACGTGGCGGACGAGGCGACGGCGCTGGCGATGCCGATGATGCGGTTTCCTGTGTGCATGCGCGGGACGTGAAGGTGAGGATTCGCCGGATTTCCGGCCTGCAAAGATAATGTTTTTCGGCGGACGCTGCGTCGGCGGGCGGCGATTTTCGAAGGGGCGCCGCAGCGTTTTCGGCAGAAGTGCGGGGTGCCTCTCTCTGCGGCGGAGGCAGGCGCCGGCCGGGACGGCCCGGATGCGGGGCGGCCGGGGCGATCGGGCGGCCGCGCATCGCTTTCACTTGCGGCACGCGGTTTGGGGAGTGCACGAGGCGGTAACGACAATTCGACGAATCCATGAAAAAAACACTTCTTCTGGCGGTATGCGGAGCCTGTGCTCTGACCGCCGCTCCGCCCGCCTCGGACGCCTGCACGCGGGCCGTATACCTCGGGCCCGACGGCATGATCCTGACGGGCCGCACGATGGACTGGCGCGAAGATCCGCGCACCAACCTCTATGTTTTTCCGCGCGGCATCGAGCGGCGGGGCGCCCTCACGGACCGCACGGTATTCTGGAAATCGAAGTACGGATCGGTGTCGGCCGCGGGCTACGACATCGGGATCGCCGACGGCATGAACGAGGCGGGACTGGTGGCGAGCCTCTTGTTTCTGCCCGAATCGGACTATACGCGCCCGAACGATACGCGCCCCGTGATGGGGCTGAGCATCTGGACGCAGTACGTGCTCGACAACTTCGCTACGGTGCCGGAGGTGGTGGCCGAACTGCGCAAGGAGCGTTTCCGCATCGACGCGCCCGACCTGCCCAACGGCGTGGCGTCGCGGCTGCACCTCGCCGTTACGGACGCATCGGGCGATACGGCCGTGTTCGAGTACGTCGGCGGAGAGCTCCGGATTTACGAAGGCCGGCAGTATCAGGTGCTTACCAACTCCCCGACCTACGACTTGCAGCTGGCCGTGAACGACTATTGGCGCGAAATCGGAGGCACGGTGATGCTGCCGGGCACCAACCGTTCGTCGGACCGCTTCGTGCGCGCTTCGTTCTACATCAACGCCGTGGAGCAGAGCGCCGATCCGAAGATCGCCGTGCCGGCCGTATTCAGCGTGATGCGCAACGTGTCGGTGCCGTACGGGATCACCACGCCCGACAAACCCAACATCGCGTCGACGCGCTGGCGTTCGGTCTGCGACCAGAAACGGAAGATCTACTACTTCGAGCCGACGCTCGAAACGGAGATTTTCTGGGTCGATCTTTCGACGGTCGATTTCCGGGAGGGGGCGCCCGAAATGAAACTCCCGCTCACGGGAGACGAACGCTACTCGGGCAATGCGGCCTCCGAGTTCCGCCCGACGGACCGGCCGTTCGCATTCCTGTTCGGCGTCTGACGCCGCCCGGGGCGGACGGACAAGACCGAGCGGCCGCGGTGCATCGTCTGCACCGCGGCCGCTCTCCTTTATACATACTTAACGCTTATGGTTTCATCGGGGATTTGCTTTTGCCCTGAGCGGCGACGGCGGCCATTTTGGCTGCGATCCGGGCCGGATCGCCGAGAAAATAGTCGTCCACGAGGCGCAGGTCGTCGTCGAATTCGAACACATAGGGCACGGCCGTGGGCAGATTGAGGCCCGCGATGTCCTTGTCGGGGATCTGCTTGAGGTATTTGACGATGCCGCGCAGCGAGTTGCCGTGGGCCACGACCAGCAGGGCGTCGTGCCGCTTGAGCGAGGGGAAGATCGTGCACTCCCAGTAGGGAAGGGTGCGGGCCACGGTCTGCCGGAGCGATTCGGTGCGGGGCAGATAGGCGTCGGGGACCTCCGCATAGCGGGCGTCGAGCGCCGGATTGCGCGGATCGTCCTCTGCGACGGCGTCGGGTGCCGTGTCGTAGCTGCGCCGCCACAGGAGCACCTGCTCCTCGCCGTAGCGGGCCGCCGTCTCGCTCTTGTCGAGTCCCTGAAGGGCGCCGTAGTGTTTCTCGTTGAGGCGCCATGATTTCTCCACGGGAATCCAGTCTTGGTCGAGCAGGTCGAGTACGCGGTCGAGCGTCTTCACGGCCCGTTTCAGGTAGGAGGTGTAGGCTTTGCCGAAGGCGAACCCCTTGTCGCGCAGCAGCCGGCCGGCCTCTTCGGCTTCGGCCGCTCCCTGCGGCGTGAGGTCCACGTCGGTCCATCCCGTAAAACGGTTCTCTTTGTTCCACATGCTCTCGCCGTGGCGGAGCAGTACGATTCGTTTCATTGCATTCGGTTTTATCGGCCGTTTCCGCCCCGGCGGTCTGCGCTGAGGTGCGGATTGCGCCCGGGATGTCGGAAAGGCTCTGTTACCCGAAGGCTCCAAGCAAATTCGGTTCCGTTTGCAAAGGTCGTGCTTTCGGCGGATGCGGGCAATACCCAAAAACGGGGATTTTCGCTTCGGGGGCTGCGGTGCTGCGGACCGCCCGGACCTCTCGGGGGCGGCCGGGCAGGGCCGGGCACGGAGGCCCGCATGGGGTGCGTATTCCGCCCGGAACGGGCGCCGGGGTGGGGCGAGCCGCCCCGGACGGAATCCGCAAAACGGGACAGGTGCATGCGTCCGCAAACCGCTATCTATGCTGCGAAATGAAAAACAAACCGACGACAACGGACGATTGCGAGCGACGAATCGCGAAGGCCGTCGAATCATATTCAATGATATTCCAGTATATTGCTACTCGTTTTTTAATTGAATCTAAAATATTTTTTGTATTTGTTTTGTCGTGAGCCGATGTGGATACATGCCCCCCCCCAAAAAAATACCGCTATGGAAAATTCCGCTTTATCTTATTGCAATCCCGCAGGGAGGAATATTCACCTCTTTGCATGCGACATCGGCCGACACTGAAGCACATCGAAGGACAAAAAGGGCATATGATCGTAATGCGGCGATGGAAGTCCCCGTATACCTTTATATACGACAGTCAACTTGCGGGAGGGAGCTGGCTATACGATTCAGATCCTCTGGGAGGGTTGCGAGGGTATCGGATATTTGGAGCTGCTGCAACCGCTCTAACATCCGGCTACTCGTCTTCTTCATCCTTGGATGAATGAGTTCGGATACGGTGTACAGCTTCGAGCGGAATGACTAAATGGAAGCACAAGTATGGATAATCGGCAAATTTCGAATGACCGGCGTATTACGCGCGATGAGGTTTTCTCCTTATCGGTCGATCTGCGTCAATCAACCTTCGAGGGTACCGATGCGTGCAACCAGCGATGCAAGTATTGCGGGTACGGCGACTTATATTTCGGATATGACGAACGCGAAACGAAGTGCATGGCATTCGAACGAGGCCGATTGCTCCCTCGATTATCTCGCGTCTCTGTGGCGCACATATCCTGCTCGTTCTGCCGTGCCGCGAACCTACCTCAGTTTTTATGGCGGATTTTATGGCGGGGAGCCGCTGATGAACACGGACTTCATCACGCGCATGGTCGATTATGCCGGGAAACTCGATGTGCGTAGAAATTTCATCTTTTCGATGACGACCGACGCCATGTTGCTCGATCGCTATACGGACTATCTTGTCGAGAAGCGTTTCCATCTGTTGAT
Source organism: Alistipes sp. CHKCI003 (assembly GCF_900021155.1). GTDB lineage: Bacteria > Bacteroidota > Bacteroidia > Bacteroidales > Rikenellaceae > Alistipes > Alistipes excrementavium. Next base: position 4,512 of record NZ_FCNT01000004.1, read on the forward strand.
CCGTCTCGACGGTGATAAACACGGGCAAAGTCGCAGGGCAACTCATGACGGGAAGAATTCGTTCGATCGGGTCTGTAAAAACGCAAAGGACCTACAGGCGAAATATCCGGACTATTTTACCCGATACGTAGAGTTCGATGCCGTGCTGCATAACCGCAACGGCGTTGCCCGAACCCATGATTTCATCATGCGCGAATTCGGGAAGAAACCGACCGTATCGGAATCGAACAATTCGGGAATTCGTCCCGATAAGGTGGAGGAGTTCGGGCAATACATGTCGGCAGATACGAGTTCACGATATGCTCTTTGGGATTCGCAATACATCGCCGATCACAAAGTATTTCGGAATCGTCGAGCAGCTCGAAACCCGGCATTCGGATTCGCGTTGACACGCTTTGGATTCGTGCGCTCTTTTGCATTCGGGAGTTTCACACGCCGGATTTTGTTATCCGTACGATCGATTGTCCGGACATGGAACCGTCTCGCAATAAGCCAAGCCGCCCAAGACGCGATTACGGCTGCCGAAAGTTGCGCAACCGAAGATTTCATTCAGCGCATGATCTCCGAATTGCGGAATCCATCGGGGCGACGAACCGGCGGTTCATAATCAAAGCGGCGTATTTTCATTCGGATCCGCCGCTTACCCCGTATTCGCACAATAATATTTACAACAGCCGGACCGATATTGCAGCGTATTGAATTACAGGATCATGCGATCCGATTCTATGACATGGAGCCGGGGTGTCGGAATCGGCCGAATAAGATTCTGACCGCCAGCGCCTAATTTGTCGGGTATGATACGAGGTTCCACGGACCGATTTGCAAAATCGAACCGTTTGGATTATATTTACACAAACCAAAATATGCTGCCATGAAAAATCGCTTCGTCTTATCGCAATCCTTTTGAGCGGATTATCCGCCGCTTTTCATATGCCACCGGCCGACGCCGAACCCCGGCTGAGGTACCGAAACAAGAGACAGCAATATCCGGGGATGCAGCAAGGTTCGGAGGAAGCGGAACCCGAATAGCGCGAGCGCGTCGTACGATTCGGGGCTGTCTGTAACGGAGGCGTCATTCAATCGTGAGGTCGGGAGTGCAGCCGTCTGTGTGCGGAACGGAATGGATCCATGTACTGCCCAATGCGGTTGCCGCACGGCATCCGTACCATCGGAGTACATGATAAGGTTCATTGATTTTGCATTTTGATTCTGTATAAACCATTTTAATAAACATTTTATTTATGAGCAAGTTCCTATACCCCCTGCTGCTCCTGCAATTCGTCGTGGTTTCCTGCTCGTCGAACGGACGGACGCCGCCGGCTGCCGACAACACGAATTTGCGCCTCGATCAGGACCGGATCTTTACCCCCGTCGTAATCAACGCAACGGATACGCTCGAAATGCTGTTCGATACGGGATGTCTGGTCGGCTGCCTGCTGCCGCAGTCGCTCGCCGAAAATTATGCCGACTCATTGACCGTTACGCAGCCCGGAACCGTCGTATCGAATATCGTGGTCGAGGATATATCGCTCGGCGGCCGGTCGCTGAACGACAACAGGATTTACCATGCTCCCGACGAAAGTTTTGACTTTGTCGGGCCCGTCGACTTGCTATGTACTATTGCTCCGGTGTATGCGACCGAAGAACGGATCTGGTGTTTCGATTTCGACAACCGCATGTTTTCCATTCGCGAGACGGACACGCTGCCCGAAAATGCCATCGTCTATCCGCTGCTGTTTGCAAAGTATAAGGACCGGAAGATCGCTCCGTTCGTCAATATTCCGATGACTTTGTCTTACGGCGACTGCTCTTTGTCTACGGACTACCTTTATATGCTCGATACGGGTACACCGCACGGATTCGCCATTACGGACCCTCCGGCGGAGCTGGAAGATTTCGTTTCGCGCATTCCCCATTGGAAAATCGAGGATCGTTTTTGTGCGGAGCTTCCCGATCGGCAATTTCTGGATTTCGAAGTCGACATCGATATGCCGCCCTTTGTCCTGCCGGACGTGCGCTGTATATTCAATACGCAGAGAAGCTATTCGGACGAATTCCGGAATTATCTTCCCGACACCGGCAAACCGGTCGTGGGCACACTCGGCATGCGCATACTCAAGCATTTCAATATGATTCTCGATTTCAAAAATGATCGGCTTATCCTCACGCCGGCACAGCGCACCTATCCCTCCAAACCTGCGAACCGGACGGGATTCTGGTGCGATTCGCAAGGGGTGGTAACGAGAATCCGCACGAACGACGCTGCCTACGGGCAAGGGCTTCGTCTCAAAGACACCGTTATGACCGTCAATGGCCTCCGGTGGACCGACATCTCCGAGGAGCGGAGGGAAGAGCTGTATTCTACGGAAGAGCGTACCGTCTGGGAGGTCCGTTCAGCGGAGGGAACCAAAAAGATAATCATCTGAAAACGGATTACGGATAACCCGCCGGAGTTTCATGCGGCTTTGCCGGCCCGACAAAAAACTTCCCGCGGGGAAGCGAAACAGAGTGCGACACTCATAAGTTCGACTAAAACACAGAAAGGCAGCAAGAGATGATATAATTCTCCGGATTTCGGGGCAGGATTCGGAGAACGGCGGATCCGGACACTCCGTCGCAAGACAAAAATCCGATAAAAATCTGTTGTATAAAACCTAAAACACAAGAGCCATGAAATCGCTTAAAGCAAATCAAATCGAAAGAAACAACCTTGAGGAAAAGGAAATGCAACACATTACCGGGGGCCAACACGAAGGAATGTGTGGTTGCGGCTGTAGGTTTGAGGGTCTGGGCGGGTCTTCGTCCATGGACAACGGACTGGCAAATGCCGAGACCGGAATTTGGACCGGGGACAAATTCACAAGCATCCAATCCGTAATCGTCGTAGCTAAAAGAACGGACAATTTAACCACCAACTAATTTTCATCCTGCCCTGCGGCTCGGAATGAGCCGCAGGGTAACAAAAACTTTGACCTATGAGAACTTTCTTGATATTGTTGTCTGCACTCTCGCTTTCATGGGGGACGGCTTCGGCGCAGCATTATTCTCCGGAAGTCAGAGACCCGGGCGCAAAATATCCGATCGACACCTGCCGTCTCTGCGTAACCTATGACTTCGCCTATGTGGAAGATACTTTGGATATGAATATCCTGCACGACCGCACGCTGCTCGAAATAGGACCGAGCACGAGTCGCTATTACAGTCAGTACACCGATCGGATCGACTCGATGGCCTATCTTTATTATGTGGATATTCCGCCGACGGACATTGCCCGTCTGGAGAGTGGCATCCCATTGTGGGACTGGATGCAACCCGATGAACAGGCGTGGTATTGCGATGTATATACTTTCCCGAAGGAGAAGAAACGGATGGTCTCCACCCGCTTCCTGGAGGAAGAATACCGATACGACGAGCCGGTCGAAGCGCTGGACTGGCGGATTACGGAACAGACGGATACGGTCGCGGGGTATCTCTGCCGCAAGGCGGTCGCGGCCTTTCGCGGACGAACATGGGAGGCATGGTTCGCGCCGGAGATTCCTCAGGCGCACGGACCGTGGAAGCTGGGCGGTCTGCCCGGGCTGATTCTGAAGGCTGCCGACTCGGAGGGGCTCTTCCGCTGGACGGCGATCGGACTGGAACAACCCGTCGGACGGATGATTCACGACTATGCGGACAAGGCGCTGAACGGTACGAACCGCCATGAGCTCATCATTCCGTCGCACAAGAAAGTCAAGTGTTCGCGTAAGGACGTTGACCGTCTGTGGCGCAGGCAGTGGCTTGCCCCGTTGACGGTGATGTTTCTGGACGGAGAGGAGCATATCATCTACGACATGAGTACGCAAAAGACGGTCGAGATCGACATCAACTACATCCCCGAAGGCTATTATCCGAAACTGGAACTGGATATATGAATTTTTTCCGGTTCGGACTTGCCATCCGAATACAGAAAAGCCTTCCCACAAGGAAGCAAAACCGAGTGCGACAGCTCATAAGTTCAACCAAAACGCAGAAAGGCAGTAAGAGATGATATAATTCTCCGGATTTCGGGGCATGAATCGGGAAACGGCAGTTCAGGGCGCCTGTCGAGAAGCAAAAGTCCGGACCGAAACAAAATTCAAAACCTACAAAAACTACGACTATGAAAACCATAAGAAATTTCGCGGCACAGCAGCTCTCGAAGAAGCAGATGAACGAAGTGAAGGGCGGGCGCAAATGCACGGCCGTACTGAAAACATCGAAAGAAACCGTATCGGTCGAGGTTCCCAATGGCCATGTTATGACCGAAATCATAATGGCAGGAATGGAAATCGAGGCTCGCTACGGCGATATTGCGACTAATATCAAATGTCGTTAACCGCTTAGGGAACGGGGGAGCGGCCCTATCCGGCCGCACCCCGTTCATTCCGTTCGATCGAAATACTGTAAGATACTGAAGTTATGAAAAATTCTCTGTTCGTTTTTGCCTTGTTGTTCTCAGCGTGTACGCAGCCGAATTTTACGCTCGACATGACCATCGCTGACGGACACGATTTCGACGGGCATCAGGCATATCTGCTGGGCTATTACGATACGAACTCCGCCACTTGGCTCGATTCCGTGCGAATTACGGATAATAGAGCGACGTTCCGAACGAAGATGCCCTACCCCGAGATGCTGTGCGAGGTCATTATCGAGGATTGCCCGACAAGTTTTCAACAGTTCCGGTTCGCTCGGGGAGAAAGAGCCTCTTTCGTGTTTGATCCGGATATGCAGACTCTTTATCCTGAGGTCGACGGCTCCGATGCTTCGGAGGAAGTGGCCGGCTATTGGAGCGGGCTCCGTGCCGCTATGCGAGAACAGCGCGAATTGCGAATGGCCTTGGCGAATGCGGAGCCGGGGAGCGATCGAGCGGAAGAACTCGGACGGAAATCAGAACAAGTTTCTGCCGACATACGTTCACGGAGCATCAATTTGCTTCTCGGCACGAAAAGCCTAATAAATGCCTTCTTGGCCTACAATATGCTATTCGACCTGCCTGCCGATTCGCTTGCAAAAATCAAGGATGAAATACTTCGCCGCTGGCCGGATGACGTGAATCGTTCCATGTTGACGGGCATATCGTCTATTACGGGAGATTCGATCGGCGATATGACGCTTCGAACCAAAGCCGTGCTGAATCGTCGTGCTGTTCTGATGGGTGATTTGCCTCCGTATCCGATTGAATCGCATTCCGAACCGAATGCGGCGGAGCCGGAAACAGAGCGCTATGCCTTGAACGATGTGGTTGCAGACTTTTCATTGCCCGACAGAGAGGGCAGGGAGACATCGTGGCGGGGCCTGCGAACGCCCTATGTGCTGATCGATTTCTGGGCCTCGTGGTGCGTTCCGTGCCGCGAGGAGATGCCCGGGCTGCTGGCTGCGGCCCGCGATTACGAAGAAACGCTTGCAGTATACGCCGTATCCGTCGACGGGAACCTGAACCGCTGGAAGCAGGCCGTCGAGGCCGACGGGAGCGGTGCGGTGCTGACCCACGTTATCCTGCGCGAGGACGATCCGGACTACGACCGTCTGTTCCGTCTGTTCGGCATCGAGACCATCCCGCACAACTTCCTGCTGGATGCCGACGGGAAGATCGTCGCCGTCGATCTGCGCGGCGATGCGCTGCGCTCGAAGCTCGAAGAGCTGCAACGGGAATAACGTTTCGGGAAACGCTGCCGAGGTAAAAACTCGCACCGAAACAATATTCCAAGAACCAATATAATGTTGAATCCGGTTTTGCCGGCCTGATTCGACGAAAAAGCCCTCCCCTGGTGGGAACAAAACCGATTGCGACAGCTCATAAGTTCAACTAAAACGCAGAAAGGCATAAGAAAATGGAATTCTTTTCCGGATCATCGGGATATGAATCGGGAAACGGCAGTTCAGGACGCCTGTCGAGATGCAAAAGTCCGGACCGAAACAGAATTCAAAATCGACAAAAACTACGACTATGAAAACGAACATGAAAAATTTTGCAGCACAGCAACTGACGAAAAAACAGATGAACGAAGCCAAGGGCGGATGGCGCTGTCTTGTTGTCACCAAATGGGGCGAAGGCGATAGCCCGAACGAAGGCTATTGGATCGATGTACCTGGTAATAACGCCAACGAGGCTGCAAACAATATCAAACGCCCGGCAGATGCGATTGGCATTGTTTGCTAAATAGAACTCGGGGAGTTGTTCGTCGAATTTTTTGACGAACAACTCTTCCTGACAAGCCCGATGACAATTTCAAGCAAGTTCGATGACAAAATTCACTTATATAATTACCTTGTTGTCATGCCTTTCGGCTTCGGCTCAGCGTATCGTTCCGCTCTCCGAAATGAAACGCACCATGCCGGTCTATTCAGGTACTTATATCCCGAATTTCGAGAGTTTTTATTCTACTGCCGAGCGGGAGGAGATCGATGATATCGCCCTGCGTGTCATCTACGACCTCACCGTTCGGATCGATACGCTGGTGCGCCATGACAGAATCGTTGCCGAAACGGGGAGCCGCTACACAAGTTTCTACAGTCTGTACCTTCGGGAACTATCAAAGAACCATACCGACCGGAACCGAAGAACTTCTTATGAGTGGATGGACTCGTGCAGCGTACAATATTCCGCGGCACTTTACGTCGATCTCCGCCGCCGGATACTCGAAGAATGCGTGTTGTTGCCCAACATCGATAATCTGTTCCATACCTATGATGAACCGCTGCCGGCAATCGAATGGGAACTTGACGACGCTGTTTGCGGGATTCTGGGATACCGCTGCATGAAGGCTCGGTGTTCATTCCGGGGGCGGGAATGGAGTGTTTGGTATGCCCCGGATCTTCCTGTAATTGCCGGATTCTGGAAATTCCACGGTTTGCCGGGGATGGTTTTGGCCGCCAAAGACGCTTCCGGAGAGTACAGCTTCAGGGCTATCGGCATCGAGAAGCCCGCAGAACCGATGCTTCGTTACAAGGTGCCCTCCCGCAAGATGTCGCGCGAGCGGGTGCAAAAGGCCGCTCGCACTGTCTACAACAATCCGATCGACTCGTTCTTTGCCGAGACGGGACAAAACTATTTCGTGACGCTTCAGGATGGCCAACCTCGGCTCATTACCCATGATCAATGCAGTCCGATTCCCTATAATCCGCTTGAGCTGGAGTAAAAATATACTTGTTAAGCATTTGCCCCCCCCCAAAAAAATCCACCTTTGCCATGCGTACACTCCCGATACTTTTTGTTGCCTTGCTGCTCCTCGGAACCGCCGAAAATCTCCGGGCTCAGGAGCGAATAATCATCAGCGGTACACTCCGCGATGCGGCGACGTCGCGTCCGGTGGAGAGTGCGAACGTGATGCTGCAGGACACAGCGCGGCGTGCCATGTACGATTATGCCATCACGGGCGACGACGGCGTCTACCGGCTCGATTACCGGGGCGATGCCGACTCGCTGGCGGTGGTGGTTACGGGATTCAACATCCATGAAGAGGTGCGTTTCGTCGCGGCGCGGACGCAGCGGGTGGATTTCGCAGTCAGGGAAAACCCGACTAAGATTCGTGAAGTGATAGTCAGGGCTCCGGCCGTTACGCGCCGTCGGGATACGCTGACCTACACGGTGGCCAAATATGCCGACGCGACGGACCATTCGATCGGGGACGTGCTGCGGAAGATGCCGGGCATCGAGGTGGCGAAGTCGGGCGAGGTCAAATACAACGGCAAGGCGATCAACAAGTTCTACATCGAGGGTCTGGACATGCTCGAAGGGCGCTACGGCATCGCGACGAACAACGTGCGGGCACAGGACATCGCCTCGGTCGAGGTCTACGAGAACCACCAGCCGATCAAGGCGCTCAAGGACCTCGTCGCCTCGAACCAAGCGGCCCTGAATCTCAAGCTCAAGAAAGAGGCCAGGGGGACGTGGAACTCCACGCTCCAACTGGGCGCGGGCTACAAGCCGTGGATGTGGAACGCCGAGGCGACGGCGATGTACTTCGGCCGCAATTTCCAGACGATTGACACCTACAAGACCAACAACACGGGCGACGACGTCTCGCGCGAATTGACGAGTTTCTACGACGGTCTGGACGCCACCTCGTCGCTCTTGGGCATACACCGTCCGACCGAGCCTTCGCTCGACAAGGAACGGTACCTCGACAACGAGATCCATACCGTCTCGACGAACGCCATCGTCAAATTGCGCAAGGATCTCGAACTGACGGCCAACGCCCATTACATCCACGATTTCCAGACCTCGGAGGGCGGGTCCATAACAACCTACTACCTGCCCGATGCCGTACCGCTCGTGATCGAGGAACAGACCTTTGCCGACCGCCGCACCGACCGCACGGAGGTGAACCTGCAGCTGCGCTCGAACACCGAGCGACACTACCTTCAGGAGAAGCTGACCTTCGGCGGTCAGTGGGACACCGACTACGGGCGGGTAGTGAACGACGGCGAGCGGGTCGACCAGCGCTTCCGGCTTCCGAAGATCACGCTGCGGAACCTCTTCACCGGCGTGCGGCGCTGGAGCCGCTGGGCGGTGAACTTCCGCTCGGAGACCGACTACACGACGCAACCGACGTCGCTGCGCATCCGCCCGATGCTCTACCCGGAAGTCTTCGACGCCCCGGCGGATTATCCCGATGCGCTCCAGACGCTCGACAGCCGGCGCTTCCGCACCCGTAACTCGGCCTTTACCTCCTATATCGTGGGGCGGTGGAATTTCACGCTCAATGCGGCGCTCAACGCGCAGGCGGAGCGTATGGAATCGGCACTCTCGGCCATGAACGCCGCGGGCGCAACCCTCCCGGCGCCCGACACCCTGCGCAACGACATCTACTGGCGGCGTCTGGACTTCGTCGCGGGGCCGAGCGTCGGCTACCATATCGGCGACCGCTTCTCGGCGACCCTCTATGTGCCGCTGGACTTCATGTCGCTGCGTACCGAAGACCGCAATCTCGGCCGGACCGTTACGGACAACCGCCTGCTCATCACCCCATCGCTGTCGCTGCAGTCGAACCTCACCTACAACCTCAAGTTCTCGGCCCGGGCATCGTACAACGAGCTGATCGGCGGACTGTACGACACTTACAGCGGCTACATCCTCTCCGACTACCGGATGATCGCCAGCAAGGAGGGCGACATCAGCCGCACGCGCATGCAGAACTATACGGCGTCGCTCACCTACGGCAATGCCATCCGCGCACTGTTCGGTTCGATCGACGCATCCTACTATCGCTCCGAGCGCAACCTTATCTACGGCACGACATACGAAGGGTCGTTGAGCCGCATCGAGGCCATTGCGATGGACAACAGCTCGGACGGCTTCAGCGTCAGCGGCAAAATCAGCAAGCGGTTCGACGGCATCTCGACGACGGCGAACCTCTGGGGCGGGTTCTCCCGTTCGTGGAGCGAGGTGCTCCGGCAGGGAGTGCTGATGCCGACGACGTTCGACCTCGCCACGGCGGGAATCGGCATCTCGACGCGCTTCACGAATGCCGTGCGGATGAATTATACGGCGGAATACCAACGCTACATGAGCCGGATCGACGGTGGGGCGCTCGACCCGATCGACGTCCTGCGGCAGGACGTCGCGGTGAACTTCATCATCCGCAAGCGTTGGATCTGCCGCATCGGAGGCGAACACTACTACAATGCCGCCATCGGCGGCGCGGACCGGCACATGTTTTTCCTCGACGCCTCGCTCACATGGAAAACCGAGCGCATGGAATATTCGCTCGAAGCCCGGAATCTGATGGACATCGGCACGTTCCGCTCGGCCATGCAGTCGGACATCACCGACTATGTCTACTCCTACCGCCTGCGACCCGCATCGGTGATGTTCACGATCAAGTTCAGTTTGAGATAAGAAACCGAAATAGAAAAGGATACGGGTTATCCGCCGCTTTCACTTCGGCCCTGCCCGCCGAATACAAAAAGCCTTCCCGCGAGAAAGCGAAACCGAGTGCGACAGCTCATGAGTTCAACTAAAACGCAAAAAGGCACCGCAAAGGTAACATTATTTTCCGGATAACGGACAGTCGGAAGGAAAACGGCGGTTGCGGAATATCCGTCGAGAAGCAAAAGTCCGAAAACAATGAGTTGCGAACCCAAAAACTGCGATCATGAAAACCCTGATAAATTTCGCTGCACAGCAGCTCTCGAAGAAGCGGATGAACGATGTAAAAGGCGGTGGACTGTGGTTCTGCCGATCTTTCAATTCGAAAGGCGAAGTTACGGGTGAACTCGACGTCGGTTTCAAAGACGGCCGAGAAGATTTTGTCAAGGAGGCCGTTGCCCAAGCTATAGGCCCCGGGCAGGTAGCCGATTGTCGGGTCGTCGAATAAGATTTGAATGTTTGCGAGTGAGGTGAAACAATTCATGCCTCGCTCGCACTTAATGCTTTCGCTTATGAAATACTTTTTTTTCTTAGTGCTATGTGGCCTTCCTCTGACGAGTGTTGCACAAAAAATGGTCATTGGTACCTCTCAATCGTTCAGGCAAACCCAAGGAAGACCGTATGAATATGCAGATTCCGTATGGGTCGACAGCAGTCGCCTGACATTGTTTTATCGCCATGAGCGCATGGTCGATTCAACGGATCGTACGATGCGTTGGAGCCTGATTCGTATGCGTATCGGAGAAGGGTTTGCGCAACAGACCGACATGCATATCTATTTGGGAAACCGACGTTTATGTGCGATGGTTCGGAATCAAGATATGCTCCCGCTCGATTACATCGGTCGATTCGGCGATAATAATCCGCCGTATTGGGCAGATATGATCCTCGACCGGCGAAAAAGAGAAATGAAGATAACGTGCTGCAATTTCTATTCCTCCGCAGGCCCTTTAACCTACCGGGAAGATATGCCGGAATTGACTTGGGATTTACTCGACGGTACGGAAGAAGTTTGCGGTTACGAATGCCATATGGCTCAGACTTCGTTCCGAGGAAGAATCTGGAAAGCATGGTATTCAACCGAGCTGCCCATCAATCTGGGTCCTTGGAAATTATCCGGATTACCCGGATTGATACTCAAGGCGACCGATCGGCAAGGCGCTTATTCATTCGTGTGCACGGAGATCCTCTCGAATCCCGAACCGATATACGAGTACATTCCTCGGTCCGCAAACGTTGTGTCGAGGAAAGATTACCTTCGTTATGAAAAGCTGTATCATAAGGATCCTCAGTATGTTATTGCTGAAGGGGAGGAGATCTTCGTCTTGCGGAACGACCAACAGGGGCTAACGGAATTCGATGAATTTTGGGAGATTCCCTACAACCCGATTGAACTGGAATAAAAATAAATCTTATGTCTTTTCCCTACTATACCCAACTCGATGCGATGGACTGCGGGCCGACGTCTCTGCGGATCGTCGCGCAGTTCTACGGCCGGCATTACTCGCTGCAAAATCTGCGCGAGCGGTGCCACATCACGCGCGAAGGCGTCTCTCTGCTGGGGATCAGCGATGCTGCGGAGTCGATCGGTTTCCGTACTACGGGCGTCAAGATCACGTGGCATCAACTGCGCGACGAAGCCAACCTGCCGTGCATCGTCCACTGGAACCAGCAGCATTTCGTGGTGGTCTACAGAATCGCCCGCAAACGCGGTAAATGGTGGGTATATGTCTCCGATCCGGCATCGGGACTGCTCAAATACACCGAGGAGCAGTTTCTGAAGGCATGGATACAAAGTCGGGAACTGCCGAACCGCACGGAATCGGCCGCTCGCCCGCAGCAGGAAGTCCCTTCGCTCGCTTCCGCCGATTTCCTTGCCGGCCCGGCCAACGGCAAAGGCATCGCCCTGTTGCTGGAGCCTACGCCCCAATTCTACAAGGAAAAGGGCGACGAGGACAAGCGGCTGAAACTGGGTTATCTGCTGCAATATCTGCGGCCCTATAAAAACTACCTTGCACAGCTCGCGCTGGCGATGCTCACAGCCAGCATACTGAGCCTTATCCTGCCGTTCCTCACACAGTCGGTCGTCGACAAGGGCATCGGTACGGGCAATCTCTCGTTCGTGGTGATGATGCTCATCGCCCAAGTGGTGCTGGTGTTGGGCCAGTTGGCCAATAACCTCATCCGCTCGTGGCTGATGCTACACATGACCACCCGGATCAGCATTTCGCTCATCTCGGACTTTTTGGCCAAGCTCATGCGTCTTCCGATCGCCTTCTTCGATTCGAAGATGGTGGGCGACATCATGCAGCGCATCGGCGACTACGACCGCATTCAGTCGTTCCTCACGGGCTCGTTGCTGAGCATGGCGATGGCCGTCGTGTCGTTCGTCATCTACGGAGCCGTGATGGGCGGCTACGACCCGACGATTCTCGGCATCTTCCTGTTGGGCAGTGCACTCTACATCGGCTGGATCCTGCTCTTCATGAAGCGTCGCCGCAAGCTCGACTACATGCGCTTCCAAGAGGCGGCAGCCAACCAGAGCAACATCGTGCAGCTCATCAATGGTATGCAGGACATCAAACTCAACGACTGCGAAAAACAGAAACGCTGGGAATGGGAGCGCATTCAGGCGCGGCTGTTCCAAGTCTCCATCAAAGGGCTCGTTCTGGGGCAGACGCAGGAGGTGGGCGGCACGTTCATCGACCAGACCAAGAACGTCGTCATCTCGTTCCTCGCAGCCTCGGCCGTCATCGAGGGCGATATGACCCTCGGCATGATGGTCGCCCTGCAATACATCATCGGTCAGCTCAACGCACCGCTGTCGCAGTTCATCCAATTCGTGCAGGCGACGCAGGATGCGAAGATCTCGCTCGAACGCCTTTCGGAAATTCAGGAGAAAGACGACGAGGAGCCGGCCGACGAAGAACGCATCCGCATGATTCCCGACAATGCCGACATCGAATTCCGGGGCGTAACGTTCCAATACGACGGCCCGCACTCGGCCAAAGCGCTCGACGACGTGTCGGTAACGATCCCGGCGGACAAGGTTACGGCCATTGTCGGGGCGAGCGGCTCGGGGAAGACCACGATGCTCAAGCTGATGCTGGGCTTCTACACGCCGACCTCGGGCGAAGTGCTGCTCCATGACCGCCGCATCGCGCAGTACAGCCCGTCGTGCTGGCGCCGGGCATGCGGTACGGTCATGCAGGAGGGATACATCTTTTCGGATACCATAGCCGGTAATATCGGCGTCTCGGACGAACGGCCCGACATGGAGCGGGTGCGCCGCGCCACGCGCATCGCCAACATCGACACCTTCATCGACGAACTGCCCTTGGGCTACAACACGAAGATCGGTGCCGACGGACACGGACTGAGCGTCGGGCAGAAACAGAGGCTTCTGATCGCGCGGGCCGCCTACAAGGATGCGAAGTACCTCTTCTTCGACGAGGCGACCAACTCTTTGGACGCGAACAACGAACGCACGATCATGGAGCGTCTCGACCGGCTCTTCGAGAACAAGACGGTCGTGGTGGTGGCGCACCGCCTCTCGACGGTCCGCAATGCCGACAAGATCGTCGTGCTGGACCGCGGACGCATCGTCGAACAGGGCACGCACGAGGAACTAACCGCAAAAAAAGGATATTATTACGAACTGGTGAGAAATCAGTTGGAATTGGGAAACTGAATCGCCGTTCGGAGCAGAGACAACGATACGACAAGAAACGGAATCTTTTGTCGGCGAATACTTGTCAGGGTGCCTCTCCGGAGGATAACCGACAAATACGGAATATTCGGTTACGAAAGGCCATATGCGTAGCGGTAAGCTAAACGGTGCCTTGAGTAAGAATTCATAGTTGACATGGATGAGGGAAAAAGTATCGAAGCATTAAATAATGTGGTGTGTCGACTCAAAGATAATCGCTTGGTCGATTCTTTTCGAATTGCGTGATTTTATGCAGATGGACATGGAAAATTGTACGCATGTTTCAATGAGGCCGGGAAAGCCGACGGATTGCGGACCCGTAAAATAATTCCTGATAATGGGGAATCTTACATCACTGATGAGAGGCAGTACAATAATGGAACGCTGGAGGTTGTAAAAACGAGCACCCGTCGGACGGGAGAAATCGCTGCAAAAACATAGGTTTATACAAAAGATACAATTCTAAAATACGTTTCCCAGACTTCGCTATCGAAAATTTGCAGAAGATCTTAATCCTTGGGATTTCGATTCGGGAAAGGACGAACTTTCGGGACGTTCCTCCTTTTACTGAAGGATAATAACCCATTATTGCAATAGGACAAGCCTTGGACGACGGGTCCGTATTATACCGGTCCGCCCGGATCTGTCTTTCTTATTTTAGCATGCATATCTTATAAGTTCTGCTGTATTTGCATAATAATCGAAGTTTTAACGATGCTGTAAATCCAATCGGAACCTCGGCATCGTCCCTGCAAAGGATATGACGATTCGATTCCGCGAACGAGGGCATGGCATGGCAGGACGCTCCTTGCATGAGACCCTCTCTGTGCGCAGAGAGCCCGCTGTCTTTCGGCAGGTCGAGCGCTGCTGTCGGCCTCCGGCGCCGGGGGCGTCGGTCGAAAAACGGAGATGATCGGTACTTTTTCGGAAGTAATTCGTAAAAATTCTGATATTCTCGTTATCTTTGTCCGGTTATTCGAACCGGATATGCCCAGACTGTATACATACCTCGTGTTTCTTCTGTCGTTGGTCTGCCTGACGGACACCGCGTCGGCTGCCGGGATTTCGTGCGGCGGGAAGTCCGATGCGGGGGTGTCGTGCCAGCGCGGCGGGACGCTCGCCCACGGGCGGCGCGAACATGCGGAGCCTTTCGTCTGGGATTGTATCGCGGCCGAAGCTCCGGTCGGCTGCGGGCAGTTGGGCTGGGATGCGTCGAAATCGCCGGTGAGGCCGCCGGCGCTCCGCGGAGGCTGCAAACCGCACGCCTTCGACGGGCTCGGGACCCGCGGCCGCGTCCGTGCCGTCGTTTTCGGTCCCGTCTCCTCGGACTTTTACGTGGTGGCCTATCGCAAGATCGTCGTTTAGCGGTCGTTTCTGCCCCGGTGCTGCCGGGCGTGCGGCGAGCGGAGATGCGCCGCAATCGTTTTCGAAGGAGTAATCATTGTTTATCGCAGTCATATGCAGTTTACGTTGTTGGTTGTCGTGGTCATCACGGCAATAGCGCTGGTAGCCATCGCGCTCGGCATCGGGCGGCAGGTGTCGCCGCGTTCGTTCAACGCCCAGAAGGGTGAAGCCTACGAATGCGGCATCCCCACCCGCGGGCACTCGTGGATGCAGTTCAAGGTGGGGTATTACCTCTTTGCCATTCTGTTCCTCATGTTCGACGTGGAGACCGTCTTCCTGTTTCCGTGGGCGGTCGTGTTGCAGGAGCTGGGCGTCGCCGGACTGGTGAGCGTCTGCTTTTTCCTCGTGGTGTTGGTGCTGGGGCTGGCTTACGCATGGAAGAAAGGAGCGTTGGAATGGAAATGAAGAAACCCCGTATCAAGTCGATGAAGTACGAAGACTTCAAAGACAACGAGACCCTTGAGAAGATAGCCGCCGAGCTGAGGGCCGGCGGTGTGAACGTCGTCGTGGGATGCCTCGACGACGCGGTGGAGTGGGGGCGCAGCAATTCGCTGTGGCCGCTCACGTTCGCCACGAGCTGCTGCGGCATCGAGTTCATGGCCGTGGGCGCCGCGCGATACGACTTCGCGCGCTTCGGCTTCGAAGTTACGCGGGCCAGCCCGCGGCAGGCGGACATGATCATGGTGGCCGGCACCATCACGCACAAGATGGCGCCCGTGCTGCGCCGCCTCTACGACCAGATGGCCGATCCGAAGTACGTGGTCGCCGTGGGCGGCTGCGCCGTGTCGGGCGGCCCGTTCCGCAAGTCGTACCACGTGGTGCAGGGGGTCGATACGATCCTGCCCGTGGACGTCTACATCCCGGGATGCCCGCCGCGCCCCGAGGCGCTGCTCTACGGCATGATGCAGCTCCAGCGCAAGGTCAAGGTGGAGCGCTTCTTCGGAGGCGTGAACCGCAAGGAGCCCAAACCCGCTAAAAAAGAGAAACGATGAACGAAATCATAACCGTCCCCGCCGCGGAGTACCGCGAGCGGATGCTCGCATTGCGCGGCGAGGGATTCGACTTTCTGGAGAGTTTCACCGGCATGGATTGGGGCGATGCGCTCGGCGTGGTCTGCCATCTTGAGGCGACCTCGACGGGCCGCCGCATCGCCGTGAAGACCTCGACGCCGGACCGCGAACATCCCGAGCTGCCCTCGGTGTGCGACATCTGGAAGGCGGCCGAACTGAACGAGCGCGAGGCGTTCGACTTTTTCGGCATCCGCTTCGTGGGCCATCCCGACATGCGGCGTCTCTACCTGCGCGAGGATTGGGTGGGCCACCCCCTGCGCAAGGACTACGACGCCTCGCCCGAGACGAACCCCGTGCGGATGAGCAACGAGGAGGCCGTGGATACGACGCCGACGCTTCAGCTCAACGAGGAGGGCGAGCTGGAGGAGCGCGTGAACGTGATCTTCGAAGACAACCAGTACGTAATCAACATCGGACCGCAGCACCCCGCCACGCACGGCGTGCTGCGCTTCCGCGTGGCGCTCGAAGGCGAGACCATCGAGAAGCTCGACGTCAACTGCGGCTACATCCACCGCGGCATCGAGAAGATGTGCGAAAGCCTCACCTACCCGCAGACGCTCGCCCTGACGGACCGGCTGGACTATCTCGCCGCGATGCAGAACCGCCATGCGCTCTGCATGTGCATCGAACGGGCCGCGGGAATCGAGGTGAGCGACCGCGTGCAGTATATCCGCACGATCATGGACGAGTTGCAACGCATCGACTCGCACCTGCTCTTCTTCTCGTGTCTGTGCATGGACCTCGGCGCGCTCACGGCCTTCTTCTACGGCTTCCGCGACCGCGAGAAGATCCTCGACATCTTCGAGCGGACGTGCGGCGGTCGGCTGATCCTCAACTACAACACCATCGGCGGCGTGCAGGCCGATCTGGCGCCCGACTTCGTGCGTGATGTCAAGGATTTCATCGCCTACCTCCGGCCGCAGCTCAGGGAGTACCGCGACATCTTCACCGACAACGTCATCGCCCGCCAGCGCCTCACCGGCGTGGGGGTCTTCTCGCGCGAGGATGCCATTTCGTTCGGCGCCACGGGCGCCACGGGCCGCGCTTCGGGCTGGGCGTGCGACGTGCGCAAACGCATGCCCTACGGGGTCTACGACAAGGTGGATTTCCGCGAGGTGCTCTTCACCGAGGGCGACTCGTTCGCGCGCTACATGGTCCGCATGGAGGAGATCGAGGAGTCGATGCGCATCATCGAACAGCTCATCGACCGTATCCCCGAGGGTCCCGTCCAGACCAAGACCAAGCCGGTGATCCGCATCCCCGAGGGGAGCTACTATGCGGCGGTCGAGGCGTCGCGCGGCGAGTTCGGCGTCTACATCGAAAGCCGCGGCGACAAGTCGCCCTACCGCATGAAATTCCGCTCGACGGGCCTGCCGCTGGTGTCGGCCATCGGAACCATCGCCCGCGGGGCGAAAATCGCCGACCTGATCGCCATCGGCGGAACGCTCGACTACGTGGTGCCCGACATCGACCGCTAACCATTAAAGCCAAGAACTATGTTTGATTTCAGTATAGTAACCCGGTGGTTCCACGAGCTGCTCGTGTCGTTCCTGCCGGTCGGCGCGGCCGTCTTCCTCGAATGCGTCCTGATCGGTCTGTTCCTGTTGTTGCTCTATGCGCTGCTGGCCTGTGCGATGATCTTCATGGAGCGCAAGGTCTGCGCCGCCTACCAGTGCCGTCTGGGCCCCAACCGCGTGGGGCCGTGGGGCGTGTTCCAAGTTTTCGCCGACGTGTTGAAGATGCTCACCAAGGAGATCATCGAGATCCGTCATGCCGACCGTTTCCTCTACAACCTCGCGCCCTACATCGTGGTCGTGGCTTCGGTGCTGGCTTTCAGCTGCCTGCCGATCAACAAGGGCATGGAGATCCTCGATTTCCACGTGGGCGTCTTCTTTCTGATGGCCGCCTCGTCGATCGGCGTGGTGGGCGTGCTGCTCGCAGGCTGGAGCAGCAACAACAAGTATTCGCTCATCGGCGCCATGCGCAGCGGCGCACAGATGATCAGCTACGAACTCTCGATCGGACTGTCGATCCTCACGATCGTCGTGCTGACCGATACGATGCAGTTTTCGGAAATCGTCGCCCAGCAGGCCGACTGCTGGTTCATCTTCAAGGGGCATGTCCCGGCCTGCATCGCCTTCGTGATCTATCTGATCGCCGGCAACGCCGAGACCAACCGCGGCCCGTTCGACCTCCCGGAGGCCGAGTCGGAGCTCACGGCGGGGTATCACACCGAGTACTCGGGCATGCACTTCGGCCTGTTCTATGTCGCCGAATTCGTCAACCTGTTCATCGTGGCCGGCATGGCCGCCACGCTCTTTCTGGGCGGCTGGATGCCGCTGCACATCCCGGGACTCGACGGGTTCAACGCCGCGATGGACTGGATCCCGGGCTTCGTGTGGTTCTTCGGCAAAGCCTTCTTCGTGGTCTTCCTGCTGATGTGGATGAAGTGGACCTTCCCGCGTCTGAGGGTGGACCAGATCCTGAACCTCGAATGGAAATACCTCGTGCCCATCGGACTGGCCAACATGCTGCTCATGGCGGTCGTCGTCGTATTCCGCTGGCATTTTTAACCGGTAAGTCATGAACGGATTCAAACGTTATATCACGGATTTCTTCCGCGCCGTCGGTTCGCTGACGACGGGTCTGCGGACCACCATGCGCGAGTTCTTCACGCGCAAGAGCACGGAGTGCTACCCCGAGAACCGCGCCGAGCTCGTGCTCCCGGCCCGCTTCCGCGGGACGCTCACGATGCTCCACGACGCCGACAACCATCACCGCTGCATCGCCTGCGGGCTCTGCGAGGCGACCTGCCCCAACGGCACCATACACGTGGCGAGCCGGCAGGAGACCACGCCCGAAGGCAAGACGGTGCGCGTGCTCGACGCCTACGTGTACAACCTCGGGAGCTGCATGTTCTGCCAGCTCTGCGTCAATGTCTGCCCGCGTCAGGCCATCGCGTTCGATCAGGAGTTCGAACACGCCGTGTTCGACAAGTCGAAGCTGGTGCTCAAACTCAACAGGGAGGGTTCGTCCCTCGCAAAACAGTAAGGTGCTATGGACATTACCCTTCAATCACTCGTTTTTCTCTTCATGGCCGCAGTGATGGTCGTCTTCTCGATCCTCACCGTTACGACACGGCGGATTCTGCGCGCGGCGACCTACCTGCTGATCGTGCTCTTCTGCACGGCGGGCATCTACTTCCAGCTCAACTACGCCTTTCTGGGGTCGGTGCAGCTCCTGATCTATGCCGGCGGCATCACGGTGCTCTACGTCTTCTCGATCCTGCTGACCTCGGTGCAGGGCAGCAAGGGCGACAGGCTCGGGCGGGGCAAGTTCTTCGCGGGGCTGTGCGCCACGCTCGCGGGGCTGGCGCTCTGCCTCTTCATCACGCTCAAAAACCGGTTCCTCGCAGTGGGTTCGCTTCCGGGCGAGCTGGACGTCAAGGAGATCGGCTACTCGCTGCTCAGCAGCGACAAATACGGATACGTCCTCCCCTTCGAAGCCATCAGCCTGCTGCTGCTGGCCTGCATCGTGGGCGGAATCATGATCGCACGCAAAAGATAAGTAGTTATGGAAATCAGAATGGAATACTATCTGGTGCTGAGCACCATCATGATGTTCGCGGGCATCTACGGATTCTTCACGCGCCGCAACCTGCTGGCGATGCTCATCTCCGTGGAGCTGATCCTCAATTCGGCCGACATCAACTTTGCCGTCTTCAACCGCTTCCTCTTCCCGGGAGAGCTCGAAGGCTTCTTCTTCGCAATGTTCGCCATCGGCATCTCGGCGGCCGAGACGGCCGTGGCGATCGCCATCATCATCAACGTCTACCGCAACATCCGCAACATTCAGGTCCGCAACCTGAAGGAGCTCAAATTCTAACCGCTGCGCGTCTATGGAATACACACTCATCATCATTCTGCTGCCTCTGGCGATGTTCCTCCTGCTCGGACTCGCCGGCGGACGGCTCGCACCCCGCACGGCCGGCCTGCTCGGCACGGCGGCGATGGCCGCGGCCACGGCGGCGGCCTATACGGCGGCTTGGGAGTACTTCACACAGCCCCGCACGGGCGGCGTGTTCCCTGCGGTCGTACCGTTCGACACGGTCTGGCTGCGCTTCACGCAGACGTTGCACATTGATCTGGGCATCCTGCTCGACCCGATCTCGGTGATGATGCTCGTCGTAATCACCACCGTGTCGCTCATGGTCCACATTTACAGCTTCGGATACATGAAGGGCGAACGGGGCTTCCAGCGCTACTACGCCTTCCTCGCGCTCTTCTCGGCGTCGATGCTGGGGCTCGTGGTGGCGCCGAACATCTTTCAGATGTACATCTTCTGGGAGCTGGTGGGCGTCTCGTCCTACCTCCTGATCGGGTTCTACTACACGAAGCCCGCAGCGGTCGCCGCCTCGAAAAAGGCCTTCATCGTTACCCGTTTCGCCGACTTGGGCTTCCTGTTGGGCATCCTCACGCTGTCGTACTGGACCGGCAGCTTCGGATTCGACGTGCTGTGCGATCCGCAGGCTCCGGCCGTCGCTTCGGCCGCGGGCCGCACCTTTCTCGGCGGTTCGGTGCTCGCATGGGGTCTTGCGCTCTGCTTCGTGGGCGGCGCCGGCAAGTCGGCGATGTTCCCGCTCCACATCTGGCTGCCCGACGCCATGGAGGGTCCCACGCCCGTCTCGGCGCTCATCCACGCCGCGACGATGGTCGTGGCGGGCGTCTTTCTGGTGGCGCGCCTCTTCCCGCTCTATGCGGCCTATGCGCCCGGGGTGCTCACGGGCATCGCCTGCGTCGGAGCCTTCACGGCGCTCTATGCCGCGGCGGTGGCCACGGTGCAGACCGACATCAAGCGCGTGCTGGCCTTCAGTACGATCTCGCAGATCGGTTTCATGATGGCGGGCCTCGGCGTGAGCGGCATGGGCGGCCACGCCGGGACGGGCTATGTCGGCGCGATGTTCCACCTCTTCACCCACGCCATGTTCAAGGCGCTGCTGTTCCTCTGCGCGGGCGCCATCATCCATACGGTCCACAGCAACGAGATGGGGGCGATGGGGGGCCTGTGGCGCCGTCTGCCTCTGACGCATGCCGCGTTCCTCGTGGCCTGCCTCGCCATAGCGGGCATCCCGTTCTTCTCGGGCTTCTTCAGCAAGGACGAGATACTGGCCGCCTGCTTCGCTTATTCGCCCGCGATGGGGTGGTTCATGTCGGGCGTGGCGGCGCTCACGGCCTTCTACATGTTCCGCCTCTACTACAACATCTTCTGGGGCCGTCCGGCTGCGAACCTCGCCGAAATGCACGAGGCGCCGGCCGCGATGACCGTGCCTCTGGTCATTCTCGCCTCGATTACGTGCGTGGCCGGATTCATTCCGTTCGGAGAGTTCGTGTCGAGCGACGGACTTCCGTACCGGATCGTGCTCGACGGGGGCGTCGCGGCGACGAGCGTCGTGTTGGCGCTCGCGGGCATCGGTCTGGCGACGTGGTTCTACGCCGACGGGCGGCAGCGGATCCCCGACGGGCTGGCGGCGGCCCTGCCGCGTCTGCACCGCGCCGCGGCCAACCGCTTCTACATCGACAATGCGTGGCTGTTCGTAACGCGACGGATCATCTTCGACCGCGTGTCGGCGCCGCTCGCGTGGTTCGACCGTCATGCGATCGACGGAGCGCTCGACGCGCTGGCGCGCGGCGCGCAGGGTCTCTCGTTCGTCATCCGCAAGTTCCAGTCGGGCAACGTGCAGGAGTATGCGCTGGTTTTCCTGCTGGGCGTGCTGGTCATCACGGCGCTCGCGGTATTCATCTGATTCAAATAAAGACACGGATATGAATTTCCTATCGCTTTTCGTTTTCATTCCCCTTGCGATGATCGTGCTGCTGGGATGCTGCCGCAGCCGGACGCAGCTCCGTGCGGTGATGGTCGCCGGTTCGGGCGCGCTCGTCGCACTGGCCGCGACGCTCACGGTGCTCTTCCTCGACGCGCGTGCCGCAGGCGACACGGCCCCGATGCTTTTCCGCGCCGATACGGTGTGGTACGAGGCGCTCAACATCCACTACTCGGTGGGGGTGGACGGCATCTCGGTGGCCATGCTGCTCCTGTCGTCGATCATCGTCTTCACGGGAACGTTCGCCTCGTGGCGCATGGAGACCCTCGCCAAAGAGTATTTCATGTGGTTCTGCCTGCTGAGCGTCGGGGTGTTCGGTTTCTTCATTTCGCTCGACCTCTTCACGATGTTCATGTTCTACGAGATCGCGCTGATCCCGATGTATCTGCTGATCGGCGTGTGGGGCAGCGGCCGCAAGGAGTATTCGGCCATGAAACTCACGCTGATGCTCATGGGCGGCTCGGCGCTGCTGCTGCTCGGCATTCTGGGCATCTACTTCGGTGCGGGCGGCGAGACGATGAACCTGCTCGACATCGCGCGGCTGCATATTCCCGTGGAGTGGCAGCGCGTCTTCTTCCCGCTCACGTTCGTGGGCTTCGGCGTGCTGGGGGCGCTCTTCCCGTTCCACACGTGGTCGCCCGACGGCCACGCCTCGGCCCCCACGGCGGTCTCGATGCTCCATGCGGGCGTGCTGATGAAGCTGGGCGGCTACGGCTGCTTCCGCGTGGCCGTGTTCCTGATGCCCGAAGCGGCCGCCGAGCAGGCGTGGTTCTTCCTGATCCTCACGGCCACGGGCGTGGTCTACGGTGCGTTGAGCGCTGTGGTGCAGAAGGACCTCAAGTACATCAACGCCTACTCCTCGGTGAGCCATTGCAGCCTCGTGCTCTTCGCCATCCTGATGCTCAATACGACGGCCATGACCGGCGCCGTGCTCCAGATGCTTTCGCACGGTCTGATGACGGCCCTCTTCTTCGCGCTGATCGGCATGATCTACGGCCGCACGCACACGCGCTCGATCGACCAGATGGGCGGCCTCATGCGGATCATGCCCTTTCTGGCCGTCGCGTACGTCATCGCGGGTCTTGCGAACCTCGGTCTGCCGGGGCTGAGCGGCTTCGTGGCCGAGATGACGGTATTCGTCGGTTCGTTCGCCCGCGCCGATCTGTTCCACCGCATCGTAACCGTCGCGGCCTGCACCTCGATCGTCATCACGGCGGTCTACATCCTGCGCGTGGTCGGGCGTCTGCTCTACGGCAAGGTGCTCGATCCGGCGCATCAGAAACTCACGGACGCCACGTGGGACGAGCGCCTCGCCGTCGTGGTGCTCATCGCGGCCATCGCCGGACTGGGCCTCGCGCCGCTCTGGGTGAGCGACATGGTCCGCGAGGGGATTCTTCCGATCGTTCAACATTTAACCGCTAACCTCCTATGATTATCGACTATTCGCAGATGCTCCACCTGCGCGACGAACTGTCGCTCACGGTCGTGCTGCTGCTCGTGCTGCTCTTCGACCTCTTCGCTCCGGCCCGCGCCCGCCGCTGGTTCCAGACCGTGGCCTGCGGACTTGTGTGCGTGCACGCGATCGGCGGGCTGTTTCCGATGGAGGGCTTCACGCTTTTCGGCGGGATGTACGTCTACACGCCCGTGATGACGGTCGTGAAGAGCATCCTCGCCATCGGCACGCTGCTGGTCATGATGCAGGCCGGCGAGTGGCTCCGCCGCGAAGACACCCGCATCAAGCAGGGCGAGTTCTATTTCCTCACTCTTTCGACGCTGCTGGGCATGTACTTCATGATTTCGGCCGGCAACTTCCTCATGTTCTTCATCGGGCTCGAAACGGCTTCGGTGCCGATGGCTGCGCTCGTGGCGTTCGACAAATACCGCCACCGCTCCTACGAGGCCGGCGCGAAGTACATCGTCTCGGCCCTCTTCGCCTCGGGACTGATGCTCTACGGCATCTCGCTCGTATACGGTACCGCCGGGACGCTCTATTTCGACGACATACCGGCGCTTCTGTCCGGTACGCCGCTTCAGATCATGGCCTTCGTCTTCTTCTTCTCGGGGCTGGCGTTCAAGATGTCGCTCGTGCCGTTCCACCTCTGGACGGCCGACGTCTACGAGGGTGCGCCGACCGGCGTGGCGGCCTATCTCTCGGTCGTGTCGAAAGGAGCCGCGGCGTTCGTGCTCTTCACGATTCTCACCAAAGTCTTCGCGCCCATCGCCGCACAGTGGCAGTGGATCCTATACGGCGTAACGATCGCCACGATCACCGTGGCCAACCTCTTCGCCATCCGCCAGCGCAACATCAAGCGTTTCTTCGCCTTCTCCTCCGTTTCGCAGGCCGGCTATCTGCTGCTGGGCGTCGTCGGAGGTACGGCGGCGGGCATGACGGCGCTCGTCTACTATCTGGCGGTCTACGTGGCCGCCAATCTCGCGGCGTTCGGCGTGATCGCCGCCATCGAGCAGCGCACGGGCAAGGTTTCGATCGACGACTATGCGGGACTTTACCGCACCAATCCCCGTCTGGCCCTCACGATGATGCTGGCGCTCTTCTCGCTCGCGGGCATCCCGCCCTTCGCGGGTTTCTTCAGCAAGTTCTTCATCTTCATGGCCGCCGCCGGGTCGGGCTACTATGTACTGGTGCTCATCGCCCTGCTCAATACGGTCGTGTCGCTCTACTACTATCTGCTGGTGGTCAAGGCGATGTTCATCACGCCGAACGACAGCCCCATCACGGCGTTCCGTTCGGACGGCTGCACGCGGCTGAGCCTCGCGGTCTGCGTGGCCGGCATCCTGCTGCTCGGAGTGGTCAGCTCGGTGCAGGGCGGCATAGCCCTCGTGAGCTACGGCATGAACTGATCCACGGGCCGCGGCGCATCGCCGGCACAGGGGAAAGCGGGCTGTCCAACAAGTCCGATTTCAACGATTTCGCCCCTGCCGGAATTCATTCCGGCAGGGGCGATTTCCGATTTTCGGAACTCGTTAAACAGCCCCTTCTTGCGTGAGTAACCGTTAAATCGCATTCTGTCGATGGTTTCAGAGGTTTCTGCCTGTCTTCTCAGATCGGGGGGGGCGAAAAACCGGTCGATATGGATTTACGGAGAATAGGAGATAGGGTCGTATGATGAAAGGCCCGGTTTGTCCTCCGATAGAGTACCGTTACACGAGCGGTGATTCGCCGAGTGTTTTTACAAGCGGGAGGCATTGGGCGAAAGCCGGTTCCGTACATGGGCCAGCGAATTCATCTTGCGGTCTGTTGATTCGTGATGGGGACTGGAAGCGAAAAGGTTGCGCGAATTCGCGTGCTTCCGACAGCAACTCTGTCGCGCAGTAGGATCGAAACCCGATTGTGCCCCGTTCCAAGAATTTATCGTATCTTGCGTCGAGATATTCGAAATGCGGTATTTTCGCACAGTCGGCTGAAAATGAACCGTGCTTTCCCGGTACATCGTCATAATCCGACATCGTTTTCCGGACCGGATGTTTTTCGGATGTTTCCGGACGTTCCGTGTCATAACGATCCGTATACGAAGCCGGAGAGTGTCGCCAGTGCGATGACCAGTGCGACGTACACGGCGGTTTTCTTCGTACCCATCACGTTCCGTATGACCAGTATGCTGGGAAGCGACAGCGACGGACCTGCCAGCAGAAGTGCGAGGGCGGGGCCTTTGCCCATTCCGGATGCGAGGAGGCCCTGAACGATCGGCACCTCGGTGAGGGTGGCGAAATACATGAATGCTCCCGTGAAACTGGCGAAGAAATTCGCCCGCAGCGAATTGCCGCCGACCGCCCGTTCGATCCATCCGTCGGGAATGACGCCGGCAAGGACGGTATCGCCGTGTCCCGAGCCCAGCAGAAACCCGGCGGTCGCCACGCCGACGGCAAGTAACGGCAGGATCAGTTTGGCGAACTCCCACGAAGCGAGAATCCACTCCCTGTTTTCGTCCCGCTTGTCGAAAAGCAGGAGCAGAGACAAGGCTGTTATTGCTACGATCACCGGTACGAGCGGAGCCAGCTGAGCCTCCGGGACGAAGGTACGGGCGAGGAAGGCGGATCCCAGAGTTGCCGCTGCGGCGAGAACGACCCGCAGTGTCCGCAATTTCAGAATCCGGATCAGGGCCCGGCACAGGACGAGAGCGAAAATGCCGGTGATGAGCCATTTGATGTTGAAGATCAGGGCCCATAAACCGTCGTCCGAAACGGCCGGAGCGGCCCAATTCGCAAATACGAGGATCAGCACCAGCGTGAAAAGAAGAGACGATGTCTGGCGCAACGGCCGTTCTTCGGGCGGAGGTGCGATCTGCATCTGTTGTTCCTTTTTCGCTTGCTCCTCTTTTCGGAATATCAGGGACATCGCAAGACCGATGAGCACCGAAAACACGACCGCTCCGACGATTCGTGCCGCGCCCATTTCGATACCCAGAATCCGCGCCGTCAGAATGAGGGATAAGATGCTGATCGACGGGCCCGAATAGAGGAAGGCCACGGCCGGCCCCAGTCCGGCCCCGCGTTTGTAGATGCTCGTGAACAACGGCAGAATGGTGCACGAGCAGACGGCCAGAACGCCTCCGGATATGGATGCCACGGTATAGGATAACCATCGTTTCGCGTTCGCTCCGAAATATTTAAGCACCGAGGTCCGGCTGACGAAGACGGCGATCGCACCTGCGATGAAGAACGCCGGAAGCAGACACATCACGACGTGTTCTCTTGCATACCATTTGGACAGATCGAGCGCCGCGTCGAGTGCCGTCGTAAAGCGTGCGCTGTCGAGCGGCATGAAAAAGAACGCCGTGAAAACCGCGATGATCCATAGAAGGATTCTCAATTCTTTTTTGCTATCCATGGCCTTCCGGGATTAAATGCCGAGCAACTTTCGGATCTCGCTTTCCGTCGGAACGTGTCCTTTGATCTTCACCGTACCGTCTACGACGACGGCGGGTGTCGTCAGAATGCCGTATTCGAGTAATTCCGTGATCTCTTCCGTTCGAACGAGCGTCGCATCGAGGCGATTCTCTGCGATCGCTTTTTCGATCGCCGCGTAGGTCTTCCGGCATTTGGCGCAGCCGGCTCCTAAAACTTTGATTTCCATAATCTGAATTTATTGTTCGTATTCGTGTCGTGCGGGGTTAAGAATAGTGTATGATGCAGTAATAGATTCCGATTGCCGTGAACAGTGCGCCGACCGTACGGTTCAGCGCTTTTCGGATGGTTTGCAATTTTTCGTGAAAACCGCCGATACACTGCACGCTGAACGCCAGAATCCAAGCAGTCGCTACTACGGGGAGTGCCGTGGCCGCGGCGAAAAGAGGCGGGAGCAGATAACCCGCAGTCGCCGTGGCGGACATCGGAATCAGCACGCCGAAATAGAACACACCGCTGGTAGGACAGAACGCCATGGCGAACAGCACTCCGAGCCATAAGGCACCCCATCCGCCGCGGCGGGCGATGGATTCGCCGTTTCCTCGGTATCCGAACGACGGAACGGGCAGCCTGTTTCCGAAAAGCATGAAGAGCCCGATGCACAGCAGAGCGGGGCCGAGCAGCAGTTGGCCGTATTTGCCGATGAACTTCTGGATGCCGAACAGGCTTGTGCCGGTTTGCAGCAGCAAGATCAATACGATGCCCAACAGCGTGTAGGCGATCACGCGACCGAGTGCGTAGAGCAGGCCGTTACGGAAGATCCGGCGGCGGTTTCCGATATTTCTCCCGATGAAACCGATCGCCGCGATGTTGGTCGCCAGCGGACAGGGCGAGACGGCCGTCATCAGTCCCAGCAGAAAAGCCGTAAGTGCCGGAGCCGTGTCGCTGCCGGTCAGAGATTGCAGCCATTCCATAGAGATCATTCCAGCATTTCGTTGATTTTTTCGACCAAGCCTTTTCGGAACGTTTCGGGAGCGGTGCGCGCAGTGGCGAAGGCGAAGGCGGTCAGATTCTCCGCAGACTCCTCGCCGTCTTTTCGTGCGACCACGAAGAGCGAAGACCACGTCGTTTCGTAGCGGTCGGCGAGCGGTGCATTGACGGGTTCCGAGAGGTCGATCGTACTGAATACGACGGTACTGTCTCTCAATTCCTCGGCGAAATGCATTTCCATGGCCTCTATTGCGTTCTTTTCGATGGCCACGCAGGTCGCGCAGCGCTGCGCTCCGTGGAAACAGAGTACTTCCACGCGATCCGGTCGGAGCGATCCGGTGCGGTCTGTGTTTTCATTTGCCGGACGGCCGCCGCAGGCTGCCGACACCAGACAAACGGTTCCCAATAAAATGTTTTTTTTCATCGTACGTAATATTAGTAATTCGTCGAAATACGAACTAATGATTCAAAAAAAATAGTTATTCGCAACATCCTTTCTTTTCTGCCACTCGGTCGAGGAAGCCGCCGAGCGTTTTCTCGGCCAAAGCCCAGTTGTCGCGGTTGATGCAGTATTTCACCGACGGCAGATTGATTTCGCCTTGGATCAGTCCGGCATCTTTCAGCTCCTTGAGATGCTGCGACAGCGTACTTTTGGCGATAGGGAGGATTTCCGACATGTCGCCGTGGAAACAGCATGTCTGACTGGCGAGCATTTGCAGGATCGCAATGCGTATGGGATGCCCCAATGCCTTCGCAAAACGGGCGATCCGCTCCTGTTCCTCCGTCAACTGTTGCTTTGCCATATGCACTTTGTTGTTCGCGAATATACGAACATATTTCGATTCGGCAAGAGATCGGGCGATTATTTTTCGAGCCGGCATAGGAATTTTTCCAGCGAAGGCGTGCCGAATTCGAATCCGAAGCCGGAGGCGTGCAGGCGCGCAGGTTCGGCGCGTTGTCCTTTCGGCAGCACGTCCGCCGCTTCGCTCCGCAGCATCCGGAACGGGAACGCCGGAACGGGTATCGTGAACCGCGCCTTGTAGTGGGCGGAGATGAGCCGCGCGGCCTTCCGCTGGGTGAGTTTCTCAGGGGCTACGAGGTTGAACGTGCCTTCGAGGTC
Organism: Alistipes sp. CHKCI003; assembly: GCF_900021155.1. Lineage (GTDB taxonomy): Bacteria > Bacteroidota > Bacteroidia > Bacteroidales > Rikenellaceae > Alistipes > Alistipes excrementavium. The sequence goes on from NZ_FCNT01000004.1 coordinate 33,441, forward strand.
CGGGCGGATCAGGAATTTCACGGCGCGGCGGAGGGCTCGGAGGCCGATCCACGTGAAGGGCCGACGTCCGTTTCCGGGAATCGCTCCGATGTCCAGCCGGGCGGGGCAGTCTGGCGGGATGGTTCGGCGAGGCGGGTTTTCGGGGGGCCTACGGGCGGAGCGACGGCTCGTTCCGTTTCGTGCGAGGCGCTTTTTGCGTGCGAAAAGGCTCCGGCATAGCTCTGCCGGATCGTCCGTCCCCCTGCCGGATCGCCTCTAAAGGGGAGGAACCCCGGAGCAAAACCCCGAAAAGTGGGTATTGATCCGCGGCGGGGATTGTCGTTACTTTGCAATGAACCAAAAAACAAACATATGACCGGAATTTTTTACGGGAGCACGACCGGCACCACAGAGGCCGTCGCCCAAGACATTGCAAGACATCTCGACATTCCCGCTGCCGACGTACACAACGTGGCCACGGCTTCGGCGGACGAAACCGATCCTTACGACCTGCTGCTGCTGGGGTCTTCGACGTGGGGCTGCGGCGATTTGCAGGACGACTGGTACGGGTTTCTCGAAGCCCTGAAAGCCAAGGATTTGAGCGGCAAGACGGTGGCCTTGTTCGGCTGCGGCGACAGCGGCTCCTATCCCGATACGTTCTGCGACGCCGTGGGGCTGATCTACGAAGGTTTGCAAGGCACGGGCTGCACGTTCGTGGGCTCCTATGTACCCGAAGGTTACGACGTAACCGATTCGCTGGTTTGCAGCGACGGCCGGTTCGTCGGACTGGCGCTCGACGAGAGCGACGCCTCCCGAACGGACGAACGGGTGGCCGCATGGTGCGAATCCCTTAAAAACCGTTGACCATGAGCGCCGAAGATTTCAACCGATACGATTCGATGAAGCTCTTCATGCACCACATCTACGAGTTTCAGAAAGGGGTGCGCAGTCTGGTGCTCTGCACGATGTGCCGCACCTGCGCCGCGCTGGTCTGCGAACGGCTCGACCGGTTGGGAATCGCTCATCTGATCCGGCCCGTTACGGAGAACAAGGTGAATCTCTATTTCGGCGAGCGTGCGTGTCTTGAGACTGTGCGGGCTTTCGGCCGCAAACCGCTCAACGAACTAACGCCCGAGGAGGATTTCATGCTCGGCGCCATGCTCGGATACGACATCACCCTTCAGTGCGAACGCTTCTGCAAGCGCAAGGGGCGGCCCGCCTGAGACGACGGAATCCGGAGCGGGGCGGACGGCTGCCGGGGTAGTAGTGCGGTTTTTCCTGAAGGCGGTCCGACGGCGCTCATCCCGTCGTCCCGTGATGCCGTTCGACGTCTCTCCGAATGAGGGTCATCCCTGCCGGAACTTGTTCCGGCAGGGATGATTGCGTTTTTTTGGGGGGGGGCTGCGGAT
>NZ_FCNT01000014.1 GCF_900021155.1 Alistipes sp. CHKCI003
GTCCCGGAGAGGCTCGGGGTGTCGGTAGTGCCGGAAGTATGGGCGGCGCGGGCGGCGGAAAGGCTTGGCGATGAGGTGCGGAACCGACTTGCGCAGCCGGCGGCGATGCGGGCTGCGGAGAGCGGTGTGAAGGGCGGAAGCGATTTCATATCGCACAAAAATAGAAAAAATTATGCGAGAATTGTGTGATTTCGCAAAAATATACTATATTTGCAGTCCCAAAGCAAAGGGAAACGGTATCGGGGCGTAGCTCAGTCCGGTTAGAGTACACGTCTGGGGGGCGTGTGGTCGCTGGTTCGAATCCAGTCACCCCGACTGATGGAAAACTCTTGATATTCAATCGAATATCAAGAGTTTTCCTTTTGCAGTATATAGCCGGAAAAATGACGGCGGTACACAAGTGGTACATAAATAGTTGCTATTTAATATTTTTAGTTAAAGAATCTGCTCAAACTGATATTATATATTACATTCTTTTTACTATTTTTGTATGACCTAAATACTTGAGTTATGGTAATAAAAACACTTTTTTTGGAAAATTATAAAGGCTACAAGCGGGTGTTTCTGCCCCTTGTTGATGTTAATTTTTTTGTGGGTGAAAATAGTTCAGGAAAAACAGCTGTTCTAAATTTGTTATATTTAATACACCAACCAGACTTTTGGTTGTCAGGAAATTTAAATAGCAATGAAGTGGAATTAGGTTATTTTGAGGAAATTATTAATAAATTTTCGAATGATTTGGAGTCTTTTAGCATTGGTTTAGAAGTGCTTGAACAACCGAATGAAACTCTTTCTTATTTTAAATTTAGATATGTCAATAAAAAAGGGACGCCTGTCTTGGACGAAATGCAATACCTTGTAGGGGACAAAACAGTGTTGATTAAATATTTTATTAATAAAAAGAATGGGGTTTCATATAAAATAAAAGATTTTAAAAAAACTTCATTTGAACAATGGATTAGTAATGATGATAGCTGGAGTGGATTTAAGCGGCTTAGTATTTCGAAAGACAAATCATTATATCAAGTTCGCACATTGTTGGAGGAAAAATTGCGTCAATTAGGTATTCGGAGTGATACAAGATACTCTTTCTTTTTTACAAATTTTAGTTGGATTGCGCCTATTCGAGCTAAACCTCAACGTTATTATGAGAGCTTTTCTGTTAATCAATCAAGTGATGGCGCTCATATTCCTGTTGTTTTACATAACTTATTTCAAAAGGCATCAAATGGTACAGACCTTATAATAAGAGCATTAGAAAAATTCGGAAAAAATAGTAATTTATTTGATTCGATAAAGATTGCTCGATTCAGTAAACAAAAAGGTTCTCCATTTGAAATAGATATAACATATAATTCGATGCCAATAAAAATTACAAATGTTGGATATGGGGTTTCTCAAATTATGCCTGTTTTGGTTGAGCTATTAATTACTAAAGGGGAGCTTATTGCGATTCAACAGCCTGAAGTCCACTTACATCCTAAAGCACAAGCGGCATTTGGCGAATTTATTTTTGATAACTGCATAAGTAATAGAAATAGGTTTGTGATGGAAACTCATAGTGATTATACAATAAATAGATTTCGATATTTATTACATAAATCACAAAGAAAAAGTTTACCGCAAGCGCAAGTTATCTTTTTTGAGCGAACAGATAATGGAACAATGTTTCAGGCACTTCCAATTTTGCCTAATGGTCGTTATCCTGATGATTTGCCTTCAAGTTTTGGGGAATTCTTTATGAATGAGGAATTACGATTATTGGAAATTTGATTATGTGCATTATAATAGATACAAACTGTTTTGCAAATGTGTTTAATAAAACATCCGCAAGGCATAATGAATTTGTTCCTGTATTAAAATGGATAATTTCAGGTAAAGGGAAAGTTGTATATGGTGGTACAAAATATATTGAAGAGCTAAAAAAAGCATCTAAATATATGAAAATATTTAGTCTGATGAATATGTATAATTGTGCTATTCACATAGAGGATCAACAGGTCGATCATGAGCAAGTATATTTTGAAACTAATATAGTTGATCCTAATTTTGATGATCCTCATTTGATGGCCATTGTGTTAACATCAGGATGTAGGCTCATTTGTTCTGAAGATGATAGATCTATCCCTTTTGTGACTAACACTCGGTTGTATCCACGAAGAATTAGCAAACCTAAATATTATAAGGGGTTAAGGCAAGTGCAACTATTATGTGATAACAATATTCCACCTCGATATAGACCTCTTTGTATTCGTCGTAATGGGCACTCCCCCTTGGATGTATTAGTGTAGTATTCGTTGTTTATTTAGTTTGTGTTGGCAGGCCTTGCAAATTTACTCTGCCGATGTCCCGATCAGTAACAGAATCGAATAGTCGGTTTCAGCCAGTTTTGCATCCGTGCCGCAGCCCCAGACGATATTAACCTGTGGGGCAAATTCGTGAATGACGGTTAAGAGGCTGCATAGGTCGTCGAAACTAATCTCCGATGCGGGATGATAGCTTACTTTTACAATCGCGTCGAGGTCGGCTTCGATGTGCAGGGCTTCCAATTCGGTGCGGAGTCGCTCCGCCAAGACGGGCATTGCGCCCTCTACTGTAATTAGGGCGCAAGATGCCGCGTTATTCAAAATGCGGTCGAAATCGTTCCGGACGATTTGCACCATATCGTCTTCCGATGGGCTAAATTGGGTGTCAAGATAGTGTCTGATTTCTTCTTTGTTTTTCATGTGATTTTGTTTTTGGGTAATACATTCCGGCTGTGAATACGCAGGTCGATTCAGCCGATATGGACTGGAGACCATCATTGCGGCTTGCTTATTTAAGCCCTATACATTGGCTCGAAACAGGTGGTTAATGAAATTTTATCGAGTCCCCGACTACATGAGCCGTAATCGCATCGCAGTATCTTCTGTCGGGATTTAACAAAGCGACCTGCCGGGTTGCGGCAGGTCGGGACAACTAAGAACGGTCGGGATAAAGATTCGGAAAAGATTTGGATAACAACTTACAGCTATGGACTTTATCCACGACTGGAATTGTATACGAGATTATTCTTTTTTCCGATAAAGGGTTTTGAATTCATACCTTATTTCATAAGTTTCGTTCAGATCGAATAATGCTCGTTTCAAAATTTTACCTAAAATGGTTTTTTGAGTATTTCTGTTCAAATAGCGTGTTGTTATGGTATTCAATGGTTCGGTGTTTTCCCAATCGACTTGATTTTCGCCGACTAAATTTTGTGCAGTAAACCATGTGTCTGCGGAGTAATTCTTTTCCTGTAAACGTCTGATTAGGTAGTCTGCAATTTCTTGGCGATTTTCAAGATTTGTTTGCCATGGGCAGCTATGTAATTCTTGACGTTGCCCATTATCATCAAAATAGATTAGTGCCATAGCTTAAAATTCGACTTCTTCGATAGGTGAAAATTCATCCCAATAATTTGTGCGCGGTAGGCATCCCTGCTTCCAACGGGAACTCCGAGATATTTACAATCACAAGACCGCATAATATCGTATTGAAGTATTGGAGGTTCGATTGCCTTACAATAGATTTTATTAAAATGGCCAGAAACGGCGGTGCCATTAACGCCAGTGAAGGCCCCAAAGCCTATGCTTTGTAGACCACTTCCTAATGTCAAATATCCATTAAAGGTGAGCTATAAAAGGCATGCTCTTTGATAACTTCTACTTGATCTGGGATGATAAGATTTCCTGTAAAGCTCTTACCGAGCTTGAAGCAATATTTGGGAATAGTTGTTATCCCTCTCTCTAATGTTAACGTAGTAAAACTGCAATCACTAAAGGCATAGCTGCCTAAGTTTATTACACTGTTAGGGATATGCAAATTTCCAGTTAATTTCCCACATAGGCGAAAAGCATTATTTCCTATGCTTTGTAAGTCATTGGGTAGGAGTAAGTTCCCAGCCAGCAATGAGCAATTATCAAAGGCGTTATTGCCAATCGAAACAACGGTTGATGGTATATCGATAGATGTAATGCTACTGTTAGAGAACGCATTGTCCGGTATAACTTCCAAATTCAGCGGTAGAATGACCGTTTTGACCGTACTTTCTTTGAAGCAACTGGCCGGAATGGTCGTATTGTCGATTTGTGCCAGATCGACGGATTCCAATGCGGACATGGTGCGCATGAAATCGTAGTCGAAAGTGTTGAGTTTACCCGTCAGTTTCAGTCCGATCAATTTCTCTTTTTCATCGGCGGAAATGTAGTTTTCCAATGTTCCTGCCGTTTCGACATGAACCGTTTTATATCCCGAAGCCTTTTGCGCGAACAGAATGCTTTGTGCTACCAGCCCGCTATCGTCTTTCAGGTTGACGGTTGAATAGCGATAGGTCGTGTTCGGATTGGCTTGGGCGATAAAAGTAAGAGTTTCTTTATGTGTCGCCGCGCGTGTTTCTGCAATAGACAGCCAAACACGATCTGCCTCCGGAATTTCCACCGTATAGGTTACATTGGTTTCCACTTCGACCTGCACGGTTTCGCCTTCTGCGGCAATCTCCACGGTGTCGGTCGAAACGATAATGACGCTCTCGACAAAATTGATAATGCGCATGATGGTATTCGTTCCTTTGGAGACAAATACCAAAATGCGGCTTGCTTCGAGGTCGTCCGATAGTGTTGTAACGATGATTTTCCCGGATCGGTAATCTGTCGGTCAAACAGACGCCTTATAGAGGTCTTGCGCTACCACCTCGATTCGTGTCGTTTCATCCACTCTGATAATCGTATATTCGATTTCATAGGTTTTTCCCGGCAAGACATTGATGGATTCCGTATTGCTGAATGTGATATCCAATTTTTCGGATGCCGTTGTTTTCGGAATCGTAATAGTGCTGTTGTCATTCAAGGTGAATATAACGCTGTCATCGGTTTCTTCGACATCCTTGAAGATGCCTCCGGCCTGTCCCGCCCCTTCCTGCTCGCCTTTATCGTCCGTTGCCTTGCCGAGCTGTGTCCACGATGCTCCGTCATAGGAGATATACCAGTATCCGCCCTCGATTTTCAATTGAGGCGTTATGCCGTCTTTTCCATTCTCTCCGGGCTTGCCATCCTGCTCGTCCTCGCCATCTTCGCTGGAGTTTCCGTCCTGCCCATCGTTGCCGTCCTGTCCCGGTTTACCATCTTGACCGTCGCGGCCTTCTGCTTTTATCTTGTTGCCGGAATCATCCGTCAGCCAGTCGCCGTTAAGCGTCCAGTAATAGATTCCGTCGGCATCCTGCTTTACTCCGATAACCGGGGTAGAGCCGTCTTTCCCGTCTTCGCCGGGTTTGCCGTCCTGACCGTCTTTTCCATCCTGTCCGTTGTAAATCGTAACCGGTGCGCTTTGGGTAAAGGAAATGGTGTAACCAATTGTTTTTCCGTCCTTGGTAATGGGGACACGCCGGTAATGTAGTCTTTGTTTTGGAGCGCATCGACAAGGATTTGCAGGGATGAAATGTAGGTGTTCATCTGCTTGCATAATTCTTCGAGTTTTGCGACCCTGTTTTCGAGGTCGTCCACGCGTCCGGTCAATGCCGAATCATCGTAATCGCTATTACAACCCCATAGAGCGGAAGCAGCGAATAATAAATAAAGAATCCGTTTCATTTTTTAATAGTTTATTAGGTACAAATAGTCGTTATTCGGCATCTCCCTTTACGGTTTTGTTGAAACAGTCCTGATGTCCGTAATATTTGCATTGGCGGGTAACCTGAATGCGGTTATAGTGGACGAGATACGATTGAGTTCCGTTTTTAACTCGCTCGGTTTTAACTCGGCCGAGGTATGCTTCATCAATTACTCGCATCGCCCAGAATCTTCCGCAGTTCCCGCAGCGGCGTGAAAATAGCCAGCGTAAAATTAGAAATACAAATAATCCAATGATGAGTAAAAGCCATAGTACTGGATTCCCTTTTTCTGATTTTGTATCAGGATATGGAGCTTCAGGCGCGGGTATAATTGGAGATACGGCTTGTTTGGATGATTGTATGATTTTCGGAGATGTAGAATGCGTTTGATTTTTGATCGGAGTAGATTGCGGTTTCGTTTCTTTTTGCTTTGGAATAATGACTGGCTCACGAGGAGTCTCGATTTCTTCGTGAATAATTTCCGGGGCAGGATTAGTTGGGGGTACAGAAACCGAGGGTTGCGGGGTTTTCTGCTCTTTTTTCTTTGCTGGCGCTCTTCTCTGCGTTCTTCTCGCTTTTGCCTCCGTTCTTCCCGACGTTGTTCTCGCAGGGCTTTTTTGTCGGTCTCCTGTGTTGGCGGTGCGGCATACATACCGGATGCGGCCAATATGAAGAACATAAGCCCGCAAGTGATTAGTTTTTTCATAGCACAGGTTTTTGTTGCCATCCTGTTCCGATATGGCTGATTTACATGAAAAAAGTGTGGAACAGTCGTCTTATTGAGTAGGGAGGCTCTGGTAAGCCTTAGACACCAATAAAACAATGCCCCACACCTGTAATAGTAGGCGATGATGACCGCATACCATACAAGCAATGAGCGCGCTGTTTTATCCCTGTGTCTGTCATGTGAAATTTTTATTAGATTTATATAGTATGAGTTGGAGAAGAAATTAAAAACCAATTAATTGAAAATGAATAATCTGTATAATGAGTATTTATCTTGTATTTATATCTTCACTTGTTTTGCTTGATTATTGTTGCTTAGCTCTTTTTAGGTGCATTTTTGTTCCTTATTTGTTCCTCAGGCTCGGCTTTTATTTGTGGTTTTGCAGCAGAAATAACGAGTAAAAGAGGAGGAACTATGCCACGAGTGAGGAAGCCTGCAAAAGTCAAAGAACCTATCCGTCTTCGGATGAAAGATTTAGCAAACGGAAACAAAAGCCTGTATTTAGATATATACCGTGACGGCAAACGGACATACGAGTATCTGAAGATGTATATCATTCCCGAAACGGATCATTATGCCCGCAATCAGAATCAAATGACGATGGCAGCCGCCAATGCCATCAAGTCGAAGCGTATCATCCAACTGACCAGCGGTGAGGCAGGGATTGTAAACAAGGAAAAATTTTACTTGCTTAATTGGATGGACATCTATAAAAGAAATCAGGAAAAACGAGGCAAAAAGGATGGCAACCAAATTAAAGTAACGATCCGAATCCTGAAAGATTTTGCTGGAGAGTGGGTGACGATGGATCAAATCGACAAGGCTTTTTGTCAAGACTACCTCGACTACCTACAAACGCAATATCGCCCCAAAGGAAGGCGTGTATCGAACTTTACGCTCCATACCTATTACCGTATTCTGAACGGAGCTTTAAACGCCGCCGTGCGTGCGGAAATCATCAAAACGAATCCGTTTACCAAAATCAACAACTCGGATAAAATTCGTTTACCGGAGAGTAAGTGGTCGTATATGACTATAGAAGAGGTGCGAGCACTGATTGCCACCCCGATGAAAAACGAGGCTGTAAAACAGGCTTATTTGTTCTCCTGCTTCTGCGGACTGCGGATAAGCGACATTATCGGGCTGAAATGGAAAGATGTGTTTGTAGACAGAGGACAATGCCGTTTGGCCATATCCATGCAAAAGACCAAAGAACCGATCTATTTGCCGCTTTCTCCCGAAGCTTTGAAATGGATGCCTGAACGTGGAGATAAGACAGCGGAAGACCATGTATTTGACTTGCCTAGCCCAACGACGATAAACACGCTTCTCAAACCTTGGGCGAAAGCGGCAGGAATCGACAAGCGGTTCACATTCCACACGGCGAGGCATACATTCGCCACGATGATGCTGACACTCGGTGCAGACCTCTATACGACCTCGAAACTGCTCGGCCATGCGGATGTCAAGATGACGCAGGTGTACGCCAAAATCATCAATCAGAAAAAGGACGATGCCGTTAATCTGGTAAACGGTTTGTTCGACTGATCCCCAATAAATTTCCGGTTCTGTCGGTAAAGTTTCAGAAGCCAGAATTATTCACCTTACAGGCTTGAATTTCAAGTTTAGTTTAGTTGGGCGTATATAAGAAGAAAAACTAAACAAATCGCTTTGGGCAGAAATGAGGGAAAAAGAAAATCAGGCGGATTGTGTTGTTCTTTCCCTCCTATCCGTTGCCTTCGTAAAGCCTTGTTCGGGACTTCGTGCCGATATTTTTCCACTGCGGTGTCCGGCAGCTTTTCGGTTTGTCCGACGGTTTTACGGGACACAAAACCTATACTTGCTCCCCGAATACGTTCAAGCGCTGGCGAGCTACCGACATTCTTTCTCCGACGCGGATCACGCCCCTAATTCCCGTTTCAGCCACACCGTCATTACAGGATCGGGGATGACCGCCTGACGCTTTTCGATTTCGATAAGCTCTTTCTTGACCAGCGCCCGTTTTACGATGCTGACATTGGCCGACGAACCGAGTTGATATTTTTGCAGAACCTCCTGCGTGGTAAATTCACTATGAACCCCGTCTAAAATGGCTCGCAGGAAATTCATCTGATAGGTCGTAAGGCTCTCGGTCTGCTTCTCGAACAGCGGCGTGTTCTGATCGATAATATCCTGGTACGCTTCCTCGAAATCCTGCTTCGTTGCGACTTTGTCCGTATGAATCCATACCAGCCATGCCAACTGCTGCACATACGAAGAATGGTTATCAACCCTTTGGCATATCTTTTCGGCCAGCTCTTTCGAGATATGTTTGCCCGTGGCCTCGAAACGGCCGCAGATGTAGTCGATCCAGTCCGCTGTTCCTATCTTCTGTAAATAAATAACATCGCCGAACTTGTAAAACGGCAGGCTCTTTTTCTCGAACAGCTCGTTCATCAAATGTTTCTTGCTGCCGAACAAACAATAAGAGACCGATTTCTGCAACTGCCATACGGAGCGCAGCCGCTTCTGGAATGTTTTGGAATCCTTGAACTCGGCGATCTGCTGGAACTCGTCGATGCAGACGACGATATTATAACCTTTTTTCTGCGCTATTTTTTCGGGAAGTTGTAGGATTTCGTCGATGTCGCTGCTCTTGGAATTCAGTTCGAGCGATATGGAGAAATCCGTCATCGGGTCCGGCCCCATTGAAATTTTGGGGCTGATACGGGAAAGAAATAATTTGATATTCTCCAGCCATTCATCCACCTTCGAGGAAGTCTGTTTAAGAATGGCGGACGCAAAAGCATTGTAAAAATCCCTGTCACTGCGACAAGAAAAAATGTCGATATAAACGATCTCTAATTTATCGAACTGTGCCAGGCGACACGCTTTCTGTACCAAAGACGTTTTACCCCAGCGACGAGGCGAAATCAACACCGTGTTCACACCATGCCGGAAATTCAACAACAGGCGTTCCGTTTCTTTCTCCCGATCGGTAAAGTTATCACCCGAGGTCGCAACACCGAATATAAAAGGCTTGTTCTCCATAAGTCTTCAACTATTATTCGTGGGCAAAGATAAGTAATATAATTGTTACTAATAATATCATTACTAATAGAATTGTTAGAAGTAGTTGATCTTGGATCGAAGCCCGTTTTCAGTTTTTATCGTCGTTTGAAAATATATCTATTCGGTTGGACATCTGTCTGCGATTCGTATTTTTTCAGATGGCAGGCATTTGTCGAAGCTATTTTTGTTTGGGCTTGCCCACCTGCCACGAAACGCAGGGAGGGGGTAGCTCAATACCCCGACAGACATTCGTCATCGGGAGGGTTGCCATACAATCTGCAAGCAGAGGTAAAGAGATTATGCAATATAAAACGAATTTTGAAGTGGCAAACAGACTAAATCCCAGGCTATACCCTTGAATAGCAAAATCGCATTGCCGAAACACTACTCAAGATCGAGCGAAAAGCGTGTATTAATCAGCAGATAAATCAGAATTTACCGATACTTGACCGTTCATTAGGAGTGGTAAGAGTTCGTCTCGTTGCTTAGTCAGTTCTCTTAGTTCATTCTGAACTTCAAGGACTTTATTAATCAAAGGAGCTACACAATTTGAATATTTTTTAGCTGTTTCATTATTAGGCTTTGCATAATAATAATTCTTGGCGTCCTGCCAACTAAGAACTGGTTGCTCTGACCCATAAGAAAACTTAGTAGCATAAGAAATGAAATACTCAGAATTTATAATTTGATAATCAAACCCCAATGTACTTTCATTTATTGCTTTTAATACAATTACTGTATCTCTTGTAACTCCATCAAAGGGTGCAATGCATACTTTATGGAAATATACTCTACGATTTGATAGAAGAATGTTTCCTTTCTCAAATTTACATAATCCACTCACAGCATTTTCAATAGGTGCAGTATCGTGAAAGCTCATTTGCTTTCTTGGTAATACTTCTATAGGAGCATATAACAAATGTTGTATATCCTCTTTCTTGGCTTTATCAGATACAACCTGAAATGAATTTTCAAGTTTTGCTATATTCCACCCTTCCGGAATCTCTCTCTTGAGCTTTTCATTCCAAACCATTTCACCACCACTTGATTTATAAGGTTTGCCTTCCTCATTCGGAAAGTCAAACTGCACAAACCAATAATCATAGAGTTGCTTTGCCATTGCCTCTAAATTCTGATTTATCGCACGGTTAAGCGAAATTTTTCGGTCTATCAAAGAGAAAAAATTGCCTATTGCTTCCTGCTCCTTCAGTGTAGGTGGTAATAGAACTGGAAAAGAATTCAGAGCTTCTCCAGAAAGAGCATATCGTTGCCCGCTTCCGGAGGCATTAAAGGCAAAATATCTTTTTGCATAATCGGTGTGAAACAATGCATTGAGATATTTCCCATTCAGCAACTTGGGATTAGGCGTGATTAGTGCATTGTGATAGCCTAATACTACATCATCAAAATCATCGGCTATATAAGTAGATATTCCTATATCATCTCTTGTCTCGCTATCTTTTGTTAGAACAACCTGCCCTTTTTTGATTGTAAATTTATTTATTTCTGTTTGACGGGCAGTGGCTTCCATGAAGTTTGCAGCCATTTCGGAAGTGATAGCCCAATTGCGATAAACATCGACAAAATTACATAGCCGAACAGGAAACTCCCCAGCTATGCATTTTTTATCAACCCCGCTAATCTCTATATTAGCAATGTCGCCTAATTTATATTTTGTTAACTTCATTTACCATATTGCCTTTTTAATATAGTCTTGAATCAGAGATAGATTTACCTCAATCTCTTTGCGCTTGGCCAATAACTGATTAAGATGTGCTTTTTGTTCCGCCTTTTCTTGTGCGGTTATGATGTGGTCAATTCTTGCTCCGCCTACAAAAGGATATACGGTATCGACTTCCATTTGCACATCTTCAATTTGGCTATCTAATTCTACGAGTTGCTGTTGGTATTTTCGCTGAGCTTCTACTATGTCCAAATTATTTGCCGCCACAAATACATCGAGCAGGTGGTGAATAGCCTTAATCTGTTCCTGTGCATCTTTCGATGAACTGCGAGCAACATTTAGCGCAACAATTATAGCAATTACACTAATTATAGGGCTTAATAGCGTAGCCCATTGAGTCAAGCCGGCCAACATAACACTATTGGTTAAATTTCAATGTCTTCAACTGTGCCATTATCACCTTTTCAAGCCGGTGGCTTTCCGCAAATTGTTCGGTAAGTGTTTTTTCGTAGCCTGCCATACGCTTGTTGAACTCCTTTTCGGTTATATCGACATACTCAATCTTAATATCAAAATACTGTCCGGCTGAGAAGCTATACCCTTTTTCCGCTACTTCTTCGTAGGACGGAGTAACCGAGAATTGGTCTATCGCTTTTTTGTTTCGGAAAGTATCTACAATCTGCGCGATCTCATAAGGACGAAGATTCGTCTTTTGGTTCTTTCCTATTTTGACAGTTTCGCCAAGTTTGCTTGCGTCAATAAACACGGGCTTCTCTGTCTTATTTTTATCAATGAAAACCACGCTGACGTTCGTACCTGTGTTAGCGAAGACATTACTTGGCATACTTACCACACCTTTCAGAATCTTATTATCCACGAGGTGTTTGCGTATTTTAAAGGCAATACCATTCTTGGCTGTAATAAATCCGGTAGGCACAACGATAGCCCCTTTACCTGTTTCTTTCAGGCTGTAAAGCAAATGTTGAAAAAAGCATAGGTAAATTTCCATACTTTTCTTATCCTTATTGGGTATGTTGGGAATACCCGCAAAGAAACGTCCACGGTAATGGTCAGCTTTGAGATCGGAATGGTACTCGGAAAAATCGAGCTTGAAAGGCGGGTTGCTGACGATATAGTCAAACTTACGAAGCTTGTGTCCCTCTTTGTGATAAGGGTGCTTCAGCGTATTGCCTTGTATGACGTGCGTCAGAGAATGGCTCATGCTGTTCAATATAAGATTCAGCATTAACATGGTCGAAGACTTGTCACTAATATCCTGCGTGAAAACCGTACAGTTCTGTTCCCCAATTTGGTGGGCAAGTGCGATGACAAGCGTACCTGTCCCTGCCGAGGGGTCGTAACAAGTCACACTCTTTACATCCTCGTTCTTATCAACGAGCAATTGAGCCATAATAGAGGCAATGGCGTGTGGCGTATAGTATTCGGCATAGTTGCCGCCACCGTTGGAGTTGTAGTCCTTGATCAGGTATTCAAAGATGGTGGAGAAGAAATCATACCCTGCGGCAAAAGCTGCTTCAAAAGAGAAACTTGCCACGTCGCCGATTAACGATTTGCAAAAGCCGTTTTTCTTGGCAGAGCCTCCTGTTATCACCTCTGAAAGCGGTTTCATAATGGAGATACGGGTTTCGTCCTCGTTGAGAATGTAGAAAATCTCCTCATTAGTGTCGGCGATAGCCTCCAATGTCGCATCAAATAAAGTCGCAAAATTATCCTCATTCTGACGTTTCGCAAGATACGGAATCAGATGCTCTTTTTTCAATACAATGGTGTCGAGCATCATATCACACATTTCTTCGTATTCATCATCGGACAGTTGCTCCAATGCCTCATAAACATCCTTCGCTTTGGCAAGTTCGGGCAGTGTACGTTTTGCCTCATAGATAAACTTATCATTGAGGAATTTGTATAGAAACGTTTCTACGATAACCGTATATTCATTTCCACTGTTACCAAGGCCAATATTGTTTGTCGTACTTTTCAGACGGTCGATAAGATCTTTTGTCTGTTGCTTTATGGTGTTGATAGCCATAATCAGTATATGGTTTGATATTCTTTGAAAATAATGTCACTAACATATTTACGAGCCGGACGCGCCGTGGAAATCTGCGCCTCCTTAAAACGGCGGGTGACGTAAGTTAATATGTTTTTAGTAAAGTAAGCCGGGGTCTCGACAATCGCCTCATTATGGAAGAAAGCATCGTCTACATCTTCTTTTATGAGTAGCAAGACAGCCGTCACCTGCTCTTTCTTCTTTGTCCAAGCATAGGTACGAGGTTCGGTATGCTCCCGTTCTTCTCTGTCGGCCTGTTCGGTCAAACGCTTCTCGATACGCACGAACTTGGTGTCTCCATTATAGGCGATCGCCTTCAATGCATCGCGTTCGTTCATTTGGCGAATGCGTTTCAGTATGCCGTTAATGTTTTGAACACGGTCGTGCATATTAAACTCACCTTCTGATTCCATCTCTTTCTTCTTGAAAAGTGCGAGGAAGTCTGCGAGGATAGAACGATACTCCGGATCATCGGGGTCAACGCAAGCGTTCAATTGGTTACGTGTGTGAGCCACCGATTGTCTATATTGCTCTTGAAGTTCAAGTTCCTCTTCACCTTTCTTATAGAACGAGAAGTGTATGTTCTCCAAAGCGGCATTCAGCAGTTGCTTCACGCTTTCGCGGTCATTCGAGTTCTGTTCATACGAGAGAAGGTCAAGGCGATTGCGCGCCGCTTTGATAAAATTTGATATTTCGGGTATATCGACAATCTTTTTCACTTCCGGACTTTCCTGTGAGATTAGCATATTCTGCATACTGCGCAGGATTTCCAAACTTTTGTTTACGGAACGGACGGTGGCAAGATCATCCACCAAATTGAGCTGGCGAGAAAAAATTTGAGGGTTGGTCAAATCGTAGTCAGCCAAAGTTACTTTAGCGTCTGCGACATTTCTCATTGCTTCCTCAATGGTAACAAACAGCCTATCCATAGAAGAAGTGTGTTTTTGACCGACCTCTTTTTCAAGTTCTTCTTGGTAGTCCTTATGTGTCTTGCTATATTCTTCCTCGATGTTGGCAAAGTCTACAACATGCCCGAACTTCATAGCTTTATACGGGCGATTAACACGCGTAAGCGTTTGCAGCAAATTGTGTTCCTTGACCATGCGGTGTAGATACAATTTCTTCAATCGCGGAGCGTCAAAACCCGTTTGCAACATTTGGAATACGATTAATAAATCGATTCTTCCGTTTTTGAACAAGTCAATCCATTTGGAACGGGTGGATTTATCGAAACTGTCATAGAGAATAAGGGCAGCGCGGTAACGTCCTTTTCGAGGCGAGGTCTTCTTGACCTCAATTTCGTTAGCCGAAATACTGCGGTAGATTATTTGCCCATCCTCGCCCGTATAATTGTCGAGTTCCGATTCATCGGCATAGTTTTCCAAAAACAGCCGATACATCATTATCGCTTGTTCTTTACTGTTGCATACGGCAAGTGCGCCCAATGATGGGTCGGAATACTTGCTTCGGAACTCCTGCAAATCATTGATTATGTAGTCGAGTAAAGGGTGTACATAGTTCTCGTGGGCATAGACATCGACTTCTTTAACAGTTTGCTTTTTTACCCTTATGCTGTTAAGGGCTTCTTTCATTGTTATCTTAAAGTTCGACCCGATGTCTTCGCGTATGAGCCGAAGCGTGTAACCATCTGCAATAGAAGCGTTATAATAATATGTATGGATATAATCACCAAAAATATCTTTGGTATTATATCCTTCGCCGATTATGGGTGTACCCGTCAATGCTATTTTGATTGCATTCTCATCGCTCGCAATCAAATTTTTCAAAAAACAGCCTTTGGGATTGTAATTACGATGCGCTTCGTCAATAAAATAAATGCGCTTCACCTTGACGTTATACGCATTTTTAGCGAGTGCCCGGCTGTCTTGGGAAAACTTTTGGATATTGACAACGGTTATCTCCAATTTGCCTTCTTGGTTTTGTGTGGTCACACCATCCTTTATCAGATTGGCAAAGTCTTCTTTGTTTTGAATAGGATTGACTTTCAATCCTCTGCGGGTAAACTCTTTTTGTGCCTGCTCCAAAAGATCGATACGGTCTACAATAAAGAAGAATTGCGGGACTATGCCTTGGCTAGAATAATAATCGGTCAGATATTTGACATTAAAATACGCAAGCGCAGTCTTTCCACTACCTTGGGTATGCCAAATAATACCCTTACGTTCCTCCTTATCAAGGTGTCGCTCAATCGATTTTGTTGCGAATACTTGCGGATAGCGCATAATGTGTTTTTGCAGTCCATTGGGATGGTCTACATAGGCTATCCCATAGCGCAAGAAGAAATAGAAACGTTCAAAACTGAACAAACTCTCACAAATGCGCTTAGTAGGTGTCTCGACTTTGCAATTCGTTTTGTACTCACTATTGTTTTTGTATTGAGGCACATTATTGTCACGCAGCAATATTTCCTCGTCCTCGGCAGAAACAGTGTTATATCTTTTCTGAATAGGGAAACTATCTTGTCCTTCCTCGTGAAAGCAATTATAGAGGGTATCGGTTTTGCCGATAGTAGCGTAATAAGCTCCCTGTTTCAGTTGTTCGTCGTATTCCATATCGTTACTGAATACCATTATTTGCGTGATATTCAAATAACGGCGGAAACAAGGATTGGCAAACCGTGTTCTCATACGGTTGCGCTCAGCATCGATTCCTTCATGGTTGTTCTCCTTTTTCACTTCAATAAAAGCCAAAGGCAAGCCATTGACGAAAATGGTTATGTCGGGACGAAAGTTGTCGCTTGACAGATCGCCACAAGTCATTTCGGTTGCCACTTGGAATGTGTTGTTGTGAATGAAGTTCGCGGGAGAAGACAAGTCGATTATTTTGTTCGTAGTGTCAAGTAGTATTTCTTTGTAAAACTGCCTGCCGAGATCGTCGTTGTTGAGCGACTTCTGAATGCGATGAAGCATAGCGTCTGCATCTTCTTGTGTAGATAGAGGATTCAGATGTAAATAGGCTTCCGAAAACGGTTGTAACAAAATGTTCGTAAGAGTATCGGATTCCGTTTTTGGAATCGTCACATACTTAGTGAACAATCCTTTTTGAGATATGTATTTATACCCCATTCCCATGAGATGCATAAGAGTGGGGAATTTTACTCTGCTATCTTCACTAAACGCACCCATAGCAAACATTTTACTTCCATTAAAATAAAACACTTCTACTATCTGCAAAATAAAGCCTATCAGACAGTGAAAGTGTTTATATCTTGTTTCAATAATTTATTTCAAGTTATCAACACAATTATTTAACAGGTGTAAAGTTAGTACTTTTTATCGAGACGGGCTGCATGTTTGAAGATTAAGTTCAGGAAGACTCTTGCCAAATGACCTAAATGTCAGATTCTGTATAATCCCTAATGGAGCCGTTATTTCCGTTGATTTAACTATAGATTTGAACGGACTTTCCGACTCCGGAAAAGAAGCCCTGTCCTCTGCCCGAGCAAGTGCTTTTCGAGATGTGCAAATTGTTTCGCGCTTTTGAGATAATATGCTTCAACACAATCCAGTTGTAGCCCTATACGGTATTGATGCGACATTGTTTCTTCGTCCGTAGGAAATACTCGAAACCGTTGATAAATGTAAGATTTAACTCTTTTAGAGAAAATATCGTTCCGCTTGTAAGTATACGGAAGAGACATATATAGATGTCTATAATACATACGGTCTTGTATCGTTAAAATACACCTTGTGTCCTGTTGTGGTGCCTAACTTTCTTGGCAAATTCGGAGATAGGTGTCTTTCAATTTGGTCGCGGGTTACCTTCCACACGGATTTTATCGACTACAAAGTTAATTCTTTGCGCTTCGATGCTTTTGCCTATAGCACAGTTATTCTTCATATGTCCCACAATTGCAAGAGGACATCCATCTTGCAACTGAACTCTTACACGATTCGGCTTCATGCAGGCTTTTCGTTGGCTCTGCTTTTATAGAAAAAGCATAATGAACACTATTCAGCTAATTCTCCACAATTTGTTCAAATGTCAGTTTTCGCTATGTGTTTATTTTTAAAAGAACTGGGATACAGGGGTTGAATGCCCTTGTATTTCGGTTCTTTTATGTCGTCCCGTCTGTAAAGATTAAAAGTTTAGAATGGGTCTTCGGTAGACTGGTGATTTTTGCAGAGTGTTTTGCATATTTATAAGAGGCATGAAGATTCGGTTTAATCAAGTTAGCTTTATATATAAGCTAAACTAATGTAAACTAAATTCAGGCGGGTAGATTGGATTGCCTGTACGCTTTTGTTTTTGGAAAATGTTTAGCTTCGCAAATGCGATGCATCTCGATAACTCTTTTTCTTTTGGTCAGTAAGAAACAAGTATTATTCAAGCGATAGGAGGGGGATAATGCAATTGTCAGGAAAAACGCTCCTAAATGTACTGACGAAAAGAAAAAGAAACACGAAACAAGAGTGCCGAGAGGTGCTTAGATTGCCGATGCTATATCCCCTTTCGTTCCTATATCGTTTCTTTCAACGGTTGTTTTTAACTGTATTTTGCTGAATGAATGTTGTTTATGCAAATATCAGATAACATTTTCCAGATTTCCCTACACGGAATAAAAGCGAACACTTTTACTATATGTACGCCACTCTCGTGGCCCTACAAAGGTAAAAAAATGTTTTGCTTAGTGCAACACTCAGTCGGGGCATTGTCGTACAAATTTGAGCGAAATATTCTGAAAAATCAATATTGACCTTATGCTATGTTTAAGGTAAACTCCACATATTGACCTTTACGAAAAAGGGGCTGTCTAACAAGTTTAGATGGCCCCTTAAAATTTTTTTTAGTGCCCAAATCCATAAAATGGATAGTTTTAATAACAAATAAGGTGCAAATATTTTGCAGAATAAGAGACGATTTTCTATA
>NZ_FCNT01000003.1 GCF_900021155.1 Alistipes sp. CHKCI003
GCTTCGGGCTCGAACAGTTCTACAAGGGCATCGAGACGATTCCCTATTTCTACGCCTATTTCGCCCGCAGCGGCAGGTAGGAGGCGCCCCGGCGGCATCCGATCGCGGAGAGGAGGGATAAAACCCCGCATCTCCGCGATCCGTTTTTTTCCGTACATTTTCGCATCCTTCCCTTCGTTCCGGAGGCTTCCGACCGGCAAAATGCGAATAAATTTGTTTTTGCGCCCGACTTTTTCGTATCTTTGCGGCAACATGGAAGCAGTCATGCCGAAACTGAAAAATACCCCCCCCCGAAAAATTACGATAAACTCTTAATTACAAGAGTTTTAAGACCTCATCACACCCTGTCGTCCCCGACGGCGGGGCGGGATTTTTCGCATCCGTACCGTCCGATCTTTTTCAACCTATCCAATAACATTCTAAAAAACAAACATCATGGAAAAAAACTATGAAGCACCCCTCATGGAGGTGATGCCGGTACGCATCGAAGCCGGCTTCGCACAATCGATCACCGGTACGGGCGAAACACCCGTCGAAGGCGACCACTATTCCGTTTTTTGAACCGACCCGACATCAAACCGTTAGTCAACGATGAAAAAGTATGCATGGATGCTCGCAGCGCTTCTGGCCGGAGGCTGCGCGCAAAACGAAGAGGAGTATCTCGCAGCTCCCGACGGAAACCGGATCACCGCATCGCTCGAAGCCCCCGCGGCGACCCGCTCGGGCATGAACGCCGAAGGAAAATTCGTCTGGAAAAAGGGCGATGCCGTGGGCGTGATGAGCTCCGCGCAGCTCGACGCCAACATCTGCTACCAGCTCGACCCGGCTTACACCGACAGCGAGCAGGGCAGCTTCATCGGCGGCACGACGCAGGTGCGCGAAGGCGACCGCTACTACGCCTACTACCCCTATGCCGTGAACGCCCGCATTACGCAGGAGCGCAAACTCCGCATGACCGTGCCTGCGGTCCAGACCTACGAAACCGCCTCGTTCCCCACGATGGCCAATCCGACCGTCTCGGTGAGCGACGCGCCCGACACCTACGCATTCACAAACACCTGCGGCTATCTGCGGATCATGCTCCGGGGCGAGGCCACGGTAACCGAAATCGTGCTGCGCGCCGGCAAGCTCCATCCGGACGGCATCGGTCCGCAGCAAGCCTACCTCTCCGGCTCGGGCGACGTGGACCTCACGCAGTCGTCTCCGATCCTCGTGCTCAACGAAGCCTACGGCGACAACTCGCGCGAAATCAAGATCAACTGCGGAAACGGCGTAGCGCTCAGCCCGGAAACCGACACGCCGTTCATCGCCGTCGTGCCGGCCGGCAGCTACCGGCCCATTACGGTCGAGATCCGGCTCTCGACCGGCGAACTGTATTCCTACGTGCGCAGCGGCGACGCGAACGCGATCGAGGTACGGCGGAACGCCATCACGACGTTCGAAAAAATCGACATCACGGAAACCCCGCTGACGGCCGTCGAGGAGGTCGAAGGCGTCTACACGGTACGCACCCCCGCCGAATGGAACTGGATCGCCGTGCAGGTGGACCTCGGCGAAACCTTCGAAGGAAAGACCGTCCGACTCGCCGACGACCTCGATTTCACGGGCCTGAAATTCATCCCGATGGGCTGCGCGGCCGACTACATGACCGACATGAGCGCCAACACCAATGCGTTCGCAGGCACCCTCGACGGCAACCACCGCACAATCTCCAACGTGCGGATCGACCGCACGAACGGCCGCGGCCGCGGCATCGTCGGACAGGGCAAAGGACTGCATGTCAAAGACCTCACCGTGAAGCACATGACCATCGTCGGCCCCGGAAAATGGACGGCCGGCATCGTGGGCTACGCCAACGGAGCCACCCTCGAAAACTGCCACGTCAAGAACATCTCGATCGACCCTGCCGACCCGACCGACAGGGAGGGCGAGTATTATCTGGCGTACCGCATAGGAGGTCTCGTCGGTCTGATTTCGGGAGCGGAGGCGACCATCACCAGCTGTTCGGTCGATGGCGCCGACATCAAGGGCGCATCCGTCATGGGCGGTCTGATCGGCTCGTTCCAGAGCAATGCGCAGATCGAAAAGTGCTCCGTGAACCTCATCGCGATCCGTCACACGGACAAGCGGTTCGCGGAAGCAGGACACTTCGGAAGCTACAATCCACCCTATTACGACTCCGCCGCACTCGTAGGCGAAAACACGGCGACGCTGACCGTTCGGAATACCACGATCGGCCAGTGGGAGATCTACGACGAAACCGAATCCGACTGTCGTCTGCAACAGCAGACCTTCACGGCTCTGCCCTATGTCGGCGAACTGAGCGGCAGCGCCTCCGTAGACGGACAAGCATTGACGAAGGGAATACCCACCGTTACCACCGAGAGGAGCATCCTCGGCAACGGCACCCAAATTTCGACCGGGGCGTCGCTCTAAGCGGCTCCCGCCATCCGCACGAAGCGGTCTTCCCCCGGCCGGGGGAAGACCGCTTTTCGCTCACCTTCGCCCAAAAAAGACAGTACGGCGCAATTTTCTGCCGAATTATCGCTATCTTTGGGGCGATTTATTTTTCCTAATCCGCAATTTTCAATGAAAGCACTGCAAATCGGAAACCTCTCCGCTCCCGTCCCCATCGTTCAGGGCGGCATGGGCGTAGGCATATCCCTCTCGGGATTGGCGGCCGCCGTCGCCGAACAGGGCGGCATCGGCGTGATCTCGTCGGCCGGCCTCGGGGCCATCTACAACAAATTCTCGAAGGACTACCGCGCCGCCAGCATCTACGGTCTCAGGGAAGAGCTGCGCAAGGCCCGCGCAAAGACCAAAGGCATCATCGGCGTGAACGTGATGGTGGCCATGTCGAACTTCGCGGACATGGTGCGCACGGCCGTCGCCGAGAAGGCCGACATCATCTTCTCGGGCGCGGGCCTGCCGCTGAACCTGCCCTCGTTCCTCACCGAGGGAGCACGCACCAAGCTGGCGCCGATCGTCTCGTCGGCCCGCGCGGCCAAGCTCTTGTGCCGCAAGTGGTTCACGGAGTACAACTACATCCCCGACGCCATCGTGGTCGAAGGCCCCAAGGCGGGCGGCCACCTCGGCTACAAGACCGAGCAGATCGCCGACGAACACTTCGCG
The DNA here is from genome assembly GCF_900021155.1 of Alistipes sp. CHKCI003. Lineage (GTDB taxonomy): Bacteria > Bacteroidota > Bacteroidia > Bacteroidales > Rikenellaceae > Alistipes > Alistipes excrementavium. The sequence goes on from NZ_FCNT01000003.1 coordinate 3,133, forward strand.
CTCGAACAGATCGTACCGGAAGTGGCGGCCGAAGTGGGTGCATTCGCCGACGAACACCGCTGCCACATCCCCGTGATCGCCGCCGGAGGCATCTACACGGGCGAAGACATCTACCGCATCATGCAGCTCGGCGCCGAAGGCGTGCAGATGGGCACGCGCTTCGTTACGACCGAGGAGTGCGATGCCGACGACGCTTTCAAACAGAGCTACATCGACGCCCGGCAGGAGGACATCGAAATCATCCAGAGCCCCGTCGGGATGCCGGGCCGCGCCATCCGCAACTCGTTCCTCGACCGCGTGAAGGAGGGGCTCAAACGCCCGAAGAACTGCCCGTTCGACTGCATCCGCACGTGCGACGTAACGCACAGCCCCTATTGCATCATGCTCGCCCTCTACAACGCCTTCAAAGGCAGGCTCCAGAACGGCTATGCCTTCTGCGGCGCGAATGCGTGGCGGGCGGAAAAGATCCAGAGCGTGCGCGAACTGATGACGTCGCTCAGGACCGAATACGACGATTTCGTGCGCAAGATCACCATCCGCTGACGGTGCGGTCCGCAAGGCGGGTAGCTCGCCCCGCAAGCTCCGGACGCGGAAAGCGAGGCTGTCTGACGGATCCCGGACAGCCTTTTTCATTTCTACCGTCATTCGGGAGTTTTCCCGGACAGGCAATTTTCAAAGCGTAAAAAAACTTACGGAACAGCCTTGAGCCGTTGAAACCGCACCATGCCGGACTGCCTCCGCCGTTCCTGCCGCAGCCGGCAAACGGATGCTCCGGACGCGAGAAGAGCGACCGGTATCCGCCCCCCGGACGGAAGCACGGAAGCCACCGCGGCGCGAAGTTTCGATCCCGACGGCAGAGGACGCTCCGGCCGGTTCTCCGGTTCCGCACGGTCAGCCGATGCCGCCGCATGCGCGACCGGCACCGCCTGAGCAGTCGGCATCGTCGTTCCGCGCAGTCCGCGGCGGGAAACGTACCGCCAGACATGAAGACGGATTATTCGGGACAGAGCAAGCCGGAGGCGGAAACCTGAAACGGGAAACGCAGAACCGAACGAAGACGGAAGAATAAAAACAGGGAAAAGAATCCGCCCGGAAAAGAATGCGCATGGAAAGCAGCCGAGGGAAGACCGGCATCGGAAAGGGGAAAGACCCGAGAGGCGGAAAAGAGAGCAGGCAAAAGAAAAGAGAGAAAAGGCGGAACAACCGTTCGGAAAAAGAGCGACGGTCCACGACACACCATGGCGGATACGTTCAATGAAAAACCGGCGGCAGAAATACTCCTGCCGCCGGCGCCGTGGCGAACCCGTTCCGAAATCCGTGCGGTCTCCGCGTCCGGCGGACGGCACCCTATCTGCCGCCGGCCGGATCGGCGAGACGCTCCGATCGGTTACGCCCGATTCGCGTGCGGACCAAGCCGCCTCAAAACAGCACAGGAACGGACCCGGAACTCATTCTTTAAGCCGGGAGCAGAGCCGAACGCCGGTTCGGTTTCTGCCCGAGGCGGGAAACGGACGAGAAAAAAGCAACCATTTCATTAAGCCGAGAGCAGAGCCGAACTCGTTCAGGCTATGCCGAGGCGGGGAAATGGACGAAAGAAATTCAACGCTTATTATTTGCCGCCCACTTGCAGGAACGCCACGGGACGGCCCGGATAGACGGCCACGATCCGAATCTCGGCATTCGTGCCCTTCTCGATCTTGATTCTGCCGTTGCCCAGCACGGTGATGCTGCCCGATACGACCGTGATCGAAGGGATGGAGCCGGCCGTGCCGAACTTGTTACCGTCCTTGTCGCACACGCAGCACTCGTAGACACCCGGTTCGTAGATGCTACCGGAGAGACTGGGCACCACGCGCGTGCCGATCTTCGCGTACTGGAGGTTGTTGTACTGGTAGCAGCGGCACTGGGTCGTGATGCCGCCGGTAGGCAGGATCGCCTTGATGTAGAAGAAACGGTCGATGGCCTGAGCCGGGAGCTCCTTGACGATCACACGCTTGCCCGAGATGGATACGAAGGAGTCGGTGGTGTAGTAGATCACATCGTCGGTCTTCTTCGTATAGATCGTTCCGTCCGCACGGCGGATCGTCAGCTCCGCCACCATGTCGAACTCGCGCCGATCGGCATTCATCGTGTTGCCGAAACCGGTCTCGGGATCGATTTCGGGGTAGATGGACAGAGACGATATTACTTCGCCGTCGGCAAGTGTCAAAGCCGCTTCGGCATTCGCATTCGGATTCAAAATCTGATTTTCCATTTTGATAAAAGTTTTAAGGGTTTCGCCGCGGAACCGTTCCGCAGCGGTAAAAAACGAGCTCGTCCGCCGCTCTTTCGACTCGATTCGCCGCCGCATCGCCCGCCCTCGTCGGCGTGCACGCCGACGATTGCAAGGGGCTCGCACGGACCGCGCCGCCGGCGGCAACACGCCGGAGCCGCCGGAACCGAGAGCGGAAGGTTTTGCGGACAAGTATCGAAAAACAAGACAACCGGTTGTCGATCGCCGGCCGGAACCGGAAAAAATCCGCACCGCGGCCTCGGCGCAGATGACTTCGAACCGCAACGATAGGGATTGCCGTCCGACGACAGTGCAAAGGAACGACACGAAAGAGCCGAAAGCAAGCCTTTGCATTAACATCCGCGCTTATGCGCATCGACATCGTGCGCAAATGCCGCCGCAAGGTGTGCCACGTGGCGTTCGCAACGCTTCAAGGCGGCTCGGGCCTTCGGTGCGCGGTTGCGCTGCAAACGGCTGCAATACTGGCTGTAAGCGCTCCGAAAAGAGCCGTACGTTCGGAACCGGCGGTGTCCCGTGCGGGCGGCATAGTCGCGCTCGGTCTGCTCGTAGGCCGCCCGATTGGTCGCACTGCACAGCAGGCTGCGCTCGTAACGATCGAAAAAGCGGGCCGCCTCGGCACGGTCGCGCGACATCGGGCCGGGCGCTATGTCCGACAATTCCGGGCCGGGGGATGCCCCCGCCGTCTGCGGTCGCTGCACATCAGCTGCCGTCGAATCCGGCTGCTCCGGCCGCTTCGCAGATGCCGTCTGTCCGACGTTCGCCCTTCGTTCCGCAGTTCGTGCCGGGTTCATCGTATTCGCCGGGTTCACGATCGCACCCGGGTGCGCGGCCTCCTCCGGTTTCGCTTTCTTTCCCGCATCCGCAGTCCTCCCGAATTTCACGGTTTCATCCGGTTTCGCTGCATACGCCCGGTTTGCGGCCGCACTCGGAAACACGACTTTCTGCGGAGTTCCCGTCTCCTCCGGATTCGCCGTCTTCTCCGGGTACACGGGCTCCGCCTGTTCCACAGCCTCCGTCGTTCTTAGGACCTCCACAGCATCTACTACGCCCTTCCGCGACAGTTCCGCCGCATCCGAAGTATCCCTCCAAACGGTCGGCCCCGAGACAACCGACGGGACAACCGACACCGCCCCGGCAGTCAAGGCGGCAGGCAGCGACACGGCCGGCACCGAGGCGACAGACTCCGAGGCAAGCGCCATCGACGCAAACGACGGAGCATTCGTTCCGGATGCAACCGCCACCGATGCAACCGGCAAAACACCAAAGCCCGAAACGCCCGGCGGCACGATCGGTCGCGATACGACCGGCGGGGAAGTCGGCGGTACGGCCTCCGTATGCACTGCGGCGGCAGACGGCCGGACGGCGTTTGTCGGCACGCGCCGTTCGGCCGGACGGCCGACCTCCGCCCGATCCGCGGCGGCAGACCGCACGGTCCGCATCGGGCCGGGCGCCCGAAGACCCAGCGACACAGGAGCCGCATGATGCGGACCGGCAGCGGTGCGATTCGACTGTTTTTTCATATGTTTCATTCGGATATTCAATAATCTATCTGTCATTTTACATCGAGGGTGCCGAACGGACGGACGGCAACGTCATCCTCTCCGCGGAAAGCTCCCGTCTCAGCGGCGGCAGCCCGTCGAAGCCTCCCGCTCTTCGCCCCGTCCGCCGAACGCTGTTCGGGACAAGCCGGGTCCGACGACGACACGGAAGGCGGCGCATTGCGACCGGCAGGATTTCACGGCGGTGCAGCTTCGCAGATGGTCGCCGACCGTTCTCGGACACACACCGTCGATCGGTTTGTAGGCTTCGGACACCGGGAAACACAAGAAAATGCGCGCAAGTTCCCGTCTCCCGCACACCCCGGCCGCTTCGTGCGGATCGCCCGCAACGAGCGCCGCCCGGCGGCGAAGAGCGCATGTGCCCGGCGAATGCAGTCCGCCGTGCGGGACGGCATCGCAAGGACGGTATCGCAGGACCGATCTCGGTTCGGCGAGGCCGCAGAGACTTCGGCAATCCGGCAGTCCGAAACCGCACCGGACGCGCATCGCCCCGCCGGCCGCGACCTTTCGAAATGTCCCGAAAGCCGACCCGCCGGCCGCCCGTGCGGACAATTTGCGAATTTCGATTCGGCGTCCGCCCGCCCCTGCGGACTGCGGGGAAGAGGTGCGCCGGCAAGAGCTGCCGGAAGGGGCCGGAAAAGGATGCACCGGAACCCGCACCGCGGCAATGCGGCCGGAAAAGCCGATGCTGCGCAAAGACACGACAACGCACCCCGAAACCCACCGAACCGAGACAGGTGCGCCGGCAAGAGCTGCCGGAAGGGATCGGAAAAGGATGTGCCGGAACTCACACCGCGGCAATGCGGCCGGGAAAGCCGATGCTGCGCAGAGACACGACAACCCACCCCGAAACCCACCGAACCGAGACAAAGGTGCGCCGGCAAGAGCTGCCGGAAGGGGCCGGGAAAGGATGCGCCGGGACCCGCACCGCGGCAATGCGGCCGGGAAAGCCGATGCCGCGCAGAGACACGACAACCCACCCCGAAACCCACCGAACCGAGACAAAGGTGCGTCGGCAAGAGCTGCCGGAAGGGGCCGGGAAAGGATGCGCCGGAACCCGCACCGCGGCAATGCGGCCGGGAAAGCCGATGCCGCGCAAAGACACGACAACGCACCCCGAAACCCACCGAACCGAGACAAAGGTGCGTCGGCAAGAGCTGCCGGAAGGGGCCGGAAAAGGATGCACCGGAACCCGCACCGCGGCAATGCGGCCGGGAAAGCCGATGCCGCGCAAAGACACGACAACCCACCCCGAAACCCACCGAACCGAGACAGGTGCGCCGCCGAGGCAGTCGCTTCGAGCGGCGGAGATCCGCCCCGTCGGCCGCCGCCGGAAGCGGACGCGCATCGCCCCGCCCGAAGGCCGGAAGAGAACCCTGCGGCCGGCTAAAAGAACCGCACTCCTTTGATTTTCCGGCGTCCGCCGTTCGTCGCCTCGCATTCGACGATACCCGTTACGACATCGGGCGCATCGTGCCAGCGGTTCGCGCGGAACTTCCGGCGATAGGTCGTCAGATGGGCATAAAGCTCGGGCCACCGCTGCTGCCACCCGCGCGGAAAGCGGACCAGATGCAGCACCGTGGCCGAATTGGAGAGGATGCGGGCCTCCTTGTTGGCCGACTGGTGGAACCACCCGATGCGCACGGAGGGCGCGAGCCGCTGCAAGGCGCGGGCGAATCCGCGGCCTCCGTTGTTGCTCTCGACCGTCGCCTGCCGCGTGTCCGACGCGCGGAGCATGTCTGCCACGAGCCCCTCGGTCAGCTCCATCGGCTCGCGCGTGTAGACCGCATCGGTGATGTAGACCGCACCGTCGGCGTCGACGGCATAGCACAGCGAACAGAGGTAGTCGTCGCCCGTGTCGGCCGTATCGGTGTAGTTGCCCCGGCGCACGATGTCGCGGGGAAGCGCATCGTACTCGGCGAACTGGAGCCCGTAGAGCAGCCCTTCGCGGGCCGAGGGGCGGCCCTGATACATGCACTCGAATTGCAGCGGATCGAGCCGCCGCTTGGCATCGAGCAGTGCGGCGCTGTGCTGCTCGGGCCACAGGGCGGCACCCGCCGGACGAGGGTCGATCTCGGTGGGCGGCGAAGCCTTGAGCGCTTCGAAATTGAGGTGCAGCCAGCAGTCGCCGCCGAGTTCGTCCAGCTGGCGCCACGCGCGCAGTCCGACGAACCGCTCGCGGCGCATGAGCGTGCCGATCAGATCCTCGTCGTGCCAGCGCGTGAAGACGATCAGCTCGCGCGAGGCGTTGTGCATGCGGGTTCGGACCACCGACGTGTACCACTCCCAGCAGTTCTCGCGCACGAGCGGCGAGTGGGCCTCCAGAGCGTCCTTGTAGAGGTCGTCGAGTATGAAACAGTCTACGCGATTGCCCGTGAGCGAACCCTCGCGGCCCACGGAGAGAATGCCCCCGCGCCGGCCCACGATCTCGGCCTCGTCGGCCGTGCGGATGCAGCCGGGCGGCTTGGCACCCCGCTTGAGGGTCGTTTCGGGAAAGAACGCGGCATATTCGGCCGAGTCGACAATGCGCTGCACGCGGCGGTTGAACCGGGAGGCCAATGCTGCGGAATAGGAGGCGACAGCCACCCGCAGATCGGGGTCGAGCCCCAGCAGATAGGCCGGCAGGAGGGTCGAGGCGCCGACGCTCTTGCCGTGCTGCGGGGGCATCGTGATGACCAGACGGCGGATGCGCCCCGCGGCGAAGGCTTCGAGCACGCGGTAGTAGGCGCGGTGGAAAGGCTGCAATTCGAGAAAAGGATAGACGCCGAGCGCAAAATCGGCGAAAGCGGGTACGGAAAGAGACATAAAGCGGTATTTAACAATGGAACACGATGCGAAAGAGACTGTCCGACAAGTTCCGGACAGCCCTTTTGTACTTGCGCTGTTCGAGAGCTTTCCCGAACAGGCAAATCTCAAGGGGGGGGGCGAAAAACTCGTCGGACAGCCTCTCGGCGCCTGCCCCGGTACACGGCGGCGCGACAGGAAGGACCGGCGGAAACAGGCTCTCCGACGGGCAGCGCCGTGCCCCGGTCGGGTCGGGAGCGGAGAGCCGCCCCGCATCGCAGCGCACAGACGCAACAAACGCACAGGCGCGCAGGCGGAAATGCGCGCAGGCGGGATTCGGGCCACCGAAAGACGTCCGTCCTGCGGATGACGTCCGGCAGCGATGTGTTGCGGCGGGAAGGTCCGCCGGAAGCCGCGGCCGGCAAACGGCGCCGCACAACCCCATCCGCACCGGGACGCATGACGCGGGGGACGAATGCGGGGGAGGGGAGCTGAACCGCACGGCGGCTCCCGGCATCGGCGGCGGCCCGCACGCCCCCACCGCGCTGCGCACGACGACCGTCGGCATTACCGACCGCCGCGGAGACACTTGACCGCCGCGGAGCTGCCCGCCCTCTGCGGAGACGCCGGCACGATGCGGGAAAAGCGCGGCACCTGCGGGCGACCGCCCCGAACGGCCGAAAAAGCGGCCGGACGACCGGATCCGGTTACTTGCGATGCAGTTTTGAGCCGGACGAACGGCAAGCCGTCCGCAACCGCCCGCCGACCGGGGCTGTCTAACGAATCTTAGACACCTTTTTTAATCGTACTGCTTTCGAGAACTTTTTCGGATATGCAATTCTCAGAGGGTTGAAAAAACTTGTCAGACATCCCCTTCGGCCTGTCGTTTCGGGTGTCGGGAAGGCGGTTTTTCAGACCCGACCCGCGTCCGGCCGGCTTTCGGTACTTTATTTATCTACGCGGAATGAACCGCCGATATCGTTTTATCCACCGGTCAGCGCCTCCGTCAGGTCGACGGGTGCGCACGGCTGCAAGCCCTCGGACCTCGGCCGGTGCGGTCCGGATCGAAGAGGGCGGCGGCGCACCGCCGGCATCATCCGGACATTGCGGGAGCCCCGGCGCAGACCGTTCCCGGCGATCAGACGCAGACCGCATAGCTTTTCAGTTCGGCGAAGGAAAAATCGTTGAGAAGCTCGCCGTCGGGTCCTACGGTGTGGAACTCCCACCACACGGGCACCAGATCGGCAATGGGGTGCGACACCCCCTCGGGCGCACGCTCCGTGCGCCGGTAAACGATCAGCGATGCCGTAAGACGGCAATCGACATTCGAATAGGTAAAGGCGATCGACCCCGAAAAATAATCCGAGCATCCGATCCCATCGCACAGGCGGACGGCCGCCTCGCGGTACAGTTCAGGTGATACGGAAAAACACATTGGCTTTAATTTTGTTTTAGGTTAAATAATTTGTGAGCGAAGAATAAAATTATTAACTTTGCCGTTACAAAGATATATTCAATTCATAAACTTTATACAATAAAAGTACAATATTTTAATATCAATAATTCCGATAAAAATTCTATGAACGAACGGGTCAAACTGATACGCAAAAAGTTAGGAATGACGCAAGAGCAGTTGGCTCAACGACTTGGGATCGGCAAAGCGGCACTCTCGATGATCGAAACCGGCAAGACGAGACTCTCGTCGCGCAATCGGAACATAATGGTTCAGGAATTGAATGTAAATCCCGAATGGCTCGAAACGGGACGCGGCGAAATGTTCAATGCCGAGCCCGACCTGACGGCCTACATGCACCGGACGGACAACTCCCTGCCGCTGCAAAGCGTGCCGCTCTACTCGGTCGAAGGTACGGCCGGACTGGTGCCGCTCTTCGCCGAACAGGCCCGCACCAAACCGCTGAATTATATCCATATACCGAATCTGCCGAAGTGCGACGGGGCCATTTACATCGTGGGCGATTCGATGTATCCGCTGCTCAAAAGCGGAGACATCGTCCTCTACAAACAACTCCACGACATAGACAACATCTTTTGGGGCGACATGTACCTGCTGTCGATCGACATCGACGGCGAGGAGTACATCACCGTCAAATACATCCAGAAATCCGACCGCCCCGGGTATGTGAAACTCGTGAGCCAGAATCCCCATCATGCCGACAAAGAGGTGGAAATCGGCCGCATCCGGGCCATCGCACTGGTCAAGGCCAGCATCCGGATGAATTCCATAAGGTAAAATATACGGCCCGTGCCTGCGGCTCCCCTCCGAAAGAGGGAAGCGGGAACGATCGTGCCCGTACCGGATCCTTATCGCTTCCGGGCGGGCCCGCGGCGGTCGCTGAGCGACCGCCGCACGGGGTGAAGACGGTGCGCGAGGGCGCGTTGGCCGACGTGATACTGGCGGCCCTGCAAAAGCCTCATTTGCAGCCGGTGAACTGTCTGGTCTCGGATCTGGTCTACTGCGGCAAGGCCGCGGATGTGGAGACGGTCGTGGTCGACGGCCGGATCGTGGTCGAGGACCGTCGTGCGGTCCATTGCGACCTGCCGGCGCTCTTCGCCGGTGCCGCGGCCGCGGTTCGGCGCATCGAGGGGCGATGACCGGGGCGGCGGGCCGCGAAGTTCGGCCGGGGTCGCACGGACCTCGGGGCCGGCGTATGACGAAA
>NZ_FCNT01000044.1 GCF_900021155.1 Alistipes sp. CHKCI003
AGCCCGCTTCGCCCTCGACAGCGCCGATCGAAAGCGACTTCTTGTACTCCGAGAGGCTGAACGGCGCCTTGTTGAAAGCCCTGCGTTCGGCGGGAGTGAGCTCGCGCACATCGTCGTAGAAGCCCGGGATCGCAACGTGTCCGTCGGCGTCGACGAGGCTCGCCACGAGCCGCGCCAGCACATTGGCCGGATTGGCCACGGCACCGCCGAACAGGCCCGAGTGGAGGTCCTTGTCCGGTCCGGTAACCTCGACCTCCATGTAAGCCAGACCGCGCAAACCGCATGTGATCGAGGGTGTTTGCAACGAAAGCATCGAGGTGTCGGACACCAGAATGACGTCGGCCGCGAGCAGTTTCTTGTTGCGGCGGCAGAAGTCGTAGAGGCTCGCCGAACCGATCTCCTCCTCGCCTTCGAGCATGAACTTCACGTTGCAGGGTAGCGTGCCGGTGGCGCACATGGCTTCGAACGCCGCCACGTGCATGAAGAGCTGCCCCTTGTCGTCGTCGGCGCCGCGGCCCCAGATGCGGCCCTCCTTCACGACGGGTTCGAACGGCTCGGTGCGCCATTCGTCGCGCGGATCGACGGGCATCACGTCGTAGTGGCCGTAGACGAGCACCGTTTTCGCCTTCGGGTCGACGATCTTCTCGCCGTAGACCACGGGGTTGCCCGCCGTGGGCATCACCTCGGTGCGGTCGGCGCCCGCCTCGGCGAGCCGCCGGGCCAGATGCTCGGCGCAGCGCACCATGTCGGGTTTGTGCTCGGACAGGGCGCTGATCGACGGAATGCGCAGCACTTCGAACAAATCGCTCAGAAACCGATCCTTGTGTTTCTCTACATAATTCTTTACTTGATCCATAGGTTATCGTTTGTTTGGGCCGTTCACGCGCCTCGGCATGGCTCGAACCGGATCCGGCTCGGCAGGGCCGCAGGGCGCAGAGAACGTACGGTTAGTTGGTTTTCTTCAGGATGTAGCAGTCCGCCAGATCGCCCGTTATCGCCTGACGCCCGGCGTCGAGCTTGCGCAGGCGGTTCTCCTCGACCTTGTAGTAGGAGACCTCGTCCAGCCCGTTCAGCGTGAGCAGGTTGCCGTCGACGGTGTAGGTGCCTTCGTCGTAAAAGGTCGCATCGCGGTCGATGTAGCTCGCCGAGAGGGCGAACGTCCCGTCGGACGACAGGTTCAGCTCCGTCTCGATCCCCGGACAGTCGGCTGCGGGGAATGTGCCGGTGTAGGTGCCGACGTAGTCGAGCGAAGTTTCCGCGGTGTGCATGTCCGGCACGGGAGCGGTCTTTTCGGCCTCGCGCCTGTCGCCGGCGCTTTTTTTCTGTGCGTTGCCGCCGCATGCGCCGAGCAGGAGCACCGAGGCGAGGAGAAGGATTCTATACATAGCTGTCATTATATATGATCTTACGATTCGGAACTTGCATGCCCGACCTCTCATCACCCCAAGCCGAGGAGGGGCTTCGAACCGCTCCCGCCCGGCTGATGTCGGGTTCTCGCCGGTCTAAAACCGGCGTCCTGCGTCGTGCGGCCCTGCGCCCGGTTCGCCGGAAACGGGGTCCTCGTGCGAGAGGGCGTTTGCGTGTCCCGGGAAAAACCGGAGCCGCTTTCGGTCCTGCGTCCGATTCGCCGGAAACGGGGCTCTCGTGCGTGAGGGCGTTTGCGTGTCCCGGGAAAACCGGGGCCGCTTTCGGCCCTGCGCCCGGTTCGCCGGAAACGGGATCCTCGTGCGTGAGGGCGTTTGCGCGTCCCGGGAAAACCGGGGCCGCTTCGGCCCTGCGCCCGATTCGCTCATCGGCAGAAAGGGGCGTCATCCGCCTCGGACGGCGGTGCGGATTCGCAACGGCCCGAACCGTGCGGCATCGGTGAAAGGAGCGGCTCAGGCCGGAAATTCGGCGGGAGCCGCAGGCTGCGGGCGAAGTCCGCACCGCCGCACGGCCTCTCTCCGAGTGCTCCGGCAGCTCAGGCCAAGAACGGGCGCCGTCTGCGGAAACGCCGGCCGCGGCCGCACTCCTCGCACGCGGACGGTCAGCAGCCGCAGATCGCTCCGAGTTCGCCGATGAACCGGCAGGCCAGCGCATCGGCTTCGGCCTGCGTGCGGGCCTCGGTGTAGATGCGCACGATCGGCTCGGTATTCGACTTGCGCAGGTGGACCCAACTGTCCGCGAAGTCGATCTTCACACCGTCGATATCGTTCACGCGCTCACCGGAATATCGGTTCTTGAGCTCGTGCAGCACTTTATCTACGTCGATGGCCGGCGTCAACTCGATCTTCCGCTTCGAGGCGAAATAGGCGGGATAGGTGGCGCGCAGTTCGGTCATCTTCATCCCCGACCGGGCCAGATGCGTCAAAAACAGCGCCACACCCACCAATGCATCGCGTCCGTAGTGCAGTTCGGGGTAGATCACCCCGCCGTTGCCCTCGCCGCCGACGACGGCTCCGGTCTCCTTCATCTTCGCCACCACGTTCACTTCACCCACGGCCGAGGCGAAGTATTCGCCTCCGCGGCGTTCGGTTACGTCGCGCAGCGCACGGGACGAACTGAGGTTCGAGACGGTGCCGCCCTTCGTGTGCGAGAGGACGTAGTCGGCCACGGCCACGAGCGTGTACTCCTCCACGAACATCGTGCCGTCCTCGCTGACGAACGCCAGACGGTCGACGTCGGGATCGACCGCGATGCCCAGATCGGCCCGCTCGCGCACGACGGCGTCCGAGATTCCGGCGAGGTTCCCGGGCAGCGGCTCGGGGTCGTGGGCGAATTCGCCCGTGGGCTCGCAGTTGAGTTCGACGACCTCGCAGCCCAGCCGGCGCAGCAGCCCGGGAATCACGACGCCGCCCACGGAGTTCACCGCGTCGACCACGACCCTGAAGCGCCGCCGGCGCACGGCCTCCGCATCGACCAGCGGCAGCGCGAGCACCTGTTCGATGTGGCGCTCGTTGTAGGATTCCCGCACGAGGACCCGCCCGAGGGCGCCGGCCGCCGGAAAGGCGAACGAATCGTCCGCAGCCAGCGCCAGCACCCGCTTGCCGGCGGCATCGCTGAGGAACTCGCCCCTGCCGTCGAGCAGTTTCAGGGCGTTCCACTGGCGGGGATTGTGCGAAGCGGTGATGATGATGCCGCCGTCGGCCCCGTAGTGGGCGACGGCCAGTTCCGTGCCCGGAGTGGTGCAGAGACCGACGCTGACGACATCGGCGCCGCAGCCCATGAGCGTGCCCTCGACGAGCCGTTCGACCATCGGGCCCGAAATGCGCGCGTCGCGCCCGACGACGATGGTAAGTTTTTTGCCGGGACGGGTCTCGGCGATGCAACGCACGTAGGCCGCCGTGAATCTCACGATGTCGACCGGCGTGAGGTTGTCGCCCGCAGGGCCGCCGATCGTACCCCGGATGCCCGAAATGGACTTGATGAGTGTCATATTCGTTGAGAAAAAAATTATACCTTATATTTATGAAAAACGTTCGGATCGTTTTGTTATTCGAGGTAAATATATTACTTTTATGCCAATTATGGAAATGAAAAATTCACCGTTATGAGAACCATTCCGTCTTCCGAACTGATTATCAACGACGACGGGTCGGTCTTCCACCTGCATCTGCGTCCGGAGCAGCTGGCCGACATCGTCGTTCTGGTCGGCGACCCGGGCCGCGTGGCCCTCGTGGCCGAACATTTCGACCATATCGAGTGCAAGGCGTCCAACCGCGAATTCAACACCGTTACCGGCACCTACAAGGGCCGGCGCATGACGGTGCTCTCGACCGGCATCGGCATCGGCAACATCGACATCTCCGTAACGGAGCTCGACGCGCTGGCCAACGTCGACTTCGAGACCCGGCAGGAGAAGGCCGAGAAGCGGCAGCTCACGCTGGTGCGTCTGGGGACGTCCGGAGCCATTCAGCCCGACATCCGCGTGGGCGAGCTGGTCTTCGCCCGCACGTCGATCGGATTCGACGGGCTGCTGAACTACTACAAGGGGCGCAACGAGGTTTGCGACCTCGACATGGAGCGTGCGTTCATCGCCCACACGGGCTGGAACGAACTGCTGCCCAAGCCCTATTGCATCGACGCCGACCCCGCGCTGCTGGCGCTTTTCGAGGACGTGGCGCGCGAGGGCATCACCATCGCCGCGCCGGGATTCTACGCCCCGCAGGGCCGCTGGGTGCGGCTCGAACCGCAGGACCCCGGGCTCAACGAGAAGATCGAATCGTTCGACTACCGCGGCCGCCGCATCACCAACTTCGAGATGGAGAGCTCGGCGCTCGCCGGTCTGGCGGCCCTCATGGGGCACCGGGCCGCGACGGTCTGCACGATCATCGCGCAGCGCATAGCGCTGGACGCCTGCACGGATTACAAGCCCTTCGTGAAGCAGATGATCCGCACGGCGCTCGACAAACTGGCGACGCTCTGAGAGTGGCGCCGAAGCCGCACGAGGCGGGGCGACGATACGGCGACGATGCCGTTGCACCCGCCCGAGCGCAGGCCGTGTCCCGTCCGGAAACCGCCGGGACATCGGAGCGAATGCCGGTGTGCGAAGTTTACGCCCGTCGGGCCGGATGTGTTCGCGGTTCGACACCGGGGGGGGGAGGACAGACCCGCGCGGGACGAATGCCGTCGGCCGTCGCTTTCCCCGCGGCGGACGGCCGACAGGACCGGAGCGACGACGAAAATGCGAAGAGGCAGGGAGGCGAAGTGCCGAGCCTCCTATCCGCACAGGCCGGCCGAACGCGGTTGCAAGCGGATGTCGGAAGGAAACGGCCGCGTCCCCTTGCGGCGCACGGCCGGGAGGAGCTTCCTCCGAGGCGAGGCACCGAGAAGGGACGGGCGTACCCGACAGCTGCGGCCCGGGATCGCGAAGGGTGAGCCGGCGGGGAGGGGCGATAAAAGTTTCGGCGAGGCCGTCCTTGCGGCGCACGGCCGGGCGGAGCTTCCTCCGAGGCGAAGCCCCGAGAAAGGACGGGCGGACCTGACAGCTGCGGCCCGGGACCGCGAAGGGCGCAGCCGGCGGCAAGGGGCGATAAGAGTTTCGACGAGGCCGTCCGCCGCGGGGAAAGCGACGGCCGACAGGACCGGAGCGACGACGAAAACGCGAAGAGGCGGGGAGGCAGGGAGGCGAAGTGCCGAGCTTCCTATTCGCACAGGCCGGCCGAACGCGGTTGCAAGCGGATGCCGGAAGGAAACGGCCGCGTTCCCTTGCGGCGCACGGCCGGGCGGAGCTTCCTCCGAGGCGAGGCCCCGAGAAGGGACGGGCGGACCCGACAGCTGCGGCCCGGGATCGCGAAGGGCGAAGCCGTCCGCCGCGGAGAAAGCGACGGCCGACAGGACCGGAGCGACGACGAAAACGCGAAGAGGCGGGGAGGCGAAATGCCGAGCCTCCTATTCGCACAGGCCGGCCGAACGCGGTTGCAAGCGGATGCCGGAAGGAAACGGCCGCGTCCCCTTGCGGCGCACGGCCGGGAGGAGCTTCCTCCGAGGCGAGGCCCCGAGAAGGGACGGGCAGACTTGGCAGTTGCGGCCCGGGACCGCGAAGGGCGCAGCCGGCGGGGAGGGCGATAAGAGTTTCGGCGAGGCCGTCCTTGCGGCACGCAGTCGGGCGGAGCTTCCTCCGAGGCGAGACCCCGAGAAGGGACGGGCGGATTCAACGAATACGGTCCGAAACCGAACAGGCTGATAAGCCCCGGAAGCCGGAGACGGAATCGACGGAGGCGCCTTTACGGCATGTAGGACGAAGCCGGCGGGGATGCTGCTGCCGGGAGGAGCGGAACCGACGGGCCCGGTCCGAGGAAAAAACGCACCGCAGACGGTTCCGGAACGGCGGGAAGCGCTCCGCAGAGGAGACCGGCAGCCGTCGGCGGACCGAAGCGGGCGACCGGCCGGAATAAAATGACGAATTACCGAAGTAACAAACCGAATAAAACAAACGACAGTAAAGATGAAATTCACCGTATCAAGTTCGGCCCTGCTCTCGCTTCTGGCGACCACGGGCAAGGTTATCAGCAACAAGAATACGCTGCCTATCCTCGACTATTTCCTCATGGAGCTCAAGGACGGCGAACTCAAAGTAACCACCTCGGACCTCGAAACCACGCTCATCGGCTCCATCGCGGTGGACAACGTAGAGAGCGAGGGCACGATCGCCGCGCCGGCCAAGCTGATGCTCGACTCGCTGAAGGAGTTTTCGGAGATTCCGCTGACGATCGACGTCAACGACAAGAATTGGGAGATCCGCATCGAGTGGAAGAGCGGTTCGCTCTCGATTCCGGGCGCGAGCGCCGTGAGCTATCCGGCCGTGCCGCAGCTGAGCGCCGAGAAGAAGGAGCTCTCGCTCGACGCGGACACGCTCATCAGCGGCATCAACAAGACCATCTTCGCCACGGCCGACGACGAGCTGCGGCCCGTGATGAACGGCATCTACATCAGCATCGCGGAGAACGCGCTCACGTTCGTGGGCACGGATGCGCACAAGCTGGTGAAGTACGAGGCCGAGATGCAGAACGGGGTGGCCGCATCGTTCATCCTGCCGAAGAAACCCGCCAACCTGCTCAGATCGGTGCTCCTCAAGGAGGAGGATGCCATCGTCGCGGGCTTCGACTCGAAGAATGCGGTGTTCCGCCTGAAGAGCCATACGCTCGTGTGCCGCCTGATCGAGGGCAACTATCCGAACTACAACGCCGTGATCCCGGCCAACAACCCCAACAAGGTGCTGGTGGACCGCATCGAGCTGCTGAACGGCATCAAGCGCGTGGCCGTCTGCTCGAATCCCACGACGAACCTCATCCGCATGGACATCGCCGACAACCGGATCGACCTCACGGCGCAGGACATCGACTTCTCGGTGTCGGCCAACGAGACGATCGCGTGCAGCTACGACGGGCAGCCCATTACGATCGGCTTCAAATCGACCTTCCTCGTCGAGATCCTCTCGAACACGGAGACCCCCACGGTGGTGGTCGAACTGGCGGACTCGACCCGCGCGGGCGTCTTCAAGCCCGTCTACGACGACAAGCAGACGAGCTCGACGCTCATGCTGCTCATGCCGATGATGATCAACGCATAAGCGAACGCCCCGAAATGAAGCTCAACCTCAAACGCCCCATCGTCTTCTTCGACCTCGAAACCACCGGCGTGGATACGTCGAAGGACCGCATCGTCGAGATCTCGCTGATCAAGGTCATGCCCGACGGCGAGGAGATCACGAAAACACGCCGCCTCAATCCCGGGATGCACATCCCGGAGGAGGCTACGGCCGTGCACGGCATCACGGACGACGACGTGAAGGAGTGCCCGACCTTCGCGCAGGTGGCCAAGTCGCTCGAACAGTTCATCCGCGGCTGCGACTTCGGCGGTTTCAACTCGAACCGCTTCGATCTGCCGGTTCTGGTCGAGGAGTTCATGCGTGCGGGCATCGACGTGGACTTCAAGCGGCGGCGGTTCGTCGACGTGCAGAACATCTTCCACAAGAAGGAGCAGCGCACGCTGGTGGCGGCCTACCGCTTCTATTGCGGCAAGGAGCTCGAAGACGCCCACTCGGCCGAAGCCGACACGGCGGCGACCTACGAGGTGCTGAAGGCCCAGCTCGACCGCTACGACGATCTGCCCAACGACGTGGACGCGCTGGCCGAATATTCGTCGCGCGGCGAGAGCGTCGACTACGCCGGCCGCATCGTCTACGACGACAAAGGGGTGGAGGTCTTCGGATTCGGCAAGCACAAGGGCCGTCCGGTCTGCGAGGTGTTCGAAGCAGAGCCGAGCTACTACGCATGGATGATGAACGGCGATTTCCCGCTCTACACCAAGAAGGTAATCACGGAACTGCGCTTCCGCGAAAAGAACAACCCCCGAAAGTAAGGTCCCGGCGATGAAGAGATTCGGTCTGATCCTCGTGGTGCTCCTGTGGAGCGCGGCTGCGGCGCTCGCGGCCGGAAAGTCGAAGACGGTCGTGGTGATCGACGGCGCGAAATACTATGTCCACACCGTCGGGAAGGGCGAAACGCTCTACGGACTGGCGCGGACCTACGGCGTGGGCGAACGGGTGATCTTGAGTCTCAATCCCGCCGCGGCCGGAGGGCTGAAGGCGGGCGCGAAGCTCAAGATACCCTTCACGGCGGAGGCGGCGGGCGCGCCGTCGGAGCGCAAACTGCGCAAGACGTTCGACACCCACACCGTGGCCGAGGGCGAGACGCTCTATGCCATTTCGCGCCGCTATGCCATCCCGCTCGGGACCCTCATCGAGGACAATCCGTCGCTCGACCCCATTCGGCTGCGGCCCGGCGAGCGCATCCTCGTCCGCCGCAAGGAGCGCGGCACGGAGCCGGCGGGCGCCGTGCAGGCCCAGTGGGAGAGCTACCGCGAGAATCTGAACAGCGTGGCCGACGAGGGATACGCCTACCACATGGTCGCGGCGGGCGAGACGTTCTATGCGCTCGCACGCCGCTTCGGGACGACGGAAGCACGTCTCTCGGAGCTCAACGGCGGATTGCAGCCCGCGGGCCTCAAGGCCGGGGCGATCATCAAGGTGCCGTCGAACGGGGCGACGCGCGCGTCTGCCGGCGGGACGGCTCCGGGAAAGCCGGAGGACAGGCGGGCCGGATGGCCGGAGACGAGACCGGCTCGGGATGCCGGCGGAGCGGCCGGAACAGAGCCGGAAGCGGATGCGGCGGCACAGGCCGAGGCCGCCCGGGGAAAACGGACGGAGGATGCGACGGCACCGGCGGAAGCAATACGGGGCGCCGACGGGGCGGCCCGGACAAGGCAGGACGAAGCGGCGGCATGGAGCGTTCCGGCCGGAACCGCGGAGACGGAGTTCGGCGGGTTTGCGCCGGATGCGCTTTTCGGCCGGCTGCCCCGCACGGATTCCGTGGGGACGGGCGATACGACGCGGCTGGAAGTCGATTTCCGGCCTCTCGGACGCGGCGAGACGCTGCGCGTGGCGCTGATGCTGCCGCTGGCGGTACACGGCGTCGCCAATGCCAACTACCTCGAATTCTATCAGGGTTTTCTGCTCGGACTGGACAGCGTGAAGCGCGCGGGCTACTCGGTGCATGTGGACCTGTTCAACACGGAGCGCAATGCGGAGACGGTGCGCCGGATCGTCGAGGAGGACGAGGCGTTCCGCAACGCCGATCTCGTCGTGGGGCCCGTCTACGAACAGCCGTTGGAGCCCGTCGTCCGCTTCGCCGAGCTGCGGGGCATTCCCGTGGTCTCGCCGCTGGCCAACATCACGGGCATCGACAGCGACGTGCTGTTCCAGATGGCCCCCTCGCCCGAGCGCAAGTACGACAAGGCGGCCGATCTGACCGACGGCAGCAAGCAGATCACGCTGATCTATTCGGACCGGACGGACAGGGAGTTCGAGGCCGAGATACGCTCGCTCATCGGCGACAGGGAGTACCGGAAGCACCATTACGTCTACGAACACGCTTCGGTGGTGGAGCGCCGCGGCAAGGGCAACAGCCCGAGCGACCTCACGCCGCTGCTGCAAAACACGGCGGACAACGTCTTCGTCGTCATGGCGGACAACGAACTCGACGTGGACCGCATCCTCGCGGCGCTCGCTTCGGCCTATACGAGCATCGTCTCGCGCGGGAGCACACCGCCCCGTTTCGTCGTGCTGGGCAACGCCCGTTGGAACCGGTACAACAATCTGAGCCGCGAGATATTCTTCAAGGACCACGTCGTCTTCCTCTCCAGCTATCACGCCAAACGCGACTCGGAGACGGTCCTCCGGTTCGACAGCGACTATATCCGCGCGTTCGGCTCGCTGCCGACGCTCTACTCCTACCGCGGCTACGACACGGCGCTGATCTTCGCACCGGCCATGTTCGGCGACATCCGCTACGACCTCGATGGCACGGACTACACGCCGCTTCAGACGACCTACACCTTCGGGCGGAGCGAAGGCCGCGGCAACCACGTGAACCGCAACTGGACCCGCGTGAACTACAACGAAGACTATACGATCGCGATCGAATAGCGCGAACGGCGCATCCGGTCGAAAAACAAACGCATTACGCAGCAAATGGCTACCATCGGCAACGGAATCCCCGAGAAGACGATCGAACGTCTGAGCGAATACCGGCGCACGCTACTCGCCTGCCACAAGCAGGGAATCACGCACATCTTTTCGCACGTACTGGCGGGCATACACGGCATCACGGCCGTGCAGGTGCGCCGCGATCTGATGCTCATCGGCTTTTCGAGCGACACGAAGAAGGGCTACGACGTGAAGGTGCTCGTGGACTTCATCAGCCGGATCCTCGACAGTCCGCAGCCGATGAACATCGCCGTGCTGGGGATGGGGCATCTGGGGCAGGCCATCACCAAGTACTTCAACGGCAAGGGGCTGAAACTGAAGATCACGGCGGCGTTCGACGTCGATCCCGAGAAGGTCGGAAAGACCATCGACGGCATCCCGTGCTACCACATGGACCGCTTCGAAGAGATCGCCGAGGAGCGCGAGATCAGTCTGGTGATCGTCTCGTCGCCGACGACGGTCGCGCCCCGGCTGGTGCTGCCGATCATCAACGCCGGCATTCGGGGCGTACTGAACTTCACCTCCACGCCCCTGAATTTCCCGCAGGGGATCGTCGTGGAGAACTACGACATCACGACGCTGCTCGAAAAAGTCGCTTACTTCGTCAAGGAGAGCGAAGACAACGCTTAGACGATGAGGATTTTCCGCGGATTCGACGCTTTGCCCCCGTTTCGTTCGCCGGCCGCCGCGGTCGGCTCGTTCGACGGGGTGCACGGAGGACACAGGCTGCTGCTCGAACGGGTCGCGGCCGAGGCACGCGCCGCGGGAGGCGAGAGCGTGGTGCTCACCTTCGAGCCGCATCCCCGCATAACGCTCGGCTGCGCCGAGGGGTTGCGGCTGCTCACCTCCACCGAAGAGAAGGCGTGGCTGCTCGAACGCCAAGGGATCGACAACCTGATCGTGATCCCGTTCGACCGGGCGTTCAGCCGGCTGGCGCCCGATGCGTTCGTGAGGGATTATCTGATCGGCAAGGTGGGCATCCGGACGCTCGTCGTGGGATACAACCACCATTTCGGCCGCGGCAAGGAGGGTGATTACGCCTACCTCGAACAGTTGCGCGACCGATTCGGTTTTCGCGTGATCCGGATCGCCGAGTACGACGCCGACGCCGAAAAGGTCAGTTCGACCGTTCTGCGCGGTCTGATCGGCCGCGGCGAGATGGAGCATGCCGCGCGCATGATGCCGCATCCCTATCTGCTCATCGGGGAACTCGCGGCCGGGGGCGAAGTGCGGATCGCGGAAACCCGGAAACTGCTGCCGCCGGCCGGGGTGTACCGCGTACGCGCGAACGGCTGCGACGCGCGTCTGACGCTGGATGCCGGGGGAGGCATGCGGGTGGAGGCTACGCCCCCCGGAATGCGGGAGGATGCTTTGCGGCCCGAGGCCGCAGAAGCCGGAGGCTTATCGGAGGGAAAAATCGTGATCGAATTCTAAGACGGCGCGGGGCTGCCGCGAGAAGAAGAAGGGAGAGGGGGAGCGGATGCGCAGTCCGGATCGTCGGGAAACGGCACGGCACGACAGAGGAATATATCGAGTTGCGAAAAAACGACACAGTGCAGGCGACAGCGAAGGTTGCGGCGTATTCCGGGCCGAGGAGGAGCGGCGCGCTGTACGAATCCGATCCGGACGGAAAACCGGCGGGGAGCGAAGAACGCCTCGCCGAAAAGCGGTGCGGGGCAGGAAGCCGGGAAGGTGCAATGCGGAGCGGCACGACGCAACGCAACGCAACGGATCATGAGACGGCAGTATCCGGCGTGCAAAAATCCGTCATACGGACGGAGTGCGAATGGGACGAAGGTTTGTCGGAGGGAAAAATCGCGATCGAATTCCATGACGGCGCGGGACTGCCGGGGAGTAGGGAGGAAGAAGGGGCTGTCCGGCGAGTTCTTCCAACCCTCTGAGAACTGCGTATCCGGAAAAGTTCCCGATGAGCAGTACGGACAAAGGGGCCGTCTAACAAATCTTAGACAGCCCCTTTCAATTTTCGAGGCTTCCCATCGGCCTCTTTCAGGCGGTGCGTACCGTCGGTCAATAGTAATAGTAGGGGATTTCGACCTCCTCGGCCGAATTGACATTGCCGGATACGTTTTCCATGACGCCGACGACCTTCACGAAGTAGGTGCCGTAGTCGCCGCGGTCGATGATCGAGAAGATGCTGAGGCTCATTTCGCCCGAATTGTCCGCACTGGCGGAGACGGTGGATTCGAGGCTGTAGGTGTCGGCTCCCTGCCGTTTCAGGTAGATTCGGTAGGCGGTGGCACATCCGACGGACTGCCAATGCAGGGTGTTGGTGTTGCTCTCGTAGAAGACCGGATAGGGGTTGATGTGGGCGATCGTGAGCTCCTTCGCGGCGGCGAGGTCGCCTTCGTACTGGCTGTTCACACCGACCACCTTCACATAGTAGACCTTGCGCTCGTTCACGTCGATGAGGCTGTTCACGGGATACTCCCCGGTGAGCCCGTCTTCGGGTGCGAAGTTGTCCTTGACCACGTAGTCGTTGTCGTCGGAGTCGGCCACGTAGATTTTATAGGAGAGGGCGTTTTCGAGCAGCGGCCAAGTGATCATTCCCGTGGCGGGATCGTACTCGCTGCGGACGACGGCGAGACGCCCCGTGCGGGTGGCGATGCCGAACGTTCCGCTCGCAGTGAGACGGCCGCCCTCGACATTGGGAACATTCACCGAGAAGGTATAGTCTTCCGTCGACCCGGTGCGCCAGCCCTTGGGATCGGCCGAACGGATGTTCAGGACGCGGTCGCCGTCGCTCCACGAAGCGAGGACGCCCACCTGACGCTCCTCCCGGTCCAGCACGAGGATCTGATCGATGCGGATGGCATCGACGTCGGCCGCTACGGGGAAGGTCAGGCTCAAGGCGCCGGTCGGGGTTTCGGGCATGGCGAGGATGTCGTAGGAGCAGCTGTACTCCTCCCGCGTCATGGCGATCGTGGGCAGTCCGGACTGCGCCTCGGAAAAGAGGGGCGAAAGCTCCTGACTGCCGCTGTAGACCGCACCGCCGTCGTACCATTCCGCCTTGCAGAACAGCGAGGCGCCCTCCGGCAGGCTGTCGATCCGATAGGCGCCTTCGTCGTCCGTGCGCGTCTCGAATACCATATCGGTCTCGATGTCCGTTAGCTCTATGCGCACGATGGCGCCGGACTGATAGCGGCGGTCGTTCTCCTCCGCAATCCGCGTTACATAGCCCTTGGCCGATGCGGTGAGCGGATGGAGATTCACGTCGAGCGTCCGAGCCGAAACGACGGGGACATCGCTCCCGTCGTTGGCCAGCGTAACGCTGACGTTCTCGATGACGGGCAGATAGCCGCGGCGCGACACCCTCAGCTCGTAATCGCCGACCGCGAGTTCGAACGTGGCGCATCCCGAGGCATCGACCGGAATGACGAGACCGCGGCCGACGACCTCGACCACGGCGGAGTCGACGCCCCGATGCGAGTCGTAGCGCACGGCATGGAGGGTTACGGGAGCCGTGTCGCGCTGGGCACCCAGACGGACGTCGTAGGCTTCGTCGTCGCAGGACGACAGTCCGAAAAGCAGCGCAGAAACGCTCAGTAAACAGCAGATTTTCTTCATGACAGTGTAATTTTTGGTGTGATTTAAGGCACAAAAATACTTTTTATTTCCGCTCCGCGAAAATTCCGGTTCTTTATTTTTACGGAAGATCACGGCCGGATGCAAAAACCGAGGCGAAAACTTGGGCGGGGCGGAGGATATGGTTATCTTTGGAGCATGATTGTGTACGAATGCAAAGTCCGGGTGTGGTACGAACACACCGACCAGATGGGCGTGGTCCATCATTCGAATTATATTTGCTACTACGAAGCCGCCCGCAGCGAGTTCATGCGCGAGGCGTGCGGCCTTTCGTTCGCCGAAGTCGAACGGAGAGGCATCATGATGCCGATACTCGACGTGCACGCCAGATACCTGCGTCCGGCCCTTTACGACGAGCTGCTGACCGTCCGTCTGCGCATCGACGAAATGCCGATGGCCCGCATCACGTTCCGTTACGAGATCCTGAACGAACGGGGCGAACTGCTCAACACCGGATCGACCGTGCTGGGATTCATACGCAGCGATACGCGACGTCCGTGCCGCTGCCCGGAGTGGTTCGTCGAGATGCTGAAGCAGCGGTGGACGGAAAACACCCCGTCTGCGACCGGCGGGGCGGAATAGCCGTGCCGCGGCCCGCAGGGGTGGGCCGACCGGCCGGACCGCCGGATGCCGCGGCACTTCTCCCGGAGGGTCGGAGCCTTTCGCGTCCGTCCTGTTCCGGACGAAGCAGACGGGCGCCGGGATACCGAAAGCGGTTCGGGGGTGCCGGGGCCAAAGATGGCGGCGGTGCAGGCGGAAGGCACGATTCGCGGGCCGGAAAAAGGCGCTTGCGGTCGATCGGGGCCGCAGGGCCGGGAGGCATTCGAAAAAGCGAACCGGACGGAGCAGACGGGCGCCGGGATACCGAAAGCGGTTCGGGGGTGCAGGCGGAAGGCACGATCCGTGGGCCGGAATAGCCGTGCCGCGAGCCGCAGAGGTGGGCCGACCGGCCGGACCGCCGGATGCCGCGGCACTTCTCCCGGAGGGTCGGAGCCTTTCGCGTCCGTCCTGTTCCGGACGAAGCAGACGGGTGCCGGGATACCGGAAGCGGTTCGGGGGTGCCGGGGCAGAAAAAGAAGGCATCCGGAAAAGACAGACAAACAAGCGGCTGCGCTGCTGCGCCTGCGTAAGTACGATCGTTCGGAAGCCGAATTTTTTCGTTCCCGGGAGAAGCCGCATCCCATCCAACGGGAACAAAAATGCAACGGATCGTTACGAATCGATCGTTTTTCATAAATAAAATAGTATATTTGTCAGACTGAACACTAATTTTTATTAAAACATTATGCAAACAATCAAGAATCTTTTCAGTTACACGGCAGTTCTTCTGGGCTTTGCCGCATTTGCCTTTTTCGCGCCTTCCTGCTCGGACAGCGATGATCCGGTAACGCCGTCCGACGCACCCGTAACCGGTATCAAGATAACTCCCGAGGAAATCACCGTAACCGAAGGGCTTTCGAAATCCATCGTGGTTTCGGTCCTGCCGTCGAATGCCGCCGACAGGACCTATAAGCTGACGTCGAGCGATACGTCCGTTGCGACTGTCGAAGACGACAAGATCACGGGCGTGGCCCCGGGCGAGGCGATCATCACCGCTACTTCGAACGAAGGGAATTTCACGGCAACCTGCAAGGTTACGGTGAAAAGCACCGAGCCGATGATCCACTCCCTGAACGCCTTCTCGCAAGGAGCTTTGCTCTTCTACGGAACGAATTACGGCACTGAGGGCCTCTCCCACAACTGGAGGATACAGCTTACGGGAACCGGCTATAAAGATGCCGTCAATCTGACGGGCAAGGGCGATGCGCTGATGTTCGAAATCAACACGTCGACCGACTATACGACGGAAGTCGCCCCGGGAACCTACACGATGCTCAAGAAAGACGAGACGGTTACGGAGGCGCTGAAGCCCGGCACGGCCATTCCCGGACTGATCGACGGGACTGACGGCGAAAGCCCCATCGGCACATGGTATCTTTTCGGCGAATCCGAAGACGAAGTCGCCAGCGCTGTCAACGACATCGAATCGGGAACCGTCGAAGTCAGCAAGAACGGAGACGAATACACGCTGAAGTTCGACTTCCTCGACGAAGACGAGAACATCCTGTTCAAGGGCACCTATGTGGGTACACTCACCTACATCGACGTTACGACCCAGCCGCGGCAATAGGCACGATGCCGCGGGTCCCTCTGCGAAGGGACGGGCAAGACGATCGACGACGCGAGGGCGATCCGGTTTGCGGATCGCCCTCGCTGCATCGGTGCCTCCGGATGCGGGAGGGCCATCTTTTCGCACAGGAACCACCCGCAAGGGCGGCGCGGAGCCCGACCGGAAGGGAAAAGGGAGGGAGGAAGGAAAGGGGCGGGCGGACCGGAACCGTTCCGCATGCATTCGCAAAAAAATCCCGTAAAGACCGAATGCGCAAACATTATCGTTCGATTCCGGAAAAACAAGACGCGCAAGAATCACACACGCATTCCCGACGACGACGGCAAGAATCGGCTTTGCGAGAAGCCGGTCTTTCCTGTCGCACGACATGTTCCGCACCCGGGATCAAAACCCCGAGAAATCGGAGGCGGATTCGTATGGCGACGCAAATATGCTGCCGCTATCGACCGACGAACCGATTGCCGGGGGGGTGTCCCCTCACTCTTCGCGGGCAGCTCATATCGAACGAAAAAAAGGAAATGCATACGGAAACACACACTCTCTCGTGTACGCCGAATCGGGCAAAACGACCGAAAACCGGGAGATTCCGCCCCCGGCGAATGCCGCCGAAACAGCCCCGGAAAGCGGACGGACATTCGGCCGTCCGCTGTACGGACCAGCCGTTTTGGCAGGCTCGATGCGGTGTCCGTCCGAATGTCCGCCCAGCCCGAAGAGCGAGCCTCGGCGACAAGGTGCCGGCAGGGCTTTCGGAGACCGTTTCCGGAGGACACAAACTCGAACTCGAACAGTCCGACAATATTGCCGTAGCTTCCGGAATGGATATGCAGGGCGAACAGGTCGCTTATCTGACTGGAGACTTGAACGCCGAACTTTGGCCCGAAATTCACCAGTTCGTTTGCTGTTGTAGCAGCATTTAAGCGACTCAAGTTGCATATGCAGGCTTTGTTTGAAATGTCTATTGATTAGCATTCCATACGATAAAAAAGAATCGACTTTCGAGAAGTCGATTCTTTTATCATTACCGGGAACACGTGTGTGATTTTTTTACGCATCTCGTTTTTCCGAAATGAACTTTTGGTTTTTGCGAATATAATTTCAGAGGCTCTTTCAGGGGGGGCTGTCGACCGAAGCGGCATATTCGGTTCGGGCCTCTCTCCGTCCAAGCGGGGCACGATGTGCGAATAATCCCCGAACCGGCCGCGAATCGTTCGCCTGCCCCCCCTCGGCTCGTCCCGGATTAGAAAAACCGCGACATATAAGTCTCGGCATATAAATCCGTTCGCCGGTTCACCTCTCGTACTGCTTCGGACGCATTTCGCCCCTTGCGTCTGATGGTACGGCGGAGGGGCGCAAAAAAACGGGGGCTGGCCGACAAGTTTCAGACGCCCCTCTTTCATTCGCACTGCTATTCGGGAACATTTCCGAATACGCGATTCTCGGAGGGTTGAAAAACTTGTCGGACAGCCCCTTGCCGCCTCTTTTCCGGACAGGCGGTAACG
This sequence comes from Alistipes sp. CHKCI003, assembly GCF_900021155.1. GTDB lineage: Bacteria > Bacteroidota > Bacteroidia > Bacteroidales > Rikenellaceae > Alistipes > Alistipes excrementavium. Next base: position 17,300 of record NZ_FCNT01000044.1, read on the forward strand.
CCGGAGCGCCCAAAAACCCGTCGGACGTTCTCGCCCCCTTGGGATGGGCGCGGGGCGTACGAGCCTCCGCCCGCCCGTCCACGGACCGGCTACTTCTCGATCAGCGAGATGGAGCGCTGGATGAACTCCGTGAGGTTCTTGCCTTTGAGCATGCCGTTCGACAGCAGCGCGAGGTCGATGATCTGCTTGACGAGCCGGTTCCCGCTGCCGATCTCCGTGAGGCGCTGCGTGCGCTCGTCGCGCAGCGTGAGGATCTTTTTCGAAAGCTCCTCGCGGGCGGATTTCTCCTCGGGCGTCAGCTCCTCCTCCTTCTTGTCCTTCACCAACTCGTCGAAACGCTTCTCCTCGGCCACGGCCGCGTCGATCTTCTTGGTGATAGACTTCAGCTTGTCGCCGTACTCCTTCTCCACGTCGGCCAGCACGTCGATCACGATGGGGTGGTTGCCGTTCACCGCGATGGTGAAGTTGTCGGGCATCTGACCGTAGAACTGGCTCATGCCGCCGCCGCTCATCGCCGCCATCTCCTTCATGCGGCGCATGAACTCGTTCTGGGTGATGACGACGGGCGCAGCGTCAGCGGCCATCGGTTCGAACGAAATCTGGTAGCGGATCTTGTCGTCCTTGGGCATCTGGCTCTCGAACACGGGGCGCAGCAGCTCCTGCTGCGATTCGGTGAGCGACATCTTGAGGCTCTCGTCTTTCGGGATGAGCTTGTCGACCACGTCGCTGTCCACGCGGGCGAAGCGCCGATCCTTGTGTTTGCTCTCGTACCAGCCGATGTAGTGATTGTCGAGCTGACCGTCCATCACCAGCACGTCGTAGCCCTTGTTGCGGGCCGCCTCGACGAACGAAGCCTTCTCCACGGGATCGTCCGCATAGAGGTAGACCACCGTCTTGTTCTTGTCGGTCTGGCTGCCGCCGACCGTTTCGTCATACTCCTTGGGCGTGAAATATTTGCCCTCGGTATTCTTCCAGAGCATGAAATTCTCGGCTTTCTCGGCGAACTTCTCGTCGGTGAGGATGCCGTACTCGATGAAGATCTTCAGATCGTCCCACTTCTCCTCGTAGTCCTTGCGCATCGACGCGAAGAGCTCCTGCAGGCGGTCAGCCACCTTGCGGGTGATGTAGCCCGAAATCTTCTTCACGTTGGCGTCGCTCTGCAGGTAGCTGCGCGAAACGTTCAGCGGGATGTCCGGCGAGTCGATCACGCCGTGGAGCAGCGTGAGGTATTCGGGTACGATGCCCTCCACCTGATCCGTTACGAAGACCTGATTCGAATAGAGCTGGATCTCGTTCTTCTGAATCTCGAAGTTGTTCCGGATCTTCGGGAAGTAGAGAATGCCCGTCAGGTGGAACGGGTAGTCGATGTTCAGATGGATGTAGAACAGGGGATCGTCGGAGGCGGGGTAGAGCTCGCGGTAGAACTCCTTGTACTGCTCCTCGGTGATGTCGGACGGCTTGCGCGTCCACAGCGGTTCGGTGTCGTTGACGATCTCGTCCTTGTCCGTATCGACGTACTTGCCGTCCTTCCACTCCTTGACCTTGCCGCAGGCGATGGGCACGGGCAGGAACCGGCAGTACTTGCGCAGCAGCTCGCGCACGCGCGCTTCGTCGGCGAATTCGAGGCTCTCCTCCGACAGGTGCAGGACGACCGACGTGCCGCGGTCGCGGGGCTCGTCCGTCTCCTCCATCTCGAAATCGGGCGTGCCCGTGCAGCTCCAGCGGACCGTCTTCGAGCCCTCGCGGAACGAGCGGGTGAGGATTTCCACCTTGTCCGAAACCATGAAGGCCGAGTAGAATCCGAGACCGAAATGACCGATGATCGACTGATTCTTGTATTTCTCCATGAACTCCTCGGCGCCCGAGAAGGCGATCTGGTTGATGTAGCGGTCGACCTCCTCGGCCGTCATGCCCACGCCGCGGTCGGTAACGGTCAGCGTCCGGGCCTCCCTGTCGGCCTCGACGCGGATCGTCAGGTCGCCCAGCTCGCCCTTGAACTCGCCGGTCGAGGAGAGCGTGCGGAGTTTCTGCGTGGCATCCACCGCGTTGGAAATCAGCTCGCGCAGGAAAATCTCGTGGTCGGAATAGAGGAATTTCTTGATTACGGGGAAAATGTTTTCGGTCGTAACGCCGATTTTTCCGTTTTTCATACTGTATTGTTTTTTAGTTAGATTTCTGTCCCCGCATACCGAACAAACGATGTGCCAGCCCGCTTTTACTGACAGAATGTCAGTCGGGGGCTGACAAATCTTCGAAAAACGGCTCCGGCGGCCGAGAAATGCACCCGATTTGCAGGTGCACGGGAAACGTCCGTCCCGCAGCTGCCCCCCCCGAACCGCTCCGGCCGCCGGGCTCTTGAGCGAGGGGGGGGCGGCCTTCCGACCGCAGAGTCTACGGCAGCGGCGGACGTTGCGAAAGACATTCGATCAAAACGCAAACATATGGATTTTTTGGAACTCGCCAAGAAACGCTACTCCTGCCGCGCCTATCGCAGCGACGAGGTCGAACAGGAAAAGCTCGACCCGATTCTCGAAGCGGGGCGCATAGCACCCACCGGAGCGAACCGACAGCCGCAACGCATACTGGTCGTACGCACGCCCGACGGGATGGAAAAGCTCGCCCGCTGCGCCCGAACCTGCGGCGCACCGCTCGCTCTGGTCGTATGTGCCGACACCGAGGAGGCATGGATACGCCCCGCAGACGGCAAACAGATCGCCGACATCGACGCGACGATCGTTACGGCCCACATGATGCTCGAAGCCGCTTCGCTCGGATTGGGCTCGCTGTGGGTCTGCATGTTCGATCCCGACGGCCTGCGCCGGGAGTTCATGCTGCCCGCGCGGCTGACGCCCGTGAACATTCTGCTCGTCGGTTACGCGGACGGTACGCCCGCTTCGCCCGACCGCTACGACCGGACGCGCAAGGCGCTCGCCGAGACGGTCGTTTACGACACGTTCGAACGGTTCGAATGATCGCTGCGGCCCGCGAAGCCGGAGGACGGCGGCGGCCGTTCCGCTCGCGGCCGTCGGCGGGACAGAACGGTCTGCAAGGAAGCGCCGGAGTTTTCTGCGGAGGGCGGAAGCGGGAAGAGGCGGTAGGAAGGCCGGAGGGGGGGGGAGTGCGGGTGCATCCGCGAAGAACAAAAGGGCGTTTCGTGAAAAACGGAATGCGCGGGAAATTCGCCCGATAACGGAAAAACGGGGAGCGCGCAGGAAATTCACACGTCCGATCGTTCGATCGGGAGTGGATCCGCGTTCGCCTCGGAACTCGGATTGCGCCCTCGAAATGTCATCGGCTCGCAGGCAAGACGTTCGACATCGGGTTCGTTTGTTCGATATGCGCATAGATATCCTCGGAGCAGCTGTTTTCGGGCACAGGCGATATGCCCGAAACACCCGCAGAAGCAGCCGGTAACGAACCTTCGGATCGGTTTCGAGAGACGCCGGCGAACTCCCATGCGAAAAAGAAGACGCAACGGCTTGGGAATCGACATCATGGATCGGAGAATCGGTAGCAAAAGCAGGAGCGGCGCTCGCGAAAGCAGCAAATCGAACGTGCATATCGACACAATGCCCACGATTTACGCGCAGGATCAGGCACGGTCTGAAAACGAGCCCGTCGCCCGCGGACCGCGAAGAGCCGGAATCCCCGGCCGGCATTTACCGACGATTACCCTCCCGCCCCATCTTATCCGATCGTTCGCGCAGGTCGAGGCGCTCGGACGACAGCTTCCGCACGCCACACATACCTCTTTCTGC